>DATKMK010000013.1:0-125876 GCA_035541895.1 Binatia bacterium | reverse complement strand
AGCGCGCCCGGGGTGATTCGAACACCCGACCTACTGGTTCGAAGCCAGCCGCTCTAGTCCACCTGAGCTACGGGCGCATGGGCGACGCTTATCGCATATCGCGCAGTGCTTATCGAGTCCGCGCTGGCGACGCGCTGCGCCGCTAGCGCGCCACCGTCCATTTCGTCCCCGTCGGCGTGTCTTCTAGGACGATGTCTTTGGCTTTGAGTTCGGCGCGGATCTCGTCGGCGCGCTTGAAGTCGCGGGTCTTGCGGGCGGCGTTGCGTTCGGCGATCAAGCGCTCGACTTCCGCGGGGTTGACGGCAGCCGCGTCGAGATGCGCCAGCCGAGCGCGCTCGAGGAACAGGCGTGCATCGGCTTGCGCCAGACCGAGCACGCCGCCCATCTCGCGCACCGCCGCGCGCAGCGGCGCCGCGGCGGCGACATCATTGTCGTCGAGCGCGCGGTTGAGTGCGCGCAATGACTCGAAGATCACGCCGAGCGCGCGCGCGGTGTTGAGATCGTCGTCCATCGCGGTGCGAAAGTCGCGCATTGCTTCCACCGCCGCCGGCACTTGTTCCCCGCCGCAGGTCGCGTCGGCGCGCGCAAGCGTTTCGTAGATGCGCGCGATGTTCCCGGCTGCGTCGTCGAGCCGGTCGACGGAAAAGTCGAGCGGGCTGCGATAGTGCGTGCCGATCACGAACAGGCGCAGCGCCTCACCCCCAACCCGCGCCGAGGCCTCTTGGACGGTCATGAAGTTGCCGAGCGACTTCGACATCTTCTCGCGATCGATCGTCACCATGCCGTTGTGCATCCAGTAGCGCGCGAACGTACACCCGCGCGCGCCTTCGGATTGTGCGATTTCGTTCTCATGGTGCGGGAAGATCAAGTCGGTGCCGCCGCCGTGAATGTCGAACGGCTGGTCGAGATACTTCGAACTCATCACCGAACACTCGATGTGCCAGCCGGGGCGTCCCCTCCCCCACGGACTCTCCCACCACGGCTCGCCCGGCTTGCTGGCCTTCCACAGGGCGAAGTCCATCGGGTCGCGTTTGCGCTCGTCGACGTCGACCCGCGCGCCGGCGCGCATGTCGTCGAGGTTCCGCTTCGACAGCTTGCCGTAGCCGGGACATTCACGCACCGCGAAGTAGACGTCGCCGTCGACTGGATAGGCCAACCCCTTGGCGATCAACTCGCGGATCATGTCGAGCATCTCGGGAATGTGTTGAGTCGCGCGCGGTTCGAGCGTGGGCGGCAGGCAGCCCAGCACGGCGATGTCTTCCGCGAACGCACGAATGTTGGTGTCCACCAGCGCCTCGGTGGAAATCCCCGCCTGATTGGCGCGGGCGATGATTTTGTCGTCGACATCGGTGAAATTGCGAATGAAGGTGACGTCATAGTCGGCGAATCGGAGGTAGCGATACAGCACGTCGAAGACCACCATCGCGCGGGCGTGCCCGATGTGCGAACGGTCGTAGACGGTGACGCCGCACACGTACAAGCCAACCTTTCCCGGTACGAGCGGGACGAAGTCCTCGAGCCGCCCGGAGAGCGTGTTGTGGATCTTCAGTGGCATCGCTGGCTGATGGCTTATCGCTGATGGCTTATCGCCGGAGTGTTCAACCAACGCTTTGAATTCGACGATACGCCATCGGCGATCCGGACGCGGGCAGGCGCACCCGTCATTCTTCGTCCTCGCGCAGCTTCGCCAGAACTGAGAGGTCTTCGAGCGTCGTCGTGTCGCCGACGGTCTCCTTACCGGCCGCGATGTCGCGCAGCAGGCGGCGCATGATTTTTCCACTGCGGGTCTTCGGCAGCGCATCGGTGAAACGAATGTCGTCGGGACGCGCGAACGCACCGATCTCCTTGGCGACGTGATCGCGCAGGGCGAGCTTGAGCGCGTCGGTCGGCTTCTGTCCCGCTTCGAGCGACACGAACGCGGCGATGGCCTGGCCTTTCATCGGATCCGGGCGACCCACCACCGCGGCTTCGGCAACCGACGGATGGCTCACCAGCGCGCTCTCGACTTCCATGGTTCCGAGCCGATGGCCGGCGACATTCACCACATCGTCGACTCGACCCATGATCCAGAAGTAGCCGTCCTCGTCGCAGCGCGCGCCGTCGCCGGTAAAGTAGCACCCGGCGATCTGGCTCCAGTACTGCTGCACG
Source organism: Binatia bacterium (assembly GCA_035541895.1). Classification (GTDB taxonomy): domain Bacteria; phylum Desulfobacterota; class Binatia; order HRBIN30; family JACQVA1; genus DATKMK01. The sequence continues at coordinate 123,728 of DATKMK010000013.1, read as the reverse complement.
TAGCGATCGGGATCGCCGTAGATCGTGCGCAACATGCCCGGCCAGGGATGCTTGATGACCAAGAATCCGCCTTGATTGGGTCCGACCGGGTGGCCCTCACGGGTAACCACCGCCACGTGGATGCCGGGAAACGGCCGCGTTGCGGAGCCGGGCTTCGTCGCGGTGGCACCCGGCAGCGGTGTGATCATGATTGCGCCGGTCTCCGTTTGCCACCAGGTATCGACGATCGGGCAGCGTTGCTTGCCGATTTCCTCATGGTACCAAATCCACGCCTCGGGATTGATCGGCTCACCGACCGTCCCCAACAATCGCAAGCTTCCGAGGCGATGCTTGCGCGGCCATTCCCGGCCCCATTTGGCGAAGCTGCGGATCGCCGTTGGCGCGGTATAGAAGATCGTCACGCCGTACTTGTCGATGATGCGCCACAGACGATCCGGTTCGGGAAAGTTCGGTGCGCCCTCGTACATCACCGAGGTCGCGCCGTTCGCCAGGATGCCGTAGACGACGTAGCTGTGGCCCGTGACCCAGCCGATGTCGGCGGTGCACCAATAGGTGTCCTCATCCTTCAGATCGAAGACCCATTTGCTCGACAGGTACGTCTGCACCATGTAGCCGCCGGTGGTGTGGACGATTCCCTTCGGCTTGCCGGTGGTGCCGCTGGTGTAGAGGATGAAAAGCGGGTGTTCGGCATCGAGCGGTTCCGCCGGGCAGACGTCCGACGCCTTGGCCATCAGTTCGTGCCACCAATGATCGCGCCCGCCTTTCGTGGGGACGGTTTCGCCGGTGCGGCGGACGACCACCACATGCTCGACGCACGGCGCATCGCGCAGGGCCTCATCGACATTGGCTTTGAGCGGAACCACTTGGCCGCGCCGATAACCGCCGTCCGCGGTGACAACGAGCTTGGCCTGCGCGTCGTTCATGCGATCACGCAGCGCTTCGGCGCTGAAGCCGCCGAACACGACGCTGTGCGTCGCGCCGATCCGCGCGCACGCGAGCATGGCGATCGCTAGTTCCGGAATCATCGGCAGGTACAAGCCCACACGATCGCCCTTCTGCACGCCGAGACCTTTAAGGACGTTGGCGAACGTGCACACCTCACGATGGAGGTCGTGGTAAGTCAGCACCCGGCTGTCGCCGGGTTCGCCTTCCCAAATGATCGCCGCTTTGTTGCGTCGGGGGGTGGTCAGATGGCGATCGATGCAATTGTGCGCCAGGTTGGTCGTGCCGCCGACGAACCACTTGGCAAACGGAGGCTTCCATTCCAGCACGCTGCGCCACGGCGTGAACCAATCGAGGTCCTTGGCAATGCCGGCCCAAAAGCTCTGCGGATCGGCCGCCGCCGCATTCGCGAGCCGCTCGTAATCCGCCGGGCTCTTGACGTGCGCCCGTTCGCTGAACTCGGGCGGCGGGCTGAACACGCGGCGCTCGGTCAAGACGGATTCGATGTCAACGTTGGCCATGGTCGCTCCCAGCGTCACCGACTGATCGGTCGCCGCACTCCTCTTTCACAGGCCTTGCGCGGGTTCAAGCCGTAGACCGCTGGCGGTTCCAGGCGTACTGTCCAGGACAGCCCAAGTCGCGCGCAGCACGCGCCGATGAGATTACACGTTCAGGAGTTCGCGCAACACGACATCGGCGCGAAAGTAGGTGAGTGCAATCTCCCGCGCCGCGCGCGCCGCGCCGGCATAGTCGACGCGAATGCTCTCAAACGCCGCGGCCGCCTCGTCCACGGTTCGATAGCTGAACAGCCCCTTGCCGGTCGGAAGCACGCGGTCGAAGCCGGTGTCTTGCGTTACCACCGGCCGACCGGCAGCGAGATAACAGGCGCCGCGGTCGCTGAACCAGCCGGTCGCGAGACGGACGTTGAGATCTTTGGCGACGGTGAACTCACCTTTCGACTGCTGGATGAACTGACGATACACGTCGGCATCCGCCGACACCGCGATCGGATCGCACATGCGCCAGCCGTGACGTTGCATGCGATCGAAATCGTCTCGGTTCGCCTGCACGTGCATGGCGACCTCGAAGCGCTCGCCGGTACGCTGTGGCAACTCGATGAATTTCATCCACTCGACCCGCTTGCGCCACGCGTAGGTCTCGCCCTCGAACCGCACGTCGCGGCCTTGGTCGTCCCACTTGCCGATCGTGGTGTACGCCGCGGTCGCACTCGCGGGCTGCGGACTCCACAGATCCACGACCACAGGTTGGCGGGTCGGCCGCCACTCGATTCCCGCAGTCGGCACGCGACAATCCGGGCGTCCGATGTTCTCGCCGAGGGTGAAGTGCACGTCTGCCTCAGCCAACAGCTCCAACAGCGCGCGGTCGCCGCTCGCCGCCTTGATTTGCGTGTAGCCCGGATCGAGGTCGATGAAGATATGGCGCTGGCCGGGCACGCGCGTCGGCCAGCGATTGACGCCGGCCAAATTGATGACGAGGCGCGCGTCATTGATGAGCGCGGTGCGTTCGGCGCTCGACAGTCCGTAACTGCGATCACGCGCTGCGTCGAAGAAGCCCCAGTTTCGCTCCAAGCCGTAGCCCCCAAAGAACCGGGTCACGAAGGCAACACCGCTACCTGGATCGTCGGTGATGCCGCCGCGGCTTGGATCGTAGCAATCCCAGAAGTGGCGGTTGTCTTCGTAGAAGTAGGGATCGAATCCGAGCTCCCGCAAGCCAAGCAGGTAGTGCAGAATTTGCCACGCGTAGCCACCCAGCGGGCAGCGCACCAAGTAGCCCGAGACGATGACCTTGTCGGCGCTCACAGCCCGGCCAGCTCCAGCAAGTGGGGCAAGACACGCCGTGCGTCGAAGTGCTCACGCGCGATCGCGCGCGCGGCGGCGGCATGGGCGGCGTAGTCCGCTTCAACCATACGGATCGCGTCAATCGCCCGGTCGGGATCATCGAACGCCAGCAAACCCCGGCCGGCCGGCAAGTACTGACTGAAGCCGGTGTCTTGCAGAATTACCGGACGACCGGCGGCCAGGTAACACGCGCTGCGGTCGCTGAACCAACCGGTGCGGCCGGCAACGTACCCATGCTTCGCCGCACTGAATTCGCCGCGCGACTGCCAGATGTATTCGCGATACGCGTCCGGCGTCGCAGCACGCGCACGCGGCTCGCTCAACCGCCACCCGTGCTCAGTCAACATCGCTCGATCGGCTTCGTCGGGATGGATGGCGAGACAGATCTCCATCGGCACGTTCACGCGACTCGGCACATCGATCAGTCGCGCGAACTCCTGCGCCTTCTGGCCGTACCACACGCCCTGCCACTCCACCGCGCCGTAGCCTCGCCAATCGGCAACCGTCGTGTACGTCGAACCGGCCGCCACATCGGTCTGCCATTCTTCGATCACGACCGGCGGCAGCGTATGTTTCCATTGCACGCCACCGGTCGGCAACGGAGACTTGTCCGTGCCGAGAAACGGGCCGACGGTGACGTAGACATCGTGACCGCGGAGGTTCATGTCGACGTCGTATTGTTCCTGCCAAATCTGCGTGAAGCCGGGATCCATGTCGAGATACATGCGCCGCCGCGCGGCCGCCAGCACCTCGCGCACATGAAAACGACCGGACATGTTGATGAACACATCCGCATCGCGTGCGAGCCGCTGCACGTCCGCATGCGACAACCCGACATACGCCGAACTCTCCTCATCGAGCAACGCGACCGTCCCCTCGAGACCGAAACGCTGCGCGAGCGCCGCGACATAGCGCGCGTTCACGCTGTCGACGAACGGGACGACGTTCCACTGGTCGTCCCAGCACGATTTCGCTTCGAGGTGCTCGACGTAAAACGTGTCGAAGCCGAGCGCGCGGAAGCCAAGGATGTACTGCAGGAACGCCCACGCGTTGCCCGAGCCGCCGATCGGGTGATGCCCGATCGCCCCCCCGATCATGATCCGTTTCGCACTCATCCCAGCCCGATGGTTTGCAATAACTGCGTCAAGACGCGATCGGCGGCGAACTCACGTTCGGCAAGCGCGCGCGCGGCCTCGCAGTGCCGGCGATAGTCGCGATTGACCGCCGCGAGCGCTTCGACCGCTTCGTCCATCGTCGAGAACGCCAACAAACCCGACCCGGTCGGGTAGTATGCGCGGAATCCGGTGTCTTCGACGATCACCGGCTTGCCGAGCGCCAAGTAGGCTGCGCTGCGGCAACTGAACCAGCCGCTGCGCGACGCAACGTAGGCGTTCTTCGCCACGCTCCATTCGCCGCGGGAGCGGCCGAGGTAATCGCGGTACGCCACCATGGTGTTGGAATACTGCTGCGGATCGACGACCCGCCATCCCCATTGGCGCAGCCGTTCGCGCGGCGCGTCGCCCGCCACCGCAATCTCCAACACTGCCGGGGTGCGTCGCGGCAGCTCGATGAACTTCTCGAACTCCACGTTCTTGCCGCCGTACGTGGTTCCGTCGATCGACGGCAAGGTCACGTCGGTCTTCCACGACATCACGGTCGTGAACGCCGCGGCGCTCAGGTCGCGTTGCACAGGCCAATGTTCGAGGACAATCGGCTGGCGCGTCGGCATCCACTGCAGCCCGCAATCGGGAATGCGACAGGAGGGCTGCCCAATGTTTTCGGCAAAAGTCAGGAAGCAATCGTGCGCGCGGATCAATCCCACCGAGTAGGCGACATCGTCGCTCGCCGTGCCGCGTTCCACCGCGATCAACTTCGATTGGCTGTAGCACGGATCGCTGTCGAGATACGCGGTTCGCCTGGCACCACGATAACCGTCGCGCAGCCAGCACGCCCCGGAGACGTTGAGCAACAGATCGGCGCTGCGGCAGAAGCGTTCGACCTCGGCCTGTGGGGCACCGTGGTACACACCGTCCGGGCTGCGCACCGACCAGCGATTGCCGAGGTTGATCCCGGCAAACGCGAAGGCGTCGCCGAGGTAGCGAATGTTGAAGGCGACATCGTCGGTGAATGTTTGCGCGCGGGGATCGTAGAACCAGTTGCCGGTGTCTTCGAGATAGAACACCTCGTGTCCGAGGCGCGCGAACCCGGCGACATAGGCGATATAGTCCCAACTCACTCCGCCGAGCGGATAGGTTGCGATCAAGCCGGTGACGACGATCTTCATTCTCGCTTCCGCGGCAGACGCCCGCCGCCGGTCGCTAGCGCGCGTTACACGCGGCTGGCGCGGGCCGGCGATTGCTCCTCGATTCCGAACTGATGCGCGTACAATTCGTAGAAGGCGCCACGGCGGGCGACCAGCTCGTCGAACTTGCCCTGCTCGACGATGCGCCCGTCCTGCAGGACCAGAATCACGTCGGCGCGGCGCACCGTGCTCAAGCGATGCGCGATCACGAAGGTGGTGCGTCCGCTCATCAATGTGTCGAGGCTCTCCAGGATTGCGGCCTCGGTGGTCGCGTCGAGCGACGAGGTCGGTTCGTCGAGAATCAAAATCGGCGTGTTGCGCAGCAGCGCGCGCGCGATCGTGAGGCGCTGGCGTTCACCTTCCGACAACGTCACCCCGGCTTCGCCGATCACGGTGTCGTAGCCGTCGGGGAGGCGTCGGATGAAGGCGTCCGCCTGCGCGAGGCGTGCGGCTCGTTCGACCTCGGCGTGGCTCGCGCCCGGCACGCTGTACGCGATATTCTCGCGAATGGTGAGCGGAAACACCATCGGCGGCTGCAACACCATGCTGATATGGCGGCGCAACGAATCGAGCCGGAATTCACGCACGTCGACGCCGTCGACTCTGACCGCGCCACCGGTCACGTCGTAGAAGCGTGGAATCAAGCTGATCAGCGTGCTCTTGCCCGCCCCCGTCGGGCCGACGATCGCGATTACTTCTCCCGGGCGAGCGTTGAAGCTGACGTCTTGCAACGCCGGGCGCCCGGCGCTGTACGCGAAGTGCACATGCGAGAATTCCACTGCCGCGTTCCTTGAGATCAGGTCGCGTCGACCATCGGGCACTTGCGACGCGGTGTCGAGAATCTCGAATACCCGTCGCACGCCCGCCTTGGCGCCCTGAATCATACCCACCGTCTGAATGATGGAATTGAGCGGACCGTAGAGCGCGCCGAGATAGCTGACGAACACCACCATGTCGCCGACGCTGAGGGTGTGCGCCCACACGTGGCGAGTGGCCACCCAGACCACCAGCGCGGTGCCACCCGCAACCACCACATTGGTAAAGGCGCCGTACGCGGTTTGAAACGTGTACAAACGCAGGCTGCTGCGCAAACTGGCGATGCTGTGCGCGACGAAGGCGCGATGCTCGTCGACTTCGCGCGAGAACGCTTGCACCACTTTGATCGCCGCCATGCTGCGCTGGACGTGCTGGTAGACCGCGCTTTCGCGCTCGCGCGCCTGCACGGCGATCGCGCTCATGCGCCGGTTCATCGCCGCGATCGCCAACAACAACAATGGACAGACCGCGAGCGAGATCACGGTGAGGTAGACGTCGATCCGCACCATGATCACGAACATGCCTCCGAGCAGGGTGGCCGCCGCGAGGATCGGGAACAGCCCGTTCATCGCCAGGGTTTGAATCGCATAGGTATCGGCGGTCACGCGATAGATCAGGTCGCCCACCGACGCGGTGGTGTGGAAGGCGAGCGACAAGCGTTGGAGATGCGCATATAGTTGACTGCGCAGATCGTTGACCATGCCCTGTCCGATGGAGATGGTCGTGTAGTTGTTCCAGACCGCCACGACGCCCAAGAGGACGTAGATGGCGATCAATCCCGCGGTCGCGCAGGCGAGCAGATCGCGGGACGAGAGATCGTGCAGCACGGGCCACGGCGCGGGCGTGTCGGTGATCGCGTAGTCGATCACGATCTTGAGCGGCCACGGCTTGAGCATTTCGAGGCCGGTGATGGCCAGCACTTGCAGCACCGCGAGCGCAAACGGGACGCGATACGGCCAAATGTAGCGGAGGACTTTGTGCAGCACGGCGGTCGCGGTTACCGGCCGAAGCCGACTCCGGCCAATCGTCTCGCGCGCAGCGTCACGCGCCAGAGACCTCGCGCGCGCCCGCGTCTGCGGGAGAGAGCCCGATCGACTTCGCGACCATCTCCAGCACGTGGTACATCACGCGCCCCAGTCGAACCGTTTCGAACGCGATCACCCCCACGGTGATGGCCGCGAGTACGCCGGCGACTTCCGCGATCTCGGGCGCGCGCACCGTCAGCCCCAAGGCAACGAACGCCGGGAGTACCAGCAACGCGATCTTCGACAGAAACGACAGCCGGACGCCGCACCGAACCCGGAACAACCGCTTCGGCCCACCGTGATTTTCCACCGCGACTTTGAGATCGGCCTTCGACCACACGCCGCGGTAGACTTCGACGTCCCAATCGTTCCAACCTTGATCGATCGCCACCAGGTGCTTGCGTACGATCAAGAACTGCATCACCGACTCGAGGAGCTGCTCCTTCTCCTGCCCCTGGTCGGACCAGTACGAGAGGAAGAACTGCCACGCGCGCCAGCGGATCGTCGGCTTCTGCAGCGGCCCCTCGACCCCGATGCGCTCGACCGGGGCGGCACCTTGCAGCCGCCACACGTACCGCTGCGCGCTGCGCATCAACGGTCCAAGGTACACCAGGGTGGTGATGAGCAGCCGCGACCCGAGGCCATCGTATTTCGGCTCGAGCCGCGCGCGCCACGCGGTGGCCGCCGCCCACGTCACCGACGTCACCAGCGGCAAGGCAGCGAGCGCCACCCACTTTCCGGCCAGCAACGCACCGATCAACAGCACCAGCCCGACGACATTCCATTCAAGCGTGAACGGGATGTACGACAGCAACGACGACGGCGCTTCGTAGAGGGTCTGAAACAGCCCGCGGCCGAATACGCCGTGGTAGATCACCGGGCGGCGCGAGAACAAGGAGGTGGTCAAATCGCCGTAGATGCGCCCCAGCCATTGCGACTGCCCGAGCAGATTGAAGCGATAGGGATGCTTGAAATACAGCAGCGCCTCCGCCTTGCCGTATCCCATCTGCTGGCGCAAATAGGCGCGGATCGTATTGCGGCGGAAATGCCACACCATCGCCGCGGGGCTGAAGCCGATCGGATGCCCGAGGTTCTGCAGACGCCAACACAGGTCGACGTCGTCGCCCGCCGCACGATAGATCGGATCAAACCCGTGGACCGCTTCTAGCGCCGTGCGCCGAAACGCCATGTTGCAGCCGGGAATGTGCTCGGCCACTTCGTCATTGAGCAGCACGTGCGTCGGTCCGCCGGGCGAGACGGCGACACAGGCGGGGATACGCGCGTCCTCGGGCGGCGGCAGGTTCGGGCCGCCGACGGCGATGAAACCGTTGTGCTCAAACTTGTACGCCAAGTACGTGAGCCAGTCGGGATCGACCACGCAATCGGAATCCGTGTACGCGATGATGTCGCCCGTCGCCGCCTCGGCGCCAACGTTGCGCGCCACGCTGAGCCCTTTGTTCGGCTGCGCAATCACTTTGGCTTCCGGATAGCGCTCGGCGATCGCCCGGGTCGAGTCCGTCGAGCCATCGTCAACCACGATGACCTCGTAGTTCGGATAGCGCAGCTCGCGCAGCGACGCCATACAGGCGTCCATGGTGCGCTCGGCATTGTACGCGCAGATCACGATCGAGATCTTTGGGGACACAGGTAGGGGCGGCGGCAACTCGCCGTGGTAGAGCTTCTGCACGGCATGAAAGGCCGGTTTTTTGTGGCGCGCGCGGTCAACCAGACCGAACGCCCAATCTTCGACTTGAAAGCCGCCGGTGAACCAATCATCGGTCCATGCAAAGATGCAGGTGCCCGCTACGCCGCTTTCGAACGCTGCACGCACCTGCCACGACAGAATCTCGGCCTGCTCGGCGGCGCCCTCGCGCATCGAATCGAGACCGAACTCGGTCAACACCAACGGCTTGTCCTTCGCGAGGTTCTGCAGGCGCGACAGGTAGCTGCGAAAATCGCGCTCACGGTGGAGGTAGACATTGAAGGAGATGAAATCGAGGAACTCGACGTCGAGATATTCGGTCGAGGGAAAGTTGGCGTAACTCACCAGCGTATCGGGCGCGATTTGTTTGGTTTGATCGTACAGCTCCTGCAGGAACGTCCGCACACGCTCCGGCCCGTGCCAGCGAACGATGTCGGGTGGAATCTCGTTGCCGACCAACATGGCAAAGACCGCGGGATGGCCCGCGAGACCCCGGGCCCCTTCCGCAACCGCCTCGCGGATTTCGGCGGTCACATGCGCGTCGTCGAGAAAACAGACGTGCTCGGTCCACGGCAAACCGGTCAGCACCACCAGATCATTGTCGGCGGCGAGATCGAGCAGCCATTCGGGCGGCGGAGTGAACGTGCGAAAGCAGTTGGCACCCAAGTCGCGCATCAGTGCGAAGTCGCGCTTGACCATGTCGCGCTCGGGGAATTGCGTGCCGTGCGAGGCGGGGGCGAACGGCCCATACGACACCGCGCGCAGAAAGAACTTCTCACTGCCGCGAAACAGAAACTTGCCTTTGGCTTTGGGCTGCCGCCCAGCGTCGTCTTGTGCGATGCGCCGGTCCGCCAGCGCCACGGCGACTCCAGATTGGCTCATGCGTCGATCAGCTCCGACAGACGGACCGGTCGCCGGTCAGTGTCGCGGTACGGGGACAATTGGGGGACCACATGGTGGTCGAATCGAAGTCGGCAAGGTCATAGCACGGGGATACCGTGAAGGGCCAGTGTGCGGGTCGAAACGCCCGATCCGCGGAAAAGTTGCGGGTGCGCTCACCCGCGCCCCAGCCGTTCGACCTCCGCCCAGTGCTCGGCCGAGACCGGCATCACCGACAGCCGGGGCAGTCGCACCAGCGCCCAACCGGCGAACTTCGTCGATGCCTTGATCTCTGCCAAGGACACCGGTCGCGGCAGTGCCGCGACCGGCGCCAGATCCACCACCGCCAATTTGGGATCGCTGTGTTTAGGATCCGGGTACGCCGACCCGAGCGCAGTGGCGACGCCGACGACGGCCTTCTCGTCGCCGGTGTGATAGATGAAGATTTGATCGCCCTTCGCGATTTCGCGCAGATTCTTCAAGGCCATCGGGTTCTTGACCCCGTCCCACACGGTGCGTTTGTCGCGTTGCAACTGCGCAAACGAATACGTCGAAGGTTCGGTCTTCAACAGCCAACGGTTCGCCATCGGCCTGATCCTCCTGTGTCCGTCGTAGTCACGCACCGGTGCCGCGAAACGCGCTCACACTCTCGACTACGGTGTCGGCATCGCTCGGGACGATGATGTTGAAGTTGGCTCCCGGCGCACCGCCCGCGATCAAGCGATCGAGCTTCCGAATCAGATCGTCGCGGGCGAACCGATGTGCCGACTCCCGATCGCTCGCCCGCAGCGCCCCGAGGGTTGCCGCGGGCACCGGGATGTGTAGCCGCTGCTGGAGGAACTCGCAACGGCGCGAGCTGTTGAGGGGTACCAGCGAGGGCACGATGGGCTGCATGATTCCGGCCGACTGTGCGCGGTCGCGGTAGCGGAAGAACGCGTCGGCGTCGGTCACGATGTTGGCGATCAGTCCGTTGGCGCCGCGATCGATTTTCCGGCGCAGAAACTCGAAGTGCTTGGCCAGCGCACGCTCCGGAAACTCCGGGTGCGCCGCGACAAAAATGTCGAGAGTCGGCAGCGGCTCGCACGCCGAGCCGTCCAACAACACCCCGCGGCGATAGCCCGCGACCATCTCCACCAGCTCCGAGGTCGTGAAGCGGTATGAGTCGAGCAGCTTAGAGTTGCCCGGCGATGGATCGCCGCGGATGATGAGCACGTCGCGGACGCCTTTCAGCGACATCTCGTGCAGATGGTAGTAGACGCTGCGAGCCGAGCCTTCGTCGCGCGCCGTGAGGTGAATGATCAGCGGCACGTGCCCCATCGTCCGCTGGATGTCGTCTACGATCGCCCAGGGACTGAACTTATAGCTCCCGCCGGTCGAATTGGTGACCGCTATGGCGTCGAGTCCGAGCGCACGCAAGCGCCGAGCGATACCGACGATGCGATCGATCTCCAAATACAGCCGGGGGGGACTGATCTCGGCGGTGAAGATGGGCGCGCCGCGCTTGGCGGCGAGGATGCTCAACAAGGCCATGCGGACCGGATCGCCGCTATTCGGCGGGATGCTGCGCGACGGTCAGTTCAATCGCGACCGCCGGACGCGCCTGGGGCCCATCGCCGTCCTTGTAAAATGCGCCGGTCACCACAAGTGGCGCTTCGCCACGGAGCCACGCCGCTCGCCGATAGCCCTCACCGCGAAAGCAGGGTTTCCGGTAGATAATCCGTGCCCGGGCGAAATAGAGCCGGCGCAAGTCGTGTCCAGCGCGCCACAATACGTCAGCGACGTGGCATTCCATCGCGCGTAGATACTCCATCCCGTTGACGTGACGATTAGAGTCGGTTTGGCCGTAGTGCCAGACGCGCGCGTCGTCTTCCACGAAGTCCGGAGAGCGTCCCTCCGGCACCAGCGTCTCCACGTCGGGGAGGTCGGTGACACGACTGGGTGCGTTTCCCAAGCCAAGCTGCGGTGGCAACTCGATCACGCGGCGCCGCGCGGGATCAGGGTCGTAACGGGTAAACACGTTGATGAGACGCGCTCGAGCGATCAGCGCACCATCATCCGCGGATCGCAACGCGTGCCGGCCCTCGCGCACGAGGTGATCGATGCGACCGGAAGCGTCCACCGTTTTCGCCAGGAACGTCTCGCCCTGAACCTGAAACGGCACCATCGGATCTAGCGGTCGATCGGTGGTCTCCACCTCGACCAAGAAGAGTGGGGTGAAGATGCCGGTCACCTGGTGAAAGTCGGGTCCACCGAAACGCCGGTGCCACGACCCGAAATGCGCGCGAGCAACGTAGTGCAACACCGCGGACAGTTTGAGCGCACGGCGTTCGCTGAGATCGGGAAACTGGACTGGCTCACGCAGGCGGGCACGCAGCACCTGATCCGCGGGATTGCGTGGCGTCCGACGACTCATCGCCGTCTGGGACTATCGGGATTCCGTCGGACAGACAAGTGAGTGTGCGAACAGGGTCCGAGCGGCTGCGCCCACGGTGGTCGCGGATTCGATCCGACCCAACCTGGACGCAGCCGCACAAAGTCGGCACAGCCGGAATTTGGACTGCGGCGTGCGGTCGTCGAAGACTCAGGCCGCCCGCAGTTTGATGCCGCTGCGGACTTCGCTGCGCAACCACTCATCTCGGGGAGTGCGGCGCCGCTCCCGCCGGCTACCCACGCTGGCGCGCGCGCGGAAGTTGACTTCACCCGCGGCCGTCAGCTGGTGCCAGCCACTCCCGGACGTGACGTCGTAGGCGCCGATGTAGCCGCCCGCTAGCAACTGAAAGGGCACGGTGATGTGCTTTCCGTAGTCGAACTGCGTTCCCTTCTTGCGAAACGCCTCGAACCAGCTCGGGTACACGAAGTCGGACACCAGCACGCCGTTGACCTTGTAGCCGAACTTGTCCGCTTCGCAGGCATCGCAGACTTCGTAGGCATACAAGATCCCGCCTTTCGCTTTGGGTTGGACAAAGACGGTCAAGTTGATTTCCGGATCGGCCAACATTTCGAGGAGTTCGTGACTGGCCGTCACTGTCCATTCGGTTCCCAGCGCCAGATCGCTTCCGGCGAAAATCTTCCCCAACGGCAAGCCGTCCTTCGTGACGTCATGGTAGCCGAGCGCGCCAGCCTGATCCGAGTTGTCGAGGATCGCCAACCACCATGAGCCGGGTGCGGGCTTGCCGCCCTTGGGGACGAAGGTGAGGTCCGCGTCAATCCCCCAGGCGGGTGCGAAATCCCGGCGTACCTGCGTCTGCAGTGCGGGGACGACGGCCTTTGCTTGGGTGTCGGTCAACACCGTGCTGGCGTTGATCACCGCAACTTGAATGTTCGCCATATTTGCTTCTCCTTGCATTAATGGGTGGGCATCACGGAGACGAGGATGGCCGCGTCTACGAAGGGCGGCGCTCGACCCGGGTGGATCGCACGCACGCGAAGGAACGCGCACCTCGCCATGAGAAACACCGTTGCGCTTTGGCCGAGCAGATCTGCTCGCCAAGGCTACAAGGCGCGTACCACTCACACGCAGCAGGCTGACTGCGCTTCAATCGGCAGCCGCCGCCAGCCGGTGTCAACTCGCGGCGGCGACGGTGTCTACTCTCCGATACAGACCTAAGTTGGTCGCGATGGAATCGGCGGAAGGGGCGGAACCCCGAGCGCTGATCGAGAGCGGATCAGTCGTGACCTACTTGATGCGGGATAAGCGAGCTAGGACGATTCGCCGCCCGGAGTGTCGATTTTCTTCGGCGCTTCTTCGTCCTTGCCTTCGAAGGCCTTCTTGAAGTCGCGGATACCTTTGCCGAGTGCGCTGCCGATTTCCGGTAGCTTGCCGGGGCCGAAAATGACCAGGGCGACTACTAGTATCACGAGCAGTTCGGGAACGCCGATGCCGAACATAACGAATCCTCCAGGCGCCACTGTAGCACTCGCCACAGACCGGCGCGACTCCGCCGCCTTAGCCGCCGTGTTGACAATGAGCATCGGCGATGGCTACGGGTATGCCAATGCAGTTCGATTCACACCCTCACCGCGCGGACCCGAGGATTGGCGCCGCGCAGGCGCAGGTGTTGGTCAGGCCGGGCCACCTGGTGATGCAAGACGTTGTCCGGCCGGTGCCCGGGCCCGATGAAGTCGTCGTGCGGGTGCGGGCGGCGTTGACCTGCGGCACCGATGTCAAATCGCTGCTGCGCGGGCACCCCAAGCTGCAGCTCCCTTCCCCACTCGGTCACGAGTTCGCGGGCGAACTCGCCGCGGTCGGCTCAAACGTGAAGGGGTTCCGCGAGGGCGATGCGGTCATGGGTGTTCCCAGCGCGCCGTGCGATGAGTGCTACGTGTGTCGTCGGGGCCAGGAAAACTTGTGCGGCAATTTGTGGAACGACTATGCCTGGGGCGCGTTTGCTCAGTACCTCAAGCTTCCGGCTCGGGTTGTGACGACGAACCTGTACCCGAAGCCAGCGGAGCTGCCGTTTGCCGACGCCGCGTTGCTCGAACCGCTCTCGTGCGTGGTCCACGGCATGCAGCAGATTCGCGTCCGGCCGGACGACACTGTCGTCCTCATCGGCGCCGGTGCGATCAGCCTGCTACACGTGCAGTTTCTGCGCGCGCTCGGCGTTGCGCAGATCGTCGTGATCGGCAGGGGCGAGCGCCGTGCGGCCTTTGCCCGCGCCGCCGGCGCTAGCGTGGTGCTGACCGAACCACCGCTGCTCGCGCGCGAGGCGGTCCTCGATCTCACCGATGGTCGAGGTGCGGACGTTGTCATCGAGTGCACTGGGCAAGTCGAGGTCTGGGAAGCCGCGCCGGCTTTGGCGCGGCGTGGCGGAACCGTGGTGATGTTCGGCGGCTGTCCGGCCGGCACCGTGGTACGACTCGACACCCATCGTTTCCACTACGACGAACTGCACATCCTCAGCCCGTTTCACTTTACTCCCCGCGCAGTTCGGATGGCCTATGAACGCTTGACCGGCGGCCAACTCAAGACCGCCGCACTCATCAGCGGGGAATTTCCGCTCGCCGATCTGTCTGAGGCGCTCGCGCGCCACCAGCGCGGCGAGGGAATCAAGTTCGCGATCCTCCCGTAATCGTGAAAGTCGCGCGCCTCTACGACTATCTCGATGTGCGCATCGAGGAGGAGCCGGTGCCGAGCGTCGGGCCGCGCGACGCGCTCGTACGGCTGCGCGCCTGCGGGATCTGCTCCGGCGATGTAGTGCCATGGTACATCCGCAAGAAGGCACCCCTGGTTTTCGGCCACGAACCGGTCGGCGAGATCGTCGATCTGGGCAAGGAAGTTGAACATCACTGGCGGATCGGCCAACGCGTCTTCGTCCACCACCACGCGCCATGCCTCACCTGTCGCGCCTGCCGCCGCGGCGAGTTCGTGCAGTGCGACACGTGGAAACGAAGCCGGCTCGTTCCGGGCGGGATGGCCGAATATTTTCTTGTTCCCGACGGCAACCTCCGCGTCGACACGCTGCCGCTTCCGGACTCCCTCGGAGACGACGCCGGCGCACTGGTCGAACCGCTGGCGTGCGTGGTCAAATCATTGCACCGCGCCGGCGATGTGACTGACGCGTCGGTGTTGATCATCGGCCTCGGTGTCATGGGTCTCTTGCATGTGCTCCTGGCTCGCCATTTCGCTGCGCGCCAGATTCTCGCCGCCGATCTGATTCCCGCTCGCTGCGTCCGGGCGCGGGCACTGGGAGCGGACGTCGTGATCGACGCGGGCAATGGCGACGTGCGCGAGCAGGTGTTGTCGGCCACCGGCGGAGACGGCGCGGAGATCGTCATCGCCGGACCGGCGACGGTCGACGCGATCGAATTGGCCTTGACGTGCGCCGCCCGCGGCGGCACGGTCGTGCAATTCATGGGCACCGAGCCGAACGCCCGTCTCTCGCTCTCGACGCACGACTACTATTTCCGTGAACTCCGCTTGGTTCCGAGCTATTCGTGCGGTCCGCGCGACACCCGCGCGGCGCTCGAACTGCTGTCCGGTGGCGTCGTGCGCGCCGCCCACGTCGTCACCCACCGTTTTCCGCTCGCTCAAGCCGGCGAGGCGTATCGGGTTGCGGCTGAGGATAAATCGGCGATCAAGACGCTCGTTATCGGCGAGGGCTCACCGCTCCCGAACTGACCGAGCGCGCCAAAAGCAAAAAAGGCGATCCAGATTGGATCGCCTTTTTTTCGAAAATCCCTGCTGTTTCTACTTGTGCGTGTGCTTTTCGAACGCGGCAACCGCGCGGTCGGCAGCCGCCTGCGCCTTCGCGGCAGCATCCGCAGCCGCTTTGGCCGCAGCTTCGGCCCGGTTTGCGGCTGCCTCGGACTTGCTAATCGCATTGTTCACCGGTGTCATATCCGGTGGCGGCGGCGTGCAGCCCACGCTCACAGTTGCCAGGACGAGCGAAGCACCAATCGCGCTCAGCACGCGTGACGTTGGACGGATCCGCATGTGTAACCTCCCTTTGCTCCCCCCGGCGAAATCGACCCGGCTCGCGCAACGGGCGGGGAAGCACTATTTCTTCATATGCTTCTTGAAAATCGCCTCGGCCTTGTCAGCCGCCGCCTGGGCTTTGGCTGCCGCATCTGCCGCGCTCTTCGCCGCCGCCTCGGCCTTATTGGCCGCCGCTTCGGACTTGCTGGCTGCCGCTTCGATCCTTGACATCTGGGCGGGGTCGATTTGCGCCGGCTTCGGCTCACAGCCCATCGTGATCGCTGCCAACACTACGGAACCAACTACTGCCGCCGCTACTCTTTCAAACCGCATCGTACTTACCTCCTTCCGCGTTGCGCGCGCTGTGGCGCGGCCTCCGATTCAGCGTTGCTAATGGCACAAAATGCCCATCGCCGCAAGTGGGAGTCGCCGCCAAAGCAAAAGCATTCTTGGCTTATGGCGCGATCAGTATTCGTCGTCGAAATCCTCGCTCGGTGCGGGGGCGGCCGTCTTCTTCTTTGGTTTCTCCGCGATTGCGGCCTCGGTCGTAATCATGAGCGAGGCGACGCTGGCGGCATTCTGCAGGGCCATGCGCACCACCTTGGCGGGATCGATTACGCCGGCTTTGATCAGTGGTTCGAACTCATCGGTCAACGCGTTGAATCCCAAATCGCTCTTCCCCTCGCGCACTCGCGCAACCACCACGGACGGCTCCCGCCCGGCGTTGGCCGCCAGTTGGCGCAGCGGCTCCTCCATCGCGCGACGAACAACTGCCACGCCGTGCGCCCGCTCGCCTTCGGCTTTGAGCCTATCGAGTGCTTCCTGTGCACGAACCAATGCGACCCCGCCGCCGGCGACGATCCCCTCTTCGGCCGCCGCCTTGACTGCATGCATCGCATCGTCCGCCCGCGCCTTCTTTTCCTTCATCTCCACTTCGGTGGCGGCACCGATCCGCAACACCGCCACGCCGCCCGCCAACTTGGCGAGGCGCTCCTGCAACTTCTCGCGGTCGTAGTCCGAAGTCGTCTCGGTGATCTGCGTCCTGATCTGCTCGATCCGACCCTGAATGGCGTCCTTCTTTCCCGCGCCGCCGACGATGGTGGTGTTGTCCTTGTCGATTTCAACGCGCTTCGCGCGTCCCAACTCCTTCAAGGTTATGCCTTCGAGCTTGATACCGAGTTCCTCCGCGACGACTTGCCCGCCGGTCAAGATGGCGATGTCTTCGAGCATCGCCTTGCGACGATCGCCGAACCCGGGGGCTTTCACTGCGGCGCACCGCAGCGTGCCACGAAGCTTGTTGACCACCAACGTCGCCAACGCCTCGCCTTCGAGCTCCTCGGAAATGATCAACAGCGGCTTTCCGCTCTGGGCAACCTTTTCCAGCAGCGGCAGCAGGTCGCGCAAGTTCGAGATTTTCTTTTCGTGGAGCAAGATGTACGGCTCGTCGAGGTCCACCGTCATCTTCTCTTGGTTGGTCACGAAGTACGGCGATTGATACCCGCGGTCGAACCGCATGCCCTCGACCAAATCGAGCGTGGTATCGAGCCCCTTCGCTTCTTCGACCGTAATCACACCGTCTTTTCCAACTTTCTCCATCGCCTCCGCCAGCATCTCGCCGATGTCGCTGTCGCCGTTCGCGGCAATGGTGCCGACCTGCGCGTTGTTGCTCCGCCCTTTCACCGGTTGACTCTGTTCCTTGATGACGGTGGTCGCTTGTTCGACGGCGAGATCGATGCCGCGCTTGAGTTCCATCGGATCGATGCCGGCAGCCACCAATCTCAACCCCTCACGCAGAATCGCGCGTGCGAGCACCGTGGCCGTGGTGGTGCCGTCGCCGGCGTTGTCGGCGGTCTTTTGCGCGACTTCTCGCACCATCTTGGCGCCCATGTTCTCGAACCTTCCTTCCAGCTCGATTTCCTTCGCCACCGTCACCCCGTCTTTGGTGATGAGCGGCGCGCCGAACGACTTCTGGATCAGCACGTTGCGGCCACGAGGGCCGAGGGTGACGCGAACCGCGTCGGCAAGGAGATTGGCACCCGCGAGCAATCCCTCGCGCGCCTTTGCGTGGAGATGAACGGTTTTGGCTGGCATGATCGAACTCCTTTCGTGGGCTACTTCCCGGAAGAATCGGGCGCTCACTTAAGCATTTGAGTGCGCGGTTGCAAGGGCGCAGGCAAGGCAATTGTGTTTACACCATGTTTTTGGCATAGAAGGCCGTTGCATTTTGGCGAGCCCGCTGCACGCACTGACATCCGCGCAGCGGGGTTGTCGACATACGCCCACACTGAGCGGGGCTCGGCGGGCAAGGCGCCTGTCGAAGTTCACGGTAGGTAACGACGAAAGGGGATACGGCGCGCCACCATCAGGCAGGCAACCGCCGCAACCAGATGAAAGGGAGGCAACTCACACGATGATCACCTTGGTCCTGACTATCAGTATTCTGTCGCTGGCATTTGCCGGATTCCTGGCGCAACAGGTGCTCTCCAAGGACACCGGCACCGAGGCGATGCAGAATATCTCCAACGCGATTCGCGAAGGTGCCGAGGCGTTTCTGTCCCGCCAGAATCGCACCATCGGACTGCTCTCAATCGTGGTCGCCGCGGTGATCTTCGTCCTCTACGCCTTCGTCCGAACGCCGAACCCCAGCGACCCGGTTGGCCCGGTGACGATGGCGATGTGGACGACGTTGTCCTTCGTCTTCGGCGCCGCGTGCTCGGTCATCGCCGGATACGTCGGGATGTGGGTATCGATCCGCACCAATATCCGCACAGCCTCGGCCGCCCGTACCAGCCTGAACGACGCATTGCAGATCGCGTTGCGCGGCGGGGCGGTCTCCGGGTTGTTCGTTGTCGCCATGAGTTTGCTGGGCGTCGGCGGGTTGTACACGCTGCTCAACGTGCTCGGGTATGATCCTCAGAAGATTCCGTTCATTATTGTCGGTTACGGCTTCGGCGCGTCGTTCGTTGCATTGTTCGCGCAGCTCGGCGGCGGCATTTACACCAAGGCGGCCGACGTCGGTGCCGACCTCGTCGGCAAGGTTGAGGCCGGCATCCCCGAAGATGATCCTCGCAATCCGGCCGTCATCGCCGACCTCGTCGGTGACAACGTCGGCGACTGCGCGGGCCGTGGCGCCGACCTGTTCGAGTCGACCGCGGCCGAGAACATCGGCGCCATGATTCTCGGTGTCGGGTTGTACCCGTACTTCGGTCTGAAAGGTATCCTCTTTCCCCTGGTGGCGCGCGCCTTTGGACTCATCGCCTCGATCGTCGGCATCGTGGTCGTGAAGACCCGCGAAGACGCCGATCCGATGGCGGCGCTCAACCGCGGCTACTACGTCACCTCCGCGCTGGCTGCCGCCGGATTTTTCGTGGCGGCGAACACGATGTTATCCACCGAACGGGCGCCCAACGCGTGGTGGTATTTCTTCCTCTGCGGTGTCGTTGGCATCGTGATGGCGCAGGCGTTCGTCTACATCACGCAGTACTACACCGAGTACAAATATCGGCCGGTCAAAGCGATCGCCGAGGCATCCCAAACCGGTCCTGCCACGAACATCATCCAAGGTATCGCCGTTGGTCTCGAGTGCACGGCTCTGCCGACCGTCGTCATCTCGGTCGCCATTATCGTCTCGTACTATCTCGGCCGAGCCTCCGGCGTGGAGCACGCCGGACTGTTCGGCACTGCCGTGGCCACAATGGGGATGCTCGGTACGGCCGCGTACATTCTGGCGATGGACACCTTCGGCCCGATCACCGACAACGCCGGCGGCATCGTCGAGATGAGTCAGCAGCCGGAGGCGATTCGGCAAAAGACCGACCGCCTTGACGCCGTCGGCAATACCACCAAGGCGCTCACCAAAGGGTACGCAATCGGTTCGGCTGCACTCGCCGCCTTCCTCTTGTTCTCGGCGTATCTCGACGAGGTCGGGCACTACGGGCACAAACTCGCGGGCGTCGACATCTCGAAGCCGGAAGTGTTCGTCGGCGGGTTGCTCGGAGCGATGTTGGTGTTCTTGTTCTCCGCGCTCGCCATTCGCGCCGTCGGCAAGGCCGCGTACTACGTCATCAACGAAGTGCGCAGACAGTTCAAAGATAACCCCGGCATCTTGGCCGGTACCTCGAAGCCCGACTATGGCCGCTGTGTGGACATCGTCACCGTCGGCGCGTTGAAGGAAATGGTGCTCCCCGGCGTGTTGGCAGTCGCGATGCCCATCGTCGTCGGCGTGGTTTTCAGAGTCTTTGGCATCGGAGCCGAAACCGTCGCCTCGTTCTTGATGGTCGGCACCATCACCGGAATCTTGATGGCCACCTTCCTGAACAACTCCGGCGGGGCGTGGGACAACGCCAAGAAGTACATCGAAACCGGCCACTACGGCGGCAAGCGCTCCGAGGCCCACAAAGCTGCGGTCGTCGGCGATACCGTCGGCGATCCGTTCAAGGATACCGCCGGGCCGAGCATTCACGTGCTGATCAAGCTGCTCAGTACGATCACGCTCGTGATGGCGCCGCTGTTCATCTGAGTCTTCGAGCCACGCGCGGTGAGTCTCGGCTCACCGCGCGCGCTCACGGCTGTGCCGTGACGGCGGAGACCACCCCATCCGCAGCCGCAAAGTCGGCCGGGCTGACCGCCAGCACCACGGCGAGTACCTGTTCGTTCTCGCGCACGACGATCTCCCCGATTCGTTGATCGCGCGCGACCGGTGCATCGACCACGTCGGGCATCTGAAAACCCACTTCGAAGTGCCGCTCCTCGTCGCGCCGACGCAAGAGCGAGCAACTCGCCGCCGCCACCGGAATAAGCTGCCGTTCGACCCCAGAGTGCAGTCGCACCGGCACCAACAGCGGCTCGCCGGCGCGCACAATCTCGATCCGCTCGAAGGTCGCGAACCCCCATTCGAGCCACTCGGCGGTCGCCGCGTAGCGCGTCGCGCTGTCCGCCGCGCCCAACGTGACCGCGACGAGTTGCAGCGCACCGCGGCGTGCGGTGGCCACGGCGTAGAACCCGCCCGGCTTCACGTCGGCAACGGCCAGACCGTTGGCACCCGCCAGCGCGCCGAGCAGTTGATTGTGGTTGCGCAGCAACACCGCCCCATCGCGAAATGGGAAGCCGCTCAGGGCCGCCCATTCGAGCACTTGCCAATGGCGAGCCAGCTCGGTGACCAGCCGCGCGGTGTCCCGCGCGGTGGTGACATCGATCGGTTGGCGAGCCGAGTGCGACGTACCAAGCAGCGACCCGTACTCCGTACCGATCATCCCGAGGCTGCGCGCGCGCTCGTTCATCATCGCGACGACGGCCTCGACGGTTGGAGCCAATGTGCCGGCGACCGCAACCGCGGCGTCCGGTGCTCCCGTGACGATGAGTGCGCGCAACCATTCCTCGAGCGGCGCCTGCTCGCCTCCAACCAACAGCGGCCGCACACCCCCCGGCTTCGGGACATCGGCGACCGCTGCCACCGCTTGATCCAAACGGAGGTCCCCGGCGTCGACGCGGTCGAGCGCGAGCAACGCAAGCATCAGTTGCCCGAGCGGTCCCGACGGCAGCGGCGTGTCCGCGTTGCGGTCCCGCAGCACGCGACCACTGGTGACGTCGGCAACGAGTTGGGAGACGGGCTCGACCGGCTTCTTGGAGACCGGCGCACTCGGCGAGCGAGCCTCGACCGGCTGGCTGCGCAGCGCGGTCAGTACGGCGAGCGTGCACACCACCCAGCGCATCCGTCCCCTCCCCCCACGGCCGCCGTCGTCACAATCCCCAGGAATAGCAGCGCGTCGGTGTCACCCGAACGATCACCGACTCGCCTTCCGTGATCGGCGCGACGCGTTGATACTGGCGATACTTGCGATACAGCGCCAGACGAGCACGGGTGAAGGTCGGCCCGCGATCGACGATCGTCGCGACGCCGGTGATCATCGCCCCGGCGAGCTGTCCCCATGCCTCGCTATAGCGATCGAACTCCACCGAGACGGTCGGATGCGCGCGCAGGTTGCGGACTTTGCGCGCTCCCTTCTCGCTCGCGAAGTAGATGTGTCCGCTCACGTTGACGGTACAGATCGGCACGTTGTGCGGGACGCGTCCCGAGCCAACCGTCGCCAGCCGCGCGACCCGTTGGGTGCGCACGAACGCGAGCACCTTGCCTTTCAGGCGATACGCCATTGCGGGCTCCACGTTGCGCTCAGAGTGTCGTCGGGAAGGTTGACTCGATTGCGCATCCCCGCATCTCTCACCACCGCACACAAGCTAACCGATTTCCGCATCTGCCTCAAGAATCCACGGCGCTCCGGAGCGCTCACTGCCGACGCAAACCGTCGTCACAGACAATTCATTTGACCCATCGGTGCGAGCGGTTTAGGAACACCATCGTTCCGCGGAGAGCGACACGATGCATGAACGTCGGCGGCGAGCGATCTTCTGGGTCTGCGCTTTGGGTTGCGTGCTCTTCCCGACAGTCGTCCGCGCCATTTGCGCAGCCGACTGCAACGGCGACGGCGTGGTGACCGTCGATGAGCTGGTCACCAGCGTCAACCTCGGTCTCGGCACTGGCTTGCTGCGCCAATGTCGCGCGGTGGATGGCGACGGCAATCATCGCGTGACCGTCGACGAGTTAGTGACCGGCGTTCGCAGCGCACTTGAGGGCTGCCCGCTCACGGTCACGCAATTCCGTTCGCCGGCCGTTACCGCGATGGCCGGACGCGCGGGGGCTTCGCAAGGCGTTCTGCCGAACGGGCGCACGGTCAACGCCGCCGGCACCCAGATCGCGGTCAACACGTTTCCCGTCAACCTCAGACTCACGCCCGACGAAACCCATCTAGTCGTCACCAACGACGGCTTTGGAAGTGAGAACCTTCAACGTGAGATCCAGGTCGTCGACACCACCTCGCTCGCCGTCTCGCGTACCGCGCTCTCGCAATACGCCGGATATCTCGGCGTGGCGCTCAGTCCGGACGGACAAAGAGTCTTCGTTCCCAACGGACCCGCCAACCGAGTCGAGAGTTTGCACTTCGACAACGGTGCGTTGGTGGCCGATCCCGACCCAGTCGTCACGCTGCCTGCCAACACCTTTCCGACCAGTCTGGTCACCAGTCCCGACGGCGCGTATCTGTACGTCCTCGGCTTCAACAACAACAGCCTGACGGCTGTGAATCTCGCCACCGGGCAGACCTTCACCACCGCGAATGTCGGCAACTTTCCCTACAGCCTGATCGTCACTGCCGACGGGACTCATGCGTTCGTGACGTCGTGGGGCCTCAACAACGGCGATCCGGTCGGGCTCATTCCCAAGCCGCTGCCGCCGCTCGATCCGAATCTGCCGCAGATGTCGTCGGTCGCCGTGCTCAAGCTCGACGATCCGTTCAAGCCGACGTATCAGACGTACCTTCCGATCGGTCGCAGCCAGAAGATCGACAACGTGAACGTCTTCGGGGGCAGCCATCCGACTGCGATGGCGCTTAGCCCCGACGGCGCGCTGCTCTACGTGACCGCGACCAATCTCGATTTGCTCGTGGTGATCGACACCGCGACCTTGGCAACGGTCGCCGAGATCGCCTTGAATCAATTCGACTCCGGACACGACACGCTCGCGTTGCAAGGCTTGTATCCCGACGCGGTGACGGTGAGCGGCGACGGGCGCCGCGTTTACGTCGCCGACGCCGGCATCAATGCGGTCCAAGTCATCCGCAGCGATCCAAGCGCACGGACCTTCGAACCCGTCGGCTTCATCCCGGTCGGATGGTATCCAACCGGATTGGCTCTCACCCGCGACGGCTCGCGCCTCTACGTGGCCAATGCCAAGGGCGGCGGTGTCAGCGGCAACGACGGTCCCCTCGTCGACATCAGCACCACCAGCCTCAGCGACACACCGTACTACATCGGCCGCATCATCAAAGGCAGCGTGTCGGTGATCGACGACGTCGCGCACTACGACCTCACCGCCGGCACGGCCGCGGTGCGCTCCGCCAATGGCTTGGATCCGGTGACGCTTACGTGGGTCGCCAACCCGCCTGCTGCCGAGGATCAGATTCAGAGCCGCCATCCGGTCCCGGTCGACTTCGGCACCGGGCCGTCATCAGCGATCAAGCATGTCGTCTTCATCCTCAAGGAGAACCGCACTTACGACCAGCTCTTCGGTGATCTCGACATTCCAGGCGCCGAGCGCGACAGCCGGCTGACCTTGTTCGGCGAGGCCATCACGCCGAATCATCACGCGCTGGCGCGCCAATTCGCGACCGGCGACAACTTCTACTGCGATGCCGAGGTGTCGATTCCCGGCCACGAGTGGACCGACCAAGGCAACGACACCGACTGGACCGAGAAGACGTGGATGTTCAACTACAACGGCGGTGGCATCTCCGACAGCATTGCCCAAACCGGACAAGAGGGATTTGCCAAATCCGGCTACCTGTTCCAGGTGCTCGAACGCGAACAGATCTCGTTCCGGGTCTACGGCGAAGCGTTTGCGATTCTCACTCGATTGGCGAGCGGCATCAACGGTGGCGGCGGCAACAGCATCTTTCCCTTGCTCGTCAAGGCGGCCGGCAGCGTCAGCAATCTCGCGGCGCACGCCGGCGATATTCTCGCCGGCAACGTCGGCGCGCTGCAGAGCGCCGGCATCGACGTCGGCATCCTGGAGCATCAAGTGTGGCCGAACCTCAAGCTCGACTATCCGTCAAACATTCTCCCCGATCGCACCGACGTCGAACGCGCACAGCTGTTCAAGTCGGAGTTGGACCAATTCACCGCCAGTGGTTCGTTACCGAGCTTCTTGTTCATTTGGTTGCCGAATGACCATACCTTCGGCGCCGCCCCCAACATGCCGACGCCCAGCAGCGCGGTTGCCGACAACGATCAAGGCCTCGGCATGATCGTCGACAGCCTGTCGCACAGTCCGTTCTGGAACGACATGGCCATCTTCGTGAGCGAGGACGATGCACAAGATGCGCAAGATCACGTCTCCGCGCACCGGACGATCAGCCTCGTGATCAGCCCGTACGTCAAGCGCGGCTACCTCTCGCACGTGCATCACTCGAACGTCGGCATGTTGAAGACGATGGAGTTGCTGCTCGGCCTCAATCCACTGTCGCAGTACGATCGTTACGCCACCGACATGCGCGATTACTTCACGACCACACCGGACTTCACGCCCTACACCAACTTGCCGCCGACGGTCGCGGCGGCCCGTAATCCCGCGCCCGCGCGGGCGGCCAACGCGTACCTGCGCGAGGCCGCCGAAGTCTCCGAGGACCTCGACTTCAACGCCTACGACGAAGCCGGCCCGGAGCTGTCACGCGTGTTGTGGCTGGTGCACCTCGGCGAGCGCATCGAGCACGAAAAGCGGATTGCGATGACGGTGACCATCGCTCTGACACTGGCGCTGATCGCCGGCGGCGTCGCAATGCAACGACGACGCGCGAGCGTCACGGCGTGAATTTCCGGCACTTCCCGCTTCGCTGTTGTTGGGAACAACTGGCGGGGGCAGGACTCCGCGTCTGCCCTCCCCTGCGCCTACACCTGAAACTGTTCGTCGAACAGCGCCTGATTGCGGCCGTAGATCTGCTGGCCGCCGGCGACGTAGACGACGTCGCCCGTAATAAATGCCGCCGCCGGAGACGCCAGGAACGCCACCGCGTAGGCGACTTCTTCGCGCGTCCCGAAGCGCGGAATCGGCATGCCTTCGCACATCTTCTCGATCGCCGGATCGTAGGTCTGTTTGAACGCCTCGGTCTGGATCGGGCCGGGCGCGACGCAGTTCAGCCGCACCTTGGGTCCCCATTCGATCGCCAACGTCTTCGTCAGTTCCAGCACGCCCGCGCGCGCCGCGCCGGTATGTGCGATGCCGGGAAACCCGCGCCCGACGACGGCGATGACGTTGACGACGACACCGCCGGCGCCCGCCAGCATTTGATTGCCGAACACTTGGGTCATGTTCCAGGTGCCGGTGAGATTGGTTTCGATCACCGCGTGCCAACCCTTGGGTGAGAAGTCGCGTGCGGCTTGCGGGAACTGACCGCCGGCGTTGTTGATCAGAATATCGATGCGACCGCAGCGTTGCTGCGCCTGCGCGGCCAGGCCTTCCACCGCCGCGCGGTCGCGGATGTTGACGACGCAGGTTTCGACGCGCCGGCCGGTCGCCGTACGAATCTCCGCCGCCGCGGCATCGAGCACGTCGATTCGTCGCGCCGCCAGCAGCAGATCCGCGCCCGCCTCCGCGAGCGTCTGAGCGATCACGCGCCCGAGTCCGGTCCCACCGCCGGTCACCAACGCGGTCTGTCCTTTCAGTAAATCCGGCACGAACACTCGTCGAGGAATCGCCGGGGTGTCAGTGATGCCGTGTCGCATCGTCGCTCCTCTCGCTGATCGCCTATCGCCTATGGCACATCGTCGAACTGACCGAAACGGCTGGCGACACGAGATCGCTGTGCCTCCAGTGGCGCTCACCGTCCCCAGGCGGAGGTATCGCTCGCCGGCATTGACGGCATTTCGTGGATCATGGCATCGCTTCCTCTATGGGGCTCCGGGCTCCCGTCTGATGGAGTTGTCTCCGATAGGTCATGACGCCTAGCGAGCGCATGGAGCGGACGGTACAGACGGCGGAGATTTCTCGCCGTTGTGGGCCGGTCAAAACGCGAGCGGCTGCAAGGAGGTGCCGGCTTCTACTCTGACACGGGAGCTGGCCGGCGTCGCTTGACCGTCTGGTATCACGCAGGTGCGCCGCGTCGTGGCCATCCGCTGGCTCACCGGCCCAAACTCGTATCACCGCAGGTTTTCACCCGCGTTGACAACCCACAGACCCGTTGGTAAGGCTCACGACGTGCACGAACCGTCGGCGTTGCAACTCTTTCTGGAGATCGCCACAGCTCCGGACAACATCCCGATCGTCGGGATGATGTTTCTGATCGTGTTCTTCACGTACCTCGGCCTGCGCGAGGCGCGGAAGAACGATCAGCTCATCGCCTTGGGCCGCCAGGACGAAATCCTAAAGCGGATGCAGGAGTAGGAGCACCGCGATGCCGTTTACCATCGTCGCGGAGAATTGCACCGGGTGCACCGCGTGCGAGAAGCGCTGCCCGACCAAAGCGATCAGCGGCGAGCCGCGGTTGGTGTTCTACATCGAGCCGTCGCTGTGCATTGATTGCGGCGCGTGCGGTGTGATCTGCCCCGACGACGCGATCCTCGATACCTACGGGAACGTCACGCACGTGCTCAAGAAGCACGAGCGCCCGATCGCCATCGTGCATCCCGACAACTGCAACGGCTGCGGCGTGTGCGTCGACGTCTGCCCGTTCGACTGCATCTATCCGTCGCCCGGCAACGGTCCCGAATATCTCGGCAAGGTCGAAGTGAACGAGAAGACCTGCGTGGGTTGCAAGTTGTGCGAGGAAGTCTGCGGCTGGGAAGGGATCTTCATCATGCCGGCGGGCGAGAAGTCCCCGTTCCTCGAAGCCCTCGGCTACCAAGCCGAAGAGGCCAGCGCCGGCTAACGGCGCGGCGTTTCACCTCGATTGCGATCCCCTACGAGCGCGGCTGCTTGGCCGTCGCGTCGTGCAAGCGTTGCTTCACTTCGCTGGTCAATAGTCCGTCCGGCTGCAAGCCTTGCGAGCGCTGGAAGGCCTGAATGGCACTGACGGTCACCAAATCGAGGTTGCCGTCGATCTCGCCCTGATACTCATTCAGCTTGGTCAGTTGCGCCTGGACCGCCTTGACGTCGGATTTCGTCACCGGCTGCGCGAGCGCCCGCCCCTCCACGTCCGGGATCGACGCCCTGTTTTTGTCGGCGGCATCGCGCGCCCGCGCTTCGACGTCTTCCTTGCTACAGGCGGCGGCGCCGAGCACCGCGACCATTAACCCAACGCGAAAGAGGTTCGTCATTTCAAATCACCTTGTTCAACGCATACTCGATGATACCGACCGCGCCCTGCTTGATCAGCTTTGGGATCAGCTCGCGCACCACCGGCTCGCTGATCACGCTCTCGACCGCGTACCATTCCACGCCGTGGAGTTGCCCGGTCTGAAACAACGGCGACACGGTCGGCGCGGTCAAGCTGGGAATCAGCGTGATGATCTCCTGCAACCGCTCCTTGGGCACGTTCATCTTGATGCCCACCTTGTCTTCGGCTGCCAGCGCGCCCTGCAACAAGAGACTGATCTGCTCGATCTTCTCGCGCTTCCACGGATCGGCCAACGCCGCGCGATTCGCGATCACCTGCGGATTCGACTCGAACAGCTCGCACACAATGCGCAACGCGTTCGCGCGCAGCGTCGAGCCGGTTTCGGTCACTTCGACGATCGCGTCGACCAAGCCGTCAGCAGCTTTCGCCTCGGTAGCACCCCACGAAAACTCCACCTCGACAGGGATGGTGCGCTCGGCGAAGAACCGTCGCGTGTAGCCCACCAACTCGGTGGCAATGCGCTTGCCCTTCAGATCGGCGGGACTTTGCACGGCTGACTTTTCCGGCACCACCAACACCCAACGGGTCGGCCGAAAACTCGCCTTCGAATAGATCAAGTCGCAAATCACCTCGACTTTGGAATCGTTTTCGAGAATCCAGTCCTTGCCGGTGATGCCGACGTCGAAGGTGCCGTCCTCGACGTAGCGCGACATCTCCTGCGCGCGCACCAGCGAGCAGCGCACCTGCTCGTCGTCGATGCGTGGGAAGTAGCTGCGCTCGCTGACGCTGATCTTCCACCCGGCTTTGCGGAACAGATCGATGGTGGCGCCTTCGAGGCTTCCCTTCGGCACCCCTAACTTCAACACACTCATGCTCAACCCCTGCTTCGATACATCTCGGCGGGGTCTTGCATGCGTTCGGCGGTGGTCCGCCAGCCCCTCGGCTCGACCACGCGGAAGAAGCAACTGCGGTAACCCTCGTGGCAGGCCGGCCCGCGTTGACGCACGCGCAGAAGTACGGCGTCGGCATCGCAATCGACGCGAACCTCAACGACCTCCTGCGTGTTGCCCGAGGTCTCGCCTTTGATCCACAGTTCGTTGCGCGAGGTGCTCCAGTACGTCGCGACTTTGGTTGCCAGGGTTTGCTCCCACGCCTGGCGATTCATATAGGCGAGCATCAGCACTTCGCCGGTGTCCGCGTCCTGCGTGATCACGGTCAGCAAGCCGCCGCGCTTGTCGAAATTTGGTTGCTCGATCGCCATTCCGGCGCCGGTCGTAACACAGTGATTCCAACCCCGCAACGCAGGTTCCACCAACGTGCGCAGTGGCGATTGCGCGCCTAGCGCGAGCCCGCTAAGGTCCGCGCGCACGCGGAGGACGGCATGACATTGGCGGAGATCGCGCAACGAATCGGCTGCGATGTGCACGGTGACGGCAGCGTCGTGATCGAATCCGTCGCTCCGATCGAATCAGCGCAGCCGGGTCAACTCACCTTTCTCGCGCATCCGCGTTACGCGCACTTTGTCGCCACCACCGGCGCCGCGGCGATCATCATCGGCCGCAACACGCCCGCGCCCGCCATCCCCGCGCTGCTGGCCGACGATCCGTATCGCGCGTTCGCCAAGGCCCTCGCGTTATTCTATCGACCGCCGGAGTTCTTCGCCGGCGTTCATCCGACCGCTGTCATCGCCGCGAGCGCGCGCATCGCACCCGGCGCGATGATCGGTCCGTACGCCGTCATCGGCGCGCGAACGACGATCGGCGCCGGAGCGCGGATCGCCAGTCACGTGGTGATCGCCGAAGACGTCGCCATCGGCGACCACTTCACCGCGCACTCGTTCGTCAGCATCCGCGAGCGCACGCGCATCGGTCACAACGTCAGCCTGCAAAGCGGCGTCAAAATCGGCGGCGACGGCTTCGGCTACACCCTCGGCGACGACGGCGGCATCATGAAGATTCCGCAAATCGGACGCGTCGTCATCGAAGACGACGTGGAGATCGGCGCCAACACCACCATCGATCGCGCCGCGATCGGCGAAACCATCGTGCGCCGTAGCGCCAAGATCGACAACCTGGTCATGATCGCGCACGGGTGCGAGATCGGATCCGGCGCGATGCTGGCGGCACAAGTCGGTTTGTCGGGCAGCACGAAGATCGGCCAGTACGTTCGCATGGGGGGACAGGTCGGTTGCGCAGGTCACCTCAGCATCGGCGACGGCGCACAGATTGCCGCGCAGAGCGGCGTGCCCAATGACGTCGCCGCCGGCAGTACCGTCGGTGGTTATCCGGCCGTCGACATGCGCGTCTGGCGTCGTATCTCCGCCGCGTTGCCGCGTTTGCCCGAGTTGTTCCGCCGTCTGCGCCGCATCGAACGCCACCTCGATCTCGCCGGCGAGTAGCAGTGAAAACACGCACACCGTTTTCGTGAGGACTCGATATGAGTACGTCAGCGTCGTTTGCCGAGTTGGTCGAGATCATGGCGCGTCTGCGCCGGCCCGGCGGATGTCCGTGGGATCGCGAGCAGACCCACCAGTCGATCAAGCCGTATCTGATTGAAGAGGCCTACGAAGTCCTTGAAGCCATCGACGCGCAAGACGACACCGAGCTGTGCACGGAACTCGGCGATCTACTCTTGCAGGTCGTGTTTCATGCCGAGATGGCGAGCGAGCGAGGCGCGTTTGGCATCGACGACGTCGTGCGCGCGATTTGCGAGAAGCTGATTCGCCGCCATCCGCATGTCTTCGCCGACGTCCAGGTCAAGGACGCCGAGGAGGTCTTGCAGAACTGGGCGCGCATCAAAGCCGCGGAACGCCAACACCGTGCCGACTCGTCCGCGCTCGCCGGTGTGCCGCGCGGCATGCCGGCGCTGCTACGCGCGCAACGCCTCGGCGAGAAGGCCGGCCGCGTCGGCTTCGATTGGGAACGAGTCGACGACGTGCTGGCGAAGATTCAAGAGGAGCTGGACGAGCTGCGCGCCGCCTGTCAGCTCGGGGACAAGCAGGCCGCCGAGGCCGAGCTGGGAGATCTCATCTACGCCGCCACCAACCTCGCCCGTCATCTCGGCTTCAGCGCCGAGGATGCCTTGACGAAGACGAGCGACCGGTTCACCCAGCGCTTTCGCTACATCGAGGAACGCCTGCGCGCCGCGGGCAAGGACATCAAGCACACGCCGCTGAGCGAGCAGGAAGCGTTGTGGCAAGAGGCGAAGACGAGAGCCTAGCTGCCATTGAGGGAGGTTCTGCAGGGTTTGGATGCCATGGTTGGGCCTCATTCGCCGTACTCACCGTGCGTAGAAGCGATGATTTTGGTCGTTCGCGACTTCGTGGGCTAGCTAGAGCCTGCGGCACCAACGGCCATGCGCACCTGGTCGCCATTGGCTGAAAGGCACTGAAATAGACAGAATGGTCGAAGCCGGCCTGAAGCGAATACGGCGACTGCTGGTATTGGTCTCCGCGACCATGTACACCGTGAAGCCCGCGTCCTGGCGAATCGGTCGCACCTTGCTTAGCGTGAGCGAATAAATGTCCCTTCGCACCTTCGCTGATCAGTTGGGAGGAGGTCCTCATGGCTAACCCTGCTCTGCGCATCGAGCGCCGCGATCGGATGGTGATTCTTGAGAATCAGGACCCGCCGCGAAACCGGATGACGTTGGAGTACATGGACGCACTCGAAGACGCGATCGTGGCGATCCGCGCTGATCCAGGGCTGCGCGCGGTGGTCATCACTGCGGCCGGCGACGAGCATTTCAGCGTTGGGATGGACCTGAAGCAACTGTTCTCCGGCGCCGACGCGAGGGGCGGATTCGAGGCCGTCCTTGATCAGCGGTTGCGCGTCCTATCGATGATCGAGCATCTCGACAAGCCCGTGATCGCCACGCTGTTCGGCTATTGCCTGGGCGGCGGGCTTGAGCTGCCGCTCGCCTGCCATTTCAGGCTCGCCGCCAGCGAAGGGGCGCGCATCGGACTGCCCGAACTGGATCTCGGCACCGTCCCGGCCTGGGGTGGCACGGCCCGCCTGACCCGCACCGTTGGACGGGCGCACGCGCTCGACATGATCTTGCGGCGCAAGAAAATCGACGGACCTACCGCGCTCGCCATCGGCCTCGTCCATGAGTTGCACCCGATCAGCGAGCTCAAGCAAAAGGCGATCGAGCTGGCCGACGAACTCGCTGCACAGCCACCCCTCGCCGTGGCTGGGGTGCTGCGGGCCGTTGTGGGCGCGCAGCACCTGCCGCTCGAAGACGCGCTCCGCGTCGAACGGGACGCGGTTCGGCGGTGCAGTGCCTCGGCGGATCAGCGCGAGGGGATGATGGCGTTCCTCGAGAAGCGCCGGCCGGTATTCGTCGGCCGCTGACGCTCACACAACCCATGACGGGTTCTCACGCACCGCACTGCCGGGCGAGCGACGCGTTGGCGAAGACCGATTCACCCAGCGCTTTCGCTACATCGAAGAGCGCCTGCGCGCCGCCGGCAAGGACATCAAGCACACACTATTGAACGAGCAGAAAGCGTCGTGGCAAGAGGCGAAGACGAAGGTCTAGCTGCTCGGGTCGCGGCGGGGCATGGTCGCGGTAGAACATCGCGATCGCGATTCCCAAAAGTCGGCCGAGTCCTGGCACTGACGCACTCTACCGCATGCCTGGTTATCCGACCACCGCGATCAGCCGCGAGCGGCGCTTCCGTCCGCGGCGCCGATCTCGATTCCCGGATCACTGAACCACACTCCGCCGTCACGGTCGGCGGGCCCGGCTGCGGGGAGCGACGACATGCATGAGCTGCTTTATCTCGTCGCGCGCGATCACCGCGGCGGCCAACGCGAACACACCCACGCCGACACCGATCGTCACCAGCAGTACGCCGGCCTTCAGCGCGCTCTCACCGGGTGTGCTCCAATCGATCCGCTGGCTCATCTGCATCATCGGCCACACCATCGCGGCCGAAGCGACGCTACTCTGCACCAATGAGACCACGAGCGGCTTGAGCCGCATCCCGGACAAACGTCGTCGCATCACCAGCGCGAGCAGCAGCATGTTCACCAGCGCCGCGAGGGAACTCGCGAGCGCGAGCCCCGCATGTCGCAGGTCGACGAGCGCCAGATGCTTCGTCACCTCGGCCAACACAGCGACGAGCCCCGACTCGGTTGCCGTGGGCACCACACCCATCAGCATGACGCTCGCGCCGATGTTGGCGACCAACGCCGCCGCCGCGGTGATCACCGGCGTGTGCGACTCGTGCAAGGCATAGAACGCCGGCACCAAAATGCGCGCAATCGACAGCGGCCATAGCCCGATCGCGAACATCGCCAACGCCGACGCAGTCAAGCTCGCGTCGCGGGCACCGAAGGCGCCGCGCTCGAACAAGACGGCGACGATCGGATGCGCCAGGCAGATCAACCCGATCGTCCCCGGCACCGCGATCCAGTTCGTCAGTCGGATCGAAAAGCTCACGCTGTCGGCAAGTTCCCCGTACAAACCCCGTGCGGCCTGGCTGGAGAAACTCGGCAACGCGGCGGTGCTGATCGCGACTGCAAACAACCCGACCGGAAACTCGAACACCCGCGTCGCGTACCACAGGTACGACACGCTGCCGCCCGGCAGCGCCGACGCCAACACCGTGTTGATCACGATGGTGATTTGGTAGATCGCAGCGCCGAAGACGGTCGGTCCCATCAGCCACAGCACCCGGCGCACCGCCGGATGACCCGGCTCCCATCGCGGCCACAGACGAACGCCGCGCCGCAGCAGCGGCGGAAGCTGCACGGCGACTTGTAAAACGCCTCCGGCCACCACGCCGTAGGCCAGCGCGCACACCGGCTCGTCCAAGCGCGGAGCGATGACAACCGCAGCGCCGATGATCGCGAGATTCAGAAAGATCGGCGACAGCGCCGGCGCGGCGAAGTGCCGATAGGCGTTGAGCACGCCGCCGCACAGCGACGCCATGCCGATCAGGAACAGATACGGAAACACCCGACGCGTCAGCGACACGGTGAGAGCGAACTTCGCGGGCTCGGCGACGAACCCCGGCGCAAAGACCGTGGTCAACGCCGGCGCCCACATGATTCCGGCGAGCGTCAACACGACCAGCACGATCGCCATCACGGTGGCCAGGGCGCGCGCCGCGCGCTCGGTCTCGGCGGCGCTGCGACGCGTGACGTAGTCCGAAAACACCGGAATGAACGCGACGTTCATCGCGCCTTCGGCGACGAAGCGCCGCAGCAGGTTCGGCAACCGAAATGCGACGAAGAACGCGTCGGCCGCCACACCGGCGCCGAAGTAGTAGCCGACGACCGTATCGCGCACGAGCCCGCCGATGCGGCTCAGCAGCGTGAGACCGCTGACGAGCCCGGCCGCACGCGCGATCCGGCGGTTTTCCGGTGTTGGGGACTGGTGATGGCGACCGGATGATCGAGCAGTCACACGCACCAACTCCAATCCGACCAGTCACCTACACCAATCACCAGTCACCACCAGCTTGCCCCGCTCTTGGTGCTGTGGTACTCAACGCCGCACATCCACGAGGGGAGTACCAGTTTGGCTACACGTCACAAATCCGCCATCAAGCGGCACCGCCAAAACGTCAAGCGTGCCGCTCGCAACACCACGATTCGCACTCGCGTGCGCCACATCCTGCGCGAGACCCGTGAGGCAATCGCCGGCAAAGGAGTGGAGGCGGCTGAAGCTGAGTTGCGCACCGCGGTCAAGGCGTTGACCAAGGCCGCATCCAAGGGCGTGCTGCATCGCAACAGCGCAGCGCGCCGGATTTCCAGACTCAGCAAGCAGGTCGCCGCGCTGAAGTCGAGCTGAGCGCGCGGTCGCCACGCTCGCCACTAGAATCCTTCCAGCATTTGGTCGTGCGCGTCGCGCACCGCCGCGGTGAGCAGCCGCTCGATCGCCAGGCGTTTCTCGGTCTCGGCGAGCTGGATATCGCTCAACCGTTCGAGGTCCGTGGGATTGAGCTGGCCGCGTTGAAACTGCGTCGAACTGGTGATCACCACGTTCGCGGCCACGTTGTACTCGTCCAACTCGCGCAACCCGCGGACCGACCACAACACCGCTCCATCGCGTTGCCGCCGCAGCGTCAGGTCGACCAGCAACGTGGCTTGGTATTGCAAGGCTTGGTCGTTCGAATTGAATGCGACCGGCAGCGTATCGAAGCGGCGGATGGTGCCGCTGATCACCGCGTCGCCGGCCCCGGGGTCGCTCATGACCTTCACCATTCCGCGTCGCAGAAACTCGCGCTCGAAGGCGAAAGCGAGATTCTTCTCCAGCCCGAACTCGCGGGTCCGATTCTCGATCTTGCCGACGCTCACCGACTGCACGTCGGGCGGCAGTGCGCTGACCGTGCCCGCGAGATGATACCCGCATCCGCTCAGCCACAGACACGCAACGGATAGCCGGACGACGGCTCGCACGCTGGGCACGATCACACGACCAGACTGACCAAGCGACCCGGCACCACCACGCGCCGTTTGATCGGTTTACCCGCAATCGCACTCTGGACTGCCGCGTCGGCCAATGCCCGCGCGATCACCGCGTCCTCCGCCTCGTCGGCGGCGACGTGAATGCGTCCGCGGACTTTGCCGTTCACCTGCACCGCCAGCTCGATCACCTGATCGCGCGTCAGCGCCTCGTCGTACGCCGGCCAGCGCGACGCGAAGATGCTCTCGCGATGACCGAGGATTTCCCACAGTTCCTCGGCGATGTGCGGCGCGAACGGCGCGAGCATGAGCACCATCGCTTCGCTCAACCAACGATCCGCCGGCCCCTGGCGGCGTACTTCGTTGAGCAGACTCATCAACGCCGCAATCGCCGTATTGTAGCGTAGGCCCTCGAGGTCGTCGCCGACCTTGCGAATCGTCTTGTGCGCGGCCCGCCGCAGCGCATCGGGCAATGTCCGCTCAGGGTCGCGATCGTGGATCGCCTTCCACACGCCTTCGAGAAAGCGCCGCACTCCGGCGATGCCCTCGTCGCGGAAATCGCCGCCGTCCTGATACGGTCCCAGGAACATCATGTAGAGACGGAAGACATCCGCGCCGTGCTGCTCGATGTAGAGATCGGGAGTGACCACGTTGCCGCGCGACTTCGACATCTTCGCGCCGTCTTTGATGATCAACCCGTGCGCGCGAAATTTCTTGAACGGCTCGTCGAACGGCAGCAGCCCGAGATCGTGCAAGGCCATGGTGAGGAAGCGCGAGTACAAGAGATGCAGCACCGCGTGTTCGTTGCCGCCGATGTACATGTCGACCGGCAGCCATCGTTTCGTCAGCTCGGGATCAAAGGCGACTTCGG
Source organism: Binatia bacterium (assembly GCA_035541895.1). GTDB lineage: Bacteria > Desulfobacterota > Binatia > HRBIN30 > JACQVA1 > DATKMK01. Next base: position 87,623 of record DATKMK010000013.1, on the reverse strand, counting down.
CACGCTGCGCCGACGGATAGCGCAGGAAGTACCACGCCGAGTCGAGAAACGTGTCCGAGACGTCGGTCTCGCGCCGCGCCGGCTTGCCGCATTGCGGGCACGGCACCCGGTAGAAGGACTCGACGCGCGCGAGCGGCGCCACGCCGCTCGCGTCGGGACGAAAGTCCTCGATCTCCGGCAGGCGCACCGGCAGATCGGCTTCGGGTACCGGCACGATCCCGCAGGCGTCGCAGTAGATCATCGGGATCGGCGGACCCCAGTAGCGCTGGCGCGACACGCACCAGTCGTGCAGGCGATATTCGACCCGCGCCGCCCCGCAGCCGCGCGCCGCCAGCCAGTCGGTGATCGCGCGCTTGCCGCGTTCGGCGTCCATACCGTCGAAGTCGCCGCTGTTCACCAGCCGACCCGATCCGTCGTACGCATGCTCCAAGGGTGTGTCCGGCTCTGCACCTTCCGCCGCGATGACGCGGCGGATCGGCAAGTCGAACGCGCGCGCAAATTCAAAGTCGCGTTCATCGTGCGCCGGCACCGCCATGATCGCGCCGGTGCCGTACTCGGCCAGCACATAGTCGGCGATCCAAATCGGGATGCGCTGCTGGTTCACCGGATTGATCGCATACGCACCCGTGAACACGCCGGTCTTCTCCTTCACCGCGCGACGGCTGATCAGATCCATGCGCGCCACCCGCTCGCGATAGGCATCGACCGCCGCGCGCTGCGCCGGCGCCGTGATCAGCGGGACCAGCGTGTGCTCGGGGGCCAGCACCATGTACGTCGCGCCGAAGAGTGTGTCGGGACGCGTGGTGAATACGCGGATCGTTCGCGACCCATCATCTGCCAGCGGAAAGTCGATCTCAGCGCCCTCGGAACGTCCGATCCAGTTGCGCTGCGCCGTCTTGGTGGTCTCGGACCAGTCGATCCAATCGAGGTGGTCGAGCAGGCGCTGCGCGTATTTCGTAATGGTGAAAAACCATTGCTCAAGGTAGCGCTGTTCGACCAATGTGTCGCCGTGACGCTCGCAATAGCCGTCGATCACTTGTTCGTTCGCCAGCACGGTCTGACACGCCGGACACCAGTTCACCGGCGCCTTCTTCCGCACCGCGAGACCGTGCTTGTAGAGCTGGAGAAAGATCCATTGAGTCCAGCGGTAGTAGTCCGGCGAGGTGGTATCGACCGCCTGATCCCAATTGAGCATCAGCCCCAGCCGGCGGAGTTGGCGGCCGAAGTTGCCGATGGTCTTCGGAATCAACCGCGCGGGGTTGACCCCGACCTTGAGCGCGTAGTTCTCCGAGTGAATGCCGAAGGCGTCGTAGCCCATCGGCTCGAACACGTCGTAGCCTTGCAAGCGGCGAAAGCGCCCGAAGATGTCGGCGCCCGGGAAGGCGAACGCGTGGCCGACGTGCAAACCCTCGGCGGACGGATAGGGAAACATCATCAGCATGTAGAACGGCCGCTGGGCCGCGTGGAGGTCGACGCGGTGCGTGCCGCGTTCCTCCCACCGTTGTTGCCACTTGGCCTCGACCGTTGCGGGGTCGTAGCGATTCATCATTCACGCGCACCGCTCGGCACGCTACTCCTCACTCTCGACGGCCGCCGCGGCGTCGCGGCCGGCATCCTTCACGCCGAGTTCGGCGGCGATTTGATCGAGCACGCCGTTGACGAACGCCGTCGAGTCCTGCGTGCCGAAGCGCCGCGCGATCTCGATCGCTTCGTTGATCACCACCGACGCCGGGACACTCGGCGTCGCCAGCAGCTCGTAGGTCGCCAGCCGGATCACGTTGACGTCGATCTTCGACAATCGGTCGAGCCGCCAATTGGCGCTGGCCTTTTCGATCAAGCGGTCGATCTCGTCGCGGCGTTCCGCCACCCCGTGCACCAGCGTCAGCGCAAATTCCTTGACCGCGTCGGTGGTATCGAAGTGATGCCAGAACATGCGCAGCGCCTGGTCGGAGTGATCGGCCGTGATCTCTTGTTGGTACAGTGCCTGGAGCGCCAGCTCCCGGCCCTTGCGACGAAGTCCCATCGAAGTCCCACGTACCCTACGCCGGTGCGCACAGCCGTTTGAGCCGCGCCATCTCGAGCACGGTCAGCGCCGCCTCGGCGCCTTTGTTGCCGGCTTTGGCGCCGGCACGGGCCAGCGCCTGCTCGACGGTGTCGGTGGTGAGCACGCCGAACGCGATCGGCAGGCGATGGCGGACCGACAGTTGACTGAGCGTGACCACCACACCCGACGCGAGCACTTCGTTGTGAATCGTCTCGCCCTTGATGATGGCGCCCAAGCAGACCACGCCGTCGACTCGTCCGCTCGACGCGAGCAGTTCGGCCGCCAGCGGCAACTCGAAGGCGCCGGGGACATGCAACACCTCGACATCGTCGTCCGCGGTTCCGTGCTTCTGCAAGGCGGCGAGCGCGCCGGCCAGCAGGCGATCGGTGACGACGTTGTTGAAGCGCGAGACCGCGATGCCGAAGCGCAGCCCCTTGCCGTCCAGCGTGCCGGTGCGTTCGTGCGCCATGGTGGGACTACGCCTGCGGCACGTGGGTAAGCAGGTGTCCGAGCTTCTGCTGCTTGGCGCGCAAGTAGCGCACGTTGCCGGGGTGCGGCGGGATCTCGATCGGCAACCGTTCGGCCACGTCGATGCCGTACGCCGCCAGTCCCTGAATCTTCTTCGGATTGTTGGTCAACAAGCGCACGTGCTCGATCCCGAGGTCGCGAAGAATTTGCGCGGCGATGCCGTAGTCGCGGCTGTCGTCTTTGAATCCCAACTCCAGATTCGCCTCCACCGTATCGCGCCCCTGATCCTGCAACGCATAGGCTCGGATCTTGTTCGCCAGACCGATGCCGCGCCCTTCTTGATCCATGTAGACGATGACGCCGCGGCCGGCGGCGTCGATGCGTTCCATCGCCTTTCTCAACTGGTCGCCGCAGTCGCAGCGTTCCGAACCGAACACGTCGCCGGTGACGCATTGCGAATGGATGCGGACGAGCGCCGGTTCGTCGCGCGACGGCCGGCCCTTGATCAACGCGATGTGCTCGTCGGAGTCGACATCGTTTCGATACACCACGGCGCGGAACCGTCCGCCGACCGCGGCGGTGATCGTGGCTTCGGCCACCCGGTGCACCAGCGATTCCGTGCGCAGGCGGTACGCGACCAAATCGGCGATGCGGATCATCTTCAGCTCGAACAGTTCGGCGAGCGCCTCCAGGTCTTCGAGGCCGGCGAGCGTGCCGTCGTCGCGCAAGATCGCGCACAGCGCGGCCGCCGGCTTCAGCCCCGCCAGCCGCGCCAGATCGGCGGACGCCTCCGGCAATCCGGCGCGCACCAAGACTCCGCCGTTGCGAACCTGGATCGGAAACACATGGCCCGGCATGACCACGTCGTCGGGACCGGCGTCGTCGCGCACGGTCACCGCGATCGTGGTCGCGCGATCGGCCGCCGAGATGCCGGTGGTCACTCCGTCACGTGCTTCGATCGACGCACCGAACGGCCGCAGTTTACCGGCGGGTGCGTCGGGAACCATCAGCGGAATTCCCAACTGCCGCATCCGCTCGGCCGTCAGGCTCAGGCAGACCAGGCCGCGGGCATGCGTCGCCATGAAGTTCACGCTGGCGGGGGTGACATGCTCGGCCGCCACACAGAGATCGGATTCACCGCCGTCGCCTTCGACGACGATGACGGGCTTGCCCTGGCGAACATCCTCTAGCGCTTCAGCGATCGAAGCAAAGGCCATCGCGTTACCTCCGCGTCACGTGAACGGTTGCGGGTCGGCCGCTGATGACAACATCGGAGCCGCTGCGGCGCACGACGACGTCGTCGAGGCCGATCACGTGGCGCATGCGGCGGACTCCGAGCGGATCGATCATCGCTCGGCCATCACCGCCGATCAATTTGGGTGCATAGAACAGAACCATTCGATCCACCAAACCTGCGCGCAACATACTCGCCGCAACCGCTGCGCCGCCCTCGATCAACACCGACAACACGCCGCGCTTCGCCACAAGTCGCAACACCTGTCGCACCGACACCCCTTTGCCTTCCCGCAGCACCGTTAGCAGTTCCACACCGCGACGCCGCAAGCGATCGGCCTTGGCGCCGCCGCGCACCGTCGTGGCGATCACAGTACCTGGCGGCGCCGACTTTGTCAGCACCCGTGCGGACGCAGGAATCCGCAGGCGCGAATCGAGCACGACACGCAGCGGATTGCGCCCGCCGGGCGCTCGACAGGTCAACGCCGGGTCATCGCGGATGATGGTCTCGACTCCGACCAACACCGCATCATGTTCGTTGCGCAGCCGGTGAGCGAGCACACGTGCCGATGCGCCGGTGATCCATTTGGATTCCCCGGTACACGTCGCGATTCGCCCATCGAGCGACGCCGCAAGTTTCACCGTCACCAACGGCAGACCGCTGGTCACGTGCTTGCGGAACGCCTCGATCAGTTCGTCGCACGCGGGCCGCTCGACGTTGCCGACGACCTCGATGCCGCGGCGCCGCAAGCGACCGGCGCCGTTTCCGAGCACGCGCGGGTTCGGATCACGCGCGCCGAAAACGACTCGTTTCACGCCCGCCTCGACGATCGCGTCCACGCACGGCGGCGTGCGCCCGTGATGCGCGCACGGTTCGAGCGACACGTAGAGCGTCGCCCCGCGCGCCCGATCACCCGCCCGGCGCAGCGCAACCACTTCGGCGTGCGGTCCTCCCGCCGGCGCCGTGAAGCCGCGGCCGATCACCCGCTGCGAGCGAACCACGACCGCGCCCACCGGCGGGTTGGGACTGGTCCGGCCCACGGCTCGGCGCGCCAGCCGAATGGCCTGCCGCATGAAGTACGCGTCGTCGTGCACGGCCGCTACGGCTTTCTCGACCGCGCCCGCTTGCGCGCCGCCTGACCGGTCCGCTCTTTGATCAGATCCTGCAGCTCGCGCATGAACTCGCTCGCGTCTTTGAACGAACGGTAGACCGACGCGAAGCGCACGTAGGCAACCTGATCGAGCTTGTGCAGCTCGCGCATCACCGCTTCCCCGATCGCCGTGCTCGGCACTTCCTTCTCCCCGCGTTCAGAGAGACTGCGCTCGATGCGATCGGCGATCTGTTCGATGGTGGTGATGCTCACCGGCCGCTTCTCGCAGGCGCGTTTCAAGCCGGTGACGATCTTGCTGCGGTCGAATTCCTCGCGGCTACCGTCGCGCTTGACCACCAGCGGCAGCATCTCCTCGACTCGTTCGTAGGTCGTGAACCGCCGCTGGCAGCGATCGCAGGCGCGACGGCGGCGGATCACCGCGCCGTCCTTGCTCAAGCGCGAATCGATGACCCGGTTTTCAAGATCTGCGCAGAACGGACACTTCATTTCTTGGCCAACACCAGCGCGTTTGCTTAGCGAAAAGGCCTCCGGAAGGAAACCGGGCGGGCGAGACCCGCTAGCGGCTGATGGCTGGTCGCTGATGGCGAATCGTCCGACTCTTCCTCTACGGCGACAACTCGAGACGCATTTCGTTGGTGGGCACGAAACCCAGTTGCTCGTAGAGGTGACGGCCGTCAACGGACGCGTGCAGCGCGACGCGCGATACACCGCGCGCGCGGCACCACGCTAGGATGTACTCGGTGAGCCGGCGCGCAATCCCGCGGCGGCGGTGCGGCGGCTCGGTGTAGACATTGAGGACGTAGGCCTCTTCGCCGACCTCGGCATGCCCAGGGCGCGGCAGCAAGCGCCGGAGCAGCAGGCCGCCGCCGGCCGCGACTTCGCCGCCGCGTTCGACCACCCATCCGCGGTACTCGCCGCTCGGCAGCGCCGCGGCGAAGTAGGCACGCGACGCTGCGAGCAGCGAGTCGATCTCGCGGCGATCCAACATTCCCATGTCGCGCAGCATGCCGACGCGCTGGCGAGCGATCACCTCTGCGTCCATCTTCCCAGCCGCTCGAATGCGATACTCGTCGGGGGGCATGAGAGGATCTCTACCCATCCGTTGGGCGGATCGCCAGCCGGACTGAATTCACGAACGTGAGCGTCGAGCGCCGTCACGGTGTGCGCGGCGCCAGCGGCAGCTTGCGCAATCGGCGAATCAGCACGGCGAACTTGAGCAGGTCTCGGGGTGTTGCACCGGTCGCGAGTGGGCCGATGTTCCAGATCACCACGTGCCGAAGCCCCGCCGCGACCAGCGGTCCGACCTCGGCAACGATTTCGTCGACGCTGCCGGCCATGACCCCCTCGCTGAGGAGTTCGGGCGTGACCAGCTTGCGCGCGTCTTCGATCTGCGCGGCGGTGACCTGCTCGGGAACGAACTCGGGAAATCCCTCGAAGTTCGGATCGAGCGGATGCTTGAGCCCGTGCTTGCTCCACACTGCGCCGGGCAGCAGCATCGACATCGCACCCGCCGCCGGCACCTTCAGCAACGCGTCCAGCGCGCGGCGGCGATCACGGCCGATCACCGTCTGGATCTGCAACGCGGGCTCGAAGTTCGCGACGCTTCGTCCAGCCTCCGCAGCCGCGGCGAAGATGCGATCGAGCTTCTGCCGATATTCCGCCGCTGTCATCTTCTGCGTCGGATACCAACCGTCGGCGAAACGCCCGGTGAGTCCGAGCATGCGTGGTGCGTGCGCTGCGATCCAGATCTTCGGCGCTACACCCTTGTAGAGCGGCGTGGCGAACAACGCCCGACGTAGGCGCCAGATTGAGCCGTCGAAATCGACCGGCTCGCCGCCACTTTCCCACAGGCGTCGAACGATGGTGAGCGCCTCTTCCAACCGAGCGACGCGTTTGGTGAACGGAATGCCGTACGGTTCGGTGTTCTCCCGCTCGCCGTTACCGATGCCCAGGATAGCGCGGCCGCGCGTCAGGTGGTCGATGGTCACGAAGGCCTGCGCCAGCGTCGCCGGGTGCCGGCGAAACGGTTCGGTCACGCCGGTGCCGATGCGCACGCGCCGATACTTCACCGCCATCATGCCCATCATCACAAACGGGTCGAAGTACGCATCCGGAGACGGCACCAGCCTCGCCGCCGGTGTCTTGTCCGGTCCCCACACCGACCGCGGCACGAAACTGAGATAGTGATCCGGCAAGAAGAGCGAGTCGACGCCGAAGAGTTGGAACATCCGCATGCTGATGCGCTCCAACCGCATCGGAGCCGTGCAGTTCGTCTCGACGCCAACCGACAAAGTGCGGCCCATCGATTCCTCCCGCGGGGACGCACAGATATGTGATGCGCACTCCCCGCGCAACGCTCTTGCGCGAACGGCGCCGTTCGACGATAAGCGAGGCGGACCTGTCGGCCGGACTGCACACAAGAGGAGCATGCAATGGAATTCGGCGTTTTGATGTTCGCCACCGACTACGCGATTCGTCCCGATGACCTCGCGCGTGAAGCCGAGGCGCGCGGCTTCGAATCGGTGTGGTACCCGGAGCACACGCACATTCCGGCGAGCCGCCGCAGTCCGTGGCCCGGTGGCCCGGAGTTGCCGAAGGAGTACTGGCATACGCATGATCTGTTCGTCGCGCTGGCGATGGCGGCCGCGGTGACGAAGAAGATTAAAGTCGGCTCGGGCATCTGCCTGGTGATCGAGCGCGATCCGATCACACTCGCCAAGGAAGTTGCGACGCTCGACGCGCTGTCGAACGGGCGCCTGCTGTTCGGCATCGGCGGCGGCTGGAATGCCGAGGAGATGGAGAACCACGGCACCGACTTCAAGACCCGCTGGAAGCGGCTGCGCGAATCGATCGAAGCGATGCAGGCGATCTGGGCCAACGACAACGCCGAGTACCACGGCGAGTTGGTGAACTTCGATCCGATCTGGTCGTGGCCGAAACCGGTACAGAAGCCGCATCCGCCGATCTATCTCGGCGGCCACGGCGAAAAGGCACTCAAGCGCGTCGTCAAATACTGCGACGGCTGGATGCCGATTCCCGTGCGCGCCGGCGACATGCAGCGGGAGATCGCGCAACTGCACGAGCTGGCTAAAGCCGCCGGACGCGACCCCAAGTCGATCACGATCTCGCTCTACGGTGTTGCGCCGGATGTCGACGCGATCCGTGCGTACGCGAAGATGGGGGTTCATCGCGTCGGTTTCGGCTTGCCGCCGGCGGGCTCCGACAAGGTGCTGCCGCTGCTCGATCGCTACGCCGCAGTGATGCGCGAGTTTCGAAAGGGCTAGCATCCGACGCGTTCGCGGCACAAGGAACAGCATGGTGGAACATCGCGACGTGATCATCGTTGGCGCCGGACTTTCCGGAGTTGGCGCCGCGGTTCACCTTGAGACGCAGTGTCCGGGGAAGAGCTACGTGATCCTCGAAGGCCGCCCCTCGATGGGCGGCACGTGGGATCTTTTTCGCTATCCCGGCGTCCGCTCCGATAGCGACATGCACACGCTCGGGTATCGCTTCAAACCCTGGCGCGAGGCCAAGGCGATTGCCGATGGCCCGTCGATTCTGAACTACGTGAAAGAAGCCGCCGCGGAGTACCGCGTCGATCAACACATTCGCTACGAGCACCTCGCGACCACGGCGACGTGGTCGAGCGCGGATGCGACGTGGACCGTTGAGGCGTCGCGGATGGATACCGGCGACAGCGTCCGCTTCACCTGCAACTTTCTCTTCATGTGCGCCGGCTACTACAGCTACCGGCACGGCCACACGCCGGAGTTCGAGGGCCGAGAGCGATTCAAAGGGCCCATCGTCCATCCGCAGCAATGGCCGGAGGATCTCGACTACCGCGGCAAACACGTTGTCGTCATCGGCTCCGGTGCGACGGCGATGACGCTCGTGCCGGCGATGGCGAAGGCCGTCGCTCACATCGTCATGCTGCAGCGCTCGCCGACGTATGTGGTTTCCCTGCCCGATAAAGATGTGATCGCCAACGCGCTGCGGCGAGTGCTGCCCGAGCGTTGGGCCTACGCGATCACTCGCTGGAAGAACGTCACGCTGCAGCAGTTCTTCTACGAACGCACGCGCACGCATCCCGAGAAGGTGAAGACCAAGCTACTCGATGCAGTGCGTAAGGAACTGGGACCGGACTATGACGTCGCGACACACTTCACGCCCAGCTACAACCCGTGGGACCAGCGCCTGTGTCTGGTGCCGAACAGCGACCTGTTCGAAGCCATCCGCAGCGGCAAGGCATCGATTGTCACGGATCACATCGAGCGGTTCACCGAAAACGGCATCTTGCTCAAGTCCGGCCAGGAACTCGCCGCCGACATCATTGTGACCGCAACCGGACTCAATCTCGTGGTCCTCGGCGAGATGCAATTCGTCGTCGACGGCGCGCCCGTCGACTTCGCGCAGACCTGGACCTACAAGGGCATGATGTATTCCGGCGTGCCGAATCTGGTTTCCACCTTCGGCTACATCAACGCCTCATGGACGCTGCGTGCAGACCTGACGTCGGAGTACGTCTGCCGGCTTCTCAATCACATGGACCAGACCGGCACGGATCAGGTCGTGCCACGCCTGCGCGAGGCAGACCGGAACATGCCAGGGCGCCCATGGATCGACCACTTCTCGTCAGGCTACATGCAGCGGGTGATGCATCGCTTCCCGAAGCAAGGCGATCGCGAGCCATGGATCAACCCGCAGAACTATGCGCGCGACAAGAAGATGATCCGTTTCGCCCCGCTCGATGACGGCGCGCTGGTTTTCAGCCAGCGCGGCGCGCATGTGGTGCCCGCGGCTGACGCAGAACGTGCGCCAGCTCACCGCGGCGTCGAGAGAGATTGCGCCGATCACCGGCCTGCCGCTCTCGATCCACCATCCCAAAACGATCTCGATGCCCCCCGTTGAGCCGACTGCGGCACAAGTCGAACGGCTCCGAGGGGAAATTGCCCGACCCGGACCGATCGTAATGATCAACCTGCTCCGCTATCGCGAGCAGGCCGCCTATCCCGCGGGTTTCTCCGCGACGCCGTGCAGCGGGCGCGAGGCGTACCGGCGCTACGTCTCCGTGGCAGCCGTCAAGATTGCCGAGCTGGGCGGCAAGATCGTATGGACATCGTCGGTGAAGATGTCCGTGATCGCGCCTGAAGGCGAAGAGTGGGACGATGCAATCCTGGTGCAGTACCCATCGCGCGCCGCCTTCATCCAGATGGTTTCGCAGCCCGACTATCTGGCGGCGGCCGTGCATCGCACCGCCGCGTTGGCCGATTCGCGGCTGTTCCTCGTCGAAGTAGAGAACGACCTTCTCGGCAGTTGACGGCGTCAGCGCGCCGAGAGCAAGTCTGCGCAGAAGTAGCGCAGGCTCTGATTCAGCACCTCCGCTTTCTCCCACTGCAGGAAGTGTCCGCAGTCGCGGATGACGAACGGCCCGATGTGCTCGGTGAACACGCGCGCGGCCATGTGATCGAAGTCGGGATAGATCACGTGATCGTCGGGACCGAACAGGATGAGCGTAGGAATCTGGTTCTTCCCCCAATATGGCGGCTCGGAGAGCGGGCGCGTCCCGAGCGCAGATTCATAGTTGCCCCAGCCCGCGCGCAACTTGGCGCGATCCGCGAACGGCTCGGTGAAAAAGTCGACCGCCGCGGACGTGAACGCGCCGGGCGATGCCCAGAAGCGGTGGCCGTAGAACGACGCGATGTATTCGCGACGCTCGCCCTCGGTGGCCAACTCGGCGAGCAGGCTGTCGGCACCGGTCCCCTGACGCATGTAGTAGTCGGCGGCTTCGAGCGGCGGCCGCGTGCGCAAACCGCGATGTTCCTCACGCAAATACGGCAACGGCGCATTGAAGATCACCTGGCGCGCGACGAACCCGGGGAATCGCATGCCGAGGTCTTGCAGTATTCCGCCGCCGAGATCGCCGCCGGCCACCACGAGGCGGCGATGTCCGAGGACGTCGGTCACCAGCGCGCGCAGATCGCGCGCGTGTGCGGCGAGATCGAAGAAGCCGTCCGCCGGCACGTCCGAGTCGCCGAAGCCGCGCAGGTCGGGCGCGATCACCTCGAAGCCCGCGGCGGCGAGCGGCGCGATGTTGCGGTGCCAAATGCGCTTGGTCTCGGGCCAGCCGTGAATCAGCAACAGCGGGAAGCCGCCGATGCCGACGTGAACGAATCGCATGGTGAACCCGCGAACGGTTGCCGACTCGATCGGAAAGGCGTCGGCGCGCAGGAGCTCGGCGTCAGTCATGGTGGGCCCCCCTTGACCGGTGCATTCTCGCCGCTTAAGCGGCGAACGCAAGCAACGCCGCTTGCGTGCCTGCGCCGAGTTGCTATTGATGCCCGACCAAACGAGTCGGAGGTGCAACGATGCAGCGGTGGCTCACTTTGATTGCCGGAGCTCTGTGCGTGAGCCTGGCAGGAACCGGCGCGTACGCCGGAGGAGGGAAGAATCCAGTGGTGCTCATGCAAACGTCGCTCGGCGACATCAAGATTGAACTCGACGAGGCCAAGGCGCCGGTCACGGTGAAGAACTTCCTCGCCTACGTGAATAGCAAGTTCTACGACGGCACAATTTTTCATCGCGTGATCCCGGGCTTCATGATCCAGGGCGGCGGCTTCGACAAAGACATGAAGCAAAAGCCGACCAACGCGCCGATCAAGAACGAAGCCAGCAACGGCCTGAAAAACGATGTCGGTACCCTCGCCATGGCGCGTACCAGCGATCCCGATAGCGCCACCGCACAGTTCTTCATCAACGTCGTCAACAACGAAAACCTCAACCGCCCCAAGCCCGATGGCCACGGATACGCCGTGTTCGGCAAGGTCGTCGCCGGCATGGACGTGGTGAAGAAGATCGAGACAGTGACGACCACGACCAAAATGCCGCACCAGAACGTGCCGGTCGATCCGGTCATCATCAAGAGCGTGACGGTGGTGGACTAGTGAGTGGTGAGTCGTGAGTGGCGACTCAGGACTCGGGACTGGCGACTGGTGACACGTGAGTGGTTGCGGCGTCATTTTCGACCTCGACGGCGTGATCATCGACTCGGAAGGGCTCCAGTACCGCGCGTATTGTCGCGTGCTGGAGCCGTTCGGAGTGAAAGTCTCGCGTGAAGAATACGGCCGCGAGTGGATCGCCGCCGGACGCGGGCCGGAGTACGCCGTCAAGACGTACAATCTGCCGCTCGAGCCGAGCGAGCTGCGGGCACTGAAGGATCCGGTGTACCAGGAGATCATGCGATGCGAGGTGACGCTGATGCCGGGCGCGACCGCCGCGATCCAGCGCCTGGGTACCGCGTTGCCGCTCGCGCTCGCGACCAATTCAAAGCGCGACGAAGTCGCCTTCGTGATGGAGCGCTTCGACCTGCGGCGGCACTTCACCGCAATCGTTACGCGCGAAGACTACCGTGGTGCGAAACCCGAACCCGACGCGTTTCTCGCGGCTGCGGCGCGCCTGGGCCTTCCGTCCGATCGCTGCGTCGTCATTGAAGACGCGTACAAAGGCATCGTGGCGGCGTATCGCGCCGGCTGCAAATGCATCGCGGTGCCTCACGACTTCACCGCCGACAACGACTTCAGCTTGGCAACGCGCGTGGTGCCATCGCTCGACGAGCTCAACGTTGAACTACTCCAGCAGCTCGTCAATGACGAGTAGCGGCGGCGCGCCTATCGCAGCGCCGAGCGTAGCTCCCGCGCCAGCACATCGACACTGCCGCGGGTGCCGCCGGCGAGTTTGATGCGCCACTCGCCTTCGGTCTCGAAGCGGGCGTCGCCGATGTAGTCACGCCACGGCGCGATCGCGCCGTGGATGGCCGCGGCCTCGTAGGGATCGCCGCCGCTCTGACGGATCGCGCCCAACACGTCCGGAACCAGGCGAATGAACGCGCGCAAGGCGGTCGCGGTCTTGATGCTGTACCGTTTCCCGTTCCACGCCTTCTCGAACACGCGGGCGATCTGCTTGAAGTAGGTCATGAAGAACTTCGGCGCGTGTTCATGAAACAGTTCGGCTTGCCGGCCGCCGAATGCGTCGAGCGCGGTGAACACGCCCTTCAACTCTTCCGCCAGCGGCGCTTGTGCGACGCGGCCTTTGCCGACGCCGAACAGCTTGATCTCGCCGTGTAGCGGCGATTCCTTGTTCTCAGCGAGCGTGCGGATGATGTCGTGGCTGGCGGCCAGTCCCTTGTCGGGATAGAGCCGCCGGCCGGACAGACTGATCAGATGCGACGGGTTGAGCTTGGTGTGCTTGGCGTTGATCGTGACGAACAGCTCGACGATCTGGTCGGGAGTCAAGCGGTCGAAGATGACGGCGGGAACCTGCACGTTTTCGAGCGACCGTTGTTCGGCGAGCTGGTGGATCGCGAGGAGCCGATGCTGGCCGTCGAGCGCGCGCAGTGCGCCAGACTCGGGCGGCAGTTGCAGCACGCCGAGAATTCGGTGCGAACTCACCGGGACGAAGTCGAGTCGTCGATCGGAGGTCAGCAACACCGCGCCGGGCACGGCAGGAAGATTGCCGGCTTCGGAGCACTGGACAAAGTAGTCCATCAGCTCGGCGATTTTCTTCTGAATCAGCGGACGCTGAAAGGCTTCTTCGCTGTGCGCGATCTTTTCTTCGAGCACATCCCAATTGATCCGTCCGGCGCGGCCGGCTTTGACCGGCCGCTTACCGGCGGTGCGGCCGTCGCCGCTGTAGCTGAGCACTTCGAAACGCACGAGCTTCTGCACGTCGCTGACGCCGAGGATCGCCTGATAGAACTCGACGCCGAACTGATGCAGACGCATGGCTGGTACGGTGATCATCTCTGCCTCCGTCGCCTCCCCGACCGCTACGCGGCGCGCACAGCGATCAAGCTGCGACCCCCTACTCTTTTGTCTCGATCTTGGTTGGCTTCGGTTTCGCCGTCGCCGTAGCGTTCGCCTCGGGCGTTCCTTTTGTCGCTGAGGCCTCCGGCGCCGCCGTCGCGGCTTTGCCCGGCGTCGCCGTCGCCTTCGCGGTCGCCGCGGCAGCCGGAGCGGTGGCGGCCGGCGTCATGGTCGCCTGCACTCCAGCCATCTCCGGCACGCCTTGGAGCGCTCGTTCCGGCTGCGGCGGTGGTGGGGCGCCGGGCACACCTGGTTGCACCACCGCGCCACCGGGCTGAACCCCCGCCGGCAGTTGAGCCGGCGCCGGTGCGGCGGCACCCGCCCGCGGCGCCGCCGGAGCGGCCTGCGGCTGCACACCACCGCCGGCACTCGACGGCGCGCTGACGAAGATGGAGCCGCCGATGCCGGAAGCGGGCAGCTTCGTTCCCCCCGGGTCGGAGGCGCCGACGTTGGCGATGTTCAGAACGATGTTGCCATCGGGCGCGTCGGGGCCGATGTGAAACGTACAGGTGTACAGGAGATCGGACGCCGGAATCGGGTCGCTGCGCTCGAGGCTGATGATGATGATGCGAATCGTGTTGGGGCTCGGCAAGCCGACGTTGAGCGACTTGTCGATATTGGGGTTGATGCGGCAGTCGCGCCTGGTCACCGTGGCGACCGACGAGTCGAATACGATATCGTTTTGGACCGCGGCAACCCGCTCACCCGAGCCGGCCTGCATCCGTACCCCAACCTCCACCGTGCCACCAGGAGTCGTCGACGCGGACCCGACCTCAAGAGTGACCGCTGCGGCCCGACCGGCGAGCGAACTCGCGACGACCACCGCGAACAGGGCGCCGCGACGCATTCCTTTACTTGGCGTGCTCATCATTCACCTCGATTTCACCACCGACGATGCGTGCGTTCGTGACGCGGGGCTTCCTACACGGTCGGGCAACAGAAGTCGACAGCCTCACTCAGCCGCGTCGCGACATCTCCTCGAACAGATAGCTGGCAACTTCCGACATCATTTCTTGTACGATCTCGTGCAGGCTCTTCTCCGGCGCCTCGAGCTTCGCGACCAGGGTCGACAACACCGCAAAGTACCGCTCCTTGGTCTCGGGTTGCATTCCCGGCAGCCGGTCGCTCATGGCTACCAAGAACCGCTCGTGGGCCGTCCGGATGTCGCTATCGAGCGCAACGATCAATGCATCGGAACTCATGGCAGATCTCCTCTCACGGGTGATGCACGAAGGCTTAGACACTGCGTTGCACCACGACAGTCTTCTAGGGTAAGAGGCGCGGTCATTTCAATGCGCGCACCGCGGATGAGATCATTCGCACCTCGGCTCTCCGTCCTGCTGTTGGTGTGTCTGGCCCCGGCAAATGGTTGGGCGCTCCACACAACCATCGGTGGCCGCGCCGTCGATCTCGACGGCAGCGCCGAGATCCGCGAGGTCATCGAGAGCAACGCGAACACGGGTCACGATCGAACGCAGCAAACGCTGCGGCTGCGCGCCGCAGCCGAATTGACTTCGTGGCTGCGCTTCGACAGCACCACCGTCGGCACCAACGGCGGACCGACCTTCCAGGCCTCGAAGAGCGGCACCTTCAATCTCCACGACACGTTTCAAGACGTCTCCCCCGCCATCGAGTTTGAAGAAGCGTTCTTCGAAGCCCATCTGGACCGCTTCGAGATCCGCGGCGGCAAGCAGAAATTCGCTTGGGGCAAGCTCGACCGCACGCAGCCCAACGACTTGCTCAATCCCGAACGCTACGTCGACCCGCTGTTGCAAGAAGAGAACGATCGCAAGATCGGCATCCCATCGATCGAAGCAACCTACTCGCTCCCTGCCGCGGCGTGGCTGCCCGACGATGCGCGCTTCACTGCGGTCTGGGTTCCATTCTACGTACCCTATCGATTCCCCAATCCCGGCGAGCGCTGGTTTCCTCCCGCCGCAACACCGCCGACCGCGTTCAGCGTGCCGGCCGGATTGTTCACCTTTCCCAACGGCAGCCCCTCGCCGCCGTTCACGGTTCCGGTCGGACTCTCAACCGAGAACACGCCAACTCCCGCGTTCACCTTTGCCAATACCGAGTGGGCCGCGCGCTGGTCTGGCAGCATCCAGGGCTCGGATGTCGCCCTGTACTACTTCCACGGCTTCGACGTGTCACCGGCCTTCAGCCTTCATGCACTCGCCTTTGGCGAGCCGGACGACAACCCGCGCAACCCGCTCGGCGTCAAGAACCTCTCCGCCGCGACGGTGTTGGCGCCGGTCTTTCGCAACATCGATTCGTGGGGCGCCGACTGGGCGTACACGTGGGACGCGTTCACCTTCCGCGCCGAAGGGGCGTACGTCAGCGGCCGGCCGTTCAGTCGCGACCTGCGCTTTCTGGTCACCGATCCGCGCTCGATCGCGGATCAGATTCGCGACGGGCTCGGGGCGCTGCGGGCCGGCGCTGGTCGCGTACCGATCGACCTCGGCACTTCGTTCGTGGTGCACGACGCGGCCGAATGGGGCGTCGGTGCCGACTATTCGGTCAACGGGTACTTCCTCCTGCTGCAGGTGAATCAAACCGACGTGCTGCACAACGACGTCGACCTCCTGATCAAGGACGTCGACACCCGGTTGCTCGCCAACCTGCGCAAGGCATGGCTCAACGACGATCTCCAGGCGCAACTCATCGGCGTGTATGCAATCGAAAGTGACTACACCGTGCTGATGCCGCGGCTCACGTATCGCTTCACCGACTCGATCGATGCTCGCGTCGGCTATCTGTTCATCGCCGGCCGTGCGCAATCGATCGGCGGCCAGTACAAGAAGAACGACGAGGCGTTCGTTCGCCTGCGCTATTCCTTCTGATCAAGCTGGCTTGAGTCTCCGCGCGGCGTATGGTTTGAGCGAGGCGTGCCGCGCACGTTGCTCGTCGGAATCGGCGGCCTGGTCGGGTCGCTCTGCCGCTACTGGCTAACCGGGTTCGTCCAACAATGGAACGGCGCGGAATTTCCCCTCGGCACGCTGGCGGTCAACGTGCTGGGGAGTTTCATCATCGGGCTCATCTTTGCCTTGTCGATCGAACGCGGGTTGCTGAGCGCCGACACCCGCGTGCTGCTGACCACCGGCTTCTGCGGCGGGTTCACCACCATGTCGACGTTCAGCTTCGAGACCGTCTCCCTCCTGCGCGACGGCAGCACGGCGGCTGCGTTCGGCAACGTCGCCGCGACGCTCGTGCTGTGCTTGGGCGCGGTCTGGCTCGGCGATCTGACGGCGAGGATTCTCTAGCGATGAAAATCACCGGCGAAGGCAAGCTGCTGCGGATCTTCGTCGGCGAGTCCGATCGCTGCGGGGGTCACGCCTTGTATGAAGCCATCGTGCGGAAGGCCCGCGAGTTGGGTCTTGCCGGCGCGACGGTGTGGCGGGGCATCGAAGGCTATGGCGCCGCCAGTCGCATCCACACGGCGAAGATTCTGCGGCTCTCGGAAGACCTGCCGGTGCTGATCGAGATCGTCGACAGTGAAGAGAAGATTCGCGACGCGCTGCCGCACTTCGACGCGTTGATCGAAGCCGCCGGCGGCGGTGGACTGGTGACGCTCGAAAAGGCCGAGATCATCAAGTACACGCAAGGTCGCTCGTCGTAGAGGCGCACCGCGTGCGCCCCGTCCAGCTCACCACCGCACCCGCACATCCGCACGAACCCATCGCTCCACCCACGCGGGTGCGGCACGGCGTGCTGGCCTTCTCGCTGTCGCTGATTGCGGTCGCCTATCTCGATCGCATCTGCATCGCGACGGCCGCACCGGTGATCAAGGCCGATCTCAAGCTGACGGACACGGAAATGGGGCTGGTCTTCAGCGCGTTCACCTTGGCGTACGCGCTGTTCGAAGTCCCGAGCGGTTGGTTCGCCGACCGTTTCGGCGCGCGCATCGCGCTCACCCGCATCGTGTTGTGGTGGTCGGCGATGACCGCCGCCACCGGCCATGCGCTGGGCTTCCTTTCGCTGTTCATGATCCGTCTGCTGTTCGGCGTCGGCGAGGCCGGCGCGTTTCCGGCGACGGCGCGCGTGTATGCACGTTGGTTGCCGGCGGCCCGGCGCGGCGGCGCGTTTGGGTTGCTGATCATGGCCGGCGCGCTCGCCGGCGCGGCGACGCAACCGTTGGTGGTGGCGCTCCTCCGCATCATGGGCTGGCATCACGCGTTCGCGATCTTCGGCGCGGTGGGAGTCGTCTGGGCGGCGGCGTGGTGGTGGTGGTTTCGCGACGACCCGTGCGATCACCCGGGTGTCAACGGCGCCGAGCTGCAACTGCTCGCGCTCGCCGGCGCGGACCCGCCGGCACATCCCGCGTCCGTGCCGTGGCGACTGCTCGTGCGCAGCCGTCCGCTGGTGATGGTCTGCGCCATGTATTTCAGCGCGATTTACGGCTGGTACTTCTACTTGACCTGGCTGCCGACCTATTTGCTGCGCGCGCGCGGATTCAATCTGACGGCCGTGGGCTGGCTCGCCGCGCTGCCGCTGCTGGCGATCGCCGGCGGCGTTTTCCTCGGCGGCTGGCTGAGCGATCAGTTCACCCATCGCTGGGGTTCGCGCGTTGGTCGTCGTCTGCCGGGAGTGGTCGGCCTCCCGCTTGCCGCGTTGTCGGTTGTGGGGGCGATCGTGACGGCGTCGCCGTTGCTTTCCGCGCTCATGCTGAGCGCGGCGGCCGGCTTGGCCGCTCTGGGTATCGCCCCGGCGTGGGCCGTGTGCTTGGAGATCGGCGGCCCGCACGCCGGGGTCGTGAGCGGCTCGATGAACATGTTCGGCAATCTCGGTGGCGCGCTCAGCCCGATTGCCGTCGGCATCTGCGTCGATCGCCTCGGTTCCTGGGACGCCCCGCTCTTCAGCATCGCGGCGTTCTATCTGATCGCCGCGGGCTGCTGGTTGGCGGTCGATCCGACGCAGCACATTTCCAGGCGGAAGTGAACCGACATCACGGGCCATGACTTCCCCACCTCACACATCCTTGACCCAAGCCCGCGTCCGGTTCATGTAGGAGGTGTCACGTACGCCACGAACCAAGAGGAGTGCACATGAAAGAATGTCTCAAGTTCTACATCAATGGCGAGTGGGTTGCCCCTGCGGTGCCGAAGGCCATGGACGTCATCAATCCCGCGACCGAGGAGGCCATCGGTCGCATCAGTTTGGGCAGCGCGGCCGACGTCGATAAGGCTGTGGCGGCGGCACGCGCGGCGTTCGAGACCTTCGGCCGGACATCGCGCGAGGAACGCGTGGCGCTGCTCGAGCGGATCATCGCCGGGTACATGGCGCGCATGGAAGAAATTGCCGAAACCATCTCGTCCGAAATGGGCGCCCCATTATGGTTGGCGAAAGCCGCACAGGCGCCGTCGGCCCTTGCGCACTTTTCGCAAGCCCTCGAAGTGCTGAAGTCGTATGCGTTTGTCGAAAATCAGGGCACCACGCGCCTGATCAAGGAACCGATCGGGGTCTGCGGCTTCATTACGCCGTGGAATTGGCCGATCAATCAGATCGCCTGCAAGGTCGCCCCGGCTCTCGCCGCCGGCTGCACGATGGTGCTCAAGCCGACCGAGATTGCGCCGCTCAACGCCATCATCTTCGCCGAGGTGTTGCATGAGGCGGGCGTGCCGAAGGGCGTTTTCAATCTCATCAACGGGGACGGGCCGACCGTTGGCGCAGCGATCTCGTCGCATCCCGGTATCGACATGGTGTCGTTCACCGGCTCGACGCGTGCGGGCATTCAGGTTGCCAAAGCCGCCGCCGACACGGTCAAGCGGGTGGCGCAGGAACTCGGCGGCAAGTCGGCCAACATCATCCTCGACGACGCCGACCTCAAACGCGCGGTCGAAGGCGGCGTGCGCTCGTGCTTCACCAACAGCGGCCAATCCTGCAACGCGCCGACGCGCATGTTGGTGCCGCGATCGCGGCAAGCCGAAGCGATCGCCATCGCCAAAGCCGCCGCCGAGGCGGTAAAGGTCGGCGACCCGGCAACGGAAGGGACGACGATTGGTCCGGTCGTCAGCAAGGCGCAGTTCGACAAGATCCAGCGGTTGATCAAGGCCGGCATCGATGAAGGCGCCGAGCTCGTGACCGGCGGGCCCGGCCTGCCGTCGGGTTTGAGCAAAGGCTACTATGTCCGGCCGACCGTGTTCGCCAACGTGCGCAACGACATGACGGTCGCGCGCGAAGAGATCTTTGGTCCCGTACTCTCGATTCTGCCGTACGACAGCGAGGAAGATGCGATCCGCATCGCCAACGACACGATCTACGGCCTCTCCGGCTACGTGTCGTCGGGCGACAACGACCACGCGCTACGCGTCGCCTCGCGTTTGCGCACCGGCAATGTGCACCTCAACGGCGCAGGTCCTGACTTCAGTGCGCCCTTCGGCGGCTATAAGCAATCCGGGAACGGCCGCGAGTGGGGCGAGTTCGGGTTCGAAGAATTCCTCGAAGTCAAAGCCGTCATGGGCTGCGCCGCATAGGCGGTGCCCCGCTGCCACTCACGATTGTCCCACGGCGCGGTCGCAGCGGCCGCGTCGTGGACGAATCCCGGTCCGCGCACATGGTGCGACTTTCAACCATGAATTCGAGGTGTAAGCCGTGCGCGTCATGACAGGTACAAACGTCCCGGTCCTCTATACGACGCCCGTGTCAGCGAACGGGCGCAAGACGATCGCGGTTGCACGGCATCTGTCGCTAGATGTCGAGATCGCATCCGTCGACGTCTACCGGGGCGAGGGACAGACGCCGGCGTATCGGTCGCTCAACCCGTGGGGGAAGGTTCCGACGCTGGTCGACGGCAACACAGTCTTGTGGGAATCGAACGCGATCTTGGTCTATTTCTCGGAAGTGCTCGGCGACTATGCGTTGTCGTCGAGAGATCCCAAGCGCCGCGCCGATATGCTGCGGTGGATGTTCTGGGAGGCGTCACACTGGCAACCGGTGCTGACGCGAGTGCTCGCGCCGCGGGTTGCGCAAATCCTGTTCTCGAAACCGGAGCCGGCGATCCCATCGAACTGGAACGACCCGGAGCTGGCGACTCTTCTTCAGGTTCTTGGCGCGAAGGTTGACACCGGCTTCGTGTGTGGACCGGAGATCTGCCTCGCTGACTTCGCGCTCGCAGGCATGACGACGTACTTTCGAGCAGCCGGATTTCCCGAGGATGAGCATCCATCGGTTGCGCGCTGGATGGCGCGAATCAACCAGGTGCCGGCGTGGTCATCGTCTGCCGTCGACCCATGGAGGGCGTGCTGAAGCGTCTTGCTCAGTTCGAGATCGAATCACTTGGAACCCAAAATGCAGGAGCAGGGGCCGGTCGAACAATTGTTGGAAGGCTACGAACGCAGCCTCCTCGATCCCAGCGTTCGCAAGTCCGAGGTTGTCTCGGCGTTGCTTGCAGATTCGTTCGTCGAGTTCGGCAGTTCCGGCCGCGTGTGCACGAAGGCGCAAGTGGTGGCCTCGTTACGGGCCGAGTCACCGGTCGCGGTGTCGGCATCACAGTTCGAAGTTCGGCTCCTCGCATCCCACATTGCGTTGGTCACCTATCGTGCGCAGAGCCATACCGAACCCCCGATCCACACGCTGCGCAGTTCGCTCTGGCAGCACTGTGAGGGCAAGTGGCAAATCGTGTTTCACCAAGGCACGCGCATCGTCCCACATGCCTGAGTCACGCCTCGATCTCGCTGAGCCATGGGGTCTGTTGCCTGATCGTGTTCTCCATCCACCCGCGACTTCAGCACTCACCACTCACCAATTCGCCCCGATGCTGAAGTGTACCTCGCCGATCGACTCGCCGCTGCGGGTGTCGAGCTTGAAGCCGTAATCCAAGGCGAGCGGGCCGACGGGCGTGTCGTAGCGCAGACCGAGCCCGGCGGAGCGGCGGAAGTTGTCGAGGTTGATCGCGCACCCCTTCGCACCGGCCGCCTTGCAGGCCGATGTGTCCTGCAGATACAGGCCGCCGCCGTCGACGAACGTCGCGCCGCCGACACCGAAGGCCAACGGAAAACGCAGCTCGGTGTTGAGGTTGACGGCAAAGTCGCCGCCGATCGGATTGCCCGCGGTGCCGGTCGGCCCGATCGAGTTCTCGCTGAACCCGCGCACGGTGGTGCGACCGCCGAGGAAGAAGCGCTCGCGAATCGGGAGCTGATCATGGCTTTCGGTCGCGTAGCCCCAGCCGATGCGCGCCACGTAGATCCACGTGAGCGCGTCGGTGAGCGGCACGTAGTGACTGTGCTGCGCTTGAATGCGCACGAACGGCACGTCCGATCCGGTCGCCTCCGGCGCCCAGCGCACCCGAAACGACTCGAAGACACCGCGCCGCGGCATGAACGGGTCGTCCCGCCCTTCGTAGACGATGAACGGACCCAGCCCGATCGTGCGCAACCGACCCTGATCGCTCGGGTTGAACGCCAGCACGTCGGACGCGACGTCGAAGACCTGACTCTGTTCGATCACCAACTCGCTCCCGACTCGCAAGCCGGGTCGAATCGGGTAGTCGAGCGCCGGCACCAGCGCGAATCGCTCGACGCTGAACTGGTCGATCGAGCGCGTCGAGCGCTGGGCAATGAGATCCGTGCGCAACGCCCACAGCGAATCCTGCAACCGCGGGTCGCGGTAGCCGAGCACGCCGAGATACTCGTTCGGCGAGAAACTTGACGGATCCAACGCGACCTCGCCCCGCAGGCTCAACCGCCGGTTGAGGCCCTGCAAGTTGTTGTGGGCAATCTCGCCAAAGCCGCGCAGACCGTCGCGGGTATTGTAGCCCGCGCCGAGTTGTAGACTCCCGGGCGCCTTCTCGGCGACCGTGACGGCGAGGTCGCGTTGATCGCCGCTGGTCGCGTCGTCAATCGGACGCACGTCGACGGTGCGAAACAGCCCCAGCCGATACAGTCGCGTCTGGCTGCTCGCCAAGGCTTCGGGATCGAGCGGATCGCCGGGCTTGACCGTCAACTCGCGCAGGACAACGCGTGATTTGGTGTCGATGTTATTCTGCACGATGATCGTGCCGACGCGTTGCGCAGTCCCCGGGGTCGCCTCGAATCGAACCGTCGCGCACTCTTCGTCGCCGCGACGCTCGCGCGATACGGCGGCCTGCACCGCGGCGTGCGGGTACCCCACCTGAAGCTGCGCCGACAGCAGCGCGCGTCGATCGCGTTCGACGTCGTCGGGATTGAGCGGCACGCCCGGTTGGACTTTCACCGATGGCAGCGTCGCGACGCCGACGAACCCGTTATGCTCGACCGCGATTACCGTCGTGCGCCGGCCTTCCTCGATGACGACCGTGATGGTGATTTTGCCGCGGTCGCGATCGAACTGCGTTCGCAGATCAACAATCTCCGCCGACTCGAACCCGTGGCGGCGATAGAGGTACCAGAGACTTCGGAGGTCCTCGTCGAGCACATCGTCGAGCAACACGCCGCGTCGCCACGGAATCCAGCTCGGCGGTCCGGTCTGCATCGCGGCGCGTAAGCTCGTTGCCGAGAGCCCACGGTTGCCGTCGAACGACACATCAGCGACCCGCAACGATGGTCCCTCCACCACATCGAGACGCACAATCTTCGGCGATCCCGGCACGACGTGCACCCCAACGGTCGCAAAGTAGTAGCCCGACTCCTGGTACGCGCGACGGGTCCGGCGCGCCAGTTCCCGCCACGTTCCGTCGGTGATGATCGGCCGATCGAGCAGATCGAGCAGCTTGCCGATTCGGCGATCGCTCAGATGCGCGTTGCCGTTGATCTCAATCGTCACCAGCGGACCCGCGACGATGTGGACATGCAATCGGCCGCGGCGATTGTCGCCCGCTTCCCAACGCGAATCGACTTGCGCTTCGTAGTACCCGCGGCGACGGAGCGCGCGCACCACCGCCTTCTCGGTTTTGCGCTGCGTGTTGCGCGCGTAACGTGAACCGACTTTCACTCCGGCCGCTCGTTGCAGATCGGCGAGCGGGATCGGCAGGTCGCCGTCGAATTCGATTCCGTCCACGCGCAGCGGTTGCCCTTCGTGAATATCGAACGTCACGTCCACTTCGCCGGGTGCCGGCTCGCTCAGCACCGTCTGCACCGCGACCTCGCTGAACCCCTCCGCCGCATAGCGCTCGCGGATGCGGTGTTCCGCGAATTGGCGCGCATCGTCCGAATAGATTCCCGACGGCGCCAGCCGCACCACGCGCTCGAGCGCGCTGTCGCGCAACGCGCGATTGCCGTGGAAGCGCACGCGATCGACGACGGCCTTGCGCGCCAATTCGACGACCAGGCGAGCCGACCGCTCGCCCTCCGCCACCGCGGTCACGTTCACGGCGGTGAAGATCCCTCGCTGCATCAGACGCTCGCGAATGCGATCGGCATCCCGTGCAGCCAACGTGTCGCCCGGCCGCACCGGTACGAGTCGATAGAGATCGGCTTTGTCGACCTTCACCGGGCAGTGGAACTCGATCGCCGCGACGGTGCGCCCGACGAATTCGCCCCCAACCTCGCCGCGCGCCGGGACAACCGCCACGAGCAGCAGGATCGCCGCGCGCACGCTACTGCGCATCGCGCGGCACCACCAGGGCCTCGCGCGGCGCACGGAGCGACACCGGCAGGCGGCGGAACTCGTAACGGAACTTCATGCCGCCGCCGAAGGCGCCGGCGTTGGAGCTGCTGTCGCTCTCCCAACTCCCGAGCAGCGAGAAGCGCGGGGTGAAGCGATACTCGAGTTGCACCGTCCGCTGTGCGTTCACGCCGAAGCTGCTGGAGGCGAGCGCGCGAATCTGCTCGGTCAGGTCCTTGCCTACGGTGATGCGCGGCTCGATCGTCCCGCTGTCCTGCGCCTGCGTCGCGTCGATCTCAAAGCGATCCAACCCCGCAAAGCGACGCACCTGTTGCTCGACCGGACTGGTCGGCAACAGCGTCAGCGCCGTGCCGGGCGACACTTTGCTGCCCTCGCGCTGAAGTTGCGCGGCCGTCTTGCCGAAGGCGACCAGACTGAGCACGTCGTTCTGCGACAGGCTGGGATCGTCGGCGCCGAACTGCACGCGTGGATTGTCCGCCGTGCCGCTGACGACCACGCGCACCGTGTATTCGGCCTCGACGGTCGTCACGTTGCTCTCGGCGGTGATGTTCAGGACGGGATTGATGGCGAGCGCGTCGCGAAAGTCGATCGACCCGCCGGTGACCGTGAAGGTGCGGTCTTGGTAGATCACTTCGCCGCTGACGAAGCCGATGGTGCCCGTCACCACCGGCTTCGCGGTCGTCCCGGTCGCTTGCAGATTCAGCCACATCTCCACCTTGGCAACATTGTTGTCGATGTACACGCCGTCGTGCGCGTAGATGCGGAGGTCGAGTGCGATCGGGCGTGCAGCCGCTTCCGTGCGCGTCGGAGTGGGCAGGAGATACCTTTGCAGCCACGGAACGAAGTCACCGAGCGCGAGAGTGCGGTCGTAAAGTGCGCTCAAGACTTCGACGTCCCCGGTTATGATGGGAGTGCCCCAATCGCCGGCGACTGTGCCGGAGCCGGAGATCCGCGCCTCGAGGCCCTCCGCGATCGGCGTACCCACCTCGTGCAGATTCCACGACAGCTCCGGTCCGGCGTTAAGATCCGCAGCGCCGCCGACGCGAAACGTGCCGCCGCCGGCCTTGCCGGCAAGATTGTCAATCACGATTCGGCTGCCGCTGAGACTCAACGCCGCGTCCGTCTTGGTGAAAGCAATGGGCAGCCCGAGATCCAGGTCGCCGTCTTCGAGGCGCGCGGCGCCTGCGACACTCCACTGACCGGCCTCGCTTCGCTGCATCCGCGCAGTCACGTTGAACGCGCCGCGCGCCGACTGCACCGACGAAACCAGCAGTTCGGCCAATTCGAGATCGCCGCCGCTGTCGACTGTCACGTCCAAGATGCCGGAGGTCGAGAGTGATCCAGCGACGCCGATCCGTCCACCGGTGCCCGCGATGGTGCAGCTGACGACGGTGAAGCGGCCGCGCTCACCGCGCAGCACGATCGGTTCCCGTGCTTCCACCATGGCCGATTGGCGGACAATCGTGAGCGGAGTGATGCGCACGTCGCCAGCGATCTCGCCCAGTGCGCTCAATCGCCCGCTGACGTGGAATGATCCGCCCGCGTCGATGTGCAGCAACGACTTGACGAACAGCAACGACGCGATGTCGGTGCGCGCCAATTCCCCGGCGAGCGAGAACGGATAGCCATTGCCGAGCTGCCACCTCCCGTGGAGCTTGAGCGACTCACCCAACAGAGTCGCGTCGGCAGTCCAACGTCCGTCGGTGCCTTGCGCGGCAATCGCGGCCGCACCCCAGGCATGCCCACCGAGCGTCAGTGCCTGGCCGTCGATCTGCGCCGAGCCGCTGAGTCGATCAAGCGGGCCATTGACGGTGGCGCGGAGTGTCACCGTGCCGTCCAATCCGCGAAAGCCCGCACCGCGCAAATGCGCAAGTTGCCAGGGACTCGATTCCAGCGTGGCGTGCACGTCACTCGTCCCCTGCCCGTCGGCCACCAATCGCAGCGAATCGCTCTTGCTGTGTTCGAGTTGCAGCTCGCCGTCCCACCGGCCACCCTTCGCATGCGCACGCAACTGCAACGCATGAACGGGCTCGCCCAGCAGCCAGAACCCGCGCGCATGTAGATCGGCATCAAGCCGCAGGGCAGCCCACGGACCGCGCCCGCTCGCCGCGCCGTCGAGCGTTCCGCCTTGAAACAGCGCCGGGAAGTTGAGGAACTCCGCAGCCGCCGCCAGCGTCGACAGATCGAAGTTGCGTGCAGTGACCTGCCAATCGTTGTCCGCGCTGCCCACGAGCGCGACGGTTCCATCGATCGCGGCCGAGCCGGTGGCAGTCGTTACCTCGACCGCTCGCGTCGTCAGTGCCGCGCCGGTCCATTCGACATCGCCGCGAAGTCTCTGAATCGTCGAGCCGAAGATCGTCAAGCGATCCGCGGTCGCGCTGCCTGCCACGGTCGGTCGAGCCATCGGGCCGCTGACCGTCGCGACAAACCCAACGCTGCCGGCCAGGCCGTCGCGCAGCGGCGATGGAGTGAGCGGCGCGAGTTTCGCCGCGTCGCCGAGCTGGGTCTCCACCTGCCCGCTCAACTGCTGCGCGCCATCCAAAGCCAACGCGACGCGCGCGCGATTGCTCGGGCCTTGCTCGATCGTCCCGTTCAACCTCAGCGTCGGCTTCACGTGAGGCTGCGGCTGGGTGATGTCCAGCTCGGCCGACCAGCGCGCCGACTGTGCAGAGGATTCAGCGACGCGCGGATCAATGGATCCCGCGGCTCGAATGTTCAACTCCAGTGGTTCGAGCTGACCGGTCAGCTCGCCGGTGCCGCTCGAAAGCACCGACCACCGATGCGCCGGACGATCGAGGTGTCCGATCAAGGGCGCATCGATCTGTTTCCACTCGACTTCCCCCTTCACCGGCGTCACGCCGCCAACCGTCATCCTGAGATTCGCGCCGGCGGACCCGCCCCACGCCGCAACATCGACATTCGACAGCGCCAAGTCGCGACCGCGCCGCGTCAGCGTGCCGTGCACGTCACCGACCGGTTCGCCGAGGATGCTCGTCCCGCTCAATCGAACATCGGCCTCGGCGATCGGATCGAACAATTCACCGTGACATGTGCCGTCGACATGCAACGCGCCGGTTAGTTCCTCGAGCGGCTCGAAGATGACCGCCAGCGCCTCGAACGGCAGATCGGCAACGATGTGATGCTTCGCTGCCGGCGGCAGCGCCTCGCCGGTCGCGTTCACCGAGAGTCGATCGCCTTGAATCGTCCAATGATCGACGAAGAACTGATCGGCGCGCACACCCGCGGCGAGATCGACGGTTGCGACCGAGAGACGCCGATCGGCGCGTTGCAGCGCCGCCTCGCCGCTCAGCACGCTGAAGGTCAAGTATGGACGTTCGCGACTCAGGCCGACCCGGCCGGTGGCTCGCGGCGCGGTGGCGGTGACGGCTTCGTGATCGATGAAAAACTGCACCGCGACCGCGGTCAACTCGGTCGCGGTTATTTCGACTGGCAGGATCGGCGGTTGCTCGTGCTGGTCGCGCGTCGTCACCTTCGCCGGCGACGGCTTTGGAAGCCGGTCGATGTTGAGGAACACGTCATGTGCCGACAACTGTCCCGCGAGCGATCCACGGCGAAGGCTGTCGACCACGTCGACGCGGAGATCGGCTGCGCCGATGCGGAGTGCCGGCGCGTCGCCGCCGACGTTCACCCCGCCGATCCGAAGCCGCAACGGCGCCAGCGACAGCTCGAGGTTCGCAATCGAGGCGGTGGTGTGAAAGGCGGTCGCCAGCGCATCTTCGGCCCGGCGGCGAATCCAATCCACCAGGCGCGGTGCCGCCAGTCGGATGGTCACCGCGGAAATCGTGATGAGCAAGAGAACCAGCAGGAATCGGCGGCGCACGGAGATGAGCTAACGAGATTCGCCGAGGTCCGCAAATCTGGCGCGGTTAGGCCGATTCCGCCGCCGGCGCGCTGCGGGCACCATGGTCCTCGATCATGCGCCGCAGCTCATCGCCGTCGATCGCTTCGGATACCATCAACTGTTTCGCCACGCGATCGAGCAAGTCACGCCAGTCGGTGAGAATTGTACGCACGCGTGCGTGCGCGCCTTCGAGGATGCGTTCCACCTCGTTGTCAATCACGCTCGCCTTGTCTTCGCTGTAGTCCTTGCGCGAGATCAACGGCGACTCCAAAAACGCCGAGCGTCGCTCACGGTCGAATGCGCGCAATCCGAGCACCGGACTCATACCGTATTGCGTGACCATGCTGACGGCGATATCGGTCGCCTTCTGCAGATCGTCTTGGGCGCCGGTCGAGATGTCGCCGAACACAATTTCCTCCGCGACCCGCCCGCCCAGCAGCACGCACAAGCGACTCTCCAATTCCGAGCGGGTCATCAGGTAGCGGTCCTCGGTCGGCTGCTGTTGCGTGTAGCCGAGCGCGGCAATGCCGCGCGGGATGATCGAGATCTTACGCACCGGATCGACGCCGGGAATCGCGGTCGCCACCAAGGCGTGACCGGACTCGTGATAGGCGACGATTTCCTTTTCGCGCTTGTTCATGACCCGCGTTTTGCGTTCGAGGCCGGCGATGACGCGGTCGATGGCGTCGTCGAAGTCCGCCATCGACACGAACGCGCGTTCACGGCGGGCTGCCAGCAAGGCGGCTTCGTTGACGATGTTGGCGAGATCGGCGCCGACGAACCCGGGCGTGCGACCGGCGACCAGCGCCAGATCCACATCGGGCCCGAGCTTCACCGACCGGGTGTGCACTCGCAGGATCGCTTCGCGGCCGCGGATGTCGGGACGATCGAGCGCGACGTGTCGATCGAATCGACCGGCGCGCAGCAACGCCGGGTCGAGAATTTCCGGGCGATTGGTGGCGGCCATGATGATGACGCCGATGTTCGGGTCGAAGCCGTCCATTTCGACGAGCAACTGGTTCAAGGTCTGCTCGCGCTCGTCGTGAGTGCCGAGCGGATTGATTGCGCGCGACTTGCCGAGCGCATCCAGCTCGTCGATGAAGACGATGCACGGCGCCTTTTGCTTGGCCTGCTCGAACAGGTCGCGCACGCGCGCGGCGCCGACGCCGACGAACATCTCGACGAACTCCGAACCGCTCATGCTGAAGAACGTGACCTTGGCCTCGCCGGCGACCGCGCGCGCGAGCAGCGTCTTGCCGGTGCCCGGCGCGCCGACGAGCAGCACCCCTTTGGGAATCTTACCGCCAAGGCGGCGAAATTTTTCAGGCGACCGGAGAAACTCGACGACCTCCTGCAACTCTTGCTTGGCTTCGTCGATGCCGGCGACGTCCGCGAAGGTCACTCGGGTTTCACTTTCGACGTACACTTTGGCCTTGCTGCGACCGATCGCCATCAATCCGCCGCCCGCACCCGGCGTCCCCAAGCGGCGGAACAGAAAGCCCCACAGCGCGACGAAGAACACCGCCGAGGCGACCCACGACATCACGTTGGTCAGCCACGTCGAGGACAAGCGGCCGCTGTACGGAATCTTGAGGCGATCGAGGGTCTCGATCAACTTCGGATCCTCGACGCGCACCACGCGGAAGTAGCGCTCGGTGCCACCGAACTGCTGGAGTTGTCGGACCTGCGACTCGGGCAATTCTTTGCTCAGGTCGGTGGTGGTGAACCGGCCGGTGACATAGTCGGGGCCGATCACCACGTCGGTGACTTTGCCGGCCTCGACGAGCTGCTTGAATTGCGCGTAGGTGATCTCGCCGACTTGTTCGCGGATCAAGTACGTGTTCAGGAGCAGCAGCAAGCCGAAGGCTGCGATGAAATACCAGACCGAAAACCGCGCGCGTTTGCCCATCGCGACCGAGCCCATGAAGCCAGTAACCCGCGCACGCGGGAATCGCAATAGTTGCCCCCGGAGCGGAGCCATCGCGGGCGCGCAACACCGCGCGCCGTGCGAATTTTCTTGACTCGCGAAAATGCCGATGTTACCGTCCGTTCGACGCAGTGATGGGTTGGTGATGAGGAAGGGAGCAGCGTGAAGAGCCGCGTCACTCACCGCAGTTTTCGTACCGAATCCGATAGCTTTCCCCAAATCTTCGTGGCGTCTCCACTCGCGTGCAAGACGAGTGGCTTGAATGGCCGCAATGGCGACCGCTATAATTCAGCAGACATTGCGCCATGAGTTCCAATCGTCTTCACCGCGGTTCCGACCGCTCCTGCGCTCGAGCACCGACATGACGTAACTCGCACGGGCACGCGGCCCGCGGCGCGGATCGACCTCCCGCGCCAGAGAGGACAAGGCCATGGAGAAAGAGACCGTCAGTTTCGAGCAGTTGATCCGCGACGACCGAGCAGCGCACAGCACGCGGACGTGGCAGGGCCGGTTTCTTGACTACCTCGATCTACTCAAGGCCGACGCCACTCTCCCCAAGCTGGCACATCATCGCCTGCACGACGCCATCGTCGCCGCCGGCGTCCACGACATCAAGGTATCGGATGACGCGCGAGTCAAGCGACTCTTCAAAGACGAGAGCGTCAAGGTCTACAACTTCTTCGAGGACGAATTTTTCGGCATCGAGAAGACCCTCGCCCAAATCGCGCGCTACTTTCAGTCCGCCGCACTCAAGGGCGAGGAGAGCCGTCAGGTTCTGTATCTGATGGGTCCGGTCGGCTCGGGCAAAAGCTCGCTGGTGGAAAAGCTGCAGCGCGGCCTAGAGGAAACCGCGCCGTTCTTCGCCATCGACGGCTGTCCGATGAGCGAAGAGCCCTTGCATCTGATCCCGCGCCACCTGCGACGCGAGTTCGAGAAGATGCTGGGCGTCCACATCGAGGGCGATCTCTGCCCGGTGTGCCGCTTCCGCCTGAAGGAGGAGTTCGGCGAGCGCTACGAGGAATTCCCGGTCGCGACGCGGCAGTTCTCGAAGCGCAATCGCATCGGCATCGGCGTCGTGCCGCCGGTCGATCCGAACAATCAGGACACCTCGGTGCTCATCGGCAGCGAGGACATTTCGAAGCTCGACCTCTACTCCGAAGGCGATCCGCGCGTGCTCGATCTCAACGGCGCGATCAACGTCGGCAACCGCGGCATGGTCGAGTTCATCGAGGTCTTCAAGAACGAAACCGAGTACCTCCACGCGATGATCACCGCGACGCAGGAGAAGGTAATCCCGGCGCCGGGACGGCACGGCATGGTGTACGTCGACACCGTGATCGTCGCCCATTCCAACGAAGCGGAGTGGCAGAAGTTCAAGGCCGACCACACCAACGAAGCGATTCTCGATCGCATCGTAGTCGTCAAGGTGCCGTACAATCTGCGCTTGTCGGAAGAGGTGAAGATCTACCAGAAGATCATTCGCAATTCGGATTTCCGCGCGCACGTGGCGCCGCATACGCTCGAAATCGCCTCGATGTTCGCGATCCTCTCGCGCCTCGAACCGACGACGAAGTGCGACCTGATGACCAAGCTCAAGCTCTACAACGGCGAAGAGGTGGTCGAAAAAGGCAAGACCAAGAAAATCGACGTGCGCGAGCTGCGCGACGATACCAAGCGCGAAGGCATGAGCGGGATTTCGACCCGCTTCATCATGAAGGCGCTCGACAACGCGCTGTCGGACAACATCGAAGGCAACTGCATCAATCCGATCAACGTCCGCGAAGCGCTGATCAACATGACCAAGGAAGCCGACCTGCCCGACGACACGCGCAAGCAGTATCTCGATTTCCTGCAGGACGTCCTGCACAAAGAATATCTCGACGTGCTGGAAAAGGAGATCACCAAGGCGTTCGTCTACTCGTACCAAGAGCAGGCCGAATCGCTGTTTCAGAACTACCTCGATCACGCCGAGGCGTACGTCAACAAGACGAAGGTGAAGGACCGCAACACCAAGGAAGAGCTGCAACCCGACGAGGGCTTCCTCAAGTCCATCGAAGAGCAAATCGCCATCATCGGCTCGGCGGCCGAGGGCTTCCGCCAGGAAGTCATCGCGTATCTGTGGGCCGTCAGCCGGCGGGGCAGTCGGATCAGCTACCGCAGCTACGAACCGCTCAAGGAAGCGATCGAGAAGAAGCTCATGACCTCGGTGCGCGACATCAGCCGCATCATCACTAAAGCCCGTACGCGCGATGAAGAGCAGAGCGAGAAGTACAACACGATGGTGCAGAATCTCCTGCAACACGGCTACTGCCCCAGCTGTGTGGACATCGTGCTGAAGTATGCGGCCAACAACTTGTGGAAGGACTGATGGTGACCGGTGTGAGTATCGGTGACTGGTGAGTGCGAATCGCCTGCCTTCACCCAGTCACCGACACCCGCGCCGCCTCCGACCCCGACCATGAGCACGATCTTTCGCCCCTTTCGTCACTCCGACGCCGAGCGCAGCGATCGCACGGCGGGCGATCGGTTGCGGCATAGGCAGAAAGTTCGTCAGTCGATCCGCGACAACATCGCCGACATCATCGCCGAGGAGTCGATCATCGGCAAAGACCGCGAGCGCATCATCAAAGTGCCGATTCGCGGCGTCAAAGAGTACCGCTTCATCTATGGCGAGAACGCGCCCGGCGTTGCGCAAGGCGACGGCGAAACCCAGCCCGGTCAAGTCGTCGGCAAAGCGCACCGCGACGGCCAAGGCCCGCCCGACAAAGCCGGCGACCGTCCGGGCGTCGACTACTACGAGACCGACGTCAGCCTCGATGAACTGATCGACATCATGTTCGAGGATCTCGAACTGCCCGACCTCGAACGCAAACGCCTGCGCGAGATGAGCGCGCAGCGGCTGATCAAGCGCAAGGGATACCGCCAGGTCGGCATTCGCATCCGGCTGGACAAGCGGCACACGGTCAA
Organism: Binatia bacterium; assembly: GCA_035541895.1. Lineage (GTDB taxonomy): Bacteria > Desulfobacterota > Binatia > HRBIN30 > JACQVA1 > DATKMK01. The sequence goes on along the minus strand of DATKMK010000013.1, from coordinate 54,613 downwards.
GGCGAAGGTCAAACGCCGCCTCGCCACCCGCCACGGAAACCTCGCCTACGGCGAACAGCGGCCGCGCTTTCCCTTCCACGACGACGATCTTCGCTATCGCCACGTCGTGCCCGACCAGAAGAAGGACTCCAACGCGGTGGTGGTCTGCATCATGGACACCTCCGGCTCGATGGACACGATGAAGAAGTACCTCGCGCGCAGTTTCTTTTTCCTACTCTACCAATTCATCGTCACCAAGTACCGCAACGTCGAGATCGTCTTCATCGCGCATCACACCGAGGCGAGCGAGGTCACCGAGGAAGAATTCTTTCACAAGGGCGAATCGGGCGGGACCTTCATCTCTTCCGGCTACCAAAAAGCCCTCGACATCATCGCCGAGCGCTACCACCCGTCGTTGTGGAACGTCTACGCGTTTCACTGCTCCGACGGGGACAACTTCGATTCCGACAACGCGATTGCGTTGCGCACGGCGCAGCAACTCACCGCGGTGTGCAACCTTTTCGGATACGGCGAGATCAAACCGCTCGGATCGCGCTACTACGAAAGCTCGATGCTCAACATCTTCCGCCGCCTCGAAGCCGACAACTTCCAGACCGTTTTGATCGAGCGCAAAGAAGACATCTGGCCCAGCTTCAAGGCATTCCTCGCCAAAGACCGCGGCACCGAGCAAGTCGCCGCGAGCTGACGTGATGGCCGATACCTGGGACATCGACGACCTCGTCGCCTGGGACGAGCGGATTCGTCGCCTCGCCGTCGAATGTGGTCTCGACTGCTATCCGCAAGAGTTCGAGATTTGCGACCACACGCAGATGCTCGGCTACACCGCGTATTCCGGCATGCCGTCGCACTATCCGCACTGGTCGTACGGCAAGGCATACGAGAAGCTGAAGACCCTCTACGACTACGGCGTGAGCGGGCTGCCGTACGAGATGGTGATCAATTCGAATCCGGCGCTGGCGTACCTGATGCGCGACAACACGCTGCTGCTGCAGATTCTGACGGTCGCCCACGTGTACGGCCACAACGATTTCTTCAAAAACAACGCGACTTTTCGCTCGACCCGCGCCGAGTTCACGATCAGCACCTTCAAGGCCCACGCGGTCCGGGTGCGTCACTACATCGAAGATCCCAGCATCGGCCTCGATCGCGTCGAGGCGATCCTCGATGCCGCGCACGCCTTGTCGCTGCAATGCCGCCGCAACCTCGCCGTGCGCAAGCGTTCGATCGACGAGACACGCCTGGATCTGCTGGAGGCGTCGCGGCCGCTTCCGGATCCCTTTCAGTCGGTACACCGGCGGCCCACCTACACCGAACCCGATCTGCGAAAGGTGCCGCCCGAACCCGACGAAGATCTGTTGCTCTTCATCCGCGATCACAATCCCTACCTCGCCGACTGGGAGAAGGATCTCCTCACCATCGTTCACGAGGAAGCGCAGTACTTCATCCCGCAGATCGAAACCAAGATCATGAACGAAGGGTGGGCGAGCTACTGGCACAAGCAGATTCTCGATCGCCTCGAACTGCCCCAGGACTTGCACCTCGAATTCCTGGTTCGTCACAACCAGGTGGTGCGACCTCATCCCGGTGGACTCAATCCTTATCACCTGGGCTTCAAAGTCTGGGAGGACATCCGCCGGCGTTACGACGATCCCACCCCCGACGAGCGTGCGGCCATCGGCGATCCGGAAAAGACCGGCATCGAAAAGATGTTCGAGGTGCGCGAAAGCGATCGCGACGTTTCGTTTCTGCGCCGCCACCTGACCGAGAACTTGATTCGCGAACTTGACCTGTTCGAGTATCAGTCGCGCGGCGACGAGCTGGTGGTGAACACCGTCGCCGATTCCGACGGCTGGCGGGACGTGAAGAACGCGCTGTTGCAGACCATCGGCACCGCCACACTCCCGGTCATCAAGGTTGACGACGCGGACTTCGGCGGCACCCACACGCTGTACCTGATCCACGGGCACGACGGCCGCGATCTGCAGTTGGAACACGCCGAGAAGACTCTCGCCTACGTCTACCGATTGTGGCAGCGCGAGGTCGCGCTCGAAACCGTGGTCAGCGGCAAGCGCACCTTGCTGCTGTTCAACGATCGCGGCTTTTCGACCAAGAGCCTCAAATAGAGCGGGGCCAGCCGCGCGTGCCCTTCAGGCTCGCACGCGGCCGGCGCCTATTCGCATGCGACGCCCACCGCGCTTTCGCTTCGTGGATTTTGCCGCCGCGGGCCAGCCGGGTTTTCGCAATCATGTCGTCGCCATCGAAGAAGTGGCAGATCTGGTTGCGCGCTATCATGCGTTCGAGTGCTATGCCAGCATTTTCAGCTTCGCCGATGACGTCTTGCTGTACCTCACGGAGCACCGCGTGAATGGCCGGGCGTCGATCGCGGGGTACGACGGCAAAGTGTGGGCGCCGTTTCTGCCCCTCGACATCGACGCCGGCGCCACCGAACTCGACGTCGCGCTCGACCTCGCGCGCCGTGCCTATCAGCTGCTGACGACCCGGTGGATGATCCCGGAGGGTGCGCTGCACGCCTACTTCTCCGGCGCGAAGGGATTCCATCTGTTGATCGACACACGCGTCTTCGGCCGCGTGCTCCCGTCGCGTCATCTGCCGGCCATCTTCTCCCGCATCCGTCTCGATCTTCTGCGCTCGCTTCCCGACAGCGCGCGTCCGTTCGTCGATCTCAGCATCGGCGACACGGTGCACCTCCTGCGGCTGCCGAACACGCGGCATCGCGAGAGCGGCTTGTACAAGGTGCCGCTCTCGACAACCGAGCTGCTGCAGACCGACATCGCGGCGATCCGGAACCTCGCGCAATCGCCGCGCCCGCTCTCGCGCGTCCGCGCAGCCGGCCTGTTGCCGGCCGCGGTGGTCGGCGCGGTACCGCAGGCCGTTGAACTCTTCGACCGAGCGCGGCGCGCGGTGCGGCGCGCTCGTGGCCCGCATCCGTACCGCCCGCCCGCTACGCCGGCAGAACCCGAGACGGCCTTGTGTGCCGCGCGCCAGGCGATCTGGCAGCGGCGCATCCCGCCGGGCAATCGCAACAACGTCGCCATCCGTCTGGCTTCGGCGTTCCGTCTCGCCGGCTATACCGCCGATCAAACCCGTGCGCTGCTGCTCGCCTGGAACGCTCGACTCCGCAACGGACTGCCGGAGAGCGAGATCATCGCCGTCGTGCACTCGGCGTATGTTCGCCCGTATCCGTACGCCTACGGCTGTCACGACGAAGTCATTCGCGAGTTCTGTCCGTACGTCGGCCGGCTCGCCGATTGCGAGGACTACCGCGCGTTGCACCGGCGTTCGGAGCGCGACCTGTAGGCGACGCCTCGATCAATGCCCGCTGGTCAGCGCATCGCGGGGCGCGTAGCCGTTCTCGTCGTTATCGAAATAGCAATGCACGTCGGCACCGGCATCCAGCCATCTGCGAGCCCCGTCCGCCCGCGTCCGCAAGGCCCGCCGCGAATATTGCCCGCAGTACGGTCCGTCCGGACCATGCAGTCGCACATAGACGAAGGCGGCGATCACGACGAGCGGCGACTGATAGCCCGCTAGATCATAGATGCAGAACGCCGCTTCCACTTGATGTTGCAGCCGATGCTGGGCTTCTGATCGGTGGGCACGGGTTTCGCGGCCAACACCGCATCGGCGGCCGTTCGCAGATCGGCGCCAGTCACCGGGCGGCGATTGCTCGGACGGCTGTCATCGAACTGCCCACGGTAGACCAGGCGGCGCTCCCGATCGAACAGAAAGAAGTCGGGCGTGCACGCGGCGCCGTACGATTGCGCGACGCTCTGACGCTCGTCGTAGAGGTACGGGAACACGTAGCCCGCGCGGCGCACCTCGTCCGCCATCTTCGCGGGGCTGTCGTCGGGATACGATGCGACGTCGTTCGAGTTGATCGCCACGATCGCCAACCCACGCGGCTGATAGTCGCGCGCGAACTGCGCCAAGCCGCTCCGGATATGCTTCACGAACGGACAATGATTGCAGATGAACATCACCAGCAGCGCCGGCGCATTCGCGAAATCCGCCAGCGATACCAGCTTGCCCGCGGTGTCGGGCAGCGTGAAGTCCGACGCCGCGGTACCCAATGCGACCATTGTTGACGGGGTTTCAGCCATGCGAGGTCTCCTCCGGGCCGATCACTGGCGACAGCATCGTCGCGGTGACCCGCACCGCGCCATCATCGCAGAAACACCGCGCCGAGACCATGCGCCCTCAACGCTTCGCTGATCCGCGTTTTCACGGCGATGGTCCGAATCGGCATGTGCGGAACGATTGCTTCGAGAGCCAGATGCTTGCGCAGCTCGTCGCCTTCAAACTCATTGACCAGGATGCGCCGCGCCCCGTCGATGACCCGCTCGTTTGCGGACGACACGAACACGTTTGTCATCGCCAAGCGCAGGTCGTCGTCCTCGGTCGCACCCCGCCCCATCCATAGGCGTGTGCGGTTCACCACGCTGTCCATCGCGTAGGCGTCGATGATCATGTTGGCGAGGATTTCCAGGTGTTGCTGTTTGTCCTTGAGCGAATCGAGGCTCCGCTCAATCAGCAGCCGCGCGGTGTAGGCGATGACCCGTTTCGCGACTTCGGCGGCGCGGATTTCCCGTCGCAGCGGCCCTTCGACCGCCGGGGGCCATGCCGACCGATCGCCGAGTTCCTGATCGAGCTGCTGGAGAAATTCCACGAACGGTAGCCGCCCGCTGCCGATCCGTTTCACCAGCGTCGCCGGGATGATCAGCCGGTTGATCTCGTTGGTCCCTTCGAAGATGCGGTTGATGCGCGAATCGCGATAGTGGCGCTCGACCGGATAGTCCGCCGTGAAACCGTACCCGCCGAGGATTTGCAGCGCCTCGTCGGCGACGAAGTCGAGCGTCTCGGTGCCGAAGACTTTCAGGATCGACGCCTCGATGGTGTATTCCTCGACCGCCGCTTGCACCAGGCGACGACCGGCATCCGCGGCGGTTTTGTCGATCGCCGCCGCCGCGTCGTCCATCAAGCCCGCGGTGCGGTAGCTCATGCTGTCGGCCACATAGATGCGGGTGGCCATGTCGGCGAGCTTGCGCTGAATCATGCCGAAGCTGGCGATCGCCCGCCCATGCTGATGGCGCTCGCCGGCGTAGCTCAGCGCGATCCGCAGACAGTCCTTGGCCGCGCCAACCGCCCCCGCGCCCAGCTTGAAGCGTCCGATGTTCAAGATGTTGAACGCGATCTTGTGACCCTGGCCGATCTCGCCCAGCACGCAATCGACCGGCACCGGCGCGTTTTCCAAAATCACCTGGCGCGTCGACGAGCCGCGGATGCCGAGCTTGTGCTCCTCCGGGCCCAAGCTCAGCCCGGGCGTCGTCCGTTCGACCAGAAAGGCGGTGAACTTTTCGCCGTCGACTTTCGCGAACACGGTGAACAGATCGGCGAAGCCGGCGTTGGTGATGAATTGCTTCGTGCCGGTGAGCCGATATGTTTTGCCGTCCGCGTCGAGTATGGCTTTGGTCTTGGCTGCCAACGCGTCGCTACCCGCTTGCGGCTCGGTGAGCGCGTAGGCGGCCAACCATTCGCCGGTCGCGAGCCTCGGCAGATAACGCTGCTTTTGGGCTTCAGTTCCGTAGTACACCAGCGGGAGCGTGCCGATTCCGGTGTGCGCCCCCCATGAGACGCTGAAGGACGCACACAGCGCCCCGCGCTCGGACACCAGCATCGACGTCGTCTTGCGCAGTCCGAGCCCGCCGTACGCCTCTGGGATATCGACCATCAGCAGCCCCAGTTCACCGGCGCGCTTGAGCAGCGCCGGCATCACACCCTCCTGCTTGGCCTCGATGTCGGCGATTCGCGGCAGCACTTCGTCGCGCACGAAGTCTTCCGCGGTCTTCGCGTACAGCAGATCGTCCTCGCTGAAGTCGGCGCCGGTGAACTGTGGTGCGGCGCCAACGGAAGTAACCAACCAGCTACCACCGGCGGATGCACTCATTCAGCACCTCCGAATTGCTACCTGTCTACGCTCGGACCGCTTCGCGCACAAGTACGCTGCACAGATTACCACGCAGCACGACAGCTAGGTCGCGCCTTGCAAGTTTGACTTGATGTTCTTGCCTACGCCGGCAGCTCTGGCCGGCGGTGCCACTCGGTGGCCTGTTCGTACGCGTGCGCGATGCAGATGATGGTCGCTTCGTCGAACGCACGACCGGCGATTTGCATACCCAGCGGCAATCCGTTGCGCGCCCGGCCGCAGGGTATTGCGATCGACGGCAATCCGGTGAGGTTGAACGGCATCATGGTGTACCCGAGAGCCAACGGCACACCGATGGCGACGCGGTTCACCTCCATCGTCGCGTCGCCGATGCGCGGCGGGGGCGCAACCAGCCCCGGCACGATCAGCGCGTCGACTCGTTCGAACGTCGCGGCGAACTCTGACGCCAATTGTCCGCGCAGACGCTGCGCGGCCACGAGCGAGGTCGCCGGGATCAAGCGTCCCAGTTCCAGCAGCGCACGCACGTCGGGGCCGAAGTCCGCCGGCCGGGTCGCCAACGCCCGCGCGTGATAGGCCGCCGCCTCCGCCGCCATGATCGCGACTTCGGCCGGCTGTGTGTGGATCAGCGAGGGAATCGACACTTCGCGCACCCGCAGACCGATCCGCTTCAGGGTCGCAGCCGCGGCGTCGAACGCCGCGCGCACCTCATCGTCGACCAGGTCGAAGAAATACTCGCGCGGAATCCCAATGGTGAGGCCCTTGGGCGAGCGACTCGTGGCGGCGCGATAGTTGTCGACGCGGCGCGTGCTCGCGGTCGGGTCACGCTCGTCGGGCCCAGCCATCGCTGCCAACAAGAGCGCCGCATCGCCGACCGTCTTCGCCAGTGGCCCGACGTGATCGAGCGACCAACTCAGCGGCACGACGCCGAAGCGGCTGACGCGGCCATAGGTCGGCTTCAAGCCCACCACGCCGCACGCCCCGGCCGGAATTCGAATCGAGCCGCCGGTGTCGGTTCCGATCGCCCCGGCACACAGCGACGCCGCCACCGCCGCGCCCGAGCCGCCGCTCGATCCGCCCGGCACGCGAGCGAGATCCCACGGATTGCGCGTCGGCCCGTAGTGGGGATTGTCGGTCGTCACGCCGAACGCGAACTCGTGCAGGTTGAGCTTGCCGAGAATCACCGCGCCCGCGCCGCGCCAGCGCGCGACGCAGGTGGCATCGAAGTCGGGAATCCACCCGGCCAAAATCTTCGAGCCTGCCGTTGTCCGCGCGCTTTTGGTCGCGCACAAATCCTTCACCGCCAGCGGCAACCCGTGCAGCGGCCCGCGCGGCCCGCGCAGGCGATCGAGCCGGCGCGCGTCACGCAGCGCCGCATCGGCCATCACGGTGATGTAACTGTTGACGCGACCGTCGACGCGTTCGATGCGGTCGAGAAACGCTCGCGTCACCTCGATGGCGCTGACCGCGCGCCGGCGCAGCAGGGCCTGCAGCTCGCTCGCGGTCTTGAACGGAAGATCACTCATTCGGCGGAATCGGCGCGGTCACGCCGACCGGCTGGCGTTCGCCGAAGTCGATTTGCTCCAACGCGTTGAGGCTTTCGAGCAGCCAGGTCAGCAGCGCCCGCTGCTCCGTCGACCGCACCACCGCCGCGAGCGCGGTCGTGCGAGGATCAGTCTCCAGTGCCATTCTTCGTCCCTCCCTCCGCTTCGGGCACGGGAGTCGGCACCGTCAGCGGCGTCTCGGCGAGGTTGCCGACCACGACCAACATCAAATCGTCGGGCTTCAGGTACTGTTGCGCGACCCGCAACACGTCTTCTTTGGTGACCGCGTTGATCCGTTGCGCGTACGTGTCGGCGTAGTCGTGACCGAGACCGTAGAACTCGACTTGCGCCAGAAATCCCGCGATCTTCTTGGTGCTGTCGAGCTTGAGGGGAAAGCTGCCGGTGAGATAGCGCTTGGCTTCGCTCAGCTCGTCGTCGGTGATCGGCTCACGCCGAATGCGTTCGACCTCCATGCGCGCGCGACTGATCGCGTCGGCAGCCGACGCGTTCTTGGTCTGCATCACCACTTGAAAGCTGCCCGGGCTCTTGTTGACCGAGTACACGCTGGCAACCGAGTAGGCCAGGCCGTTTTGCGTGCGAATGTTGTCGAGCAAGCGCGACGAGAAGCCGCCGGCGCCGAGCACGTAGTTCATCACGGTGATCGCATAGTAGTCGGGGTTGTCGCGCGCGACCCCGCGGTGGCCGAGAATGATGTTGGCCTGCGTCAACGGCTTATCGATCGTCACGAGTTTCTTCGCGCTGTCCTGCGGCGTCGGATACTGAAAGGCGTCCCCCGCCCCACCGCTCCACGACGCTAGCGCCGATTCGAGCCGCGCGGTAATGTCACCGGTGGTGACGTCGCCAACCACCGTGACCGTCGTTCGACCCGGTCGATAGAAACGGCGATAGAAGTCGACAACGTCGGCTCGGGTCAGCTTCGAAACTGACTCGACGGTACCTTCGGTCGGGTGTCCGTACGGCTCGCTGCCGAACAACGCCTGCTGGAACGCCTTCGAGGCGACGACGCCGGGCTGGTCCTCCGCCGCTCGGATGCTTCCCAGCGTCGCCTCGCGTCGGCGCGCGATCTCCTCGTCGCGAAACGCCGGATGCAGCAGCACGTCGCTCAGTAGGTCGAGTCCGGTCGATAAGTCTTTCGTGAGTACGCCCAGTGCAACGCTGGCAGCATCCGTGTCGGCGCCGCTTTCGAGCGATCCGCCGATGAAGTCGATGGCGTCGCTGATTTGCGTGGCGGTGCGCTTGGTGGTGCCTTCGTTGAGCAGATCAGCAGTGAGCGCCGCGACACCGAATTTACCGGGCGGATCAAGTCGGGCGCCTGCGTCGATGACCACCTGTACCGCGACGATCGGCAGAGTGTGTTGCTCCGACACGATGAGCGTCACGCCGTTACTGAGCTGACTGTACGTCGCCGGCACGGTGGCGGCACCCGCCGCCGATCCGGTCAACACGGTCGCGAACACCACTGCGAGCACGCGGCGCATCAGCGCACCATCCCTGGCGGCGGAGCCGACGGCGCAACGCGCCGCCCCGGCTTGGGCGGCAGCGGGTCGAGCATGCCGACGGTTCGATTGTCGGCGGTCAAGTACCTCGTTGCCACCCGCTGAACATCGTCCGCGGTCACCGCTCGAATGGCAGGAAGATAGCGGTCGATCGCCCGCCAGTCGCCGGCAACCTCGTATTGGCCGAGCGATAAGGCTTGGAAGAATCCCGAGTCCTGGCCGAACACGAACGCCGCCTCGGTGCGGTTCTTGGCCTTGGTCATCTCGTGATCGGTCGGCCGCTTGCTCTGGATCTTCTTCACCTCGGCAAGCAGCGCGGCCTCGATGTCGGCCGTCTTCTTGCCCGGCAGCGGTTGCGCGTAGAGCACGAATAAACCGGGATCACGCGAGGTGTAGCTGTAGTCGGCGCCGACGTCCCGCGTCAGGCGCTTGCCGTAGACCAACTCTTGGTGCAGGCGTGCGCTGCGACCGCCGGAGAGGACGCTTTCGAGTACATCGAGTGCGGGTGCGTCGTCATCGTGCAGGTTCGGGACATGATAGGCGATCCCAATGAACGGCAACTGCGCTTCGCGCCGCAGCACCGCGCGCCGTTCGCCTTGTTGGGCCGGCTCGACCGACCGGACCTCCGGCGGCGCACCACCGGCTGGGATCGCCTCGAATGCCTTGGCGATCTGCGCCGCCAGTTGCTCGGCGTTGAAGTCACCCACGGCCACGATGAACGCGTTGTTGGGAGCGTAGTAGGTCTTGTAGTGCCGCGTCAGATCCTCGAGCGTCGCCTGGCGGATGTCGTCCATCCATCCGATCACCGGCCAGCCATATGGATGGGCAGTAAAGGCTGTGGCGCTAATCAATTCGAACAGCGCGGACACGGGACTATCTTCGGTCCGCAGTCGCCGTTCTTCCATCACGACTTGCCGCTCCGGGGTGAACGAATCGTCCTTGAGAATCAGATCGGCCATGCGGTCGGCTTCCAAGTCGTTGACCACGCCGATGCGATCGCTCGCCAACGTCGCGAAGTACGTGGTGCTGTCCTCACCGGTGAACGCGTTGGTATTGCCGCCGTTGCGTTGAATGATTTTGGAATACTCCTCGGGTGCGACCTTGTGCGTGCCCTTGAACATCATGTGTTCGAGCAGATGCGACAGCCCGGTACGGCCGAGTTCTTCGTTGCGCGAGCCGACGCGGTACCAGATCTGGTACACCGCCACCGGAGCCTTGTGATCTTCGAGGAGCAAGAGCTTCAAGCCGTTCGGCAGTACCTGCTCGCGCACGCGCTCGGCGTACGTCAGTGCCGCCGCCGGCATCGCCAGTACGGCCCAACCCACCAGCGCCGCGGTGATACTTCGTACAATTCTCTGCATAGTCGGAGAACAGTACCGGCGGGTGGGGGGTCGGTCAAGATTGCGATCGCGTCAGTAACCCGCGAGTTCCGCCCAACGATTGCGGTGGAACGCCGCGTCGCCCAAGGTGAGCTGCGTCGTCCGTGCGCGCTTGAGGAAGAAGCCGATGTCGTGTTCGTCGGTCATGCCGATGCCGCCGTGCATCTGCACGCCTTCGTTCCCGATAAGCACAAACGCCTCGGAGCAGCGCGCCTTGGCCAACGACACGAGCTGAGGGATGTCGGGACTGGTGCTGTCGATCGCCTGCGCCGCCGCCATCACCGCCGAGCGCGCGAGTTCGGTTTCCACGTACATCTTCGCGGCGCGGTGCTTCAGCGCTTGGAACGTGCCGATGAGCGCGCCGAACTGCATGCGGGTTTTGAGATAGTCGAGCGTCATCGCGAACGCCGCCGACATGCTCCCGAGCATTTCGGCGCACAAGCCGACGGTGGCGCGGTCGACAACCGATGCCAACAGTTCGGCGCCTTCGTCGGCCTTTCCGATGACGCTGTCCGCGCTGACGGCGACCTTGTCGAGGCGGACAATTCCCGCATTGCGACCGTCAACGACTGACTGCCGCGTGATGGTCACGCCCGGCGCGTGCGCATCGACGACGAAGAGAGTGATCCCGCGGCGATCCGAGGCGTCGCCGCTCGTGCGCGCTGGGACGATGACGCGATCGGCGACGTGGGCGTCGAGCACCAGCGACTTGCTGCCGTTCAGCGTCCAACCGCCGCCCGAGCGCTCGGCGCGGGTGGCGATACGACACACATCGAAGCGCGATCCGTTCTCGTGGTGCGCGAGCGTCAGCAGCAGCTTGCCTTCGATCAGCGGCGGGAGCAGCGTTTGCTTTTGGCTCTCGCTGCCGCCGAGCCAGATCGTATTGCCCCCGAGCAACACCGTGGACAGCATCGGCTCCGGCATTAACCCGCGCCCGAGTTCCTCCATCACGACGATGAGATCCATGTAACCCAGACCGGCACCGCCGAACTGTTCGGGAAATATGACGCCGGTCCATCCAAGCTGGGCCATTTCGCCCCACAGTTCGCGCGAGAACCCCACGGGATCGCTGCCGTCGCGCAACGCGCGCACACGTTTCAGCGGCGCGCTCTTGGTGACGAAGTCACGTGCACTCTGGCGCAACAGTTCCTGTTCCTCAGTCAGCACGAGGGGCATCGATGAGCCTTTCGAATGGCGAATGCGGAGTGCGGAATGCGGAGTTGGGGATTGCGCATTGCAAATTCCGCACTCCGCATTGGTTAGTCTGGTAGGCCAAGGACGCGCTTGGCGATCACGTTGAGCTGAATCTCGGAGGTGCCGCCTTCGATCGAATTGCCGCGCGAGCGCAGCCAGTCACGGGTGACCGTCAGCTCGCGGTCGTCGAAGCCCTCGCCCTCCCAGCCAAGGCCTTGCGGGCCGAGGATTTCGACCATCAGCTCGCGCCGCCGCATGTTGGTTTCGGTGCCGTAATACTTGAAGATCGAGGTCTCGGGGCCCGGCTTGTGACCGGCCTTCGCCTCGTCGCGCGAACGATCGAGGGTGAAGTCGAGGCAGCGCTGATCCATGTCGACTTGGGTGATGCGGTCGCGGATGGTCGAGTCGGCGATTCGCCCCTCGCCGCCGCCGTACTTGCGGGCGAGATCGACGAGCGGATTGCCCGGCACGCGATCCTTGAAGACGTCGGCGATCATCGTGCGCTCATGTCCGAGCAGCGCCTTCGCCATTGCCCACCCGCTATTGACGCGGCCGACCACGTTGGCGCGCGGCACACGCACGTTTTCGAGGAACGTTTCACAGAACGGCGACGAGCCGCTGATGAGTTTGATCGGCCGCACGCTGACGCCGGGACTGTCCATGTCCATCAGCAGGAAGGTGATCCCGTCCTGCTTCTTCGCCTTCGGGTCGGTGCGTACCAGGATGAACATCCAATCGGCCTTGTCGGCGTAGGACGTCCACACCTTCTGACCGTTGAGAATGAAGTAGTCGCCGTCGAGTTCGGCCTTCGTTTGCAAGCTAGCCAAGTCCGAGCCCGAGCCCGGCTCGGAGTAGCCTTGGCACCAACGAATCCCACCGCGCACGATCGGGGGAATGTGCGCACGCTTCAGCTCCTCGCTGCCTTCTTGCAGCAACAGCGGTCCGATCATGCTGAGTCCAAAGCCGGTCAGCGGCGGACGCAGTTGGAGCTTGGCCATTTCCTGGTTGAGCACCTTGGCTTCGTCGCGGTCGAGTCCGCCGCCGCCGTACTCCTTCGGCCACGTCGGCGCGGTCCATCCGCGCTCGGCCATCACGTCGAGCCAGCGCTTCACGTCGGTCGGATAGACCGTCTTGCGCCCACCCCAACAGATGTCGTCCATCGACTTGGGCAATCCGAACATCGACTTCGGCGCGTTGGCGCGCAGCCACTCGCGAGTGTCGTTGCGGAAGGTTTCGAGATCCATGCGAGCTTCCCCTTCTGACAGCGGGAACAAGCTACCCAAGTAACGTCCTGAGTCAATTGCTTTCAGTCGTGTTCCCCTTGGCTGCACAAGCGCGTTTCGGTATCGTTTGCGCCGATGAGTGTCGCGGCGGATGTCATCGCGCTCTGCCAAGCGGCCCGTGCGGCTGGGCGCCAGCTTGCGCTGGCGTCCACCGGGGCGAAGAACAACGCGCTGGCACGCGCGGCGGCGCGACTACGTGGCGCAGCGGACTCGTTGCTCGCGGCGAATCGCCGCGATGTCGACAACGGCCGTAACGCGGGGCTGTCGCCTGCGCTGATCGATCGTCTGACGTTGACCGAAGCGCGCATCGAGGCGATGGCGGCCGGGCTCGAACAGATCGCTCAACTCCCCGACCCGGTCGGGGAAACCATCGCGCAGTGGCGGCGGCCGAACGGGCTGGAGATCGGCCAGGTGCGGATTCCGCTCGGCGTCGTCGGGGTGATCTACGAGTCGCGTCCCAACGTCACCGCCGACGCCGCGAGTCTGTGCCTCAAGGCCGGGAATGCGGTGGTGCTCAAGGGCGGCTCCGAAGCGCTCAACAGCAATCAAGCGATCGCCGACTCGATCCGCGCGGCGATCGTCGAAGCCGGTCTGCCCGAGGCGGCGGTGCAACTGGTGCCGACGGCCGATCGCGAAGCCGTGCGGGTGTTGCTGCAGCAGGCTCAGTACATCGACGTGATCGTGCCGCGCGGCGGTCCGAGCCTGATTCGCGCAATCACCGAGTCGTCGACGATTCCGGTCATTCAGCACTACGCCGGTATCTGCCACACCTATGTGGATCGGCACGCCGATCTCGCGATGGCCGGGCGCATCGCGTTCAACGCCAAGGTGCAGCGTCCGGGTGTGTGTAACGCGATGGAAACGATGCTGGTGCATCAGGCCGTGGCGAACGCCTTCTTGCCGAGTGCGATTGCGCGGCTGCGCGCGGCCAACGTCGAAATCCGCGGTTGCGAGCGCACGCGTGCGCTCGTCGGCGACGTCGTTCCGGCAACGGAAGAGGATTGGCGTACGGAATATCTCGATCTCATCCTGTCGGTGAAAGTGGTCGACTCGCTGAGCGACGCGATCGGGTTCATCAACACCTACGGCACCGGACATTCCGACGCGATCATCACCGAGCACTACGACCGCGCGCGGCGCTTTCTGCGCGAGGTCGATTCGGCGGCGGTGTACGTCAACGCCTCGACCCGCTTCACCGACGGGTTCGAGTTCGGCTTCGGCGCCGAAGTCGGCATTTCGACCAATCGCTTGCACGCGCGCGGCCCGATGGGCTTGCGCGAGCTGACGACCTACAAGTACGTCGTCTACGGCAGCGGCCAGATCCGCGAGTAGTCCGCGAGGGCGCGTTGACTCGAGTCCGACCTTCCGCCCGCCGCGCCCGCCGCCGGCTCGGGATTTTCGGCGGCAGCTTCAACCCGATTCATCTGGCGCATCTGCGCAGCGCGGAAGAAGTGGCGGAGATGCTCGATCTCGATCGGGTGCTGTTCGTTCCGGCCGGCGCGCCTCCGCACAAGCCTCACCGTCGTTTGGCACCGCCGCATCATCGGCTGGCAATGGTGCGGCGCGCGATCGCCGGCAACCCGCGCTTTCGCGCCTCGGTGATCGAGATTGAGCGGGCGGGCGGTTCGTATTCGATCGACACGGTGCGCGTCTTGCGCGTCCGGCATCCCCAAACGCAGCTGTTTCTCATCATCGGCTTGGACCAGTTCCGCGAAATCGGGACGTGGCGCGACTACGGCAACCTGTTCCGGCTGTGTAACGTCGTCGTAACATCGCGACCGGGCTTCACGATCGGTGACGCGACGGGATCTTTGCCCGTTGCCGTACGCAAGGAGTTTTGCTATCAACCTCGTAGTAAACGCTGGCTGCACGAAACGGGGAACGAGATCATCTTCTTGCGCATCAGTGACCTTGAGATATCGGCTTCGGCCATCCGTGCACGCCTCCGCGAACGCTCCTCCATTCGCTATCTGGTTCCACTATCCGTTGAACGCTACATCGAACGACACCGCTTGTATCGCGGGAGGGTGACGACTCTTGCCAACGGCTGACGCTCGCGAGACCGCCCTGCTGTGCGTGCGCTTTGCACTGGAAAAGAAAGCGTACGACGTGGTGCTGTTGGAGGTCAGCGAGCTGACGTCGCTTGCGGACTACTTCCTGGTGTGTACCGGCCGGTCGGATACGCAGGTACAGGCCATTGCACAGGGCATCGAGGAGCAACTTGGTCGGCTCGGCATTCGACTGCTCTCGGTCGAAGGCTTGAATCGCGGCCAGTGGGCGTTGATGGATTTCGGCGACGTGGTGGTCCACATCTTTTACGAGCCGGTACGCGAGTTCTACGACCTCGAGCGGTTGTGGTCGCAAGCGCCGCACGTCACGCTGCCGGAACCGTATCGGAGCCAGGCGCGCGAGTTGCGCCTCGCCGGCGCCCTGGGCTAACACCATCCGAGCACCGAGATGAAACGCGCTCTCGCCATCGTCGCGGGCGGCGTTCTGTTGTGCGCCATCCCCTATCTCGCCTGGCTCAATCCCGTCAGCGTCGATGTTCACCTCGCACCGCGCTACGTGCTGCCCTCGATGCAACTCGGCGTCGTCCTGGTTGGGGCTTTCCTTGCCGGAGCCGCCGCGATCATGGTGGGCCTCGGCGTGCGCAGCGCCGGCGCCTGGTTGCGCGGCCAGTGGCACGGCCGGCGTGGCCGCCGCGACGCGCGGGCTCAGGCGATGGAGCAGCGCGGGCGCGCGCTGCTGTGGGCCGGCAAGAGCGACGACGGGCGTGCGGTGTTGATTCGGGCGTGGCGGCGCGACCCCAGCCGCGGGCGAGCGGTCCTCGCCGCCGCCACCTCGTACCTCGATGACGGCGACGCCGCCGCGGCCGAACGCGTGCTCGCCAACGCGCTGGAAGAGCATCGTACCGACGGGGAATTGTTGCTCGCGCTCAGCGAAGCCTGCGCGCGGCAGGGCAACCACCTCGGCGCGATTCAGGCGCTCGAACAATTGCGCGCGCAGCATCCGCATGCGCCGCGCGTGCTGATCGCGCTGCGCGATCGCTACGAAGCCACCGCGCGATGGGGGGAAGCCGCCGCCGTTCAGAAGGTGTATCTGCGGACGCTGAATCAGGCGGCGATGATCGCGCGCGAACGCGCTCGCCTGCTGGGCTTGGAGTACGAAGATGCGCTGGCTCGGCCGAATCCGAGCGAGCAACTGCACGCGCTGGCGATCCTCGTCGATGCCAACCCGGGGTTTGTACCCGCGGTCGTGAGTCTCGGCGATGCCCTGGTCGCAAGCGGCCGAGCCGATGAGGCCGTCACGCTCTGGGAGCGGACGCTCCGCCAGTCGCCGCGCTCCGTGTTGGTCGAACGCCTCGTGCGCCACGATCCCGCGCCGCCGTCCCGTCAACACTGGCGCCAAACGCTCCGCCGCCTCCGCGCACCTCAGGTGCGGGGGGACGCCATGCAACTCTGGCTGGCGCGACTACCACTGATCGACGGCCGCCCAAGCGACGCATTGAGCGAGATCGACGCGGTCGACGCCGGATTACGCGCGACGCCGTTCGCGCGCGGACTCCGCGCCGAAGCGCTCCATGCACTGGGGCGGCTCGATCAGGCACTGCGGGAGTATGCGGCGCTGGTCAGCGACGGTGCAGGCGCGGCCCATATCTGTCGCACCTGCGGCGGCGGCGCTCCACAATGGAGCGGCCGATGCTCGCAGTGCGCGAGCTGGGACACGCAGCGTGCCGCCGTCGAGATCGCCGCAGAGTAGGTTGACGTCACGCGCCGAAGGTCGGTCCCGCGCGTTCACTCGTTCGAGAGCGCGACGCTGCGCTCTCGAACAGATACGGGTGCATGCGCGCCAGGCCGGCCATATCGTGCAAGTCGGCGTCGAAATTCGGCACCTCCGCGATGGCGACGTGCTTGGACAATTGCGCGCGGAACACCTCCATTCGCACCATGTCGCCCCGCGCGACGGCTTCGAAACGGAGAAAGTTGTCCGCGAGGGCTTCGCCGCTGGTCTGCGCGCCGGCGCGTGCGAGCAGCGCCACCAATCGGTCGCGGTCGAGCATGCGCCCGCGCCCGCTGAACTCGTGATGCACGCGGTTGAACACGACCGCGCGGAGTGGCATGCGTAGCTCACCGACTGCGCGGCAGAAGTACTCAGCCTCGCGCAACACTTGTTCTTCGGGACTGACAACCAGGACAAACGCGGTGGTACGCGCGCGCAGCAGCTCATACACCCGTCGCACGCGCGCTTCGAAGTTTTCGAACAGCCCGCCCATCGAGGTGAAGAAGTCCGACACTTCGGCGAGCGCGGCGACGCCGGTGGCTTCTTCGATCTTCCGAAACAGGACGCCGACGGTGCGGTTCATGAACCGCAGCGTCGCCCAGCCCGCAGAGAAGTACGGCTTGACGAACCACTTCACCACGCTCTTGTCGAGAAAATCGGCGATGCGCTGCGGCGCTTCGAGAAAATCGAGCGCGTGCTGCGTCGGCGGGGTGTCGACGACGATGAGATCGTATTGCCCGCTGTCGTGGATCTCGCACAACTGTTCCACCGCCATGTATTCCTGCGAGCCGGCGAAGGTTTGCGAGAGATGTTGGTAGAAGCGGTTGGTCAAAATGCGATCACGCGCCTCGGGTGACGGCGCGTGTCGCTCGACCAGCGCATCCCACGCCCCCTTCTGATCCAACATCATCGCGGTGAGCGTGCCGTCGCCCTCGATCGGCAATTGCCGCGGCACGCCGCGCATTTCGTTGCCGACGGCGTGCAACCCCAGCGCGTCGGCGAGCCGGCGTGCCGGATCGATGGTCAGCACGATCGTCCGCAGCCCCTGTCGCGCGCCGTAGAGCGCCAGCGCGGCAGCGGTGCTGGTTTTGCCGACGCCACCGCTGCCGGCGCAAATCATCACGCGATGGCGCGCCAGGACCGTATCGAGCGTCTTCATGCTCCGGCTCGCTTCGACGCGACGGCGCCGCCGACCGTTTCGATGTGACGCGACAACTCGCGCACTTGCTCCAAACCGAACTCCTCGGCGAAGACATAGGGCAATTCCACACGCGGGAGATCGACTTCACGGCTCAGCCGCTTGAGGTACTCGGTATTGATCTCCGCCCATCCGAGTTCCTCATGGCCGCGTCGCACGACTTCCTGAAGCAGCGCCCGTTCGTCGCGCGACTTGAGAGTCGCCGCGGCGGTCGTCACGCGCGCGAGGTCCTCGCGATGGAAGTTCACGCGATGGACGCGATTGACGAACAGCATCCCGGGCGGCATGTGCAACTCGCCGCACAGCTCGCGGTACATCTCGATGGTCTCGTTTACCGGCATTTCTTCCGCGGTGGTGACGAAATTCACCGCGGTGCGGTGCGGGTCGGTGAGCAGATCGACGACGCGTTGCGACTCGCGCGCGACCCAGCCGGCGCTGAATGCGTCGCGGGTCGCCTGCGGCATGCGCAAGTATTGGACGCTGTGACCGGTGGCGGGCGCGTCGAGAATCACCAGATCCCAGCGGCGCCGCCCCGTCGCCTCGTCGAGGCGCTCGGCCTCCCACCAGATCTTGCCGATCGTCATTAACTCCTTGAGCCCCGGCGCGGCGGCAACGAAGTAGTTGTAGATGCGGCTGGCGAACACGGCGTCGAGCAACCGCCGAATCGGAATGATCAGCGCCAGATACTCTTCCAGCGACGCTTTGCCGTCGGCATTGAGGATATGGAGATTTGGACGCACCTGCACGGCCTCGCCGACCGATGCCGGCTCGGCACCGAATAGTCCGGCGGCGCGGCCGCTGCCGTCGACCTCGGCGAGGACGGTGCGCTTGCCCATGCGCGCGGCCTCGAGGCCGAGCGCACACGCCACGGTAGTCTTGCCGACTCCGCCCTTTCCGACGACCACCAACAACCGGCGTGAAAATAGGTCAGTCAGCCGTCACTCCCAGCGGCGAAGCGCGAGGCACACGTTGGTGCCGCCGAATCCGAACGAATTGGACAATGCGACCCGCAGACGTGCCGGCCGGGCGACGTTCGGCACGTAGTCGAGATCGCACTCGGGATCGGGATCGTCGTAGTTGATGGTTGGCGGGATGCACTGCGCGTGGAGCGCCAGTGCGGTGTAGGCCGCCTCGACGCCGCCCGCGGCACCCAGCAGATGGCCGGTCATCGATTTGGTGGAGCTGACCGCCAGGCGCGCGGCGTGCTCGCCGAACACCCGCTTGATCGCCTTGGTTTCGGTCGCGTCGTTGTAGGGCGTCGAGGTGCCGTGCGCGTTGATGTAGTCGACTTCCATCGGATCAACGGCGCCATCTTCGAGCGCCAGTCGCATGCAGCGCGTCGCGCCCTCGCCATCGGGCGACGGTGCGGTGATGTGATACGCATCGGCATTGGCGCCATAGCCGACGACCTCGGCATAGATGCGCGCGCCGCGTTGGCGCGCGGCGTCGAGCGATTCCAGCACCATGACGCCGGCGCCTTCGCCGATGACGAAGCCGTCGCGGCCGCGATCAAACGGGCGGCTGGCTCGTTCGGGCTCATCGTTGCGGGTCGAGAGCGCACGCATCACCGCAAAACCGCCGACCCCGAGTGGGGTCACAGCCGCCTCGGCGCCGCCCGCGATGGCGGCATCTTGATAGCCAAAGCGAATCAAACGATACGCTTCACCGATCGCGTGTCCGCCTGACGAGCAGGCGCTGGCTGGCGAGTAGTTGACTCCCTTCGCGCCGAAGCGAATCGCGATCTGGCCCGGCGCGAGATTGGCAATCAACCGGGGGATGAAGAAGGGAGATACCCGGCGCAGGCCGTGCTCGTTATACGCCGTCACGGTTTCCTCAATGGTCCGGATTCCACCCATGCCGACGCCGACGATCACCGCGACGCGCTCTGCGAACCCGGGATCGACGCGAAACCCTGCGTCGTCGACCGCCATCTGCGCCGCCCCGATCGCAAGATGGATGAAGCGATCCATCTTCTTGATCTCTTTCTTCTCGATGAAGTCTTCGGGGTTGAAATCACGCACCTCGCCGGCGATCCGTGAAGGATAGGCCGACGCATCGAAGAGAGTGATCGGGGCCACGCCCGAGCGCCCGGTCATGAGCGCGTCGATGTTCTTTTGGAGGGTGCTGCCGAGCGGTGTCACCAGGCCGAGCCCGGTCACGACGACACGTCGATCTGGTCGGGCCATCGGCGTCGTTGATACGCGACGACCGGCGGACAATCAAGACAATGCGGAGTGCGGAGTTCGGAATGCGGAATCTTCTCCCTATTCCGCACTCCGCATTCCGCACTCAACGACATCCATTCAACGCGGCGTTCACGGCGGCCTGGGCCTCGTCGACCGTTACCCGTCCGTTGCCGTCATGGTCGGCCGATCGGCACTGCATCACATCGGCGAGGTCCAGCGCGATGCGTACGGTCGTCACCAATTCATCGACGTCCACGCGGCCGTTCCCGTCGCAGTCACCGACGCAGGGCGGCGCGACGGCGATCGCGGCGGCGGCTATATCGAGCTTGCCGTGCCCCCACAATTGATTCGGGGTCGATCCGGTGAAGCTGTCTTGTTGTGCCGTCGAGGTGAGGATGTCCGCGATCGCGGACGCCGACAGCGTGGGATTGGCTTGCAACAGCAACGCCGCAGCGCCTGCCGTTTGCGGCGCCGAGAAGCTCGTCCCCCGAGAGGACACATGCGTGCCGTCCGCGCTGACGCGCCGCGGATCGACCGGAACACCGGCGAGACCGGAGCCCGTGCCGTCACCCACCGACCACGCCGACAAGACCCACTGGCCGCCGGTGACGATGTCGGGTTTGACCCGGCCGTCGCGGGTCGGGCCGCTGCTGCTGAAGCTGGTGAGGGCATCGACGGTGAACGTTCCGATCATGGTGTCGGCTCCGTTTTGACTAGGCCAGCGGTCACGGAACGTTGCGGCACCCGCCGTGATGGCGCCGCGGGCAGTGCCAGGGATAGCGACGGTCTCCGATCCGTCGCCGCCGGTCACGAAGCTCTGATCGTTCACCGACCAACAGTCGAAGTGTCCGTTGGACACACGCCCATCGTCGAGCATCGTCAAGCTCCAGCGGCCGACGGTGATCTGACCGCCGGTGGCCAGTGGCTCGACGGCGGCGAACGCCTCGCGGGCGCCGTTGACTGGATTGATGACGTCGACACACAGACTGACTTGCACGAGGCTGTCTTGGTAGAGCGAGCACTGTCCGACCGGAACATTGCCCTGCGAGATGCCGCTGCCGGTTGGATCCGTGAACGCCCAATCGATCACATCGCTGCTCGGCAACCAGCAATCGACGGCCAAGAAGTCGCTGGTGGACGACGTCACCTCGACTTGCAGCGAATGGCTGTGAAGCGCCGATCCGCTGGCGTGGATATTTTCGTTGCGTTCGTTGCCGGCCGATACCGTCACTACGCGTCCCGGCGTGGACACAAAGTCGTCGATGACGATCTCCTCCGCGCTGCTGCCATCGTGTCCGCCGAAGTGCTGCCCGAAGCTCATGTTGACGACCGCCGGCTGATGGCGAGCAGTCGCCTGGTCGTTGATCCACTGCAGTGCGCCGATGACGTCGCCGGTGAAAAAGAAGTCGGTTTTCGACGTCCCGCCGGCGCGTACCACCAGCAAATCGGCCTCCGGAGCAACGCCGGTATAACCACCGGGCGCGTTCCCATTGCTGGCGGCGCAACCGGCGACGTGCGTCCCGTGGCCGACCAGATCGAGACTGTTGACGGTCCCGGTGCCCTGCAGCGCGGCGTTGACCTGCGCCTCGGTATACAGCGTTCCGAACGGCTGCCCGCTGTCGTCGCGCTCAGGTGGCGCGGTTCCAACGGTGCCGCCGGAGGTCGTGAAGCTATCGTCAAGTTGGTCCCACAGAGCGACGACCCGCGTCGAACCATCCGGTTTGCGGAAATCCGCGTGGGTGAAGTCGATACCGGTGTCGATGAGTCCAATCAGAACGCCGGCGCCGGAGAGTCGGGTGGCTTGGCGCGCTTGCACCGCGCCATTCTTGGTTGTGTTCACGTCGAGGTGCAGGTGATGTGGGCGCGCGAGTTCGATGCGGCGGACGCCGGGCAAACCCGACAGCGCATCGATCTCATCGAGGCTCAGCATCGTCGAGACGACCCGCCCGACATGCGCTCCGCCGTTACGACCTACCGCCGCCGCGTGCGCCGGCGAATCGAGCGTCATCAGCACCGGCACTCGGGGCGATGGTTGCACCGCACGTGTCTCACCGGACGCGGCAAATCCGAACTGGAGTGGGAGCCCGAGCGGTGCAGCCATGCGCCAACGCTTGAGCTGGAGATCGAACGCCGCGGGCGGCTGGGTTGGCACGAACGCCCGGCGCTGGTACGGCGTTGCCGCCGCATCCAGCGGATGTGTCAAGGCGGCGAGCAGCCCCACAACAGCCAAGCGAGCGACCCGCGGCATGCGCTTCGGCCACCGTCCGGCCATTCGGTTCAAGCTTGCACAAAAAAAGAGGGGGCCGACAGCGGCCCCCTCGCTGAGACACAGGTTCTCTGCGCGTTGGCGACTAGCGCGAGCGACGGCGCAGCACGATCAACGCCGCTACAGGCAGCATCATCAGCCAACCACTGTTGCTGCTGTGACCCGCACCGATCTGACAACCATCGTCCTCGCCACCGGGCGCCCGCGTGTTCGTGGCAGTCGGCACCGGGGTGTTGGTCTTCGTCGCCGTCGGCACCGGCGTATCGGTTGGCGGAACGGTGCTGGTTGCCGTCGGCGCCACCGGCGTGTCGGTTACCGTTGGAGTCGGCGTGTCGACGGTCACGTCGATTCGGCCGTTTGCCCCGGTTGAATCCAGCTTTCCGCCGCTCGGGTCGCTGGAGCTGGCGCCCACGTTGGTAAGATCGGCTCCTGCGGTCGCACCGGCTGCGATCGTGAAGGTGCAGGTGTAGAGGACGCCATCCGGAATCGTCGTGGTGTTGTTGGTGGCCAAGATGATGCCGCGGAAACGAGTCTTCCCATCATCGCCGTCGGGGCACGGGTCGGACTGGGGACCGGGACACGTCGCCACGGCCTTGTTCAGCGACTTGCAGGGCCCGGAGGTCGGATCGTCGATGCAATCAGGGGTCGCGGCACCAATATCCGGATTGATCTTGCATGCGCTATTGGAATTGCAGCGGCCGGTCGTCGTCGAACCTGGGCAATCGTCATCGGTCGTACAGACGTTACCCTTGTTCGTTCCCGACGCACATGTCGTCGTCAGCGAGACGACCGAGCCGTCGAAAATGATGTCGTTCGAAGTCGCGGCAACTTCGGCACCGCCGCCCACCAACGAGACGTCGATATTGACCTGCGTCCCCGCTGCGCCTGAAGCGCTTCCAACGTTGACCTGCACCGTCGCCTGCGCTGCGGCCGATAGCAGGAGCAGCCCTGTTGCCGCCGCCAAGCCCTGAAACATCCGCGTTCTCATCGTTCGCCCTCCTCGCTGAGCATTTGCTGGCCGACCTGTTCTTTCGGAGATAGCCGAGTCGGCCAATGCCTCGGCGTCACCAATGGTTTGCGCGTTCCCCACCGTGCGCTTCCTCACTACGACGAACACCCACTGAGCGCGTTGTTCACGCCCTTGACCAATTCGTCGACGGTCACGGTGTTGCTATTGTCCGCATCGAAAGCCGAGCAGGTTGAGACGTCCGCCAGGCCGAGCGCGATGTTGACACCCTTCACCAGTTCGTCGACCGACACGGTGTTGCTGCCGTCGCAATCACCGACGCACGCATTCGACCCGACCGTCGTGTTGGTCAGGACGATCTTGCTCTTGTTCGCTCCGCGATCGAATGTCTGATCGATGGCGGATTTGTCGCCGATCGAGGCGTACGCACCGAACTGCGGCTTCGGATATGTCGTCTGATTGTCGATTTCCGAGAAAAGATGGAGTTCGGTTTTCGCGGTGGAATCCTGATGCACATTGACGGTAAGGAGCGGACCGCTCGGCAACACCGGAATCGCTACCGGTCCACTGGTCGGCAGATCTTTGGGACCGTACACTACCACGTTGATGAAGTTGTCCCGCTGCTGACCCGCGTCGGGGCATAGGCAGCGCGTGCGCGGCGTTCCGGTGGTCGTCGTACATTGCAAGTTTTCGATCACCACTTTGAACGTGCCTTTGATTGCGTCGGGGACTGTGATCGCGGGCGTGAGTCCGTCGCCGCCGATGGTGCAATCGGCGAGGCGCAGCGGAGTCGAACTGCCCACTCCAGGCATGCCGAGTGTAAACGCAATCGCTGCGGTGTCGTCGTTCCCCTTGTCCTGCTGGCCATCGTCCGGCCCTTGCGTGAACGAGACCGTAACCGGGATGTTGCCACCACTCGGAGAATTGGCGCTGACGCTGAGAGTCGCACAATTTGTGTCGCAGGCCGACGGCTGTTGCGCGGCGCCGGGTCTCGCGACCAGCCACGATGCCACCAAAACCGCCGCGCTCGTCACCGCCACTCGGCTAAGCATAGATACAACCTCCCGCAGCCCGCGGCCGCATGCCCCCACCACCAACTTCCGATCCCGATTCGCGCTCACTGCGTGCATCCACTCAGTGCATTGTTCACGGCCAAAACGAGCTCGTCGACCGTGACGTGACCGTTGCCATCCTTGTCGAACGACGTACATACGCTCGGGTCCAAGTTACCCAAGGCGATATTGACGCCTTTCACCAACTCGTCGACCGACACGGTGTTGCTTCCGTCGCAATCGCCAGTACACCCTCCGGCGCTGTCATTCAAGAGGACGGAAACGTCGTCGGTATCGATGTTCGCCGTAAAGATGTCAGGCTTCTTGTCACCGTTGGCATCACCCACCGCAACGCCGACCGGTGTGCCATCGGTGTCGAAGTGGAGGGCGGGTTCGAACGAGCCACCACCGTTTCCGCGGAAGACGGTGACGTCGTCATTGCCACTGTTGGCGGACACGATGTCGGGCTTGCCGTCACCGTCGAAATCCGCGACCGCGACGCTCACCGGGAAGGCAAACAAGCCCGCATCCAAATTAACCGCAACCGCAAAGGTCCCGTCGCCCTTGTTGACCAACACCGAAATCGTGTCGTCATTTTCGTTGGCAACAATGATATCCAGCTTGCCGTCGCCGCTGACGTCCGCGACCGCGACGCCGGAAGGTGCCGAGCCGGCGCTCAAACACAGCGCGGGCAGCGGGTCGGCGGTGCAGTCCGGCACTTGAAATGTACCATCGCGATTACCTTGCAGCACCACCACCAGATCGGCGTCGATTGCCGTCACCACTAGATCCAACGACGAATCCCCGACCACATCGCCAACCGCCAATCCTGTCGGACTCGTGGGGACATCATATGAGCGCGCGTTCTGAAAGGTTCCGTCCTTCTTGCCGAACTGAACCGTAACCGTGTCGTCGAGCTGGTCCGCGGTGGCGACATCGAGCTTCTTATCGCCGTCGAAGTCACCGGTCACCACCGTCTCGGGGCTGCCGCCGGTGTCCGCGTTGAGTGCGGCACCAAACAAGGTTGTTGTGCCGGTCCCAAGCAAGACGCTCACGTTGTCGGACAAATCGTTACTCACGACGAGATCGGCGTTGCCATCGCCGTTGACGTCCGCGGTCGCGACGCTCACGGGAGAGTCGCCGGTGCCGAACGTCGTCGTGCCGGACGGATAACTGCCGCTCCCATCACCCAGCATGACGCTTACGCTCGCATCGTCGCTGTTCGCGACGGCGATATCGACATTGCCGTCCTTGTTGAGGTCAGCCGCCAGAACGGCCGCCGGCGCAGTACCGGCGGTCACGTCGGTCTTGTCTTTGAAATGAATCGGATTCGTTTGAGCGTGCGCCACATCAGCGTGGGTCGCAGCGAACCCGCTCAAAAGGAGCATCACAAGCAGTCGGAGCATAGCGATCCTCATCTGCCGCCGCTGGGAGACGCCTAACGTGGTCGCACGACCCGTCAGGACTTCGCTGCACACGGCTGTCGGTCTCGGCCTGGTCAAAATTCTGCAACCTTGATTGTCTTGTCCCGCTGAAAGAGGCACCCATTTAGCGAGGCCACGCATTCTTTGTCAAGCGATTTGGCCCGCACGGTGCGCTCTCAGCTTCTCTCCCAAGGAAGGCGAGGGAAATCGGCGTCTTGATGCACGCCGCTGCAGACGCGCTCACGCAGCGCGCCTTGACATAGCACCGGCCCTGGGGCGACATGCGGTGCATGCCGCGCGATGAGTTCGGGCGCGAGATCGATTACCTGCGCATCTCGCTGATCGATCATTGCAACCTGCGTTGCGTGTACTGCATGCCCC
Source organism: Binatia bacterium (assembly GCA_035541895.1). GTDB lineage: Bacteria > Desulfobacterota > Binatia > HRBIN30 > JACQVA1 > DATKMK01. The sequence continues at coordinate 28,480 of DATKMK010000013.1, read as the reverse complement.
TCACCGGGCTGCAGTTCGCGCCGGGGAGCGAACTGCTGACGGCGAGCGAGATCGAGCGGGTCGTGCGCGCGGCGGTGACGGCCGGCTTTCGCAAGTTCCGGCTGACTGGCGGCGAACCGACGCTGCGCGCCGATTTGCTCGAGATCGTCGGGCGCGTCGCGGCGATCGATGGTGTCCGGGATCTGGCCATGACCACCAACGGAATCCTGCTACCCCGGCTGGCCAAGTCACTGGCGGAGGCCGGCCTGCACCGCGTAAACGTTCACATCGACACGCTTCATCCGGGGCGATTGCAGCGCATCATGCGCTTCGGAACCGTGCAGGAGATTTGGGCGGGCATCGAAGCAGCGGAAGGCGCGGGGTTGCGACCGATCAAGCTGAACACGGTCGTCACGCTCGGCTTCAACGATGAAGACGTCGTCGAGATGGCGCGCCTGACGCGCGCCCACGACTGGCATGTGCGCTTCATCGAACTCATGCCGCTCGGGGGCGCCGAGTGCGCGCGGGTCGCCCTCTCCCAATACGTCTCCAACACGGTCACCCGCGAGCGCATCGAAACGTCGCTCGGCGCGCTCGTCCCCGAACCGCGGCAGCATGCGAGCGACGAGTCGGTCAACTATCGGCTGGCGAACGCGCGCGGGATCGTCGGATTCATCAGCCCCGTGAGTCAGCCGTACTGCGGAGCATGCAACCGCATGCGGCTCACCGCCGACGGAAAATTTCACCTCTGTCTCCTCAACGACGACGAGTTGGACGTGCGCCGGGCGCTGCGTGGCGGCGCATCCGAGGCCGCGTTGGCGAGCATTCTGTTGCGCGCCGTCGCCACAAAACCCACGGGCCACCATCTTGATCGCGGCCGGTCGACCGAAGCGCGCAGCATGTACCACCTCGGCGGGTGAACGCCGCCGGCGTCAAAGCTTGCCCTGCCCTTGAGTCTGTGTCGCCAGTTGTTATGATCCGCGCCCGCTCATGGCTGTGTGCGATCTCACAACCGCTCGCCGTCTACTCGGCACCGACGTCTTGGGCCCCGATGAAGTTCGGGCCGCCTTCGGCGTCGCGATCGCGGCGCCGGCGATTCCCTACACCCCCGCCGAGCTTGAGGCCGCCGCCGGCGAGTTTCTCGTGTTGCGGATCGCTCGCGACGAGCAACAATCGCTGACACTCAATCGGCTGATCGAGCGCGCTCCGGAGGCCTTCGACCAACGGCTCTTGCGCAAGATGGGATACCAGTTGAAGGATGATTGGGGCATTGCGTTGGAGCCGCTGGCCGCGTCCGATACCTGCAACGTCGGCTGGTCGTTGGTCAGCAAACAGCCCATCGCAAGCACCCTCAACCTGACCTACGGCGAACAGGACGCTGCGCTGGCGCGCTGGGCAACGGAGCGACGAGTGCCCCCCACAGGCGTACGGCGGCGCACCGCCGTCGAGATCGCATACGACGCCACGCTCTTCTCCGTCGCGCGCGGCGAACGGCTGCTGGCCGATTCGTGGGACTGGTCGCGATCGTGCACGCTCGATGGTGGCTACGTCAATATCGGCGGATTCACCGACGCGGGCATGCAGATTCTCGCCTTCTCGCCGGCCGTCCGCCATGGCGGGCTTGGCGTCTGTCCGGTTCGTCTGCCGAGCACGTGATACGGACGCGGCGCGTATGTACTTTGTGACGACGAGACACGCATCGTATGTGCTCTTCGCGATGACCCCGAGTGAGCGGGCCGCCGTCGGGCTCACCGATCAACAACGGGTGCACCTGCTGGTGCGCACTGCGGACGGGTCGTGGACCGTCCAGCGCGAGTGGGACGCGCAACGGTTCTCCCACACTGACTTCATGCTCGCGGCGCGCGATCGCGCCGAACCGGCAAATCCCGAGCAGCTACTCGACTGGCTTCCGCCCGACCTTCGCTAGGTCGGAGATTTCGTCGTTGGCGTTGCCGCTTGTTCGTGGTACGCCACGACCCCATCTGAGGCCCGGACTATGAACGAGCATGCGTTGAGCGGGGTGCGGGTAGTGGAGTGTGGCGATCTCGTCGCCGCACCTTACGCCTCGAAACTCCTCGCAGATCTCGGTGCGGAGGTGATTAAGGTCGAACCGCTTGCGGGTGACAGCTCGCGTCGGCGCGGACCGTTTCCCGGCGGACGGCCGGACCCGAACGCCAGCGGGCTGTACATCTACCTCAACACGAACAAGCGCAGCATCACGCTCGACCTCACCACCACACGCGGCCGGGAACTGTTCGGCACACTGATCGACCGGGCCGACATCTTCGTGCACAACGCCCCGCCGGCTGAGATGGCGTCACTCGGGTTCGACTACGACCGATTTGCCGCTCGCAATCCGCGCCTCGTGATGACCTCGATCACGCCGTTCGGTCTGGTCGGCCCGCATCGGGAGTACGCGGCGACGGATATGATCCTGTGGAACGCCGGGGGCATCGCCTACTTGAATGGCGGGGGCCCCGGAACCGAAGCGATGCCGCCGCTGAAGACCTTCGGCCATCAGTCCGAATTTCAGGGCGGCGTGAACGCCGCAGTGGCAACGCTGGGAGCGCTCTACGCCGCGGCGCGCGACGGCCAAGGGCAACACGTCAGCGTGTCGATCCAGGAATGCCTGGCGGCGATCTTGGAGCTGACCTTCGAATACTGGCCGTACATGGGCCTGGTGGCGTCCCGCCTGGGTGTGAAGCCGATTCAGCCGCTCGACTTCATGGAGTGCGCCGACGGGTGGATCTTCCTCTGTTGCATCGAGGAACATCAATGGCGCAGCTTCGTCGAGCTGATGGGGAACCCGGAGTGGGCAGCCATGGAGCTGTTTGAAAATCGCCTGACGCGCGCGGCCAACTGGGATGCGCTCAAGCTGATGCTGCAAGACTGGGTCAAGGAGCAGCGGGTCGACGAATTGTATCGGGCCGCCCAGCAGCGGCGGATTCCGTTCGCTCCGGTCTCGACGATGGGCGATCTGCTACGTTCCGAGCACCTGCGCGCGCGCGGATTCTTCGCCACCGTGGCTCAGCCCACTGTGGGGCCGGTGACGGTGCCGGGCGCGCCGTACCACTTTTCCCAGACGCCGTGGACATTGCGCTCGCCCGCGCCCACGTTGGGCGAGCACACCGACGCCGTGCTGACAGGCGACCTGCATCTCACGCCGCACGAAGTCGACGCGCTACGCAGCGAGCGCGTGGTCTGAGGAGGTTGGCGATGGCGCCCAAGCAGCCACTGGAAGGGATTCGCGTTGCAGATTTCACCTGGGTGTGGGCCGGTCCATTTTGCACCTTGCAGTTGGCGCATCTTGGGGCCGAAGTCATCCGCATCGAGACCAGCACGCGCATTTGCGTGACCCGGCTGCTGCCGCCGTGGGCGGACGGCGAATTCGGCGTCAATCGCAGCGGCTACTTCAACCAGTACAACCAAGGCAAGCGCAGCCTCGCACTCGATCTCAAGCAGCCGGGCGCGATCGACATCGCCAAGCAGTTGGTCGGCAAGTGCGACGTCGTGTGCGAGAATTTCGCGGCCGGAGTCATGGATCGGATGGGCTTGGGCTACGAAGTGCTCCGCGCGATCAAACCCGACCTCATCATGATCGCGCTATCGGGATACGGGGCGAGCGGCCCCGAAAGCCAGTTCGTCTCGTATGGTCCCGCACAAGTGCCGCTATCCGGCTTGTCCTCGGTCACCGGCTATCGTGACTGGCCGCCGATGCATGTCGGCATTTCGTACGGCGATCCGAACGGCGGACTCCACGGCGCGGTCGCGGTGCTTGCGGCGCTCCACCACCGCGCCCGCACCGGCCGCGGACAGTACATCGATCTATCGCAACAGGAGACCACGATATCTATCCTGCCCGAAGCCGTCATGGAGTACACCATGAACGGCACGCAGCCGGTGCGCGACGGCAACCGCGATCCGCACATGGCACCGCACGGGGTTTTTCGCTGCGCCGGTCAGGAGCGCTGGATTGCGATTGCCGTGCGGAACGACAGCGAATGGCGCCGCATCGCCGAGATCATGGGCAATTCTGCGTGGGGCGACGATCCACGCTTCGCGACCATCCAGGCGCGAAAAGCCAACGAAGACGCTCTGGAAGCGTTGGTGGCCGAGTGGACGGCAACGCGCGCGGCGGAAGACGTCGTGTGCCAACTTCAAGCGGCCGGCATCCCCTCATTTGTTTCGGCGAGCAATCGCGATCTCTCAGAGAGCCCCCATTTGAGCGAGACGGAATTTTTCGTGTCGCACCCGCATCCCGAAGTCGGAACTCGCCAACACGCCGGCATTCCGTGGCGGATGTCGCGAACGCCGAGTGCGGTCCGGAGTGCCGCTCCGTGCCTGGGAGCGGACACCGACTACGTGATGCGCGATGTGCTAGGATACGCACCGGACGCGATCGCCCGCTTGAAGGAAACCAAAGTCCTGAACTAGCCGCGGCGGGCGCGAACCGGCCGTGCACTTTCATGCTCGACTCCTGCCGATGATTGGGGTAGCGGTGGAGCGTGGAACAGATCGTAGAGGTCGCGTCTGATCGCTACATGTACCACCTGTTCGCGCTGAACGTGGCACTGCAGATGTTCGACGGAATCGCCACATACTCCGGTTTGCGCGAGGGCTGGTCGGAGGCTAACCCGCTCTTGCGCCACACGTTTCTCGCGTTGGGCGTTGGTCCGTCCCTGCTCCTCTTCAAAGCGAAAGCGTGCGGGCTGCTCGTACTCCTTCATCGATTGGCGCCCGCCTACCTAGCGGCGCACGTGCTGCGACTGCTCGCCGCGGTCTACTGCGTCTGCTCGCTGGGACCGTGGTTGGCGAAGTTTCTGGCGCTGTTTTCGCGGATGGTGTGAGCTACAGCGAAGCCCACTGGGCTTCGGGTTCGCGCACACGACTCGGCTCGACAACGGCGGAGGTGCGGACCGGAAGGTTCGCCCGCGTTATATCGGTGGCCGCGAACGGAATGATGGCGTGAAAGGTCGAGCCGCGCCCGACTTCGCTGGCGACCTCGAGCCGGCCCCCCAGTAATGCGAGAATGTTGCGGGCCAAGGCGAGGCCAAGCCCGACCCCACCAAAGCGCCGCGTGCTCGAACCGTCGATTTGCCGGAAGTCATCGAAGATCACCCGCACATCCTCTTCTGCGATCCCGATGCCGGTATCGCTGACGCTAAACGCGATCTGATCGCTTCCGCGCGCCGCGACGGCGAGCCGCACGTAACCGCGCTCCGTGAACTTGACGGCGTTGCTTAGAAGGCTCGCCAGCACCTGGCGAAGCTTGTGCGCGTCGGTCACGACCACTGGCAGGTTGACGGAAAGATCGAGCTCGAACTCGATTGGACGCCCCGAGAGCAATTCCTTGGTGAGCGCGGCCAGCTCGCCGACGAACCTGGGGATGTCCAACGGCACGACGTTCGTGGTCACATGACCGGCCTTCAGGACGGCGAAGCCCATCATCTCCTCCAACAAGTCATGGAGGTGTCGCGTGTTCGCCCGCAGGCGGCCGACGCTCTCGAGAATCAACGAGTCGCGCAACGATTCAGCCGCGCTCTCGATCAAGTCGCTGTAACCAAGAATGGCGTGCAGCGGCGTACGCAACTCGTGCGACAACGTCGCCAGAAACTCTTCCTTGAGCCGCGAAGCGGTTTGCGCGACTTCTACTTGCTGCGCCGTGTATGCAGCGCTGGCAACCGCGTGCATCACGAGCTGCGCCAGGGCTTGCTCGTTCGCGCTCACCGTGCCCGTGTTCGATCGGAGGATGACGCTTCCGAAGCGCTGGCCGTAAGCCTCGATCGGCAGCCAGACCGTGTCGCGATCCACGCCGCGCGGCGTGGGTTCGGCACTCACCTCACATCGGAGATGCGGCACAGCGTCTTCGATGAGTTTGCCGATGCTCTTGATGCACTCGCTGCTCACCGACGACTGCGACATCGATCCGGCAACTTGCAAGAGGAGACGGAGATGCTCGCGCTCACGCTCGGCCTCCTGGCGGCGACGCTTCTCGACCTTCAGCTCGTCGGTCAAGAACGCGTAGAAGATCGCCACCACGAAGAAGAAGGGCAACCGCAACCAATGCGATGGATCGAGCTGCCCATCGGTGCTCAAGTAGAGCCAATAACCATAGAGCCCGCTGACCAAGGTCGCGCCGACCGCGATCTGCCCGACGGTCTCTGCCGCCGTCGTGAGAAAGATGGTGAAGAAGTAGACGATCAAGAATTCCTGCGAAAACCCAACGGTGAGGAATAGCCCGATGACGACGAGCGCAGTATCCCCGAGGAGCAGTGCCGGTGCGAAGCTGGTTGCGTTGAATAGACGCGGTGGCATCACCGCCAGCCCGATATTCGAGGCGACCAGGACCGCCGCATAGATCAGACCAGACGTGATGTTCGCGTGAGATCCGAACAAGACCAAGTACGAGGTGGTGAAAATGACGACCGACCGCAGCAGAAGGACGGTGCGCTTCTTGTCCAACCGGGCGTCGGCGGACCGCATAGCAGCCCACATGCGCGAAGGACGTGCGGTCGTCGTTTCGGTCATCACCCTCTTCGGCGGAGAGCAACGCGAGTGCCACCGCTGGAGCAGCACGTCAACCGACAAAGGCTCCCGAATGATCGCTCGGATCATTCGAGAGCCGCTACTCGAAACGCTAGTCCGCTAAAAACCTGACGACTGGAGCTTTCGTCAGGCGACCGCTGCAACCTTCTCGGCTTTCTTTCTTCGGCGCGGGACGAACGGAAGAATCTTGTGGCGGCGCGCAGCGCGCAGGCGCACACGGGCCACGCTGGCCACCGCGGCGTCGGGCCGCGCCAGGAACGCTTCCTTCCATCGAAGCAGTCCGGTTCGCAGATACTCGGGGTTCAGATCGAGCGTCGAACAAATCGCCTCGAAGGAGAACGCCCATGGCGACCCTTCATCAAAGAGCCACTCCTCCGCCTCGCGAAAGAGTCGCTGGCGGCGGCCCTTGGTCGCGCCGGCGTATTTCTGAAAGCACGAAATGGCGTCTTCCAGAACCGCAAGCATCAGGCGCGTCTCGCCCTCATACGGGCTGTGCCCGCGCATGAGGTCGAGGAACTGCGACGGCATCAAGACTTCCGGCTCGGCGAGCTTCGGAAAGCTGGTCTCGCTGGCAGCGACTGGACTGGACCACTCGGCAACGGCCGTGGCTGCTTCCATCCCGGTTTCCCCTTTTCCCCTCGCAACTGTTTCGGACGCCAAATCACCGAGCAGAAACCGTGCCCCTGATTCAAATCAGTCGCGAACACACGCGAGCGTCATCCACGCTGCCTTCTTAGGTTCCGGCAGTGGTGGAACGAGACGACCGCATCGTCTTAAAATGCGACTCGATTCAGTTGTTCCCAAGCACAATCACGCACGACACAGCGCCGGGACCGCCCACGTTGTGAGCAAGCCCCACCTCGGCACCGCGGACTTGTCGCTCACCCGCCTGACCGCGGAGTTGCTGTACACATTCGTAGATCATCCGTACGCCGCTCGCGCCGATAGGATGGCCAAACGACTTCAACCCACCGCTTGGATTGATCGGGATGTCACCGTCGATCCTCGTGCGTCCCTCGGCCGCCAATGCACCGCCTTCGCCCTTCCGGCAGAAGCCAAGGTCTTCTGTATTTGAGATCTCCGTCCACGTGAAGCAGTCGTGGACCTCGGCGAAGTCAATGTCGGCAGGAGCGATCTTCGCCATCGCGTACGCCTGCTGCGCCGCCATCTGGGTCGAACGGAATCCCAGGTAGTCGAAGGTCGGATCGAAGTATGGCCGTCCGCTGGTCACCGCGAGGCCGAAACCTTTCACCAAGATGTAATCGTTGCGAAATCGTTTCGCGAGATCGGCGCGACACAGAATGGCAGCCGCGCCGCCGTCGGTGGTCGGACAGCAGTCAAACAAGCCGAAGGGCCACGCAATCATCGGCGCCTTCAACACTTGCTCCTCGGTGACTTCCATCTGCAAATGCGCCTTCGGATTGCGGGCACCGTTGTAGTGATTCTTGACCGCAACTTTCGCGAGGGTCTCACGACCCATGCCGAACGTGTGCATGTAGCGGTTGGCCGCCAACGCGAACAGCCCCGGAGCCGAGTTGCCCTTCGCCAACAGCGGATGCCCCAGCCGCGGCAATCCACGTCCGCCGCGATCTTTCAACTTCTCGGCACCCAGCACCAAAACGAAATCGGCCGCACCCGACGCGATCGTGAGGCAGCCGTTGCGGAACGCGTCGGTGCCGGTGGCGCAGTAGTTTTCCACGCGGGTGATCGGGCGATCATACAAGCGCAGCGCATCACCGAGCGACACCGCGGCTTTGCCTCCACTCGGTCCCGGCAGATACGTGCCCAAATACGCCGCCTGGATATCGGCCGGATCGATTCCGGCGTCGTCGTACGCTTCGAACGCCGCATCGCAAATCAAATCTTCGTAACTCTTGTCGAACAGGTCTCCGAATTTCGTGCAGCCAACACCGATCACGGCAACCTGGTCTTTCATGCTTCACCTCGAACCCGTACCGGACGGGCCTTCCAGAAATAGTTGTGATTGCCGCCACCTTCGTGCAAGCGGCGGAATGCCAGCGTGACGCGGGTACCGACTTGCACGCCGTCGGCGGCGGCGTCGGTGGTCTGCAAATAGACACGCCCGCCGTCGTCGAGATCGATCACCGCCATGATCAGCGGATGATCGATGTTGGCGATGAGATGGTCGACGGTGAAGGTGAACACCGTCCCCGCACGCGCCAATCGATGATCGGCAAGCGCGCGGCCCTTGCACTGGATGCACACCCGCGCGATCGGGTACTGCACCGTGCCGCATTGCTCGCAGCGACTCCCGTACAACCGCACGTCCTGTTTGAGTTCCTTGAACTCCAGAATGTTGAAGATGGCTTCGCCCGGCTCGTCGCTCTCGATCACGCGCCGGTACTTCAAATACTTCTGGTACGACGGCAGCGAGACGCCGCTGTCGATCCAATCGCGCAGACGCGTAGCCGGCTGGTACCGCGTGATCGCGTCGGTCACGCGGAACAGCAGAACATCCGCACCTTCACCAAAGCTGCCCACCAAGATCCGATCGCCGGGTCGCGCGCTCTCCAACACTGCCGCGAGTTGAAGCAGTGCTTCCGCGTTGCCGGTGCAGCCGATCGCGTTCGCACACGGCGGCGGTAGCTGCTGCTTGACGTCGAAACCGAGCGACTTCGCGAGATCGACGGCCGCGCGGGCGTCCGGCGAATACAGCGCGAGCTTCGCAATATCCGTCGGGGCAAGCCGGTTGCGCCCGAGCAGGGATGTGATCGCATCGCCCACATCGCGCGCGTAGCCGAAAGTGTTCGAGAACTTCCCCGCATACGCCTGCACGAACCGCGCGCTATCCGTCCGCCACAGATAGGTGAACTCTTCGGCAATCGACGCGGCATCAATGAACTCGGCGATCACGTCGCGCGTGCCGACCCGAACCGCCGCCGCCGCGTCACCGAGTAGGCCTTCCAGCTCGGACTCGGGCGCCGCCAGCCGCGCATCGGCTGCCGCCACCACCGCATGCGCGAACGCGCCGGCTTGTGCGCTGCGAATCGCCGCCAGCACCGCACTGGTGCCGGCGCGCGCCGAGCCGCCGAAGTCGGCGGTGACGAGCTGCCGCGGTAGATCACAGGCGGTCGCGATGACGGCGGCGATCTGTTTTTCCCAGTAGGGCGCACTCGCGCTCGCAAAATACAGCCCGCCGATGGCCTGGCCGTCGTCACCAACCACCGATCGTACGGCCTCGGCGGCCATGGTCAATGCATCTTCATCGTAGTTGCCGACCGCGCACGCGCCCGCAGGCTGCGGCGCTCCCCACGCCTGGCCGATCAGCTTGCGATCGAGGCGCCAACGCGGGACGTACACGCTCCATCCGGTCAGACCGATCATGCGGCGTACCTAGCCCGCCACATTCCTGAATGCAATTTCACTCAGCGGCGACGGCGTGCGGCACACCATGCAGCCAGCGGCAGCAGACACATCCAGCCGCTGCGCGCATCGCCGATCGCGCAGCCGGAACCACCCTGGAGCGCGAACCCACCCACCCCCGTCGCGGTCGGCGTGAAGGTGAAGGTAGGCGTCGGCGTCCGGGTCGGCGTCGAGGTATTCGTCGGCGTCGCGGTCGGGGTGGCGGTGTTGGTCGCCGTCGGCAGCGTGCCGGTGATCGTCGGCGTCGCGGTCGGCGTCCGCGTGCTCACCGGCCGCGTGCCGGTGATCGTATCGGTCGGCGTCGCCGTCGGCGTCCCGGTGAAGGTCGGCGTGAGAGTCAGGGTCAAGGTCGGCGATGAAGTCGGCGTGACCGTCGGCGTCGGGGTGAAAGAGGAACAGATACACATGGCGGCGCAGGTGCCCTTTGCCAGCTGCACGCAGGTCGGGTCCCAGCGCTGGGTCACGCAGAAATTGTCTGGATCGTTCGTCGCCACACAGGCTTGGCACACGCTGTCGTTGCAACCGCTGCTTGCATGCTCGGTACAGCAGTCGGTGACCGGCGTGCGGGTCGGCGTTGGCGTCGGGGTCGGCTGGCCGGTGTTGGTCGGCGTCGCGGTCGGCGGCGGCGGTGGGTTGCTGCTCAGCAAGATGCTGACGGTGCCGCCTTCGCCGTTGGCGGTCAGTACATCAAGTTTTCCGTCGCCGTCGACATCTGCCAGCGCCACGCCGGTCGGGCCGGGGCCTGCATCGTACGACGTTCGAGTGTTGAAACCACCTTGGCCGTCGCCCGGCAGCAGGAGAACCGTCGTGCCGCCGGCGACTACCGCATCGACCTTGCCGTCGTTGTTCAGATCGCCTGCTGCGATCGCGGCTGAGGCATTGCCGATCGAGATGGTTGAGAGCGCGGTGTAGGCGATGCCGCTCACGCCGACACGTTCGCCGGTGAACATCCCCAACGCACCGGAACCGGTGGCCGCGACCGCAAAGTCAGGGACGCCGTCGCGTTTGAAATCCGCCACGACAAACGCACTCGACACCAGCGGCGTATTGATGTCCTGATATTCGCTCGGTGGAAAATTGACTCGGTTCGCCGACGGAGTCGGAGCCGGACTCGGCAACGGACCCTGGAGGGCGACAGTCACGACGTTGTCGCTGCTCAAGACGAACAGATCAAGTAAACCGTCGAGATTGGCATCGGCCAGCGCTACTCCGGTCACCGGATGACTGATCGGGATGGTCTGCAGGTCGCTGAACTGGCCACCGCTGAGTCCAAAGCGTAAGCGGATGCTGTTGTTGAATCCGTCGGCGACGGCGAAGTCGAGCAAGCCGTCGCCGTCGATGTCGCCGACCGCGATGCCATTGAGCGAATCACCGGCGGCGATCACCGATCCCAGCGTGAACTGTCCCTTGCCGTCGTTGGACGCGATGATCACCCCATCGCTCTCGGCGATAGCGATATCGAGTGTTCCGTTGTTGCCGAAATCCCCCACCACAAGCGCCGTCGGCACCGCACTGCTGGAAAGCGCGAATGTTTGCATTTGCACCGCCTCAGCACAGCCGCCGGTCGCGAACTGCGTCCGGTTACCGAAGAACACTTCGAGTCGATTGTTCGACGACTCGCTGACGGCGACGGCGAAGTCCTGACTGCCGTCGCTGTTGAAGTCGCCGCTAACGATCGCGACCGGCCTGCCGCCGGACACGAGGCTGCACTTCCCGTAGTCTCCGAGTGTCTGTGACCACGCCGCAGCGGGAATGAACGTCGCGGCGACGAGGAATACGAAAATCGCTTGGGGGGCGCGTTTCATCGCCGTGTTCGCCGTGAGCACCGCCATCCAATCAACCCGGCAATCACGTAGAGCGTCCCGCCCCAGTCGCGTCCACGACTTCCGGGCGCCACGACCGCACAGCCTTGACCGTTGACGCCGAAGGGGCGATCCGGCGTCGGCGTGCCCGTCACCGTCGGCGTGAACGTGCGGGTGCGGGTTGGAAGGGTTCCGGTTATCGTGGGGGTTCCGGTCAAACCGATCGTCGGCGTGCTGGTGTCGGTCGGCGTTCCCGAAATCGTCGGCGTAGGCGTAACCGTCGGCGTACCGGTCTGGGTCGGCGTCGGTGTCGGAGGGGGATTGGCGCTGCGCAAGATCGTGATCGAGCCGTCGCCTTGGTTGGCGGTTGCAACGTCGAGAATTCCGTCGCCGTCAAAGTCCGCCACGGTCAATGCCACCGGCGCAACGCCGACAAGGTCCAGTGGGAGGCGCGGCCGCGGAAACTGCCCTGCCATGTTGTCGAAGAACGATAAGGTGCTGTCGTTCTGATTGGAGACCACCACGTCGACTTGGCCGTCGCGATTGAAGTCCCCCTCGCCGATGGCGCTGGGAGAGCCGCCGGCCGCGGCGCGACTGGCTTGGCTGTAACTGACGCCGCTGCCGCGCACCGCACCGGTCATGGCCAACAAGCCGGTCGGCGAGCCGGTGTTCAGAGCCAGCGCGAGATCCGCGACGCCGTCGTGATTGAAATCGTCGGCCAGCAGTCCGGTCGGCGTCCCATTCAGGGATTGTGGCGGGAGGACGCGGAAGCCGTTCGCCACCTGTGAGTCTTGCAACAGCGCAACCAGCTCTCCGGTGGCGCTGTTCACGGTCGCGATATCGACACGTCCGTCGTTGTTGAGATCGCGCGCAGTCACGACCGTTTGCGTTCGACCCAACGGCACGCTGCGCATGGTGAACCCACCATCGGCCTGACCGTCGAGAATGGTGACGCTCGTGCTGGAGCTGTGGCCGACGATGATGTCGAGCCGGCCGTTGCGATCGAGGTCGCTCAACGCCACCGAGGCGCCATCGCTTCCAACGTTGAAGCTGTCGCCGACCGAGAAGCCGCCGTTGCCGTTGTTCTTCAGGATCACCAGGCCGCCTTGCGTCACGACCGCAATGTCCGACGCTCCGTCCGGAACTCCGAGATCTCCGAGGGCAACGGCCGCCGGCGCACTCGACAGCGAAATCGCCGTCAGGCCGCTCAGTGTGAAGTCGGTCGGACATTTCATCGCGGTTCGAAGCAAGGGTTGGTTGACCATGCCCACGATGATCTGACTGCCGGCCTGGTCGGCAACCACGATGTCCGGCTTGCCGTCCTGGTTGAGATCACCGCTGGCGATGTCGACCAACTTCTGCGCGGTCGAAACGGGGAAGCGGCAGACGCCGAACGGCGCGGTCGGGATCGTGGTCGGCGTAGGGGTGGATGTCGGTGGCGGGGTTGGGGTCGGCGTCGCGCTGGGCGGAACACTGCCCGTAACGGTCGCGCTTGGCGACCCGCCGGTCGTCGGGGTCGGCGTGGGGTCGTTGCTGCGGTTGAACGCGACGGCAATCATTCCGCCGCTTGACGGGCTCCGAAGGGCGACGATATCGATCAAACCGTTGTTGTCGACATCGCCGACCACAACCTGGAGCATCGAGTCTCCCTGATTGACCAGGCCACGCAGCGACTGCAAGTCGCCAAATGCAGGCAACGCGGAACCGGTGCAACAGTCTTGGAGACTCGATCCGTTCAACTGATTCAATTGAACGCCGATTCCCGTCAAGTCCCCGACCGAGATCAGATCCAACGCATGGTCGTTGTCGACGTCTGCGAGCGCGACGTCATGCGCAAATTCAGCCGTGCTCTGAATCGTCTTCTCGGTCAAAAAGGTCCCACTTCGCTGACCTGGGAAGACAGAGACAGCGTCCAGTCCGGTACCGAGGCCCATGGTAGTAACCGCGAGGTCCACGTATGGGTCGGAGTCGATTGCACCCACGGTGATCCCTTCCGGTTCGCTGTCGGAGCCGGTATCAATCTGTCGCAAGGTACCAAATGTCCCATCGCCCCGACCAGGGAAGAGAGTGACGGTATCCGATAGCGTGTTGGTGACGAGGACGTCCACTTTGCCGTCACCGGTGACGTCTGCCGCCAATATCGCGGTCGCCCCACTCTGCGTCGTATCGAGAGATGGGGTTGAAAATTCGCTGAAAGTCCCGTCCCCATTGCCGTGCATCAGATAGATGCTCTCGTCACTGAGCGCCAATACGATGTCGAGAATATTGTCGCCGTCGATTTTCGCCGTCGCGATCGCTACCGGTGATGCCGCGAGTACCGTGCTGGTAATCGGCGCTTGAAACGTGCCGTCGCCATTTCCGAGCGCTACGACTACGTCACCGTCGACGATCGCGGCAACATCAAGATTGGTGTCGTCATTGAAGAGACCCGTCACCAGGGCGGTGGGCGCGCCGCCCACGTCGATTCCGACCGGGTCGCTGACCGTGTCATCGGATCGGCCGCGGAACATTTGGACGCCGTCGCTAGAAATGCTGAGGATATCGAGAAACGGCTCGGTGTTGACCATCTTGGCCAGGGCAATCGCCGGGCGCCCGACATCCCCGGGCAGATCGATCGACAACTGCGGACTCAACGCATTGAAGCGCAGCAGCGCGACTTGGGCGGAAGCGGTACCAACGCGGATGGCCAGCAGCGCGAGCAGCATCAATTCGGTTCGCCACCGTCGCTTGTCGCGTTGCATTACTGCGATCGTAGGGTCCTCCACACGAATGGTCGCCTACTCTTCCTGCGCAGGACTTGTTTGTCAACTTCGCAATCGGCGAGTAAGTGGGCGCAACGTGCAGTATTTTCTTCACATCGGCACAATCGCTTGCGCGACTCTTGTGAGACACGCGCGCGATCGGGCGAGGCCGAAGGGACGCCGCCTCATGCGGCGTTGCGGCTGCGCAAGCTGGTTTCAATCGCCAGGATTGCGTCGGCAAGCACGCTATCAGCGACGCGACGTTCCTCGATGACTCGGACGGCGTGCATCACCGTCGAGTGGTCGCGCCCACCGAACTTCTCGGCGATGACCGGGAACGACGCCTCTGCCAACGTTCGACACAGATACATCGCCACCTGACGCGCCTGCGCCAAGTGGCGATCGCGGCGATGCGACTTCAACTCGCCGAGCGAGATATTGAAATGTTGGCTGACCACTTCTTGAATCGTCTCGATCGAAACGTGCGGGCCGCGCCCGGCCAGCGGGCCGAGGGCCTGCTGCGCCAACTCGATGGTGATCGGCAGATTGCGCAGCGTCGCCGTCGCCACCACCCGGGTGAGCGCGCCCTCCAACTCGCGGACACTCGGTCCACCGGTGCGCGCTAGCAGCCAGGCCACGTCTTCGGAAATCGCACAACTCAGCAGCGCCGCCTTGCGTTGCAAAATCTCCACTCGCATCGGCAACGTCGGCGGGTGCATGTCGGCGATCAATCCGCCCTCAAATCGGCTCTTCAAACGCTGCTCGAGGCCGGTGATCGCGGCCGGCGGCTTGTCCGAGGTCAGCACGATCTGCTTGTTGTTGCCGTACAGCGTATTGAAGGTGTGGAAGAACTCTTCCTGCGTGCGCTCCTTGCCGGCGAGAAACTGCACGTCGTCGAGGATCAGCGCGTCGACTTGGCGGAAGCGATCGCGGAACAGGGTCATCTGATCCTGTCGCAGCGAGGTGATCAGCGCGTTCATGAACGCCTCAGCCGAGAGACAGGCCATACGCATACGCGGATTGCGCGCGAGCATCTCGTGCGCGAGCGCGTTGGCGAGGTGGGTCTTGCCCAAGCCAACGCCGCCGTGGAGGAATAGCGGATTGAACCGGCGGCCCGGCTCGGCGGCGACCGCCACCGCCGCTTGATACACGACCTGGTTGGCGTCGCCGACGACGAAGGTCGCGAACGTGTAGTGCGAGACCAGGCGCCCGATCTTGGGCACCCGCGGTCGCGACTCGCCGGCGGATTCGCGACGAGCGGGCAACGGCGGCATCGCCGGCGGCGTCCACACCCCGTCGACTACGGTGCGCACGGCGCACTGCTCGCCACCCCCGGCCGCCGCGAGCGCCGAGCGAATCGCGCTCATGAAGTGGCGGGTGATCCATTCTTGAAAGAACCGATTCGGCACTTCGAGCCGCAAGCCGTCAGTGTCGCTGGCGCACCGAATCGGTTCGATCCAGGTCACGAAGTTGCGTTCGCCCACTTGTTGCCGCAACAGCGGCAACGCCGTCGCCCACAGTTCTTCCATACGTGCCCGTCCCTCGTGCACCCGCTCACCCCGCAAGCTTGTCGGTACGCGCGCTGGTTATCCCCAGGTGGGGACAACGCAGTAAGTCACCGCCACCGCACCAACTTCCACAACCTCTCCACACCGCCATGCACAGTTTTCCCCCCACACGCCCGCCCTTCCTTCCTCACAAGGAAGGCAGCGCGCGCAACCGACAAGAGTCATTTCGTCGCAAAAAATTTCGACTGCGTTGACGAAGAGGCGCTCCTCTTAGTCCCGACGAAAAATGAAGTCAAGAATTTTTTCTGCAAAAGTTATTTCGCGCAGGTTCGCGCGCGGTTGCTGAGGCGCGCACACGCCGTCGCACTACGGAGTCGCGCCGCCGCGCGCGATGCTGAGCGCATAACTCATCAATTCGGGATCGAGCGCGCCCTTGATGCGCCGGCCGTTGATGAACACCGTCGGCGTCGACTCAACCCCGAGTCCGACGCCGCTCTGCACATCGTGCTCGACCTGCTCACGCGCGGCCGCGCCGGCGAGACAGGCTTCGAAGTGTGCGCGATCGAGCCCCACCTTGTCCGCGTATGCGACCAGATCGGCATCTTCAAGCCGCTGTTGATTGTCGAACAAGAGATCGTGGTACGGCCAGAACCGTTCTTGTTGCGCGGCGCACTCGGCCGCGATCGCGGCGCGACAGGCGCGCCGATGAATCTCGGTCTTGAGCGACGGATTGCACGCGCGGTCGAGAGGAAAATGATGGAACACCACGCGCACTTGTCCGCGATACCGCGGCAGCGTCTCGTGCAGGCTGTGCGCCAAGGCGGCGCAATGCCCGCACTCGAAGTCGGAGTACGAGACGATCGTGATTGGGGCGCTGGCCGGGCCAAGTTCACGGCCCGCGTCGGGCGGCACGCTGACCACCGGTTGCGCGAGATACCAACGATAGAAATCCGGGCGCTTTTGCGCGACTTCTTCCGCCGTGAGTCCGTGTGCCCGCGGCCCGAACGCCTCCCACCCCGCTCCGAGTAACACCGCCGCGGTCAGTCCGGCGGCGGCCCACATCACCCAGCGGTCGCTGCGTTGCGAGGCGCGGGCGCGCCGCGCGGGCTCGAACACCAGCGCCCGACGCAGTCGCCACGAGGTCAACCACACGCCGGCCCCAACCAGGTACAGCGCGCCGCACATCAGACACACCGCACCCAGCACCCCAAGCGCGATCACCGCCAGATAGCCCGAGAACACCAACCCGAAAGACGCCAGTGCGAACGCCCAGCTTGCCGCGCGGCGGGCGGTGCGAACCGCCGCCGCCGGCGCGCCGCTACCGCCACCCCGCCACGCGATCGCCGCCAACCCTGCCAGCAACGCATAGTAGGCTCCCGCCCAGCCGGCGACCGGGAAGCCGAGCAGCTTGGCGTATTGGCTCGTCAGCACGACATCGCAATTGACCACCGCGTTGACGTTGCAGAAACTTGCGAAGCCGGACTCCGCGGCGAGTCGCCGGTGCAGCCAGAATATTTCCCCACTGACGCCGACACCGATCAACGCGATCGCCGCAAGGACGAGACCATACGTTCGGATCGGCCGCCGCATCGCCGGCGATTCTATGCACGTTCGTCCGAGATTGTCAGCCCCGCCCATCGCACCCCCCATCCGGCCGACGCGAAGCATACTGATATGTCGGGTTGCGACACGCGGCCCCTCCATGGTAGTCGCGCTCCGCTGTGGACGGCCGCTGGGTTCACGCCGCAATCGGCATGAAGTTCAGAAACGCGTGCCTCGCGTTAGTACTCGCTCTTGCCATATCGCAGTCGGCGCGGGCCGACGTGCCGACCGAAGCACCCGGGCGAATCGAAAAGCTGTCGCCCCCGTTCAGCTCGCACTGGGCGTGGGTGGCGGACTTGGTTCTCGAACGCATTGCGCTCGTCGATCTCGACTCCGGCCGGTTTCTCGGTCTCGTCAACGGCGGCTACGGTCCCATCTCGCCACTGTTCTCCATGCGGCGCTCGGAGATCTATATCCCCAGCACGTACTTCTCTCGCCGCACCCACGGTGAACGCACCGATGTGTTGGAAATCTACGACACGGCGACGCTCTCTTCGGTCGGCGAGGTCAACTTGCCGCCGATGCGCGCGATCGACGCGGTGTCGCTCGGTCACTCGGCGCTCTCCGACGACGAGCGATTCGCAGTGATCTTCAATTGGACGCCGCGCACCTCGCTGAGCGTCGTCAACGTCGAGCAGCGCGCGCTCGTGAGCCAAATCGACATCCCCGGATGTGGACTCGTCTACACCGCAGGCACTCGTCGCTTCCTGTCGTTGTGCGCCGATGGTTCGGCGCTCACCGTCACCATCAACGATGACGGCCACGAGGTCGGCAAGCAGCGCAGTCAGCCGTTTTTCGATCCCGTCAAGGATCCCGTGACGGAAAAGGCCGTCCGCTTTCGCGATCAGTGGTTGTTCGTGTCGTTCGAAGGCTACGTGCATCCGATCGACGTGACGCAACCCGAGCCCCGCTTCGCCGAGCCCTGGTCCCTGCTGACGGACGACGATCGCAAGCAGAGCTGGCGCATCGGCGGCCTGCAACATTTGGCCGTACATACCGCCACCGGCCGACTGTTTTCGTTGGTGCACCGCGGCGGCAAGGATACGCACAAGGACCCGGGCGAAGAGGTGTGGACCTACGACATCGACAAGCACGTGCGGTCGCAGCGGATCAAGTTGCGTAGTCCGGGTCTCACCGTCTACGGCTTTCCGCTCGACCCCGGCAGCCGGTGGCGATGGCTGTCGGACTGGGTGCTCAACACGTTCGTTCCCGCGGCCGTGAGTCACATCCAGGTGACGCAAGACCGCACGCCACTGCTCTTCACCGCCTCGCAGTTCAGCGGCGCGGTTGGGGTCTACGATGCGGTCTCGGGAGACTTCCTCCGCCGCGTCACACCGACCGGCTGGACCACCGACGCGCTGTTCGCTCCGTGGACCGAACCATGACGCCCACGTGGTTGCTTGATCCGGCGCTGCACTGGACGCTGCGCGCCTCACTCGCGCTGCTCTGGCTTACGGCCGCGGCGCACAAACTGCGCGATCTTCGCCAATTCGTGCAAGCGCTCGCTGCGTACGATCTCGTTCCCGTCGTGCTGAGGGCCAACGTCGCCCGGGCGATTGTCGTTCTCGAAGCAACCATCGGCCTGACCCTCGTTGCGTCAGACATCGCGTTGCCGGCCGTGAGCAGCGCCACCTTGCTCGCGGCGTACTCCGTCGCCATCGGTATCAATCTGGTGCGAGGTCGCCGAATCGACTGCGGCTGTGTGGGACCCGCGTTGCGCGTTCCGCTCGGCAACTCGTTGCTCGTGCGGAACGGCTTGCTGATCGTCGCGTCGTTGATGCTGTGTCTCGGCACCACCACGCGCGCCTTGGTGTGGCTTGATGTCGCAACGGTCATCGCCGCGACGGCTACCGGCGCGTTACTGTACACCGCGTCGGCCACTGCCTTCGCCAACGGCGCGCGCCTGGCGCCAGTACGGGAAGCGTGACGTGCTCCCCGCGCTCATCATCTCCAACCTCGTGCTGTGGATCGCGGTCATCGCGCTCGCCGCGGTGGTGTTCGCCCTGTTGCGGCAGGTCGGCATCCTGCATGAGCGCGTGGCACCCGCCGGCGCGCTCATGCGTAGCGCGGGACCACAGGTCGGCGACGCCGCGCCCGTTTTCGATCTCACCGACTGGTCGGGCCGAGCGCTCCACATCGGTGATGCCGATGCGGCCTCCAAGAGCACCTTGCTTCTGTTCGTGTCGCCGACGTGTCCGGTTTGCAAGACGATGTTGACGATCGCCAAGTCGCTCGCACGCGCGGAGCGCGGCTGGCTGCGGCTGATTCTGGCCAGCGACGGCACGCCCGCCGAGCACGAGGCGTTCGTACGCGAGCATGGTCTCGAACAATTCGGCTACGTGCTGTCCACCGAGCTCGGTCTGGCGTATCAGGTCGCCAAACTGCCCCACGCGGTCCTGCTCGACGCGACGGGCGTCATCCGGGCCAAAGGATTGGTGAACACGCGCGAACATCTGGAGAGTCTGATCGAGGCGAAAGAACGCGGTGTTGCGTCGGTGCAGGAGTACGTGCAGCGCGAGCGCTCGACCCGGCACGTCGCGTCAGCATGATGGGCTGAGGAGTCCACGATGAATAGGGTCGATCGCTGGTTGATGCACATCACACGCGGCGTGGCACGCCGCAGCTCGCGTCGCGGCTTTCTGGCGCGCGCGGCAACGCTGCTCGTCGGCGGCGCAAGCTTGCCCCTCCTCCCGGTTGCGCGCGCCGCACAAGATCCAACCAAGGCCCCCGCGCCCGGCGAACCCGACGCGTCGACCCCGGCTGGCGATCCCTCCAACTGCGACTACTGGCGACACTGCGCGATCGACGGCTTCTTGTGCAGTTGCTGCGGCGGCACCCAGCGATCCTGCCCGCCGGGCACCGAGATGTCGCCGGTCACGTGGATCGGCACCTGCCGCAATCCGGTCGACGGCAACGATTACATCATTTCGTACAACGACTGCTGCGGAAAGCACATCTGCGGTCTCTGCTTCTGCCATCGCAACGAAGGCGACAAGCCGGTGTATTTCCCGCACCGTAGCAACGACATCAACTGGTGCTTCGGAACCAAGAGCGTCATCTACAACTGTTCGACCGCGATCGTCCTCGGCATCGCCACCGGCGAGTCATGAACGCGGCGCGCGGGCCGCTCATCGTCTGCGCGATGGCGCTGGCGATCGCGTCGGTCGCCGGCGCCGATCCACGCACCGACTACATTCTCAATTGCCAAGGCTGTCACGCCGCCGACGGGTCCGGTGCGACGGCGGCGGTACCCGACTTCCGCGATCAACTCGGGAAATTTGTCCGGGTGCCCGGCGGGCGCGAGTATCTGGTGCGCGTGCCGGGCACATCGCAGTCCGAGCTGAACGACGCGCGCCTCGCCGCGATGTTGAATTGGATGCTGCGCGAGTTCAGCCCCGCAGAGTTGCCGCTCGGATTTGCGCCCTACACCGAGGCCGAGATCGCGCGCATGCGCCGCCCGCCGTTCACCGACGTTGCGGCCGTGCGTCGCCGATTGATCGCGGAGATCAGTTTGTTGCCCCCGGCCGCGCCCTGAGGCGTCACGCCCGATCCCCCAGCAAGAACCCGCGGATGGCGGTCACGAGTTCGCGCGGGCGATCGAAGTGCACCATGTGGCCGGCGCCGGCGATCTCCAGAAACCGGTGATCGCGGAAACATGCCAGCCGACGCGCCAGATCGTCGGGATCGAGATAGATCGCGCCGGCTTGCTCGCGCCAGAACTCGCCGGAGTCGGCGCCGTGAATGATCAGGGTCGGCGGGGTGATCCGCCCCCACAGCGCCATGTTGTATTCGAGATTGAACGGACCGTTGAGCGACATCGTCGCCAACATGGAATCGAACTTCCACTCCAGCGTGCCGTCTTCGCGCGCGCGGGTGCCCAACAACGCCAGCTCGCGCGCCTTGTTCTCGGGCAGCCGCGGATTGCGTTCGCGCAGTCGGCGATAGGCCGCGTCGAGATCCTTGAGTCCGGGGTGACCCGCGAATGCCCGATCGATCCGCGTGAAGCCGTCGACCGTCCACCGCACCTCCTCGTCCATGTTCGACGGCGGCGGCCCGAGCCCCTCGATGATCACGACTTTCGCCGGCACCTCGGGAAAGCTGCCGCTGAAGTGCCCCACGAGTTCGCCCCCGAGCGAATGGCCGATGAGGATCGGCTGCGGCAGGCGGAGCGCCCGGACCATGTTGCGGAGATCGAGCACGAAGTGGCCGAAGCTGTAGTACGGCGTCGTTTCGCTGTCGCCGTGGCCGCGCAGGTCGAGCGCGAAGACGTGGAACTGGTCCAGCAATCCACGCGCGAGATCGTCGAACGAGTGCGAGTGGTCGCGCAGGCCGTGCACGATGATCAAGGGCGGCGCGTCGGCATTGCCCCAATCGCGGAAGTGAATCCGCAGCGTGCCGCTGCGAAAGAATCGCTCGCTATATTCCGGCATCGCGTGATGCTGTATCACCGTTGCCGCAGCGAGACGACTGTCCCGCGCCGCGCCGGCCCAGGCGTTCCGATCCGTGACGCCATCGTCATGACCGCGTCGGCGTACGCCGACGACTTGTTGTATTGCCAGACGACTGCGCGCTGTTCCGCAAGCGACAACCCTGGGCGCCAGCCATGGCCGACGAAGAAGTGCGCGCACGAGGCGACCGCGTCGTCGGGATCGTAGAGGCTGACCCGTCCATCGCCGTCGGCGTCTACGCCGTACGCGACATAACTGCTCGGCAGGAACTGCGGGTAGCCGAACGCGCCCGATCCGGAACCGCGAATGGCCAGCGGGTCGACGCCCATCCGGTCCGCCGCCGCGAAGAGCGCCCGCACTTCGGGATAGAAGGTCGCTTCCAGATAGCGCGCCCGCGCTCGCACCTTGGCTTCAATGGTCCGGTCGCGATGGGGCGAGTCGCCCGCGAGTCGCGCGATGTTGTCGTCGAGGTTCGCCGGCTCGTTCGCCATTGCCAAGCGCGCCAACCGATGCAAGACAAGCTGCGAGCCGGTGTTGCGGCCGCACCCGCTCTCGATCGACAAGATCGCCGCCAAGACATTCGCCGGCACTCCATACTGACGTTCCGCGCCATCGAAGGCAGGGGCGTAGCGCGCACGGCATCGGCGCGCGGCATTGATGCTTGCCGGTCGCAGCAGGCGCCGATAGCGCGAACGCGGCTCGCGCGGCGGCGTTGCCGAGAACTGCAACCCGACAAACGGCTCGACGCGTGGATCCTCAAACGCTGCCACGACCCGCTCGCGCGGCAGGCCGTCTTCGACGAGTCGATCGATCAGATAACCCCAGCCGCGATCGTCCGCCGCGGCAACCGCCGGGCCCGCCACGAACATCAGCGCTGCAATCCACGTGCGCATCGGCATCCAAACCGATCATGCCGAGCGCGAGCTGACCGCACAACCGGTTTCCACGCTCACGCCGGCTGCCGCGGCAACCAGACACGACAGGTTGCGACTTCAGTCGCGACCGCGTGCCGGATCGAGCACGACCGGCTCGAGCGCCCGGCTCGCGCGCGGCACAAGCCACAGCAGCGTGGTCAACGCCAGCCGCCAGCGCCGATCGCCCATCCCATGCGTGCCACCCATCCGCCCACCGCACCTTGTGCGGCGAAGCCGAAGACTGTCAAGGGCTCGGAGCGCTCGCCGACCGGACTAGACAGAGTCAAACGAGGCGCTGTATATCGGCCGCGGATGGAGCGGCCGATGTCGTTCGCCATCAGTGGTATCTGCGATTCGAAGTTTGCGGCAGTTCGCGACGCCTTCGCGGCGAATTTCGAGGCCGGCGGCGAGGTCGGCGCCTCCTTCGCCGCCACCATCGACGGCAAGCCGGTTGTGGATCTATGGGCCGGTCACGCCGATGCCGCGCGGACCCGCCCGTGGGAACGCGACACCATCGTCAACGTGTTCTCGACCACCAAAGCTATGACCGCGCTGTGCGCGCATATCCTCGTCGATCGCGGGATGCTCGATCTCGATCGGCCGGTCGCCGACTATTGGCCGGAGTTCGCGCGCGCCGACAAAGCCACCCTCCCCGTCCGCTATTTGCTCAGTCACACTGCCGGACTCGCGGCGATTCGTCAGCCGCTTGCGACCGAGGCGCTATACGATTGGACCCGCATGACCAACGCGCTCGCCGCCGAGGCGCCGTGGTGGTTGCCGGGGACTATCAGCGGCTACCACGCGATGACGTTCGGCTATCTGGTCGGCGAGGTCATTCGCCGCGTCAGCGGCAAGACGGTCGGGACGTTCTTCCGCGACGAAGTGGCCCGCCCGCTCGGAATCGATTTCCACATCGGACTACCCACCGACGCCGGCACCCGCGCGGCGGAGATGATTCCGCCATCGGCGGAGGAGATCGCCGCGGCCGGATCTGCTGCCGCGGTCGATCCCGACTCACTCTTGGCGAAGGTAATGGGGAACCCGCGGATTGCGCCGGAGTTGGCGAACTCACGCGCATGGCAGGAAGCGGAAATTCCCGCCGCCAACGGTCACGGCAACGCCCGTTCGGTGGCACAAGTGATGGCCGTGCTCGCGTGCGGCGGCGCACGTGACGGCGTGCAACTGCTCCGCGCGGAGACACTGGCCCGCGCGATCGAGCCGCAGTGCTACGAGCGGGATCTCGTGCTCGGTTTCCCGATTCGATGGGGATTGGGATTCATGATGGCGAGCGACGATCTTCCGCTCGGCCCCAATCGCCGCACCTTCGGTCACGGCGGCTGGGGCGGTTCGCTCGGCTTCGCCGACCGCGACGCCCGCGTCAGCTGGGCCTACGTGATGAACAAGATGTCGCCCGGCACCGCCGGTGACGTGCGTGGCTTCGGTCCGATCACCGCCTTGTACGCGTCGCTATAATTTCCATTCGCACCATCGCAGGAGGATTGGCATGCCGCTTTCGACCGAAACGTTGATGGACATGTATCGCAAGATGCGCACGATTCGCAGCTTCGAAGAGAAGCTCTCCGATCTCGTCATGGCCGGCCAGCTCGCCGGCTTTCTCCACCTCTACGCGGGCGAGGAAGCGGTGGCGGTCGGCGTGTGCGCGCATCTCACCGAGCGCGACGTCGTCACCTCGACCCATCGCGGCCACGGCCATTGCATCGCGAAAGGCGTCGACGTGCGCGGCATGATGGCCGAGCTGTACGGACGGCGGACCGGCATCTGCAAGGGAAAGGGCGGGTCGATGCATATCGCCGATCTCGATCGCGGCATGCTCGGCGCCAACGGCATCGTCGGCGCCGGCATCCCGCTCGCCACCGGCGCGGCGCTCACCGCACAGGTAAAGAAGACCGGCGGCGTCGCGGTGGCGATGTTCGGCGACGGCGCGTCGAACCAAGGGCAGTTCCACGAAGCGCTCAACCTCGCCGCGGTGTGGAAACTGCCGGCGGTCTACGTGGTGGAGAACAACGGCTACGGCGAAGCGACGCCGACCGAGTTCGTGACGCCGGTGCGCGACATCGCCGAACGTGCCGGGTCCTACGCGATGCACCGCGCCATCGCCGACGGCATGGACTTCTTCGACGTCTATGACAAGGCCGGTGCCGCGATCGCGCACGCGCGGCGCGGTGACGGTCCGTCGTTGCTCGAATGCAAGACCTACCGCTACTACGGCCACTACGTCGGCGATCCGCTGACGTATCGAACGAAGGAAGAGGCCGACGAGTGGAAGCAATACCGCGATCCGCTGCAACGCTTCGAGGAACGCGTGCTCACCGAAGGCCTGGTCGAGGAAGGCAACCTCCGGCGCATCGACCGTGAAGTGAACGACCTGATCGCCGCCGCCGTCACCGACGCCCAAACCGCGCCGCTGCCCGACGCCGACGATGTCCTGTGCGACGTGTACGTGAAGGAGTGAACGATGGCCCGCGAACTCCCGATGGTGGTGGCGATCAACGAAGCGTTGCACATCGCCATGCAAAAGGACCCCGACGTGATCGTGCTCGGCGAGGATGTCGCCGGCGGCGGTGGACGCGCCGACCAAGGCATCGAAGAAGCCTGGGGTGGCATCATGGGTGCCACCCGCGGGTTGCTGAAAGCATTCGGCGCTGAACGCGTGCGGGACACGCCCATCAGCGAGATGGGATTTCTCGGCGCCGCGGTCGGCGCGGCCGCCACCGGCTTGCGTCCGGTCGCCGAGTTGATGTTCATCGATTTCATCGGCGTCGCGCTCGATCCGCTGCTCAACCAAGCCGCCAAGCTGCGCTACATGTTCGGCGGCAAAGCCAAGGTGCCGCTGACGGTGCGGACCTCGACCGGCGCGGGCCTGCGCTCCGCGGCGCAACACTCGCAATCGTTGTACTGGATCACGACGGGCATTCCGGGCTTGAAGACCGTGATTCCATCGACGCCTGCCGACGCCAAGGGCTTGCTGTTAGCCGCCATCCGCGACGACGATCCGGTGATTTTCTGCGAGCCCAAGTCGCTGCTGTTTGTCTCGGGCGAATTGCCCGAAGGCGACTACGAGGTGCCGCTCGGCACGGCGAACATCGTGCGCCAAGGGAGCGACGTGTCGCTGATCGGCTTCGGTCGCACCGTACAGACGGCGCTGGAGGCGGCCAACATTCTCGCCGGCGAAGGCACGAGCGCCGAAGTGCTCGATTTGCGCTCGCTGCAGCCGCTCGACGAAGAAGCGATTCTGACGACGCTCGCCAAGACCGGCCGCTTGGTTGTCATCGACGAAGCGCCGCCGCGCTGCGGCATCGCCAGCGACGTCGCGGCATTGTGCGTCGATCGCGGCTTCGATCTGCTCAACGCGCCGGTGAAGAAGGTTACCGCCCCGCACGCGCCGGTGCCCTTCAGCCCAGTGTTGGAAGACGCGTATATGCCGTCGGCGGCGAAAGTGATCGCGGCGGTTCACGAGTTGAGTTGATGGCCGCCACGCCGGTGGCAATGCCGAAGCTCGGCATGACGATGCAGGAGGGCCGCGTCGTCGCTTGGCCGGTTACGCTCGGCTCGCGAGTCGAGAAGGGGCAAATCGTTCTCGTCATCGAGTCGGAGAAAACCGAAGTCGAGATCGAAGCCCCGACGTCGGGAATCTTTCGTCACGTGTACGTCGAACCCGACACCACGGTCCCGTGCGGGACCCTGCTCGCCGCGATCACCAACAGTGTCGATGAAGCGTTCGACGCCGACGGGTTTCGCGCTGCACACGACCGTCCAGCCGCGACGGCCCCGATTGTCGTGGCCGCAAAGTCCGCGCCCACATCCTCGCGGGCGCCGAGCGCCTCGGCTGCCGCAGTGACACCGGCGGCACGCGCATTGGCCAAGCAACTCAGCGTTGAGCTCAGTCAAGTCGGCGGTAGCGGGCCGGGCGGGCGCGTGACCCGCGAAGACGTCGAAGCGTTCGCGGAGCGGCGCAAACATCTGACGCAAGTTGCAGCCGGCGTCTCGCTCGAAGTTCCGAGCGTCGGCGCCGGCGAGCCGGTGGTGTTACTCCCGGGATTTGGAACCGATGCGTCGTCGTTCGCGCGACAGACACCAGCCCTTGCTGAGCATTTCCGGGTCATCGGGATCAACCCGCGAGGTGTCGGACTATCCGATGCGCCCGCCGTCGACTGCTACGACCTAGCGACGATGGCGACCGATGCCGCGGCGGTGCTCGATCGTCCGGCGCACATTGTCGGCGCCAGTCTCGGCGCTGCCGTCGCGATCGAGCTGGCGTTGCAACAACCTGAGCGCGTGCGCTCTCTCACCTTGATCACGCCGTTCATCGAGACGAACCCGCGTCTGCTGCGCGTCATCGACGCGTGGTGGCGTCTCGCGCGCGAAGCCGGCAGCGACGCCCTCGCGCGGGCGCTGCTGCCGTGGCTATTCTCCCCCCGCCTGCTCGGCGACGATGCAGCAGCGGAGCGCCTTGTTCGCGGTCTTGCCGCAACCGTCGCGCGCGTCTCTGCTGATACGCTCGAACGCTATGCCGCCGGCATGCGAGCCTGGTCGGGCAGTCGTCGCAACGCGCTCTTGAAGATTGCGGCGCCCACGCTGATCTTGTGCGCTGCCGATGATCTGCTCACCCCGGGCGGCGAAGCTGTTGCCGCGGCCATACCCAGCGCAGCCGTCCGCGTCCTCGACGGTGGCCATGCGCTCGCCCTTGAAGCCAGCGAAGATGTGACCGCAGCAATCCTGGCCCACCTCGGAACTCGAGGGGCTACGAGTACCTGACGGCCGTTTGCTTTCTCCTCCACCTGCGTATCCTCGATCGTCCGAACGATACGCCATATGCGATCTGCGATCAGCGCGCCGCCGCTCGCTTGACAGGCCGACGCAGCCCGGTCCATTACACGGCATCTCATCTGCGGCAGGTACGACATGCGTGTTCTCGCTGGCATCCGTTTGATTGAAGTCGCCGACTGGGGCTTTGTCCCGTCGGCCGGAACCGTGCTCGGCGATTGGGGCGCCGACGTGATCAAGGTCGAGCATCCGGTGCGCGGCGATCCGATTCGCGGACTGGTCACGTCCGGGATCGTGCCCGGCGCGAAAGGCGTGAACTTCTTCACCGAGCAGCTCGGGCGCAACAAGCGCAGCGTCGGCATCGATCTCGCCACCGACGCCGGCCGCGAACTGCTGTACAAACTGGTGGCGACCGCCGACATTTTCCTCACCAACTACCTCGGCGAAGCGCGCGAGCGGTTGAAGATCACGTACGACGATCTCAAACCGATCAATCCGCGTCTGATCTACGCCAAAGGCCACGGGCAAGGACAGAAAGGCCCGGATGCGAATCGCGGCGGCTACGATGCCGCGTCGTTCTGGGCGCGCGGTGGCGTCGCTGATCGGCTGAGTACACCCGGTCAGCCGTTGGTCGGGCAACGGCCGGCGTTCGGCGACTTCATCGGCGGCATGTTCGTCGCCGGTGGGATTGCCGGCGCATTGTTCCACCGCGAGCGCACCGGCGAGGGCGTGGAGGTCGACGTGTCGCTGTTGGGTAACGCGGTGTGGATC
>DATKMK010000012.1:0-120199 GCA_035541895.1 Binatia bacterium | reverse complement strand
GGCGTCCTTCACCATCCCGCCTACCCCAACATCGAAGGCCTCGATTCCTTCGAGGGTACCATGTTTCACAGCGCGCGCTGGAATCACGCTGTGCCGCTGGCGGGCAAGCGTGTCGGTGTCGTCGGCACCGGATCGAGCGCGATCCAGATCGTTGGCGCGTTGGTCGACGAGGTGGCGGAGTTGTCGCTCTTCCAGCGCACCGCCCAATGGATCATGCCGATGGGCAACCCGGCCTACAGCGAAGAGGAGAAGGCCGAGTTTCGCAAGCATCCGGACAGCATCGAGCAGCTACGCGCCGAGATCTCGCGCATGTTCACCGACGGCTTCGCCAATCACCTCGCCGATGTGAACTCGCCCCAACTGCGGGCGATCCATGACGCCTGCGTGGCGAATCTCGAGCACAGCGTGAAGGATCCGGTGCTCAGGGAGAAGCTCCGCCCCAACTACCGAGCGGCGTGCAAGCGGCTGATCATGTCGGAGAACTTCTACGACGCCATCCAGCGCCCCAATGCCACGCTCGTCACCGAACGCATCGAGCGCATCGAAGCGACCGGCGTGCGCACCCGCGACGGCATGCTGCATGAGCTGGACGTGCTGGTGCTCGCCACCGGATTCCGTGTCGATCGCTTCATGCGACCGACGGAAGTAGTCGGCCGCAACGGCACGCGGCTGGAGGCGGTCTGGAAAGACGGCCCATACGCGTACATGGCGATGTCGATCCCAGACTTTCCGAACCTCTTCATGTTGAACGGTCCCAACAGCCCGGTGGGGAACTTCTCACTCATCGAAGTGGCCGAGCTACAGTTCGCATACATCTTGCAGCTCGTCGAACGGGTTCGCTCGGGTGCCTGCCGGGAGTTGAGCCCGTCGCACGCGGCGATGCAGCGCTTCGACGAGGAGCGCAGAGAGCAGGCTAAAAAGACGATCTGGAACAGCGGCTGTCGGAGTTGGTACCTCGATGCCGGCGGTCTCCCGACGGCGTGGCCGTGGACCTTCGACCGCTTCCGCGAGGAGATGAGTCAGCCGCGCCTTGGCGACTTCGACATGGAATGATTGCTTCGAACGGCCCTGTGCCACCGCGACCGGCAAGATTGCGCAGCCGGATGCCTCAAGGCTGCCCGCTGCCGAAACGATCAAGGACGACTAGCGAGGTGACTTGCGGCGCAGACGGTGCCGCGCCAGCCCGAACAATCCCCCGATCATTCCCAGCAGCCCGGGGAAGGAGGCCACAGGAGCGGCCGACTTGGGTTGAGCAGGGTACCCTGGTCCGCCAGGATCGACGATCGTCCCGTCGGCGATCGTCGAATCGCCGACAACCCCATCGGTGAGGGTGAACGAGGCAACTCCCACAGCGGGGTCAAACGGCAGCGAGGCCGTGCCCAGCACCGCGAAGTGCGGTGCACCGAACGACAGCGGGTAGATGACATCGTTACCAGCCCCGGGCGGATTGGCTCCTTCTTTGAAGTACCGGTAGGGCGGAAAAGAGAAGCCATCGCTCCCGTGGTAGTAGATGGTGATTCGTGAACTCGAACAACCGGGCAGCCGGAAACCCAGACCGCCGAACGGCAGCGCAAGTCCCGCGGGTGCCATCGGCATCGCCACCACATTTTCGAGCGGGCACGAAGGATCGGTGACCACGGTGAGATACGAAGCCCCGGGGCTGCTGCTCGGCAGCGAGGTGACGTTTGCTTGCGTGCTGTCGGGCTTGCCGTCGCCGTTCCCGTCGCCTCCGTTGGGTCCGGCATTCTCGACCGAGTTGATTACCCCGTCGAGGTCGGCGTCCCCCATCGGCGTCTGGCAGAGGTTGTTGCACCCGTCGTTGTCGACTCCGTTACCGTCGTCGCACTCCTCCCCGGTCTCGACACGCGCGTTGCCGCAGCCACGGTTCTCGAAGAAGATCGTGGCCCCTCTGCCTTCTCCGCTGAAGGCGTCAGGATCGCCGTCGCCGTCGATGTCGACAAACACGGTAGTGCCCGCACTTCCACCGAACCCGAGTGCGTTCTTGATGCCGGGGGCGAAAGCCGGTGCCGTCTGGCTGCCGGTGTTCCGGAAGAACGTAGTGTTGCCGTACAGATCGCCGATGAAAGCGTCGAGGTCGCCGTCGCCGTCGATGTCGACGAACGTGGGGTGGTTCTGGTGCAGCACGTCCGTCAGGCCAAAGGGATTCTTCACGGAGGCGGCGAAGGCCGGCGCCGTGCTGCTGCCGGTGTTCTGATAGTAAAAGACGGAGTTGTCGGAGCCGATGAACGCGTCGAGATCGCCGTCCCCGTCGATATCCACGAAGGCCGGCTTGAGGAAAAGCCCTGGGCTCGTCAGACCGAACGGGTGCGCCGTCGAGGCGGAGAAGGTCGCCGCCGCGCTGGTGCCCGTGTTCTTGAAATAGAAAATGTCGTTGTACCCACCGACGAACAGATCGAGATCGCCGTCGCCGTCAATGTCGACAAACACCGGGCTGGAGGAGCCCAGGCCGCCGCTATAGACGCTGGTGATCCCGAAGGGGTTGGACACCGACGCCGCGAACGCTGCAGCGACGCTGCTGCCCGTGTTCTTCAGATAGACGATGTCGCCGCCAGCCCGCCCGACAAACGCGTCGGCGTCGCCGTCGCCGTCGATATCCGCGAACGCGGGATTGGTGGAGTATCCGAGATTGCCGATACCAAAGGGATTGGCGAAACTGACGGCAAACGCCGGTGCCGCGCTGTTGCCGCTGTTCCGATAGTAGACCGTGTTGCCGTAGGACGTGCCCTGAATAGCATCGAGATCGCCATCCCCGTCCATGTCGGCGAATACGGGCGGAAGTTCGCCGCCGATATAGACGAGCCCGAACGGGTCCATCATGGTTGCATTGAAGGCGAACGCCGGAGCCGTACTGCTCCCCGTGTTGGGATAGTAGAAGCGGTCGAAGCCGTTGTTCCAGTAAATGAACGCGTCGAGATCGCCGTCGCCGTCGAGATCGGCGAAGGATGGCTTGACGGGTCCGACCGCCGACATCACCCCGTTTGGGATGAGCCCGAACGGGTTGCCGACGCCGGAGGCAAAGGCGGGAGCGGTGCTGCTGCCGGTATTCTTAAAGTACGTGACCTGGAATAGCTCGCCGACGAACAGGTCGAAATCTCCGTCGCCGTCGATATCGACGAACGTGGGCACGCTCCCTGTTGTGGTCGTCCCGATCCCGAACGGATTAGCGGCGTTTGGCGCCGCGAACGCCGGGCTCGTGCGGCTGCCCGTGTTCTCGTAAAAGTAGACGCCCGGGAGGTCGCCGCCGACGAATGCATCGAAATCGCCATCGCCGTCGATGTCGACGAAGGTGGGGTGGGTCCGGTTGTTGTTCGTGGTGTCGAAGCCGAACGGATTGAAGCGGGGCGCGGCAAAGGCAGGCGCGGTCGCGGTCCCGGTATTCTCGAAATAGACCATCCGGCCATCGAAACCGCCAATGAAGACGTCGAGGTCGCCGTCGCCGTCGATGTCGACAACCGCATAGCTCGGATCGGTCCCCGTGTTGGTCAGGCCAAGAGGGAACTGGTGCATGAATGTCTGCACGGCCGCCGCATGCGCCGGCCGCGCCGGTGATACTCCCGCCACCATCCCTGCAGCCGCGAGCATGAGTGCGGCAGCCCGCTGCATCCGTCGGTGCGTACGCTTCGACGCGCCGCGGACGCGCTGCAGCATGATGAGGGCGCGGCCGGTTTGCTCGAGAACAGCCGCCGCGGCAAGCGTCTCGGACTCTCGCCTCCCTGCGCACGCGTATCGGTTCATTCGGCCGGGTAAATAGGAAAAGAGGCCTATCGAGTCAACAGAAGAAAAAGGTTGCGCGACTTTCGGCTTTCATGATGTGGTCGCGGCCGAGTATGGAGATTACCGTCTCTCGTCACTTTCTCGCCTGGCTCCACGATGCAGCCATCAGCCTGGTGTTCACCACCTATCAAACCAACCGCCTCTTCCTGATTGGGCTCAAGCCCGACGGGGCCCTCTCGATCTTCGAACGCCACTTCGACCGCCCAATGGGCCTGCATGCCGACGGCGAGCATGTCCTGCTCGGAACTCGCTGGCAGATCTGGGAACTCGTCAATGCGCTACCGCCTGGAGAGGTCCACGAAGGGTACGATCGCGTCTACGTCCCGCGCCGAAGCCACACCACGGGAGACCTCGATGCCCACGACGTGACTCTGGATCGATCCGGACGAATCGTCTTCGTCAACACTCTCTACAGCTGCCTGGCGGCGGTGAGTGAGCGCTACAGCTTCACCCCGCTCTGGCAGCCGCCGTTCATCTCTTGTCTGGTACCCGAGGATCGTTGCCACCTCAACGGACTCGCCATGGCTGAGGGCGCGCCCGCTTATGTGACCGCCGTCAGCCGCTCCGACGTCGCGGCCGGATGGCGCGAGCGTCGCCATTCCGGCGGCTGCGTCGTCGATGTCGAAGACGGCGAGATCGTTATGGATGCCTTGTCAATGCCGCACTCACCGCGCGTCTATCGCGACCGCTTGTGGGTGCTCAACTCGGGCGCCGGCGAGTTAGGCTGGGTCGACCGCCGGGAGCGTCGCTTCGAACCGGCTGCGTTTTGCCCCGGTTACGCGCGGGGCATGGCCCTGCACGGCGACTACGCAATCGTTGGGCTATCGAAACAGCGCCAAGAGCGAACCTTCTCCGGCTTGGCCTTGGACGACCGCCTGCGGGAAAAGCACAGCGAGGCGCGCTGCGGCCTTTGGGTCGTCGACCTGCGCACCGGCAACGTAGCGCACTGGCTACAAATCGAGGGTGTGGTGATCGAGCTCTACGATGTTGGCGTGTTGCCTGGCGTTCGCCGGCCCATGGCGCTCGGATTCCAGACTGACGAGATCCGGCGGCTGCTGACGATCGACAGCGCACCCGCGCCAACTTTTGAGCCGCTACACGTCGCGAATCCCGTTTCGATCTCGCCTGCTGTGACGGCGCCGGCACCCCATCGGGCCGCGGCCTCAGCCGTCGAGGCCGCGCGCGCCGAGTATCAGCTCGGCAATGGCCTCGCCAAGGCGGGGCACTTCGCCGAGGCGATCGCCCACTACGAGGCGGCGCTTCAACTCGATCCTGTTCACGTCAACGCGCTCGTCAACATGGGAACTGCACAACATCGCCTCGGCGACATCGAAGCCGCGAGCGCGTGTTACCGGCGCGCGCTCGCGGTCGATGCGAACTCGGCCCGCGCGAACGCCAACCTCGCCGCGATCCTGCGCGAGCGCGGCGACCTGGACAGCGCCATTACCCACCTGGAGGCCGCGCGGCGGGTGGAGCCTGGCCATGCCGCGGCACTGCGCGAACTCGGGGCGCTGTACTGGGAAGCTGGGCGCAACCGCGAGGGCCGGCAGTGCCTCGAGCAACTCGTCAAGGTGGAACCCTCGTCGGCGCGCGCGCACAACGATCTTGGCGCGATGTTGTTGAATCAGCAGAACGACGCGGCGGCGCTGCCATACTTCGAAGAAGCGCGACGGCTGGACCCAGAGCTGGCCGAGGCCCACCTCAACGTCGGCATCATCTGGGAACACCGCGGCGACGTGCTGCGAGCGCGCGAGGCGTTCGCGCGTGCTCTGGCGATCCGCGACGACCCAATTTTGACGCTGCATCGTGAACTGCTGGCCCCTCCCGTATGGTCGAGCGCGGCCGAGATTGACGCGTACCGAGCGCACGCCGCATCCGTAGTTGATCTGTTCGCAGCGCGGCCACTGCGCTTGGTGCTACGCGACGTCCAAGCCAGTCGCGCTGAAGCACCGTTCCTCTGGGCGTATCAAGGACGCGATAATCTAGAGTTGAAACGAAACTATGCGCGCCTCTTCGAGAGTTCCTTCCCGCTCGAACCGTTCGCGCGGGTCCGTCGCGACGGCGTGCGCCACGTGGGCTTCGTCGCGACGGCCACGCACGAGGGCGTGTTCCTGCGCTGCATGGGCGGCATCGTCGATCGACTCGACCGGCGCCGCTGGCGTGTGACGGTGGCGTGTCCGCGCGCGGCTCTCGACCTCATGCACCGCAGCCTGCGCAATCGCGACACCCAGTTCGTCCCACTGTCGCCGCGCTTCGATCAGGCGATCACGCAACTCCGCACCGCGGAGTTCGATCTGATCTACTTCTGGGAGGTTGGCACCGACGCAACCAACTACTTCCTCCCCTTCTGCCGACTGGCACCGATTCAGTGCACCGGTTGGGGGTGGCCCGAGACCAGCGCCGCACCCGAGCTGGACTATCACGTGACCAGCGAATCCCTCGCGCCGGTGGGCGCCGACGATTTCTTCAGCGAGCGATTGGTGCGCCTGCCGCATCTGCCCGCCTTCTGTGTTCGTCCTCCGGCGCTGCCGCGGCCCGATCAGCCCGAGCGCTTCGGCCTGCGGACCGGCGCACACATCTATTTTTGCGCACAAAACCTGCGCAAGGTACATCCGGACATGGATGCGCTGCTCGGAGGGATTCTACGCGCCGATCCGCGAGGAGTGGCGGTGTTCGCAGGCGACGCATCCACGCTGCTTGCCGAGCACCTCGAAGCGCGCTGGCGTCAGACGCTTCCTGACGTTGCCGAGCGGATGGTGATCATGCCCCGCCTATCTCCCGACGACTACATGCGTCTGCTCGCATCTGCGCACGTGGCGCTCGACACCGTCCACTTCAGCGGGGCGAATACCGCCTACGATGCGTTCGTCGCCGGGACCCCAGTCGTGACCCTGCCGGGTCGGGCACCACGGAGTCGCTACACCGCGGCGCTGCAGCGCAGCGCAGGCATCGAGGAGTGTGTGGCTGACACTCCTGAGGCTTACGTCGAGATCGCCGTGCGGTTGGCCAGCGATGTCGCAGCTCGGGCCGCACTGCGTGCGCGTATCCTCGCCGCAGTACCAGAGGTTTTCGAGAGCACCGTGGCCACTGCGGAATTGGAAGAGGCATTTGCCCACATGGCTGGCCAGATATGAGAGTGCCGGCCATATCTCAGCGGCCTCGAAATGAGATGACGAGGCGCGCTCCCGAACCGTCGATGAGCCGTTGGGTGCACGGTCGAAGCGTACTTCATAGGTAATCGATGCAGATCGGGCTCAACATTCCCGTTATGGTCCCGGGCCTGGATCGAGCCACCATTCTCGAATGGGCACGGCGTATCGATCGCGGCCCGTTTTCAAGCTTGTGCGCGGGCGAGCGCATCAACTTTCCCAACCCGGAGATCCTGGTCACCCTCGCGGCAGCCGCGGCTGTGACCGAACGTGTGCGGATTTTTCCAACCGTGGTCGTCGTGCCGTTGCATCCTCCGGTGTTGTTGGCCAAGCGCATCGCGACACTCGATGTCCTGTCGGCGGGCCGCGTCGTCCTCGGCGTTGGGGTCGGGGCGCGACGCGACGACTACGTCGCAGCCGGTGCCGTGTTCGACAATCGGAAGCTGGCGCGTTTGGAGGCGAGCGTCGCGCTCATGCGCCAGGTGTGGCAGGGCACGCACGTCGTCGAAGGTGCCGACGGATCGGCCGAGCCGCTTCCGGCGCAACCCGGCGGTCCCGAAATCCTCATGGGCGCGCTAAGCGCGCCGTCGATCCACCGAGCTGCGCGGTGGGCCGACGGCCTGAACGGATTTAGCTTCGGCCCCTCCGCAGACGAAGTGAAATTTGCGTGGGACACCGCGCGCGAAGCGTGGCGCCAAGCTGGTCGCGCCCGATCGCCCCGCTTGACCACCGGCTTCTGGTACGCGCTCGGTCCGAAGGCGCGCGCGCAGCTCGACATCTACTTGCAGCGCTACCTCAACTTCATGGGGAGCGACGTCGCCCGCGCTCTCGCCCCGACCGTGCGCACGACCTCCGCAGGAAGCCTGCGAGATGCGCTGCGCAGGCTCGAGGACCTCGGCACCGACGAAGTGGTCTTGGTTCCAACCACCGCCGATCCGGACGAGGTCGATCGTGTCGCGGACATCATCGGATGAGCGGCACCGTCCAATGTGGCTCGCCGGCCCGCGGATGCGAGACCTCCGCATACATCGCAAATGATGCCTTCTGAAGACACCCTGGATCTCTTTACCGCTGACCTGCCCGGCCCCGCGCTGCACGATCTCTTTCGTGCGGCGCGGCACACTGCGGGCCGCGCGCGCACGCGTCTTCACGGTATGCCCGCCTACCTGATCGTCCGATTCGCCGACGTCAAGGCCTTTCTCGCCGACGATCAAGGGTTTCCCGGCGGCATGACCTACGTGCACCAGGTAGAGCCGGTGGTCGGCCGGACCTTCATCAGCATGGACGGCGACGCGCACAAGCTCTACCGTCTGCTCGCGACCCCGGCGTTTCGTTCAAGCGCGGTGGCACGCTTTGTCGAGCACGCATTGCTTCCACTCGCGCACGAGTTGGTCGACCGCTTCGCGGCGCGTGGGAGCGCAGACCTCGTTGCCGAGTTCACCGACGTGTTGCCGTACCTCGCTATCAGCCGCAAGCTCGGACTGCCGGTTGAATCGGAGCGACGCCAACGGGCTCTCGCCCGCGCCCTGCTCAGCTATCCCGTCGATCCCGCGGGTGCGCAGGCCGCATCTGCCGAGCTGACGCGCGTCATCGCTCCCATTCTGGAGGCGCGGCGGCGAAACTCCGGCAACGATGTTCTCTCAGGTCTGCTCGCGACTGAGGTGAAGGGCCACCGCCTCAACGATGACGACATCGTGTCTCACGTGCGCCTGCTGTTCGCGGTCGGAGCGACAACCACCGCCGACGCGATGGGCAATCTCTTCTGGGCAGTCCTCACACAGCCCGGGCTCCTCGCGCGCGCGCAGCAAGACCCCGCGCTCCGCCCCGGCATCGTCGATGAGCTCTTGCGCTGGGAGCCGCCGGTGGCGGCGCTGCCGCGCTTCACCGTCGCCGGCGGCCGCATCGGGGGCGAAGAAGTGCCGGCGGGTTCGCTCGTGCTGGCGGCACTCGTCGGGGCCAATCGCGATCCCGATGTGTTCGACGAACCCGACCGTTTCGTTCCCGAACGTGAAGAAAAGGAAATTCTCACCTTCGGCTTCGGCTCGAAGTACTGCCCGGGCGTCAACCTCGCCCGACGCCAGCTCCTGACCGCGCTTAATGTCGTCCTCGAACGGCTGCCCGAGTTGCGCATCGCCGGACCCGCCGCGCCATCGGGAGGAATCCTGCGTTCGGTGAAGTCACTCCCAGTCGTGTGGCGGCCCGCCTGAGTGCAACGTCCGCCACGTCGTGGTCACTCAGCTGGTTTCACCGCGGCGGTCGTTTCGGTAGCTGCTCCTTGATCGGAACTACCACCGGCATCTTGAGTCCGCGACGTTGCCAATTGGCCCCGTCGATCACGAAGGTGTGACCGGTGACATATGCCGCGAACGGCGAACAGAGGTAGGTCGCCGCCCAGCCGAGTTCGTGAAGTCGTCCGACGCGCCCCGCCGGAATCGTCCGACCGGCCTCCGCGTACCCCTCGGGTCGATTCGCCGTCATATGCGCCGGCATGTCCTCGTGCGGAAACATGCCTGGCGCGAGCGTGTTCACCCGAATGCCGTGTTCCGCCCACTCGACCGCAAGTGTCATGGTGAGATTAGTGACGCCGGCCTTGGCGGCCGCCGAGTGTGCCGCGCCGGGCCCGCCGGTCCAGGCGTAGGTCGCGCCGATGTTGAGGATCGCACCGGGCCGCCCGGCTGCGATTCGCCGCGCCGCGAACTCGTGCGAGCACACGAACGTACCATTCAACACGACGTCGACAACCGACCGCCAGCCGTTCGGGCTGAGATCGGCGGCAGCGACCGGGAAATTACCCGCCGCGTTGTTGACGAGCACATCGACTGAGCCGAGCGCCGCTTCGACCGCATCGAATGCCGCGGCGATCGCCTCCGGCTGGCGTACGTCCAGCGTCACTCCGTACGCCCGTCCACCCACCGCCTCGACGGCTGCGACTCCCCGCGCATGATGTCCTTCATCGCGGCTTGCAATGGCGACCGCTGCTCCCAAGCGCGCGAACTCGATCGCCATCGCCTTGCCGAGTCCGGTGCCCCCGCCGGTCACCAATACAACCTGCCCAGCGAACGTGGCTGGTGGTAGCATCGCGGTGCCGAGCGGAGGAGGTTCGGGAAGTGCCATGGCCGCCTTGTCGCATCTCGCCGTCCGGCGAGTCAACGCCGCTTGCTCTTTTCACCTGAGGTTGCCTACACAGCGGAGCGGAGGAAGCCCATTATGCCCGACGATTTTGCCGACGCCGTGTTGCTCGAAATCAGCGGTCCGATCGCGACCGTGACGTTGAACCGGCCCGACCGCTTGAACGCGTGGAGTTGGGAAATGGGAATGGCGCTCGCGCAGCGGATGGAGAACATCGCCGCCGACCGCGAGGTGCGTGTTGTGGTGCTCCGCGGCGCGGGACGCTCGTTCTGCGCCGGCATCGATTTGAAGCCCGACGTTCGCGATCGCATCGTCGGGCGCTCACCCGCGGAGAAAGTCCTCAACTACTACCATCGCTATCGCGGTTCGCACCGCCGCACCCAAGGCATCGAGGCGATTCCACAGCCGATCATCGTGGCGCTGCACGGCCACTGCCTCGGCGCCGGCTTCGAGATCGCCATGCTCGGCGACATCCGGCTTGCCGCCGAAGGCACGGTGTTCGGTTGCCCGGAGGTGAAGATCGGAGTGGCCATCGACTGCGGGCTGGATCTCCGTTTGGCGCAAGAGGTCGGCCCCTCGTGGGCGAAGTGGATGACGCTCACGAGCCGGCGTTTCGATACAGCCCTCGCCCTCCGCCTCGGCCTCGTACAGGAAGTGCATCCCGCGGAGGCGCTCTTCACCAAGGCACGCGAGCTTGCGGCCGAGATCGCAGCGAACGCGCCGCTCGCCGTTCAGGCGACCAAGCGCACCATCGATCTCTTTGCCGACCGCGGCCTCGACGAGGCGTTGCGCTTCGAGGCACTCAATGCGGCCGTCGGGTTTGTGTCCGAAGACCTGGTCGAGGGCTTCGCCGCGGGCCGAGAAAAACGGCCCGCCAAGTTCGAGGGAAAGTAACGTCGCACCTGGGCTCACCTATCGCGCGTGCTCTTTGCGTCGCCGCGCGGACGGGGTAGAAGGCCTCCCGCAGAAAGACATCCGATGGCACGTATCATCAAGCTTGGCATCAAGCGCCGTGCAACCCAGGCGCTGCTTCCTGATCCGGAACCGGCGCTGGTCAAGTACACGTTGATCTCAGTCGACGATCACTTGATGGAACCGCCGCACACATTCGAGGGCCGGCTGCCGAGGCGCTTCGAGGCGCAGGCGCCGCGCGTGGTCGAGACCGAGGAGGGGTACCAAGTCTGGGTATTCGAGGACACGCCCTATTTCCAGGTCGGCTTCATGTGTGTGGCCGGGCGGGCGCGCGAAGACCAGCGCGTTGAGCCGGCGCGTTTCGACGAGATGCGCCCCGGTTGCTTCGATCCGGCGCATCGCATCAAAGACATGGACATCAACGGCGTGTGGGCGTCGCTCAACTATCCGTCGGGCGTCACTGGCTTCGGCGGCACGCTCTTCTCTGAGGCAAAAGATCGACAACTCGGGGTCGCCTGCGTGCAGGCATGGAACGACTGGGTGTACGACGAGTGGCATCGTCCGTATCCCGACCGCATCATTCCGCTCGGCATCACTTTCCTCGCCGATCCCGACAAGGGCGCTGACGAGATTCGGCGCAACGCGAAGCGTGGATTCAAAGCCGTCACGCTGCCGGAGCAACCGCACAAGCAGCATCTGCCTTCGGTGTTCGATCCGTATTGGGAACCGATCGTGCGCGCCTGCGCCGAAACCGAAACCGTGCTCTCGCTGCACGTCGGCTCGTCGGGTTTTGGCAGCCTACCGGCAGGCGCACCGATGCTCGAACTCGGCGCGACAAAGTTCGGGCCGATGGCAATCGAGACATGCGCGGAATGGCTGTGGAGCGGTTGGCCCGCGCGCTACCCGGATCTCAAGATCGCGATCGCCGAAAGCGGCATCGGCTGGGTCGCGATGCTCTGCGATCGTCTCGACAACATCATGGCGCGCTCCGGTTACGGCGGCGGCTGGCCGGACAAGACGAACTCGCCGTCGGACGTGCTGCGCCGCAACTTCTACTTTTGCATGATCGACGATCCGTCGACGATCTCCACACTCGACAAGATCGGCGTCGATCACGTCGTCGCGGAGTCCGACTACCCGCACGGCGACGGCACCTGGCCGCACACCCAGATGGTGATGGAACGCATGCTGAGCGGTTTGCCCGTCGAGTGGATCCGCAAGATCACGCACGAGAACGCGGCGAAGCTCTACCGCCACCAATTGCCGGCGACCTGCTTTCCATGACCGATGTGCTGCACGCCCTGCGACCCCCTTCTCAGCTTCCGACCGTTGACTAGGAACTTCCTGCAAGGAGGTGAAGAAACGATGTCCGATGACTTGCACCAGGAAGACAAAGCGCTCGCCGCGATGCGGGCGGTGATCGGAACGCCGATCGGTTCGCCCTCAGTCGCGCCCGATCCGGTGAACCAACCGATGATCCGCCACTGGGTGGCGGCGCTGGAGGACCACAACCCGGTCTATACCGATCCGGAATTTGCCAAGTCGTCGCGCTTCGGCGGCATCGTGGCGCCGCCGCTGATGTTGCAGACGTGGACGATGGCGACGCCGAAGATCTCCGGCATCGCCGAACGCGGCGGCTCGCCAGTCGAGTTCAGCGCCAACCCGCTCGCAACGCTCGACGAAGCAGGCTTCATCGCCACGCTGGCCACCAACTCGGAGTTCGAGATCGTGCGCTATCTCCGGCTTGGCGAGGTCATCACCTCGACGATGGTGATCGAGTCGGTGTCTGACCTGAAGCAGACGCGACTCGGCCCCGGCTACTTCATCACCTGGGTGACCACCTATCGCGACGAGCAGGACGAAGTCGTCGGCCGACAGATGTTCCGCATCCTCAAATTCAAACCCGATCTGGAGAAGCTGCTGAAATGAGCGACCGCCTGGCTCCAACGACGACGCCTGATACCAAATTCTTCTGGGACGCCTTGAAGGACGGCAAGCTGCTCATCCAACGCTGCTCGGCATGCGCGACCCTGCGCCACCCGCCGCGGCCGATGTGCCCGCGCTGCAACTCGCTGCAGTGGAACACGATCGAATCCTCGGGACGCGGGGTGGTCTACAGCTTCGTCCTTCCTCGCCATCCACAGTGGCCTTGGTTTGAGGGCACCTACATCGTGGCGCTGATCCAACTCGAAGAGGGAACGCGTATCGTGTCGAACCTCCGCGACGTCGATCCCGAAGACGTGACCATCGGCATGCCGGTGCAGGCCTCCATCGAGCACTTCGACAACGGGGTCTCCCTACCCCAGTTCCGCCCGCGGAAGGATTCGTAATGACGAAGACCACTCTCAACTGGGACAAGGTCCGTATTGGCGACCAGCTCACCCCGATGACGATCGACGTAACCGCCACGGTGGTGGTCGCCGGCGCGATCGCGACGCGCGACTTCATGCCGGTGCATCACGATCGCGACTACGCCAACTCGCAAGGCTCGCCGAACATCTTCATGAACATCATGACCGACAACGGCCTGTGCAGCCGATTCTTGACCGACTGGGCTGGACCGGAAGCGATGGTGCGCAAGATCGCGATCCGTCTCGGCGTGCCGGCGTACGCGAACTCGAAGCTCGAATACACTGGCACGGTCACCGGCAAGTCGCAGATTGACGGGGAAGGGATCGTCGAGGTCGAGTTCCGTGCGACCAACGATCAGGGCGATCACGTATCGGGCACCGCAGTGCTCGGACTGCCTGTGGCGAAGGTGGGCGCATGAGCCGCTCGCTCCGCAATCGCGCCGCGATCGTCGGCATCGGCCAGACCGAGTTTTCCAAGGCGTCGGGACGCAGCGAGTTGCAGCTCGCCTGCGAAGCAACCAAGGCCGCGCTCGACGATGCCGGTCTCGCGCCGCGCGACGTCGACGGGCTGGTGACCTTTTCGATGGATTCCAGCGAGGAGACCGAGGTGGCGCGCAATCTCGGCATTCCGATGCTGAGCCTGTTCTCGCGCGTTCCGTTCGGCGGGGGCGCCGCGTGTGCCGTCGTCATGCAGGCGGCGATGGCGATCGCCACCGGTGCCGCCGACGTCGTCGTGTGCTATCGCGCCTTCAACGAACGCTCCGGCATGCGTTACGGTGGCACCGCGATGGCGTCGGCGACGATGCTGCCGCCGTGGCTCGACTGGTACGGGCCGTACGGCCTGCTGTCGCCCGCGGCGTGGGTCGCGCTGAACGCGCGCCGCTACATGCACGAGTACGGCGTCACCAACGAGCACTTCGGCCGCATCTCGGTCGTCGACCGCAAGCACGCGGCGAACAATCCCGCCGCGTGGTTCTACCAACGCCCGATCACGCTCGAAGAGCACCAGAATTCGAAATGGATCGTCGAGCCGGTGCTGCGATTGCTTGACTGTTGCCAAGAGAGCGACGGCGGCGTCGCACTGGTCGTGACCACGCCCGAGCGCGCCCGCGATTTGCGCCAGACTCCCGCGGTAGTCGTCGCGGCGGCACAAGGTGCGGCCGATGACGGCGAGTTGATGACGAGCTATTATCGCGACGCCATCACCGGCCTGCCAGAGATGGGCATCGTCGCGAAGAAACTATGGGCCGAATCCGGCTTGACTCCCGCGGACATTCAGACCGCGTTTCTCTACGATCATTTCACGCCGTTTGTCCTCGTGCAGTTGGAGGAGCTCGGGTTCTGCAAGCGCGGCGAAGCGAAAGACTTCGCGACCATCGAGAACCTCTCGATTGGAGGTCAGCTCCCGATCAACACGAGCGGTGGATTGCTGGGCGAGGCGTACATCCATGGGATGAACGGGATCGCCGAAGCGGTGCGTCAAATCCGCGGCACGTCGTGTAACCAAGTGAATCGCGTCGACCACGTATTGGTCACCGCGGGAACCGGATGTCCGACCAGTGGATTGATCCTCGGGCGTGCCTGAGGACCGATCCGCACGAGCGTTAACCGGAGGTTTGCCATGCCCATGAATGTGAAGCCGATCCCGACACTCAATGCGCGTATCAACGACATTCGCGATCTCACGGCCAGGATCGTCAACCGTGACATCCTGCCCAACGAGCGCAAACTCTGGGCCGGCTATCGCACCGGCGCGACGGACGACGAACGGCGCACCGGGCGCGAGTTGCGCGATTCGATCAAGCAGAAGGTCAAGCAAGCCGGCCTGTGGGCGCCGCATCTGCCGCCGGAGTACGGCGGCTCGGGTCTCGGCTTCCTCGAACACGCGTACATGAACGAGGTCCTCGCCTACAGCATGGGCGCCGCGGCGCTCTTCGGCGTGGTCGCGCCCAACTCGGGGAATCAGCAAATCCTCCTCAAGTACGGCACCGAGGAGCAGAAGAAAAAGTGGCTGGTGCCGCTCACTGAAGGCAAGATGGAGTCCGGCTTCTCAATGACCGAGCCCGACTCGGCCGGATCGGATCCCCGCTCGATCAAGACCACCGCGCGCCGCGACGGCGATCAGTGGGTGATCAACGGGCACAAGTGGTTCACGTCGAACGGCTTCCGCGCCGACTTCCTGATTGTGATGTGCCGCACGGAAGGCAGTGGCAGTGACAACGGCCGGATGACGCAGATCATCGTGCCCAAGGACACGCCTGGGCTTCGGATCGTCCGGGGCATCGAAGTCTGGGGGCGCGAGACCGATCACTGCGAGATCACGTACGACGACGTGCGAGTGCCGCTCGAAAACCAACTCGGCCGGACCGGGTCGGGTCATCAGGCGGCGCAGGATCGGCTCGGGGCCGGCCGCGTCTATCACTGCATGAACTCGATCGGGCAGATGTGGCGCGCCTTCGACTTGATGGTCGAGCGCGCCACCATGCGCGAGGTGCACGGCGGCAAGCTCGAAACCAAGCAGTTCATCCAGGGCTTCATCGCCGACTCGTACATCGACATTCAGGCGGCGCGTCTGATGACGATCCATTGCGCCGAAAAGATGGACGGCGGCGGCGATCCACGCACCGACATCTCGGCCATCAAGATCTTCGTCCCCGCTGCCTACGAGCGCGTGGTCGACCGCGCCATTCAAGTGTGGGGCGCCGCGGGCGTGTCCGGCGATCTACCGCTGGCTGGCATGTACCAAGGTGCGCGGACGCTACGCCTCGCCGACGGCCCGGACGAAGTGCACCGGATCCTGATCGCGAAGAACGTACTCAAGCGTTATCACGACGGCGAGAGCTGGGATTTCGGGAATTGATCACGCCCGGGTGCGGGTGTGCCGAGTCGTACGGTGTCGTGATAGGTGATGGGCGAAGGGTTCTTCAGCAGCTAGCGAACTTGTCACCGCTTCGGTGGCGCCACGAAGTCGATGACTTGGCGATCGTTGCGGCGGTAGACGGTGAAGTCCTCACGGTCAACGGTGAGGACTTGGCA
The DNA here is from genome assembly GCA_035541895.1 of Binatia bacterium. GTDB lineage: Bacteria > Desulfobacterota > Binatia > HRBIN30 > JACQVA1 > DATKMK01. The sequence goes on along the minus strand of DATKMK010000012.1, from coordinate 103,827 downwards.
ACGGGGGTTCAGCTCCGTCATCACGACGATCGAAGCATCGGCCAGATCCATCCGATGATAGCGCGCCATCAACGTTCGGATGCGCGGCCAGTGTGCAGACATGTCGAATTCCAGGCGGAGCGCGCCGCGCTCGAGAAGCTGGAAGAGCGAATCCACCGCAACGCCATCCTCACGGAGAAAGTACGCGACCTCGGTCATGACCGGCTCACACGTCAGGATCGGAGACGACACTTGCTTCATCAGCGCAACCGCCCAAGTGTGATACGGGTCGCGGCGATTGAGAAACGCGACGAGCGGCCCCGTGTCGCCGATCGTCATTGCGTTCGGCGAAATTTGCGTCGCTGGTTTGTCGCAGACCTTCTTGAGCCTGCGACACAGCCTGCAAGATCAGCCGCGAGGGCGTAGACCGACCGGCCGCTTGGCTCTGGAGCCGCCTCGATGCGTTCGCGGACCAGTGCGGCGATGCTTCGGCCGGTTTCCCGAGCCTCATCCTTGAGTCGCCGCAGCGTCGCCTCGGGGAGTTTGATCGAGATGCCTTTCATGGTCGAGATGGTAACTCACTTCTGACACGATCGCAATACCAGACGCTTCTTGCTAGGAAGCGGCGAGTGCCGCCAGTTTAGCTTCCAACCGCTCAAACCGCACCAGCTCGCGCGCCATGCCGAGCTGCTCGGCCTCGGCGCGGCCGGCGGCGATGAGATCGCGGGCGCGGATGGCGTCGCCGGGGGCGTTGCGGTCGAGGAGCATCGCGGCCCAGGCGCGGCGCGTGCGCACCACGGCAAGCACATCCTGCTGTTTGCTGACGCTATCGAGGGCGCCGTACAACGCCGCCGCCGCGTCCCGGTCGCCGAGCTCATCGATCACCGCTGTAAGGCAAACCATGTAGCTCGTCCACGACCAGTTGAGTGGATGGCCGAAACCGCTCGCTCGGCAACCGTCCAGCTGTGAGCGAGCCTCCGCGAGCTGGTCTGTTTCGGTGCAAGCCATCGCCAAGGCCGCCCGCCATGCGGGCACGTGCGGCTGTGCTTCGACATTGGCATGAAGCGCATCGACGAGCTCGGCCAGCCGGCCCTGGTTGTGTCGAACATTGAACATTTGGGCGCCGAACGCCTGGGCTGCGTCGGGTTGTCCCCCGGCTGTCCCCAGATCGAAAGTCTCGAACACCTGCACTTCTCCATCAGGCGCGCCGCGCATTACCGCGAGCATCGTCCGACCGGTACGAGCAAACCACGAGTAGAACGGTTGCCGCAGCTCGCCGGCGAGGCGTTCGAGCTCTGCGAGGGCGCGCTCCGCGGCGCTAACGTCGCCCGATTCGAGAAGGGCGCCGGCTCGATGGAATGATGCATGCCAGGCGAGCTCGCTGCTGCCGAGCGCTTCCGCTTGGACGGCCAGCTCGGCCGAGAAATCGAGCCGTTCGGTGAGGGTGAAGGGATTGTTGAAGGCGATCAGCCTCAAGATGAGCACTTGTGCGAGGCCGAGGGGGTCGCTTAGGCGCCGCGCGATCGCGATCGCCTCGCGCGAAAGCGCATCGCGCCGCTCGTCTTGCGAGGTGTAGACCAGCTCTACCGCGAGCTGCCCCAGGAGGCGCGCCCGCAGCAGGCTGTCCACCTCACCGAGCCCCGCGGCCGCCTCCTCGAATAAGGCGAGCAGCTCGTGATCAACGGCGTTCGCGCTCGCCATGAAACCGCCCGGGCGGGCGCTCGCGAGCGCGGCGCGGGCGAGGTGCTCGCCATCTCCCAGCGCGCGCGCCACGTCGACGGCCTGGGCGACCGTCTCGCGATAGCTCGGGTTCCCTGCGCGCCGCTGCGCGTCACCGAGGGCGAGCAGGAGGTCGCACCGCAGCCGCCTGCCGTCCTGATCGCGCGGCTCGAGTACGGCGAGGGCGCGCTCATAGAGCCGACGAGGTCGGTGAAGACGACGGTGACGGTTTCGGTGCGCGCCATGTGCCTCGGTCGTATCGCTGCAACGCCTTTTGCTGTCAACTCGGCGGGACTGCAGAACATCCTGACGACCGACCCGCCTGGACAGATCATTGCCCTGGCTGTAGGTTTGCGTGACTATGAGCACAAACGCAGAGAAGGCATTCGCACTGTTCCAGTCTTCCGTTGGGAAGGAAGAAGGTGTTGGAGAGTGGTTCACGGTCGACCAAAACCGGATCAATCAGTTCGCGGACGTCACGATTGATCATCAGTTCATCCACGTCGATCCCGAGGCGGCCAAGGCGACGCCGTTCGGCACCACCATCGCGCACGGGTTTCTCACCCTCTCAATGCTGACCCATCTCGACACGTCGATTCCCAAGGGCGATCCGGCGCGCTACGCCGGCATCGTCATGGGCGTCAACTACGGTTTCGAGAAGGTGCGCTTCGTCAGCCCCGTAAAAGTGAACAGCCGCATCCGCGCGCGCAGTACGCTGACGAACGTAGAGTTGAAGGGTGCGTGGATTCAGACGACGCGGACGATGACGGTCGAGATCGAGGGTGAGTCGAAGCCCGCCATGGTCGCCGATTGGATCACCCGCATCATGTACGCCTAGGCGCCGCAACTGAGGCAACCTGCATAGCTCGGATCGCGGGAGGTGAACGCGCCTGTCGCCGTCGGTGGTGGCGCTCCGCGCTACGCCATGAAGCCGAGGTTGCGCACCGAGAAGTTCGCGAGCGTCGGGAACAGTCCGTCGAGATCGCCGTCGGCGGCGCCGAACCACTTCGCCAGCGTCGCGCCGTACTGCGACAGCGAGACGCCCGGCAGCATGACGCCGCGGCTGTCGGCGTAGTCGTCGCGCGAGGCGTTGAAGTTGGCGTAGTTGGTCATCAGCGGAACAATGCCGTAGACGTGGCCGCCTTGCACCGCACCGCCGAGAATCACGTGGTGGTTGCCCCAGCCGTGATCGCTGCCCGAGCCGCTCGGCTGCAGCGTGCGGCCGAAGTCCGACAACGTAAACGCGGTGACCTGATTGGCGACGCCGAGCTGCACGGTGGCGGCGTAGAAGGCGTCGAGCGCTTGGCTGACCTGCTGGAGCAGGTCCCACTGTTGATACGACTCACCACTGTGGGTGTCGAATCCGCCGAGACTGCAGAAGAACACTTGCCGTCCGACGTTGAGCTGGGCATTGAGGCTGATCATGCGCGCGATGTCCTGCAGTTGGCTGCCGAGCGCGGTGGCGGGAAACGGCTTCTGAAATGCGACCGCCCCGGCGGCCGACTGCAGCAACGGATTGAGCGCCAGCGCATCCGCCATGACCTTGTTGGCGGAGTCGACCATCGCGTTGCCGTTGGTGGCCGAGACGATCTGCGCTTGCGCGGCCGCGCGGGCCTGCGCGGCCGATGCCGGCCACAGGCTCATGGCGTCTTGATCGAGATAGTTGCCCGGCTGCAGGCTGACGTTGCGCACGATTGCGCCGGCGCAGAACAACGCCGGGCTGTTCATCGAGATCGACACCGGGAAACCGGTGGTCGCGTTGTAGGCGTATGCAGATTCCATCAGATCGAGCGCGCGGCCGCCCCATCCGGTGCTGCCGCTGGCATTGGGCACGCCGGTCTGCATCTGCACCACCTGGTCAGCGTGCGAGCGCAGATTCAACGGCAGTGGGAAGCCGGACGCGATCGATTGCGCGTACGAGGTCGGCTGGACCAGCATGCCGACGTTGGCCAAAATCGCGAGCTGGCCCTGATTGTAGAGCGCCTGCATCTCCGGCATCGCGTAGTGTAATCCGAACGATCCTTGCGCCGCGTCGGTGATCGGCAGCAACTGATTCTGCGGCAGCGCCAAGGCGCCGCGCGCCGCCACGTAGGCGTTGTACTGCGTGCCGTTGAGCGGCACGAGCAAGTTGTGCCCGTCGTTGCCGCCGAACATGAAGAGACACACCAGCGCTTTGTAGTCGGCGGTAGTCGCGGCGTGTGCCCAATCGAAGCGGCTGAGGCCGAGGAGCATGCCCGTGCTCGCACTCAGGTGGAGAAATTTTCTGCGCGAGATCCTGCATTCGCCGTTCATGGCATCCCTCGCCCGCGTCCGCGGCTTCATCGCTGCACCAAGTATTCGCCCGATGTCGCCGTGAGATAGAGCGCCGTCAGCACTCGCGCGTTGTTGTCGGGCATCGCGGGAATCGCGTTGAGCAGGGCGGTGCGGGTCGACTGCGTCATGCGCCCGAAGAGCAGCGCATTGTCGACCGCGTTCACCAGCGCTGCCGGATTCGCCGCGAGCGCAACGAACGGCTGCAACACGGGGTTGATCGGCCAGGGGCTGTACATGAACCAGTAGAACAAGTTGGCCCGGTTGATCGCGTCGCTCGCCGAATAGATCTGGAACTCCGGTCCGAAGAGACTCGTCTTCGGGATGCGGTAGGTCGGCGAGTAATGTCCGAAGACGGATGCGGCATCGAGCAGGCCCTCGTTCATATTGTAGAACAGGTAGGCAAACTGCGATGCCGCACCAAGATTGAGCCCGAGCGCGCGCGCCAGCGCGATGGTGTGCTGCATCGGCGTGCGCAACCGCCCGAAGATCGGCGGCGGCGTGTCGTTACGCGCTTCGGCGTCGAGCAAGATGGCGCGAATGACCGCCTGCATGTCGCCGCGGATGCCGGCGCCGTTGTCGTTGAACGCCGTGGCAACACGCGCGACGTACGCCGGGCTCGGATTGCTGGTGACCAGCGCACGAATCAGTCGCGTGGCCAGAAATGGCCCGACGTTGGGATGATTGAAGATGATGTTGATGGCGCCGTCCAGGTCCTGCTGCGGGCTTTGGTTGGCCGGCAGCGATTGGCCGAGAATCACTTTAGCCTGGGTGTTGTGTTTCGACCCCACCGGCAGCATTGGACCCGGATAGTAGTTGTAGTTGCCGGAACTGGGCGCGGCCCCGGTAGCGTTGCCGTACGTCCAGCCGGTCAGCGCTTTCGCGAGTTGCTGCACGTCGGTCTGGGTGTAGGTACCGATCGGCACACCTTGCGCGTCGACTTGCACCGAGCCGTCGAGATTGAGTTGGTACAGGCCGATGGAGAACAGTTGCATGACTTCGCGCGGGAAGTTCTCGTTGGCCGCGCCTCCCATCACACCGCTGTTAGCGAGATCGAGATACTTGCCCATCGACGCATCGAGCGTGATTTCCTTGAGCAGCGTCCGGTAGTTGGCGAACGCGTTGCGACTGAGCAGTTGCAGCCATGGGACGATCTCGTCGCCGTTGGTGTTCTTGTTCATCGCCTCGACGATGATCTCGCTGAGCGCGAAGATGATCCGCTGCCGTAGTTGGTCCTGACCGGCGAGCGCGTTGCCGAAGAACGCGTCGACCGCATCCGATCGTTGCGCGGTGTCGAGCGGCGGCCATGGCGACTCCGGCATCGCGAACTGCTCATTGATGAACGCGGGGATGCCGATCTGCGCCAGATGCGCGGTCAACGCCTGCGTCGGCCCGAAGGTCGCCTGATCCAAGAAACGTCCGTAGGTGATGGCCAGCGGATCTTGAATGGTGATGAGCGCGCTCCCCAGCGACGTGCCGTTCGCCGCGCTGGTCGCCGTGATGGTCACTGACCCAGTCGGCGGCGCGGTCGCCGGTGCGCGGTAGAGACCGGTGCCGTCGATTGTGCCGCTGGTGGGATCGCCGCCGGCGATGTTGTTGACGCTCCAACTGACGGCCTGGTTGGCGCTGCCGCTAACGGTCGCTTGAAATTGCAGCGACGCGCCGGTCTGCACGGTGCCGCTGGCGGGGGCCACACTCACAACGATATTCGGAGTGACGGTCACCCCTGCGGTGGGCGATTTCGCAATCGTGGGATTGCGAGTCGAGGGTGGCGTTGCCGTCAGCTCCGTAGCCGCACGCGTCGGCGTCGCCGTCGAACTGGCCGTCGCAGTGCGAGGCATGGTCGCGGTCGCGGTTGCTCCCGGCGTAAACGTGCGGGTCGGCGTCCCCGTCGACGTCGCTTCCGGCGTCGACGTACGCACCATCGTCGGGGTCCATGTCGCCTCGGGTGTCGAGCTGCGAGTCGCGGTTCGGGTCCATGTCGCTTCCGGTATGGACGTGCGCGTGACCGTCACGCTCGGGGTGCGTGTCGCGTTGGCGATCCGAGTCGGAGGGCGAGTGGCCGTGGGGCGTGGTGCGACGCTCAAAGGCATCGCGGCTGAAACGGCTGCTGGGCCTGGGTTCGCCACGGCGATGTTCACCCAGCCGATCTGCAAGGCGGTGCCGCTGGCCGTCAGCAACGTGGACGATTTGAACGTGGTCGCCAGTGGCGTTCCGTTCCACCGCACGTTGGCACCGCGGACGAAACCGCTCCCTATCACCTGCAAAGTGAACGCGCCGATCGGTAACGGACTCGGGCTGAGCGCAGCGAGCACCGGCGTCGGGTAGCGCACGGTGATGACGCACGATCCGGAGCGCGTCGGATTGGCGGCGCTTCGCGCGGTCGCCGTCACGCTCCAGCCTGCGGGTGGCGTGTTGGGTGCAGTGTACTTGCCCGTGCCATCGATGAAGCCGACGATCGAGTTGCCGCCCACGATCCCGTTGACCGACCAGGTCACCGCCGAGCTGGCGACGCCGTTCACATACGCCGTGAGTCGTCGATCGGCCCCAACCGGTACCGTGACCGCAGTCGGCGACACGGTGACCGTCTGAGCCTTCGCCAACGCTGCCGTCGCGATCAATAGCAAGATCGTCGGAAGGGTTACTCGCCCGAGCGCCTGAACACGCACCGCACTCTCCCCCGTTCGAGGACGGCGCTCAGCAAGGACGCCGCCACGACGGCGAGCTTGGGGAAATAGAATGAACCGATCGATCGCGTGCGCGCTCCGTGTCTGCGAGCGTCACGAAGCGATCACTGCGCCACGAACGGTATCGCTTGATCGTTTCCGAATAGTAGATGGTGCTATGGTCTCAGCTATTCAGGTTGTTGCGCTTCAGCGAACGTTGTCTCCAAGCAGCGGATTCCTACATCGCCGTCTCGCAGAGCTACAATCCCATCAACTCGGTCACCCCATGATCACGGCCGGCGGTGTAACCGCCGTCGACGGCGATCGCTTGGCCCGAGACGAACGAGGCATCGGACGAGAGCAGGAAGCTCGCGACCGCGGCGATCTCCGAGGGGCGGCCGAGGCGGCGCAGTTTGTGTTCGTGGCGGATCGACTCCACCACCGGCTCCATCCCGGGCATGTTCAGCACCCCGTCAAGCATCGGAGTGTCGATGAAGCCGGGACAGATCGCATTCACCCGAATGCCCTGGCGGCCGTAGTCGATCGCGAGGTTCTTGGACAGCAGCACCACGCCGCCCTTCGACGCGTTGTATGAGCTGCCGCCCGCGGTGCCTTCCAGTCCTTCGATGCTCGCCAGCGTCACGATCGAGCCGCGCTCGCCGTCGATGGGCGTTTGCGCCAGCATCCGCGCGATGGCGTGTTTGCAGATCAAGAAGGTCCCTTTCAAGTTGATGTCGAGTACGCGATCCCACGCCGCCGCGTCGAGCAAGTGCGCCGGGCCGCCGCCGGCAATTCCGGCCGCGTTGACGACGCCGTCGAGGCGGCCGTGATCGGCGACCACTCGCTGCATCAGCGCCTCGATCGCGGTTTCGTCGCGCACGTCGACGTGGGCAAACTCCGCGCCGATGTCCGTGGGCGCCTCGGCGATATCGGTCCCGATGACGCGTGCCCCATCGGCGAGACAGCGCGTGACACACGCGCGACCGATGCCCGACGCGGCGCCGGTGACGACAATGACCCTGTTCTGCAACTCACCCATGATGGCTCCTCCTCTGGTCCGCGACTATTTGCCACATGCCATCGGCCATCTGCCATACGCCATCCGCCATACGGCACCCTCGCACCAACTCTCCGGCGATGCTACTAGGCGGACAGGAGGACATCCATGGCATTGCTCGATCTCTTTGGCGGCGGCAAGCCCGCGATCGACGTCGGCCAGCCCGCGCCCGATTTCGAACTCACCGACGCGCAGGGCAAGCGCGTTCGACTCGCCGACTTTCGCGGCAAGCGCGCCGTGGTGCTGTACTTCTATCCCAAGGACGACACGCCCGGCTGCACCAAGGAAGCCTGCAGCTTCCGCGACAGCTACGAGTCGTTCAAAGACGCCGGCGCCGAGGTCATCGGGGTCAGCTCCGATTCCGAAAGCTCGCACGAAAAGTTCGCGAGCAAGTACAAACTGCCGTTCACGCTGCTCGCCGATAAGGGCGGCAGCGTCCGCAAACAGTACGGCGTACCTGCGACGCTCGGCCTCCTACCGGGCCGCGTCACTTTCGTCATCGACCGCGGCGGCGTCGTGCGGCACGTGTTCAACTCGCAACTCCAAGCCACGCGCCACGTCGAAGAGGCGTTGAACGTGTTGAAGCGGTTGAAGTGAGATGGCCTCAATCCTTCGAAATCTTCAGTTGTCACGCACGATCGGAAGTAGCCGAATACGCACCGCTGCGTCTTCTACCGTAACGATGGCACCCTGGCGGAGCGGCTCTTCGATGTCTGACCAGCATTCGTCAAGCCTGCACGTGAGTGCATCGACATGCGTGTTTCTGGTCCGAAGGATGATGACGGACGGGGTTGCTTCGCCGGAGAAGGCAAGTAAGTGCCCGTAATCCAGATCATGCGTGATAATCGCCTCGCCCGCCAACTTCGCGGTCGCGATGATTTCTTGATCCTCTGCTCGCTGCAATCCGATGCTCCGCGCGTGTCTGCACATGCGGCCGGCGGACGCAACAGCTTCAAGCGGTGGCCTGGGTTCGCGGAGCAATGCGCTCCTCCATCGCCCATGCGGCATAGCCCAGCGCTTCATAGATGTCCTCGCGCTCCAGTTCCGGCCACTGCGTGAGCAACTCGTCGATTGTCATCCCCGAACTGAGGGAGCTGAGGATTGACGCCACCGGCATGCGCAGCCCACCGATGCAGGGTTTTCCAAAGCATTTGTTCGGGTCGAGAGTGATACGCTGAAATCGGTAATGGCGAATCTCCATCGCGACCTCCGATCTGCGAGTGAGTCTAGCATGGCCGGCTGCGAGGCAATGAGTTGCGCGTCCGGCACACGGACGCGCCTACCCTGCCCCTCACCTCACCAATGCGCGCAAATTCTCGCGCATGATCTTGCGCACGGCCGACTCGGGTAACCCGTCGAGTTCATCGACGAACTCCGCAGGCCACAGCAACCCTTCGGGATGCGGATAGTCGGAGCCGTTGAGGACGTGTTCCACACCGATCGTCTCGCTGAGGCAGACAATGTCGTCCTCGAAGAACGGGGCGACCCAGACGTTTTGGCGAAACATGTCGCTCGGCTTCATCGGCGGCGCCCCGAAGCGCCACATGTCCTTGCTGTACAGGCGCGCGATGTGATCGAGCTTGGTGAGCAGTGGCGTCACCCAACTCGATCCGTACTCGACGCTCAACACCTTGAGGCGTGGAAAGCGCCCGAAGACGTTGTCGGCGATCAGCGCGGTGATCGTGTCGGCGACTGGCCGCTCGGTGAAGGACAGCACGTACTCCATCAGCGAATGCCGGTGCGACGGCGGATGCGGGCGCAGGCCCCACGGCGTGTTGTAGACCTCGCTGAAGGGCGTGCGGCCGATGTGATAGACGACGTTGATGCCGGACTCCTCGCAGCGAGCCCAGAACGGATCGTAGAACGGATCCCCCGGCGACCGCCCCTCGATCGGCCCTGCAGTCACCACCACGAAGCGAGCGTCGCGCGCCAACAGGCGATCGAGTTCGGTGATCGCCTCGCGGAGATCGACGAGCGAGTTGATCGGCGCGCCGTAGATGCGACCATCGGCGCCGTAGCCCCAGTCCTCTTCCAGCCAGCGATTGAACGCGCGAATCGTCGGGTACAGCACGTCGCGATGCTGCGGCTCGCGTAACTGCGGCTCGACGCCGACGCCGGCGGTCGGCAACATGAGGCACGCCTCGACGTGCTGCTCGTTCATTTTCGCAAGCCGCGCCGAACGACCGACGAATTCCGGCACCGCTAGCGCGTTGATCGGGCTCAAGCTCGGGCTGCCACCTTCGTCGCTGAAGCCGCGCAGGAACTCCTTCATGATTCCCGGCGGCCCGACGCTGTCGCCGACGCCGACGCTGAAGAAGTGACAGCGCTCGTCCCCGACGTACATGCGCCCGTTGTTGGCGCGGTCGACCCACACGGTGCGTGGCTTGTACTTCGCCTCGATGTGACGCGCGAAGCAGTCGTCGGGCTCGTAGTAGTGGTTGTCCGCGTCGAATATGGCGTAGGCTAATTCGGTCATTGACTGTCGCTCCTATCAGTCCGCGCGCCCGAGCAACGCGCGGGTGGCGTCGGTACGCGGTGCGTCCAGCACTTGTGTCGGCGCGCCGCTCTCGACAATCACGCCGTCAACAAGAACCAACACCCGATGTGCGATACGCCGCACAAAAGCAATCTGGTGGGTTGCCAGCACCATCGTCTGACCGGCGGTGGCGAGATCGGCAATGACGGCGAGGACCTCGCCGGCCAGGCGCGGGTCGAGCGCCGAGGTCGGCTCGTCGAGCAGCAGCACTTCCGGCTCCATCGCCAGCGCACGCGCGATCGCTACCCGCTGCTGTTGGCCGCCCGAGAGCAGCTGCGGGTAGGTGTCGGCCCGGTCGCCCAAACCGACGCGGGCCAACAAGCTCTGCGCCCGTGCGCGTGCCGCTTCGGCTTCGAGGCCCAGGACGGTGCGCGGCGCTTCCATGACGTTGTCGAGCACGGTGAGATGGGGGAACAGGTTGAAACTCTGAAACACCATCCCGACGCGCATGCGCACCGCGCGCAGCGTGGCCGCGTCGTGGCGCTCGCTCATGCCGGGACGCAGATGATGGCCGTTGATGTAGACCTCGCCGGTGCTGAACGGGGTGAGATAGTTGAGGGCGCGCAGCAGCGTCGTTTTGCCCGCACCCGAGGGCCCGATCAGCGCCACCACCTCGCCGCGCGCGACCGACAGATCGATCCCGCGGAGCACTTCGCGCTCCGCGCGGTGAGCGCACAGCCTTCGCACGTCGAGAACCGGTCCGTCGCTCATGCCGGCACCGGCAACAGGCGCCGCTCGAGTCGCCGCGCCAGGCGGGACAACGGATAGCTCAACGCGAGATAGAGCGCGGCGCACAACAATCCCGGTGCCAGCCAGCCGCGCACGTCGACGGCCGTGATCGTCATCTGCTTGGTCAACTCCACCACCGTGATGACCGAGACCAGCGAGGAATCCTTGAGCAACGCAATGAAGTCATTGGCAATCCCCGGCAGGGCCACGCGCAACGCCTGCGGCAACACGATGCGTCGCAGCGCGAGCCCACGCGACATCCCCAACGACAGCGCGGCCTCGGTCTGGCCGATCGGGACCGCGTCCAACCCCGCACGATACAACTCGGCCTCGTAAGCCGCATAGTTCAGCCCCAAGCCCACCACCGCGGCTGTGAATGCATTGAGGGTCAGCACCGGCGCCAGCCCGTAATACAATACGTACAACTGCAGCAACACCGGCGTGCCGCGAAAGACTTCGATGTAGAAATTCGCCGCCTTCGCCGCGACCACCCCGCCGTAGCGACGCGCCAGGCTCAGCAACAACCCGCCCGCGACGGCCAGCGACATCGCCAGCGCGGAGATCAGTACGGTGAAACTCGCGCCACGCAGAAACAACATCCCGTGCACCATCCCGAGGCCACCGCCCGGAGTCGGCGCAGGCGACGACGGCAGCGGTGCGGCCGCCGTCAGGGTCGCCTGCCGCTGATCCCACAATTGCCAACGAGCGAGAATGGCGCGCAACTGACCGTCGTTCGCAACGGCCGCAAGCGCGTCGTCAACCGCGCGCAAGAGCGTCGCGTCATCGCGCCGCACCGCGATCGCGTATTCCCCTTGCGCGACTTCGGCGGCGGCGCGCAGCGTCGGCCGCACCAGGCCGTAGCGATTGGCGATGATGTTATCGAGCACCACGCCCCCGAGCCGGCCCTGTTCGAGATCGATGTAGGGTTCCTCGACGCCTTCGTACAGCACGAGGTCGACGGCGGGCGTCGCCTTAAGCAACTCGTAAGCGAACGAATTCGCCAACGTGCCCACTCGCCGACCCTGCATCTCGCTCAACCCGTGCACCGCCTCGTCGCCGCGGCGCACCACCAAAACTTCGCTGAACTCGTAGTACGCCCGGGTGAACGCAACGCGCGCGCGCCGCGCCGGTGTGACCTCCAAACCGTTGAGGATCATGTCGAAGTCGCCGCGTTCGAGCGACGGGATGAGATTCTGCCAGTCGTTCTGTACGAACTCGGCGCGCACGCCGAGTCGCTGAGCGAGCGCGTCGGCGATCTCGACTTCGAAGCCGATCAGACGCGTGCTGTCCTGCGGATCTTGAAACGCATAGGGCTCGCCGCCTTGGATATCGCCGCCCCATCGCAGAGCGCCGCGCGTCCGGACCGCCGCGAGGCCGTCGCTCGCGCGGGCCGCCGGCGCGAATGCGATCAGCGCGGTCGTTAGAACGATGAAGACTGCCCGCCACATGCTGCTGGGTGTATCTAGCGAGCAACCGCGTGCATGTGCAATCGCGACGGGCGCTCAGACAACCGACGTGGCCTGCGCGATGAACTCGCGCAGTTTGTTCAGGTTGCGGGTACCGTCGGAGTCCTCGATGCCGGTGTGCACGTCGACGCCCCACGGTGCGACGGCGCGGATGGCGTCGACGACGTTCGCCGGCGTCAATCCGCCGGCGAGAATCACCGGCACCCGCACCGCGCCGACGATCTGGCGGCTCACGGCCCAATCGTGGGTCTTGCCGGTGGCGCCGCCCCGTCCGGTTGCGGGATCGTAGGTGTCGAGAATGATCGCGTCGACATGCCGTTCCAGCGCCCGAGCTTTGGCGATCGCCTCCGGTCCGGTGACGTGAACCGCGCGAATCAGCTTGATGTGCGGCAACCCGACGCGCACTATCGGCAGTTCCTGGGTCGGGAATTCGCCGTGGAGCTGCAGCGCGCCCACCCCGAGGTAGCGGCAGAGTTCGACCGCCTCGCGAGCGGTCGAGACATAGGTGATGGCGACACTGGTGATGAACGGCGGGAGCTGCGCGATAATCCCGCGGGCCTTGGCCTCGGTCAGGCCGTCGTGCACGCCGGTCGGCAAACGGAGCGTAAAGCCGAGCGCGTCGGCCCCCGCTCGCTCGGCCGCTAGCGCCTCGTCAAGGCCGGATACCCCGGCGATCTGGACCCGCACCGGCATTCGGCACCGCTACCAGGCCCGCCCGCGCGAGCGATTGATTGCAGCCATGACGGTTTTCTTAGCGGGGCACATTTTTCATATCGCCAAGAGCTTTTCCACCCGCTACAAATCTTGACTATGGAGTTCACCGACATCCTTCAAGCCGCGATTGAGCAGAATGCGTCCGACATCGTTCTCAAGGATTCGATGCCGCCGATGTTTCGCGTCCACGGCGAGTTGGTGCCGTACGAACCCGCGGGGTCGTTGACGCTGGAAGCCATTCACGAGGCGACCAACGAGATTCTGCGAGGTGACGCGCAGCGACTGCGGTTTGCGACCGAGCGGCACGCCGACTTGGCATTCGATCTTCCCGAGGTCGGCCGCTTTCGCGCCAACGTCTTCCGCCAACGCGGCAAGATCGGAATCGTCCTGCGTGTGATTCCGTCTGGCATCCGCAGCATTCAGGAGCTGAACCTGCCGGCAGCGGTGGAGCGGCTCGCCAGCGAACGCAGCGGACTCGTGTTGGTGACCGGGCCGACCGGCAGCGGCAAGACCACCACGCTCGCCGCGATGGTCGACTACATCAACGAACATCACGCGCGACATATCATCACCATCGAGGATCCGATCGAATACGTACACGGCGAGAAGCGCTCGATCGTCAGTCAGCGCGAGATCGGCGAAGACGTGCAGGATTTTCCCTCGGCGTTGCGCGCCGCCCTGCGGCAGAACCCGGACGTCGTGATGGTGGGCGAGATGCGCGACCTCGACACCATCGAGACCGCGATCACGGCCGCCGAGACCGGACATCTGGTGTTGAGCACGTTGCACACGCTCGACGCGCCCGAAACCATCACGCGCATCGTCAGCTCGTTTCCCGAGTTCCGCCGAGACCAAGTGCAACTCATTTTGGCCGGCGTGTTGCGCGGCGTGGTGAGCCAGCGGCTGCTGCGGCTCGCCGACGGCGGCGGACGCGTCCCGGCAGTCGAGATCATGGTCGGCAGCGCCCGCGTGCGCGAGTACATCGAGAAGCAACGGGTGCGCGATCTCCCCGCCGTCATCGCTCAGGGGCAAACGACCTACGGCATGCAGACGTTCGATCAATCGCTGATCGCGCTGTATCAGGCTGAAAGGGTCACGTACGAGGAAGCGCTCGCGCATTGCCGCAACCCCGCGGACTTCGAGCTGCAGGCGCGCGGGCTGGGTGAGGGCGCGAAGCGAGCGAGCTGACCTTCTTCACTGGCCCCGACGCGCGCATCAGTGTAGAAGCGCGGCATGGTCGCGCGCATCCTGTCGCTGCTGTTCTGGGGGTTCATCGTCGTCAGTTCGATCGCGCTGTTTCCGGTGGCGCTGCTCATCTGGGCAGTCACGGCTGCGTTCGATCGTCGCTTGGTCGTCCTTCATCAGTTCACGTGTTTCTGGGCGTCGCTCTACTCGTGGCTCAACCCGGTGTGGCGCGTGCGGATCGAGGGGCGGCGGCGGATCCGCCCCGGCATCGCCTACGTGATGGTGGCGAATCACCAATCGCTGCTCGACATCTTGGTGCTGTTCCGACTGTTCGCGCACTTCAAGTGGGTGTCGAAGATCGAGAACTTTCGCGTGCCGGCGATCGGCTGGAACATGTCGCTCAATCGCTACATCAAGCTGCGTCGCGGCGATCGCGCGAGTGTCGAGCGAATGATGCAGGCGTGCGAGCAGACGATCGCGGACGGCAATTCGATCATGATGTTTCCCGAAGGGACACGCTCCCCCGACGGGCGGCTGCGCGCCTTCAAAGAAGGCGCCTTCATCTTGGCGCAGCGCACCGGCGCGCCGTTGCTACCCATCGTCGTCCACGGCACATCGCGCGCGCTGCCCAAACGCGGATTCGTACTGCGCGGCCGCCATTACATCCGTATCCGGGTTCTCGACGAGATTCCGCATACCACCTTTGCACATAAGCCGGTCGCGCTGTTCACCCAGGAGGTCCGGGATCTGATCGCAGCGGAATTGGGGGAGGCGTCGATGGCCGCGGCGATCTGAACGCGCCCTCACCGCAGGCGGAAGATCAAGCCGAGCACGACGACAATGATTCGCACGGTGTCAACGAACGGGCGGAAGTGACTGAGCCGTTCAGCTACCGGCGGGTAGTGCACGCGCACCGCAACGGACCGAATCGGCATGCCCGCGCGCGCGGCGCGGATGAGCACCTCGGTTTCGAACGCGAAGTGCCGCGCCCGCGCGCCCAACGCCAACGTGGCGTGCAGCGGGTAGACGCGAAAGCCCGATTGCGTATCCGGGAGTCGCTGGCCGCACGCGATCTCGACCCAGCGATTGGCGAAGCGATTGCCGAACAGCTTGATGGGCGCGATCGTCACCCCTTCGAAGTGACGCGCGCCGACGACCAGCGCCTGCGGCTCGGCATCGGCGGCAGCGAGCAGCGCCGGAATCTCCGTGCCGAGATGTTGGCCGTCGCCGTCCATGGTCACGACGCGATCGAAACCGGCGTGCGCCAATCGCCGCATGCCGGTGAGCAACGCGGCGCCCTTGCCTTGATTCGCCGCGTGCGACTCGACCTCCGCGCCCGCCGCAGCCGCACACGCGGCCGTGTCATCCGCCGAGCCATCGTTGACGACCAGCACGGATGTGACCACTCGACGAGCCGAAGCGACCACTTCGGCGATCGTGGCCGCACAGTCGAAGGCGGGAATGAGGACGGCGGTTTTCGGCAACGGCATCGCGGTGCGGGAGCGGCGTGGCGCGGACTACAGTGTCGATTTCGGTCGCGAAACTCAACCCGCAACTTACCGTTGCACCTCTGGTGCGTGCGTGTTAGCTCAGCCGCAATGGAGCCTTCTCGGTCCGTCTTCGCCCCGCTCTTGCAAGCACTGCGTTTTGACGGCTTGTGGTGGCGCAAGTTCGCTTACCTCGGATGCGTGTACGGACCGGAATGGTGGAAGCGCTGTTCGCCACCGGCCATCGCGGCGATCATCTTCGCCCTGATCGGCCGTAATCGCCGCGGCGCGATCGACAATCTGCAGCGCATCCTCGGCGACCCGGACCGGCGCCGCGCGGCGCGCGAGGCGCTGTGGATGTTCGCCGAGTTCGCGCACTGTATGACCGAAACGATGGAGTACTACGGGCCGCGGCCGCACGCGATACGACTCGATCCTCCCGATCACGACCCGTTGGCCGAGGCGCTCCGCGAACGGCGCGGCGCCGTGGTGGTCACCGGCCACTTCGGCAACTGGGACATCGCGGCCAAGACGTTGCGCGACTACGACCGGCCCATCAACATCGTGATGGCGCGCGAGGTGAACGCGACCACGCAAGCATACGTCCGCACCGCGCGTGAACAGGTTGGGGTGCAGGTGTTGTATTCGGACACGTCGGTATTTTCCTCGATCAACATGATTCGCGCGCTGCGCGCCAACGAGATCGTGGCGATCCAGCTCGATCGCATGCTCGGTCCGGGTGGCGCGCGCCTGATTCCGTTCTTCGGCGCGCCGGCACCGTTCCCGTCCGGGCCGTTCGTGCTTGCGCGGCTTGCCGGCGCGCCGGTGGTCCCGGTGTTTATCCCGCGACTTGGCACGCGCCATTACGAGATTCGCGTCGGCCAGCGGTATCGCATCGGCCGTGACGCGCGCGATCATCATGTCCTCGATCGGGTGATGACCGAGGTGGTCGCCGAGTTCGAGGCGATCGTGCGCGAGTTTCCAACCCAGTGGTTTCAGTTCACGCCGTTTTGGCCGGCCGAGGCACCGATGGAAGCGGCAGTGCCCGCGCGCGAGGATCCCGCGCCGCGGCGTCAGGTGGTTCGCTAGCGCGTTACCGAGCGGTGGCGGAGTTTCACGCGGGCGAGTCTTCGGCGTAGCGCCGATCAATCACGGTTGGCCCTTGTGCCACGATCGGCGACGCCGCTTGTTGTGCCGCCAGCGCCTGCATGATCGGTGGCAGCAAGATTTCCTCGTGCGCCAAGACGGCGGCGTGGCCAACGCACGTGGCTGCCCCCAGGGGCGCGACCGTGCCGAGTCGCGCCAGCAACTCGCCGCGTGAGCGGCCGAAAAATCGCTCAACCCGCGACCCAGAGATGTCCCATTCTCTCCCCGGCTCCTCCGTGAACACGATCGTCGTGTTGCCGGCGAACGATGCCGGTCGACTCCCGCGCCCGAAAATCGCCTGTTGAAAATCGCTCTCGGGCGCGAGGTCCTGAACGAAAGGAGGAAACAATAGCCGCTGCACGCCGGTCTTCACCTGATGCAGCCAGCGCAACATGGGAAGGTCGCCAAGAATGGCCAGCGCGGGATCGGCGTCGGCGTACCGACTGCCGCCGATCAACGGATTGACGTAGACTGCGCCGACCTCGCGGAACCGCCCGTCACGGTCATCAGCACCGACGGACGCACACAGCAATGTGCCCATGCTGTACGCAACGAGGACGACGTTGCCCGACAGGCGCATCAACTCGCGTCGCAACGATTCGGCGGCCGGCGCGAGGCGCGCGTGATCGTCATAAAGAAATGCGCCGACGTTGACGTCCCGACGCAGCGACGCCGCAATCGGCGCGAATTGGAACGGGCTGCCGCGAGCACCGTGAACGAAGATCACCGCGGGCATACTCCCAGAGCATGGACCTTCGAGAAGAATTCCGGGTCGCAGCGCCGCGCTGCGCAGCATCGTGCGGTAGTCGCGTCGGCCAAGATCCCACCACGAAGAATCGCACGACCATCGAACGGCGTGCCGTTTTGTGGAGGCGTCCAACGCGACTCCCGTCATGCAACGTCACAAGCGATCGTCGCGCAGCAGGCGGCGCCGGCGCCGCGCGTTTCTGATCTGCCGCGTGGCGATGCCGAGCAGGGCCGGCAAATCGAAACGCGGCCATTCGAGCATCGCTTCCATGATCGTGATGCTCTTCTTGCCCGCTCCGCGCCAATCGCTGACGAAGCCCGGTTTGTAAATCTTCGGCGTGCGCACCAGGGCGCCGCGGTCCAACACCTCGCCGGTGGCGACGAACTCGACCGCAAGCGACATCCGCAACCGATCGCGCAGCGCGCGCTCGGCTTCGTGCGCCGGCAGGCGCGACGACTCCGCCTCGAAGATGACGTGCAAGCCGCGATGCCGAATCAACACGAAGAACACGCGAGTGCCGATCCGTTCGGCGACCTCGTAGACGGCGTCGAGCAATTCGTATTGGGTGATGCGATGGCCATCGAGCTCGACGACTTCGTCGAGCCGACCCAGCACCGTACCGGTCGGGCGTTCATCGCCGCAGGGGCACGGGGTCGCATCCATCCGCACCAGATCGTCGGTGACGTAACGCACCAGCGGCATCACCTCGTGAACCAAGCTGGTGACGGTCAGCACGCCGACATCACCGGGCAGCACCGCCACATGCGTCTGCGGATCGAGGACTTCGATCTCCACCAGGTCCGTGCACAGATGCAACTTTCCGTGCGGGCAACTGATGCCGAGACCCATCGCCTCGTTCGAGCCATAGATCTCAACCACGCGTGCGTCCCAATCGTTCTCGATCGTCCGCCGCAGCGCGGTCGGCAGCGCCGCCCCGCCGCAGAAGATGACGCGCACCGATTCGACCTCGCGCCTGAAGTCGAGCCCTTGCGCCAGCGCCAACTCGCGCAGCAGCATCGCCTCGAACGGCAGGCACGCCAGCGCGGTCACCTCGAGCCGGCGGATGAAGCCGAGGGCGCGGAGAAACGGGACATCCCAGGTCAGATTCCCCGCGGGAATGTGGCAGCCATGTGCCGATTGCAGTGCCTGCTCGAAGATGAAGGAGGCCGGCGCAAACAGCGGAAAGCGATTGAGCAAGATCGCGCCCTCGGAGAGTTCCGGCACCATGCTGCAGAGAGTGTCCGCGAGCATCCGTACTTCGGTGAGGCCGCACCACGTCGACGTCGGAACTCCGGTCGTGCCGCTGGTCTCGTGATAATGCCACGCCGACGCCGGCGGCACCGCCAGCATTCCGAACGGGCTCGCTTCCTGGAGGTGATGCTTGAAGGTGAGCGGGAGTCGAGCGAGATCCTCACGCGTTGTCAGTGCGTGACCCGTGAGGTGGCGCGAATAGAACTCGCTGCGCCGGGCGCGGTCGACCGCCGCGCGCAACCGCTCGGACGGCACGTCGCGGCCCAGAGTCGTCCGCGCGAGGTTCGGCTCGACCATCACGTCTGCGCTGGCCGTAAGCGATGCGCGAACGGACGCTTGAGTTCCTCGGCGATGCGCTCGCGCACCAGCTCGCGCAACCGATCACGGTCGTCGTAGGTCATGCCGGCGGTAAGAATCGGCTCGAGCACAACCACCTCCGCCTCGCCGGGAACGATCGACAGGTAGCCGCCCTTCGGCATGATCTGCTGCGTGCCTTTGCACACCACCGGAACGATCGGCAGGCCGAGATGAATGGCGGCAACAAATGGCCCCTTCTTGAACGGGAGCAAGTTGCCGTCGCGGCTGCGTGTGCCTTCCGGGAAAATGATCGTCGAATAGTGTTCGTCCTTGAGGCGGTTGAGCCGGTCGATGGCTTCGAGCGGATTGTCGCGATCGATCGGGATCATCCCCATCGTCCGCAGCACCGCGCCGAGGATAGGTTCGTCGAACATTTCTTTCTTCGCGGCGAAGCGGTTGTTGCCCGGCAGGTAACCGAGCAGCGCCGCGATGTCGAAGTGACTCTGGTGATTGGGCGCATAGATGTACGGCCCACCGGTGAGGTGTTCGAGTCCCCGAAGGTGCACGGTCACGCCGCACATGCGGATCAGATTGCGCGCCTGCGCCTTGGCGAACGCCCAGGTCACGTTTTTGTTGCGAATCACACGGTACATCACGACGGCGATGGCGCCCATGGTGAACAGCATGCCGCGGAAGATCAGTCGGTTGACGAATACGCGCACACGCGTCGGCGGCGCAGTCAGCACGTGGGCGTCGGTCGGGGGGCTCATGGGCGCGAGAACCTAGCACAGGCCGCCATGAAGTCGAAGGTCGTTCACGACCGGGACTGCAGCATTCTCGGGTTTCCCGTTGGGTTCCGGTAAGAGCTGGCGCGATGCTGACAAAGCTGATCGCGCGCAACTTCAAGCGCTTCGGATCGGTGGAGATCGAACTCGGCAACCCGGTGGTGCTGATCGGCCCGAACAACTCTGGCAAGACTACCGCGCTGCAAGCTCTGGCTCTGTGGGACATCGGGCTTCGCCGATGGAATGAGAAGCGAGCTGGGAAAGCGACCCCAGAGAAGCGCCCGGGCGTGACGATCAACCGCCGTGACCTGGTCGCAGTTCCAGTTCCCGATGCAAATCTGTTGTGGCGGGATTTGCATGTTCGCGACGTACAAAAGATAGGCGGCAAGCAGGAGACAAAGAACGTTCGGATCGACATCAGCGTCGAAGGGGTCGCCGACGACAAGCCATGGGTCTGCGGACTGGAGTTTGACTACGCCAACGAGGAATCATTTTACTGTCGGCCGCTTCGGCGATCCGAGGAGAAGAATCCCACGCGCATGCCTATTCCCGACGAATGCTCCGACATCCGCGTGGCGTTCCTTCCCCCCATGTCCGGCTTAGCAGCGAGCGAAACTCGACCTGACCAGGTGCGATCAATGTTCGCCTCGGCGAAGGCCGAACCGCCGAAGTGCTGCGCAATCTGTGCTATCAGATCCTAACCGGCCAGGATGGCGGGCGAGAGTGGGCGCGCGTCTGCCAGCGGATCCAGAGCCTCTTCGGCGTGACGCTGGACGAACCGACCTACATTGCCGAGCGCGGCGAAATCACGATGACTTACCGTGAGATGTCCGGTGTGCGTTTGGACCTTGCCTCGTCTGGGCGAGGACTACAGCAAACGCTATTGCTGCTCGTGCACTACATTCAGAATCAACCGCAGCGAGCGCGCGAGCACTTCCACGGCCTACGCGAGGCGAAAGTGGATCGGCTCGGGTTCGCGCTCTGCGACCGGCTTGACCGATCACTGCAGCCGACTCCAGGTCGGCAGGAAAAGATGTGGCGGCGGCGCGAGATCGAGAACTATCTCGGTCAGCCGGAGACGCTCTTGTCCTACGCCGAGTCGTCACGGGAAGCAGCCGCGGCCGGCCCTTTGTTCGAGCGATCGGAAGCCGAACGTCGACACCGCATCATGCAGGAGTGCATCGACGATCTCGTGCCTCGCGCGGCGATGCGCGATCGCTCGGATCCATGGTGGATCAATACAAAGGTCAGCAACGAATTCCTCGATCGACCGTTCGTGATCTTTTTCGAAAGACTCGGGCTGCTCAACCTGTTGCGAAAGACCGACTATCACATCCTGGCGCGCTACGTCGCGCACGACCAGATCGACCTTGAAGTCGGCGAGGTGCTTTCGAACATCGTCGACGTGGCATCGAGAGCAAAGCCGATCGTGGAAGACTCGTAGCGCCAGCTCCTGCGCATACCGCGGCTCAACTGCCACGTTGACTTGCTGGCAAAAACCTCGCAGATTCCTTCCGTGCGCATCCTGCTGATCTCACCGACCCACTACAATTCAGACGGGTCGCTGCATAAGACCACACGCTATTGGACCAGCGGCATGACGCTGCCCTATCTCAAGGCGTTGACGCCGCCGGGGCATGAGGTGTCGATGGTCGACGAACTGTTCTACGATGTCGACCTGAACGCCGACGTCGATCTCGTCGGGATCACCGCGATGGGGCCGCAGATCCAGCGCGCGTACGACCTCGCCGATGGTTTTCGCTCGCGTGGCGTCCGTGTCGTCCTTGGTGGGACGTGGGTCACGCTCACCGTCGACGAATCGCTGAACCATGCCGACGCGGTGGTCGCGGGCGAAGCCGAGTTCGTGTGGCCGCAACTGCTCGCCGACTTTTCGGAGGGATTGAATCGCCGCGTCTACCGCAGCGAGCGTTGGCACGATTTGGTGAACCTCCCGCGCATCGACTACACGAGTTTGCCGCTGCTGAAGTACGAAGCGTTCAAGAGCAGTTGGCTCTACCGCATGTACTTTCACTGGCCGATCGTCTTCTCGCGCGGCTGCCCCCATCCGTGCGAGTACTGCGCGGTGCAGACCTACTACAAGCGCAGCTTTCGAACGCGGCCGGTGGACGAGGTGATCGAAGATCTGCGGAGCATCAAATCGCTCGGCGCCAACCGCATCTTGTTTCTCGACGACAATCCGATCGCCCACCCCGACGCGGCGAAAGAATTGTTCCGCGCGATGATTCCGCTCAAGCTGAAGTGGGCCAGCCAGAGCACGATCAACATCGCGCGCGATCCCGAGCTGCTCGATCTCGCCGCGCGCAGCGGCTGCGTCAGCCTGTCGATCGGCCTGGAGAGCATCAACGAAGACAGCCTCGAGTCGATCAAGAAGGGATTCAATCTCCCGAAACGGTTCAATCGCGACCTCGCGGCGATCCGTGGCAAGGGTATTCAGGTCATCGCCCTGCTGATGGTCGGCCTCGACGGCGACACGCTCGATACGTTCGGGCGCTCGTTGCAATTCCTCATCGACAACAAGATCAGCTTCCTCAAGTTGTTCACGCCGTGTCCGTATCCGGGGACGAAGTACTACGACGACATGGCCGCGGCCGGTCGGATCACGGTGCAGGATTGGGCGCGCTACGACTACGGCAGTCCGCTCATCAAGCCGGCCAACATGACCGCCGAGCAAATGATGGCCGGCTTCAAGTACGTCTACGAAGGATTCTACTCGACGCGGGCGATTGCCCAGCGATTGCTTCCGCCGCCGAGCGGCAGCTACCTAGAAACCGTTGCGTACCTCGTCGCCAACCTGAAAGTGAATCGCTACCTGCGCTCGCACGAGAACGCCTGGGCGACGATCTCGTAGTCCGCAATTTACAACGAAGCGTATACCGCGTCGATCAGTGCCCGTACGCGCGGGTTGTCGAAGCGCGGGCCGGCGCGATTCATGGTGTAAGCGAACGCGAGCCGGGCATCGGGATCGGCGAAGCCGAGCGAACCGCCGGCGCCGAAATGGCCGAAACTGCGCGGGTTGGGGCCGAGCGGCCGCTCCGGCTGCGTGAGCTGAAAGCCGAGGCCGAAGCGCGACGGGCGGCGAAGAACGAAGTCGGGGCCGTTCGATGCTTCGGCGATGGCGTGTTCGATGGTCTCGGATTGCAGCAAGCGAATTCCGTCGGCCGCCCCGCCGCATGCGAGCACGCTGTAGATGCCCGCGACGGCGCGCGCGGTCGCGTGGCCGTTGGTCGACGGCATCTCGGCAGCGCGCCACTCGCGAGTGTTGACCGTGCCGGGGCCGGACAGGCCAGGCGGATTCAGATACACGGCGCGCAGCAACTGCCGCCGCGCTTCATCAGCGTCGTCACTGCGTTCGCGCGGTGCCGGACCGACGAGTGCCTCGGTGAAGATGTAATCGGCGATGCGTACGTCGAGACCCGCGCTGGTTCCGAAGTGAAAGTCCGCTGCCAGCGGGCCAGCAATCTCGCGCCGGAGGAAGGCGCCGATGCGCTCGCCGCTCGCCCGCCGCACCAATTCGCCGACGAGGAATCCGAAGGTGTTGACGTGATAGCCGTGCTGCGTCCCCGGCTGCCACCACGGCGTTTCGTCGGCGAGCGCAGCCGTCATGACAGCCCAGTCGTACATCGCGCCTTCAGGCAACTGGCGGTGAATCCCGGGCAGACCGGCACGATGGCCGAGCAGCATGCGCACGCTGATCGCGTCCTTTCCATGCGCCGTGAACTCCGGCCAATAGCTCGCCACCGGCGCATCGAGATCGATCCGCCCCCGCTCGACCAGCATGAGCAGCGACATTGTCGCCATCGCCTTGCCGACCGAAAACACGTTGACCAAGGTGTCGCGGCGCCACGCCCGCGTGCGCGCCTCGTCCGCCCATCCGGCCCACAGGTCGACGACGAATCGGCCGTCGATGGCAACGGCGACCGCCGCGCCGAGTTCGTTGCGCTCGCGAAAGTTTTCCGCCATCGCATCGCGCACCCGATCGAAGCGCCGATCGCACGTACCGCAGATTTCCGGAGCCGCAGCCATTGCTCCGACAATAGCTCGGATCGTGTGGCAACGACACCGGGGCGGGAAGCTTGAGTGCCGTCGAACCTCGAACGAAGCGCCGCTACGGTTTTCGGCTGCGATCCATCTCGGCCACGGTGCCGCTCACGCGGAAAAGGCCTGCGTCCGGCGCGGCGGCGAAGCGGCCGGCATCGACCGCTTTGCGTAGCCGCGCATGCCGCTCGTCGAGCTCGCGACGCAGCGCGGCGTCGTCGTTGAGCAAATCACCGCCGCCCGACATCAGCCGCACGAACGCGGTGCGCGTGTCGAGCGCTTCGTGCGATGCGAGAATCTTCCGAGCGGTCCAGAAGTACGAATCGGGATCGCGGTGATGGTCGTAAAAGAAATAAAGGAAGTTGAGGTAGCGCTCGAACGCCGCGCGGTAGCGCGTGTCGTAGCGTTGGAGTTCCGGCTGTGACGGCGCGCCGGCGAGCATGGCCGCGACGGCTTGCGAGCTGAGGTAGCCGGCGAGACAGGCAAGGTGCACGCCGGTGGAAAACACCGGGTCGATGAAGCAGGCCGCGTCGCCCGCGAGTAGGTAGCCCGGCCCGTGGAAGCGCTGGCTGCAATACGAGTAGTCGCGAATCACCCGAATCGGGGACACCAAGGTCGCGCGCTGGACGCGCTTTGCCACCGGCTCGCACGCGGCGATCAAGCGCAGATACAACGGCAGCGCATCACCGGCGGCCTCGCCGGCAAACCGATGGGCGTCGACCACGGCACCGACGCTGGTGGTCCCGTCATGCAGCGGGATGAACCAGAACCAGCCGTCGGCAAACGCCGCGGACAGGATGTTGCCGGTCACCGGTCCGTCGAGCCGTTCGGCGTTCTCGTAGTAGCCGAAGACCGCGAGGTTCTTGAAGAAGGGATTGAATTCGCGCAACCGGTCTCGGCTTCCGAGCAGCGCGTGCTGGCCGCTCGCATCGATCACCCACGCCGCGTCGGTGGCGATTCGCACGCCGCTCTCATTCTCGGCGACCACGCGCGTGCGGCCGCTCGCCTGGTCATACTCCATCGATACCACGCGATGTCCTTCACGCACCTCGGCACCCAATGAGGCCGCGTGTCGCAGCAGAATGTGATCGAATTGCGAGCGCAGCACGTGAAACGCGTGCCGCCGGCCACCGGGATCTTCGCGAAAGAAAAAACTCCACGGCTCGCCGCGGCTGCCCCACACGAACGTGCCGCCGGGCTTGCGGATGAATCCCGCTTCCTCAATCGCCGACGTGACACCCAACGCGTCGAGGATCGGCAGTGTGGCCGATAGCAGCGACTCGCCGATGTGGTAGCGCGGGAACCGTTCGCGCTCGAACAGGTGGACGCGCGCCCCCGATTGCGCCAGGAATCCCGCCGCCGTCGAGCCCGCCGGCCCACCGCCGATCACAACGACATCGACCGACTCCGACATGTTTTCATCGACAGCCGCGAACGCGACGTCCTCCACCAAAGGCTACCCGGCGAGCGCCTTCTTGAACCCGTCCGACTTGAACTGCTCGGCCGCCTTCACCGCGAGATCGGCGAGCGCGTTCTCGATCATGTCCTGCGTGAAGGACTCGTTCCCGCGGAACAAATTGGTGCCGCCCGCGCCGCCTTTGACCTCAGCGTTCCACACCACCTTGCCGGCACCGTCCTGCAGCGCGTATTGGACGGCGACCGTGGCCTTGTAGCCCATCAGCCCATCCATCCAGAAGTGCTTGACCGTCGCCACCAGCGTTTTCGAGCCGGTCGCTTGGGTTCCAACCCCGGCTTGGCGCAACGCATCCGTGGTGGCGTCGACGACCGACTTGGTCGCGACCTCGGGATCCGCGTCCTTGACGGAAGTTGGGATGCCGTAACTGCCGCGAATTTGGCCGACCTGCGTCTTGCTCGACCCGCCCTTGTCGGCGGGTCGCTCGTCGATCACCTTGAGCGCTACGTTCGCGGTCGCGGCAACCGCACCGGTCGCCTTCGGCTTGTACGCGATCTTCGTCGTGCCGCATCCCGCCAGCAACGCAAGCCCGACGGCGCACGCAGCGAATCCAGTGAAACGTCTACCGTTGATCTGCATGATTCTTCCCCCCCGTAGTTCGGAACTCGATCGCCACCTGCGTGACTGCGGCGGCCGGCTTACGTCTCAAATCCGCGCGACACGGTCAAGATCACCTCCTACTTCTTCGCCTTCGACTTCGCCTTCGCCGGGGCTTTGGCTGCCGGCGCCGGTGGCGGCGGATCGTCGTGCACCTCTTTGTCGTTTGTCGGCGCCGGACGGCCGATGACGCTGGACACCTTGCCGCCGTCATCGAACGCCACCTTGTAGCTCACCCAGCGGTTGTACCAGTAGGTCCACTCGCGCGCGTCGAGCGACGGGGTCTTGTGCGTCGGCGGATAGCCGAGCGAGAGCAGCACCTGCTCGCGAGTCATGCCGCGTTCGACACGGCCCTCCTTGATCGCGTCTTGCGCCGAATGTGAGAAGCCGGCGAGGCGCGGCTTGGGATCGGTCGCGACCAACACCTTGTCGATGTACTGCTGCATCGACTCTTGGTCTCGCCCGTAGCTGTGCGAAAGCGTCAAGGTCTTTCCGTCGGCGACGAACGTCACCGAATCCCGCCCAACGCCGTGGATGGTCACAGACGTTCCGAGCGGCAGCGTGGTACCGATGAAGTAGTTGGCGTCGTTGATCTGGTCGGTCTCGTAGTGAATGTTGCAGCAGGTGAAGGCGCTCCGGCCTTGATACTGGCTCACCAGCTCGGGTGCCGGCCCACGGTGGCATCCGGCGCCGACGACGAGCAGTGCGAACAACGCAATTCGCTTCATCTCTCCTCCCTCTCTGCGCCCGACGAGCGCGCGCTTCTTGACCCTCTCGTCCGCAATCGATAAGGGCACGCAGCCATTACCAGGAAGGTTTCACTGTGACAACGGACGCCGTGCCGAGCGTGGTGATCGGTGCACGCCTCACCATCGACGAGGTCGATCGAATTGCGCGCGGTGCGCCCGCAACGATCGATCGGGATGCGCGGACGCGCATGACGTGTGCGTACGACTTCGTCCGAGCGTTGGCGATCAGCGAGACGCCGGTCTACGGGCTCACCACTGGATGCGGCCCGCTGGCATCGCAATCGATTCCCGCGTCGCAACGCGAAGCGTTCCAACGCAACCTCGTCCGCAGTCACGCGGTCACCTTGGGCCCGCCGCATCCTCCGGCGTTCGTGCGTGCCGCGACGGCGGTTCGCGCACAGGTGTTTGCGCAGGGATATTCCGGCGTTGATCCAGCGACGGTAGACTTGCTGGTCGCGGTGCTGAACGCAGGCATTCATCCGCTGGTACGCGAGGTGGGCGGTGTCGGGGCAAGCGGCGACCTGGTGGAATTGGCGCAACTGGCGTTGGTCATCATCGGCGAGGGCGAAGTGGAGTATCGCGGCAACCGTCGTCCCGCCGCCGACGCACTGCGGGCGGCTGGTCTCGACCCGCTGATTCCGCGCTATCGCGAAGGGCTGGCATTGATGAACGGCACCTCGTTCCACACCGGTGCGGGTGCGGTGTTGATTGCGCGCGCGCGGCGCATCGTGCACGCGGCGCAGATCGCCGCCGCGATGATGCTGGACGCACTGCACGGCAATCTCGAAGCGTTCTCGCCCCACCTACAGCGGACGCGCCCGCATGCGGGTCAGCGTGCGGTCGCCGAACGTGTCGTGTCGTTGCTGTCGGGAACCCGCTTGGTGCGCCGCGACGAGTCCGCTGCCGGCCGGCAAGACGCCTACACGTTGCGCTGCATCCCTCAAGTGTTGGGTGCGGTCGTCGATCATATCGAAGCCGCAGCGGTGACGATCGAAACCGAGATCAACTCCGTGACCGACAACCCGCTGTTTCTCGTCGACGAACGGCGCGTCGTGCACGGTGGCAATTTCCACGGGCAACCGGTGGCGATGGCGCTCGATCAGCTCAAGACCGCGATGGTGGAGCTGGGCGTCGCCTCGGAGCGGCGCATCGCGCGCGCGCTCGACGCGACGCTCAACGCCGGATTGCCGGCGTTTCTCATCCGCGACGGCGCCGGTCTCCGCAGCGGCTTCATGGGCCTGCAGTACTGCGCCACCTCGATGGCGGCGGACAATGCGGTGCTCGCCGCGCCCACCAGCGTGCGCTCGGTGCCGACCAATGCCAACAACCAAGACGTCGTCAGCATGGGCATGGTTGCCGCCCGCCATGCGGCGCAAGTGATCGACAACGTCGAACGAATCGTCGCCATCGAGTTGCTGTGCGCCGCGCAAGCGCTCGACCTGCGCGGTGTCGCCCTCGCCGGCACCGGCACCCGCGCCGCTCACGCCCAGATTCGCGCACAAGTTCCAGCGCTGATCGAAGACCGCCCGATGACCGACGACGTCGAGGCCGTCTGTCGTCTGATTGATGCGGGCAAGTTCGCCGAAGACTTCTCGTGATCGATCGCCGCCTGCATCGCCGTCACAACGGCGGCATGTCTTCGACTCGATGATCGACGGCGTACGATTGGACAACGCCGGTGAAGTCGAGAATCACCACCAGCGTGTCGCGGCGGTCGACTTGGCGATCGTAGGTGAACCAATTGTAGCCGATCACCGGATCGCGCAGGCGAAAGGTCGAGGCGTTGATCTGCCGATACAGGTAAATGAACGCGTCGCCGTTGGTCTGATGCGTGATCGTCGTCGGCGGGCCGAACACACGGAGCACTTCGCTGCGCGTCGTGCGCCCCTCCACGAGCATCGCCGGATCACCGCGCAACGGCGTGTTGGTGTAATAGCGGCCGATGGTGCAACCGCCGCTCGCGAGCGTGACTGACAGGACGAGCGCGAATCGCCCAATCATCATCGCGACCAGAAGCCGTAGCGCGGCAACCGATCGGTACCGCGATCGAAGGCGAAGTCTTCGACTTTGTCGTCGCCGTCGAAGAAGATCACCAGGCTGTCGTTCTTCTGATCGAAGTCGAAGTAGTTGAACAGCACCAGAATGATTGCCAACCCGTTACCGCGCTCATAGGTATAACGAAAGTAGCGCGCCGCGACGACGCGTTCGGTCGGCGGCTTCTGCCCCGGTCGCGGCATCACGCTCTCGAAGGACACCCCGACCGCGGTGATCTCGCGCGCATCGATCTCCTGCGGCGGGCCGAAGCGTTCGAGCACCTCTTGCTTGGTGGTCACGCCGCGTTGCAGCGTCGCAATTTGGTGCTCGTCGATGGGATGATCGCGATAGACGCGGGCCACCGCGCAGCCGGCTATCATTGCTGCGCACAGCGTGATCAGCGCGCAACTGACCGGAGCTGATCGGCGCATGTCGGAGTCAGGGTGCAGTCGGCGCGTCGAGCGTCACGCGATAGCGACGCGGCATCCGCCCGATGCGGTAACGCCCGGCGGCGAACTTGCCCCGCACGTAGACCAGCGCTGACGCGGCGAAGCGCTTGAGATTGCGCGGCTCGTGGACGAACATCCGCGCGAGCCCCCACAACACGTCGGGCCGTCGATAGAACGTGCGATAGAGATAATCGAAGTACGTTTCGAGGACCTCTTCGCTCAACCCGTGTGGGATGAACATGAAGTTCATCGCGTTCATCCGCTCCCAGTCTTCGTCGAACGATCCGTACTCGCGAATCGTCGGGTACGCCGGCGTCCCGGGATACGGAGTGAACTTGGTGATCTGACACAGGTCGAGCTCGACCTCCTTCAGGAACGCGACGTCTTCGGCAAGACTGTCGAGGCCCTCGGTCGGATGTCCGATCATGAGGTACCCCTTGGTGCGGATACCCGCTGCTCGCGTCATCCGCAGCGTCTCGCGCATCCGCGGAATGCGGACTTCGTGCTTCACCACGTCCAACACGCGCTGGGAACCGGATTCGATGCCGTACGCGATCTGCCAGCAACCGGCGCGCCGCATCAGCTTCAAGGTGTCGAAGTCGAGCAGGTTCGGATGGCTGTTGCAGCTCCACGAAAACGTGAAGCCGTGATCGAGAAACGCATGGCACATGTCGATCACGCGCTGCTTGCGGACGGTGAAGAGATCGTCGACGAAAATGACGTGACGGACGCCGAGACCGACGAGATGCTTGCACAAGCCGACGACGTATTCGACGCTGTGCATGCGCCCGCGTTTGCCGGAGGTCGACCGGTCGCAGAACGAGCACGAGAACGGGCAGCCGCGCGAGGTGATCAACGTCGCCACCGGCGTACGCGGATAGCTGAACAGCGTCGGCTGAAAGCGATGCGGAAAGTCGGGCAACAGATCCCACGCCGGCATCGGCAGTGCATCGAGATCATCAATGTACGGCGCGCGCAGATTGGCGATCGTGCGACCGTCGCGCCGAAACGCCAGCCCCGACACGTCGTCGACCGGCCGGCCGTCTTCGAGCCGGGTGAGCAGCTCGAACAGCGAGTGCTCGCCCTCGCCGACGACACCGAAGTCGATACTGGGAAACGCATCGAGCGTGCGCTCGGGAATCGCGCTGACGTGTGCGCCGCCGAGGATCGTCGTGACTCCGGGGGACAGTTGCTTCACCCGCTCGGCGATGCGCGCGGCGTTGGTCACCGAGATGGTCGTGGCGGACAGCCCGAGATAGTCCGGTTGCAGCGCGGCAATCTGCCGGCACACGTCGTCGAGGGGCGTGCCCTGCTCCTTCGCGTCGATCAGATGCACCCGATAGCCGCGCTGGCGCGCCACCGCCGCGAGGATCAGCACGCCCATTCCCGGGATCGTCTCCTCGCCCTCGCGGAGGCGATCCATGCTGCGGTCCCAGAAGACGTACGGCGGCTCGCACAACACCAGCGTCTTCATCGGTCGGGCGTCGGCCGCTGCGATACCGATCATGCGCCCCACGCTACCTGAGTGTCCCGCCCTCCGGCAAGGGCGATTTCGCGATCGCAACGGAGTGTTGCGGTATCACTTACCACACGAACGGAATCAGCCGCTTCACTTGGGCGCAGTAGGCATCGTATTGCGCGCCGAGTTGCGCGCGCAGCCGATGTTCCTCCTGCTGAGCACGCGCGACCACGGCAATCGCGGCAAGCACAAACGTGACGGCGATCTCGACTCGCAGCGTCGCAATCAGCGGCGCGCTCGCCGCCACCAACACGCCGAAGTAGAGCGGATGTCGCACCCATCCGAAGGCGCCGTCGCAGCGCAGCGCGTGCGGCGGCTCGTTCGGCAAGCGCGGCGTGCGCAGCGGTCCGATCAAGACTCGCCCCCACAGCCAAAAGCCGATGCCCGCGACGAACGTCGTTGCGGCCAACACACAGCGGCTGAGCGGTGGCGGCGCCCGCAACGTCAACGTGAGACACGCGGCGCTCACGTGCACGATCAACAACGCGATGATCGCGTGCACCCAGCGACGTTCTCGCGGGCGGTAAAACGGCAACGCGGCACTCACGCTTTCGGCGCGAAACAGATGCAGCGGCAACCAGCCGACCGAGAACACGATCGCCAGCACGACTCCGCGATTCACGCCGCCACCTTCCCGGCAACATCTGCGGCGCCCGCCGTCGACCACTTTCCGCGTGCCGCCAGCGCCGCCAACCCGATCGCGATCCACAGGGTCTCGTGCAATCGCATGACAATGCCGACGACGAAGCCGACATCCGGACGGCCCTGCGCGAGCGCCAACACGCTCACTTGACTCGCTTCGAGCGCCCCGAGACCCGCCGGGGCCGGCACCGAGCGCGCGAATCCGGTTCCGACCAGTGCCAGCAACAACGTCGGCAAGTCGAGCCGGAGGCCAAACGCCGCGAGCAACACCCAATATTGGCACACCACCAACGCCTCGGTTGCGAGTGCTCCAGCGAGTCCGATCACGAACGCCGCCGCGTGCTCGCGAAAGAATCGCTGCAGGTGCAGCTCGATGGTCCGCAGCGTGCCCAGCCACGGCGCGAGCGGTCGCAGCCACCGCTGTGCGAGGTCACTGTACAACAACGAGAACGGAGAGATGCCGCGGCGCAGCAATATCAACGGCACGCTCAATGCCACCAAGAGCGCCAGCATCACCGCGACGGCGACCGACTCGATCTGCGCCGAGCCCATGCGCGACAGCGAGAAGATCGAAACGTAGAGCATGAAGCAGAGCATGTTGCTGATGACTTCAAGCAGCCGGTCGATCGAGACCCCGGCGCCGGCTTCGGCGCCGGCAATCCCCTCGGCACGCACCAACGCGACGCGCACCGGCTCGCCGGCCAGCTTCCCCGATGGGACCAGCGCGCCCACCGCGTCCCCGGCCAGGCGCGCGTACACCAAGCGGGCAAACGGCACGTGCTTCCCGAGCGCTCGCATGATGAGCTGCCAGCGCAGGCTGTGACTCGTCACCGCCGCCGCACCCAACATCAGATAGAGCAGCACGCTCGGCAGCGACACGCGCCGCAGCGTATCCGTCAACTCGCTCAGGCCGAATTGCCAGCCCATCCAGCCGAGCGCCGCGATGCCGACGGCGCCCAACAGGATCGGCGCGCGCCACTTCGTCATGGCCGCACCTGCGCGAACGCCTCGATGATCGGCACGAACGCACGGGCGCGCAGCAAAACAGCCAAACGACGCGGCAAGCGGGTGCGCCCGACCCGCAGGACCCAGCGGCCGGGGCCGCGCCCCACGGGCGAGTGGGCGTCCAGTTCCCACGGATGCAGGTAGAACGCCGCCGCCCCTATCTCGCGTTCGAATTGAGTCAAGCAGCGCCAAAACAACCGCGGCGGCAACAGCCGCAAGCCCGAGCCGCTGGCAAGCGGCAAGTGCCAGAACAGCAGCATGCGCAAGACGCCGACCGGAACTTCCCACAACCCGTTCGGGTGACGGAACGGGGCACGCGAACACACCAGTTCCAATCCCGGCGGCCGATCGATCGCGAGGACGCTCGAATCGTATCGCAGGCCCAGCTCCGCCAAGGCCTCGATCGGCCAGCGCACGCCCGCTTTGATCGAAAAGTACGGCGCACGATAGCCGGACACCGGCCGGCCCGTGAGATCTTCGAGCAGCCGCAGCGATCGCGTCACGTCGTCACGGAACTCCTGTCGCAGCATGGTGGAGACGGGGCGATGTCGGTAGCCGTGACTGCCGACCTCATGCCCAGCTTCCGCCACCTGGCGCACGAGCGCGGGAAATTGCTCGGCGACCTCACCGAGAAAAAAAAAGGTCGCGCGCGCATCGACGGCGGCGAACAGTTCCAACAGCCGCGACGTGTTGCCTTCGACCCGCTGCATCGAGCGGTCGCCCACGAGCTGACCGCCGTCGTGGTACCAGTCTTCGACGTCGACGCTCAGCGCATGTCGAGGCGGTCCGATGTTACCGGGGGAAAACAACATGTCGGTGCAGACGTGCGTAACTCAGGCAATGACAAGCGTCAACGGAACACCGGTCAAACTCACGTTGACGAAGACGGCGGCGCTACGGTAGACAAACCTGATGAGGGAGTTCTCACTCGACGCCGTCGATCTCGAACAGCGACTGCAGCGCGCACGCAATCAGGCGCACACCGGTGCGATCGAGGACGCACTCGCGCGGGCACGCGACGGCCACGGCCTGGGTCCGGACGACATCGCCTTGTTGTGGAGCGCTCCGAACGTCGACACCGAGCTCTTGTACGACGTGGCCCTCGACGTTCGCCGACGGCATCCGGCGCAACTCGAAACGTTTTCCCCGCTCTACATGACCAACACCTGCGACGCCGAATGCCGCATGTGCGGAATGCGGCGCGACAACCGGACGCTGGTGCGCCAGACGGCCGACATGGCCGACGTCGAAATGCAATTGCAACTCCTGCGCGCGCGCGGCATGCACGCCGTGTCGTTGCTCACCGGCGAATATCGCCGCGCCAATCGCCCGTGGGCACTGCACTACGTCAATCGCGCGTTGCACCTGACCGAGGCGATGGAGTTCGCGCACACCTTGATCAATGTCGGATCGATCGATGACGATGAGTTCGACACCTTGCTCGACGGAATCGAGCGCCATCACGACGGCCGCGTGGTGCCGAAGCTCACGATGTGCACGTTTCAGGAAACGTACTCGCGCGCGTGCTACGCCAAGTTCATGGGGACCGATCCCGACAACCCCCGGGCCGACTACGATCGTCGGCTCGCCAATTTCGATCGCAGCTTCCGCGCCGGCCTGCGCGTCGCCAATCCCGGCATTCTCGTCGGGCTCAATCCCGATGTGGCGTTCGAGCTGACCGCGTTGGCGCTGCACGCGCAGCACCTGGTAGCGCGCGGGATGGAAGTGTACCTCTCGGTACCGCGTTTGCGGCAGACTGCGGGCGGCCGGAGCCAGGGCGGCGTGCGTGACGCCGACTTCGTGCGTCTCGTGTCGCTGCTGTCGATCGGCTTGCCGACGTGTAAGATCGTCGTCACGACGCGCGAGGATTCGGCGATCCAACATAAACTGGTGCCGATCGTCACGGTGTTGTCCGCGGGTTCCGCCGCGGTGGCGCCGTACACCATGACAGGCGCGCGTTTCCCCCTGGAGACCAGTCAATTCGAGGTGATTGATCAGCGGCCGTTCGAAGAGATCTTGCGCGAACATGCGCGGCCCGGCCGCGTCATTCAGAACTTTCACCCGCCCCAAACGTCCGCGTAGTCATTGCGTACAACGCGCGCGGCCCCTTGCCTTCTCGCCGTGCTTTTGGGAGGTAGGTCGAGCAGACGGGAGGGAATTTGTCCGCCGACTCGGTGAGCACCAGCCGCGGCGCCGGCTTTCGCTACGGCGATCTTCAGGTGTGGCTGGACGCTCCGCCCAGTCATCTGGCCTGGTTGGAAGAATTTCTGACGCCCAACTTCACGGTGCGATCGGGCGGAACAGCGGCGTGTCGCGTATCGCTGCGCGAAGACGACGCCGCGTTTGACGCGACCCACGCGCGCGGGCCCCAGCATCCGGCGGTCGATCTGGAGTGTTTCGCGCTCGACAGTAAGGTCATTCGGTTGCCGGCATGGAACGCCTCGGAGGGCGGCACGACGGTCTTCGACCCGAAGTTCGACGTCTTCCTGTCGATGAACACCGACCACCGGACGATCACCGTGCTCACGCGCTGCGGCAATCTCGGAGCGCGGCAGGCGACGATGCGCGTGGTGCGCGAGCTGGCGATGAATCACACGCAGGCGGCGGGCGGCTTGTTCCTGCATGCGTCGGCATTGGCCATCAATGGATGTGGGATGATCATCGCCGGCAAACGCGCCGCCGGAAAGACCACCCTGCTGATGCATTTGCTCCGCCATCCGTCGGCGCGCTACGTAACCAACGACCGGGCGTTGGTCTGCTTCGACGGCGTGCCCCCAACGCTCCGCGGCATGCCGACGGTGGTGACCTTGCGACCGCGTACGCTCGAGATGCTCCCCGGCGCGAGCGAGGTGCTGCTCGCCAGCGGCTATCATGC
This sequence comes from Binatia bacterium, assembly GCA_035541895.1. Taxonomy (GTDB): domain Bacteria; phylum Desulfobacterota; class Binatia; order HRBIN30; family JACQVA1; genus DATKMK01. Next base: position 68,352 of record DATKMK010000012.1, on the reverse strand, counting down.
GCGCTTGACGTTGACCGAAGCCGCGCAACGGCCCCCCGGATCGATTGAGCCCTGGCGCGACAAACGCTACGGCATCACCCCGGCGCAATTTCGTGCGGTGCTCGGCGTCCAAGCAATCGCCGAATCCCCGCTCGCCGTGTTGGTGTTCCCGCGCATCACCGGTGAACCCGGCATGGTGCACATAGCGGCGCTCGACCCGGCAGTCGCAGCCGAGCGCCTGCGCGTCGCGCTGTTCGGCGCCGGATCATGGCGCAAGCATTCGGATGTGTTGACCGTCCCCGGTGATCCGCCGCTCCCGGACGAAGCCGCCCTCGCTGGTTTGTGCGCGCGGCTGACCGCGCAGGTTCGCTGCGTGGAATGCGCACTCGGACTGAACGCCTACGAGCGCCACGAATTGGCGGGCGAGATGCTCGATCAGCTGCTGGCGGCCTGATGCGAGCGACGTGGTCGGGGCGAGGGTGACGAGGGAATGATGAAGACACGGGCGACACCGACCTACGAATCGGCGGCCGACCTGTGGGTGCTGACATCCTACTTCAATCCCGTCGGTTATCGCTCGCGAGCACAGAACTACGCGCGCTTTCGCGAACACTTCGGTGCCGGCGGATTCAATCTTCTGATCGTCGAATGTGCCTTCGGCGACGCGCCGTTCGCGTCGCCGAAGGGACCCGATGTCCTCCACGTCCGCGCCAACGATGTGATGTGGCAGAAGGAACGCCTGCTCAACATCGCGCTTGCGAAGCTGCCGCCGCATTGCACCAAGGTGGCGTGGATCGACTGCGACGTGGTGTTCGAGAATTCCGCATGGGCGGTGGAGACCTCACGCCTGCTCGATCGTTATCCAGTGGTACAGCCCTTCGATCTCGTCGTGTCGCTCCCTCGCGGCACCGATGAAGACGACGGCTCGGAAGCCGGCTATGCGAGCTTCGGCGCCCGCTCCGGGGTTGCGCCGCGCCGAGATCAGCCGCGCGCGAATCGGCCCGGCCAAGCGAGCAACGCGATGACGGAGCACGGTCATACCGGCTACGGCTGGGCGATCCGCCGCGAGATCATCGGGGAGTGCGGACTCTACGACGCGTGCATCATCGGCGGCGGCGATCACCTGATGGCTCATGCGATGTCCGGCACGATGAGCGGGCGGTGCATCGAACGCGCGTTCGCGGACAACCGCGCGCACGCCCAACACTTCGTTCGCTGGTCCGAACGCATCTACCCCGACGTGCGCGGGCAAATCGGGTACACCGCCGGCACGCTGCTGCACTTGTGGCACGGCCACGGGGCCGACCGCCGTTACGTCAGTCGCCACCGCGAGCTGGCGGCGTTCGCTTTCGATCCGGATCGAGACCTGCGCACCGCCGCCAACGGATGTTGGGAATGGGCCAGCGACAAGCCCGCCATGCACGCGTGGGCCGCCGGCTATTTCGCCGAACGCCAGGAAGACGGCGGAACGACGGCCGCGATCAATCGCGTCCCCGCAGCGAACGCGGTCCGGTAGCAGCACCACCCCGATGAACGTTGGTCACCGCGTGTCGCGTCTCGCCGTCATCGTCCCGTTCCACAACGAAGAGCGATTCCTTCCGCGGTTGATCGAATCATTCCGTGCGCAGCGAGACGTCGCCGCCCGGCTCGTCTTCGTCAACAATGGCTCGACCGATCGGTCGCCCGATCTGGTGCGCAACTGCGACGAGGTGCGCGCGGGCCAATGGCAATGCATCGACGAGCCGATCGTCGGAAAGTTCCATGCTCTGCGTGCAGGCGTTGCATATTGCGCTGAACGCTTCGGAGCCGAATTCGTCGCCAGCTTCGATGCCGACGCCTATCACGGCGGGCCGGACTGGCTGCGCGTCGCCGCCGAGATCATCGAGACCGCCGGCGATGATTTCGGCTATTCCTATTCGTGCTTCGGGTATTCGGGCTTCGAGCACCTGCTCGTGTTCAGCGCTGCGTACCGTGCCTACGAAGCGGTCCTGCACGATCTGATCGAGCACATCGGGTGGACGGTCGGCGGGCAGGGTTTCCTCGCTTCGAGCCGGACGATGCAAAACTACCTCGCGCGCGCGGAGCCCACCGACGGGGTGGATCTCCCGCTGTCGCTGCTGGCGCTGTCTGAGAATCGCGTGACTGCGTTCCATCGTGTGCCGATGATTTCATCCGGCCGGCGCATGATCGCGAATCAACAGAATTTCGAACGGTGGTGCTTCTACGATGAACGGTACTATGCGACTCGCGACATCAACGCGCCCACGAAGCTCGACCTTAACCGCCGGAGCGAGCTTGTCGATTTGGCTGTCGAGGACGTCGATCGTTTCTTCGTTCGTCGCGCGACTAAGCTCGTGGCCCGAGATCTGATCCCGCTCGTCATCTATGACCGCAGAGGCGAACGAATCTCACGGGTGGCGGCGCGATTCGGTGAGGCGATCGCCGGCGCCATCGACCGTGCGTTTCGGCATCTGGCGTCGGATGTCACGTACTTTCTGACGAATCGATACCAAGAATTGTTGGCGCAGATTACCCCGCATCTCGCGAGTCGGCAGCTCGCGGAGGCGGTGGCCGCCGCGATGCGCGTCCGCTACCGGGAGCGCACGGGGGTACACACCGCGCCGTTGTCCCATCTATGAACGTGGGGACGCAGACACCCCCGCTCCTCGACGCCACGTCCGTCGCGACCGGCAGCCTATGGTCGAGCGCACGGTGGGCGCTGGTCATCGCGTGGTCGACCAACGCGCGGCTGTTGCTGAGTGCGATCGTGTTGGTGCTCGGGCGCGGGGTGATCCCGGCTGGACTGGCGTTGACTGCGCGCGGGCTCGTCAACACCACTGTCACGTCGATGCGCCAGGACAGCCCCGACCTCCAGGGGTTGATCTGGTGGCTGCTCGCCGGCTTCGTGCTGACCGTCGCCGACGCGTTGACGCGCGCCGGCAGCAACCTGTGCACTCAGCGCCTGCGCGACGACGTCAACTTACGGGTGTCGACCGACCTCATGCGCCACGCCGCCGCGTTAGATGTTGCGTATTTCGACGATCCGCAATTCCACGACGTGTTGCAACGAGCGAATCAGACTCCCGCCGATCACGTCATTCGCTTCGTCACCGAATCGCTCTCGTTTGCGCACAGCGCCATCCAGATCGCCTCCCTGTTGGCGATCTTGATCGCGATCGAACCGTGGCTGTTTGCGGTCGCCGGATTGTTCGGCGGACCCTATCTGTATTTCCAATGGCGGCTCGCCCAACGCCAGCACGCCGTCGAGCATTCGCGCACCGCCAAGCGCCGCTGGACGCGCTATTTCCTCTCGCGCCTGACCAGCCGCGGCTCGGTGGGCGAAGTCCGGATTCTCGACCTCGCGCCGCTGCTCATCGACCGCTTCCGCGCGCTCATGGCGGAGTTTCGCGATCAGGATCGCTGGCTGTATCTGCGCGGGTTCAACGGCAACGCAGTGTTCACGGTCGCCGCCACGGCCGCGATTTACGCGATGTTCGTCCGGGTCGCGGTGCGGGTGCTGCACGGGACCTTGACGGTCGGCGATCTCGCGATCTTCGGCGGCGCGACCACTCGATTGCGCAACACGCTCGAAACGCTCATCCAATCAATCGCCGGCGTCATGGAGCAGGCGCTGTACATCGCCGGTGTCACGGAGTTCTTCGCCGCGACGCCGCGGATTCACGCGACCGGCCGCCGCGTCCCCGAATGCACGCGCGGCGAGATCGAGTTTCGCGATGTCTCGTTCACCTATCCCGGCGCGCCGGAACCGGCGCTGGCCGCGGTGTCGTTCCACATCGAAGCGGGCGAAACCGTCGCCCTGGTGGGTGAGAACGGCGCCGGCAAGACCACGCTCGTCAAGCTCCTCGCCCGACTGTACGAGCCGAGCAGCGGCCGCATTCTGCTCGACGGCTGCGACCTCGCCGAGCTGTCTTCAGACTACCTGTACCGCCAGATCGCCTGCGTGTTTCAGGATTTCGGCCGCTACGAAGCCAGCGCGGCGGACAATATCGCGTATGGCGACTGGCGCCGGCTGCTCGCCGACCGCGACGAGGTCCACCGCATCGCTCAGCTCGCCGGCGTGCACGATCTGATCGAATCGATGCCGCGCGGGTACGACACCGTGCTCGGTCGCACCTTCGGCGATCACGATCCGTCGGGCGGCCAGTGGCAAGCGATCGCTATTGCTCGCGCGTTCGCACGCACCGCCTCGCTGCTGATCCTCGACGAACCGACTTCGGAACTCGATGCGCGCGCCGAGTACAAGCTGTTCCTGCGTTTTCGCGAACTCGCCAAGGGGCGCACGACGATCATCATCTCGCATCGGTTTTCGACCGTCAGTATGGCGAATCGCATCTTGGTCCTCGATCAAGGTCGCATCGTCGAGTCGGGGACGCACGCCGAACTGCTGGCGCAAGAAGGTGTCTACGCACACTTGTACGATCTCCACCGGCGACAGATGGGAACTTCGGTGCCGGCGTGAGGACCGCGTCACCACGGCTCGCGCGCGTCGCTCATCGAGGGGTCGTACGGCGCAGGAGCAGCGCGATCCCCGATCCGCCGTGGCCGAGACCGAAGACCAATACCCGATCGAGCGGGTGGGCAACGGCCTGAGTCGGCGCAAAGCGGAACGCGGTGACGTGCTCGGGCTCGCGCCGGTGGCAGAGCGGGGGCACGGCTTGCTCGCGCAACGCGAGACACGCCGCCGCGACGGTCAACGCTCCCGCGCCGCCGAACTCGCCGATCGCACCCTTGATCGACGTCACCAGCGTCTCACTTCGCTCGCCGCACACGCGGCCAAACAGATCCATCTCGACCGCATCGAGCACGCGCGATGAGTTCGCCGCGCCGCAAATCAGGTCGGGCGCGCGGTCGCCGAGCAGGCGCTGCAACGGTCGAAGCGCGGCAATCGCCGTGTCCGGCCAGTCGTAGAGTGGTGCCGGCACGCTGCAGCCCGCGTCGGCTGCGATCTCCGCGTACGAGTGGACGCCGCGCATCGTCGCGTGCACCGCCGACTCCAACACCAACATTGCCGCGCCTTCGCCGAGTACCAGGCCGTTGCGCCGGCGATCGTACGGGCTGCACCACTCGTCACCGCCGCGCTGCCCCGACAGTGCGCGCGCCTGTCGATGCACCTCGGTGAGAATCGGCGCCAGCTCGTCGCCGCCGCCCGCCAGCACCACGTCGGCTCGGCCGGCGCGCACCATCTCGCATCCGAGGCGAATCGCGTGCTCACCGGAGGTTTCGGCTTGCGCGACGGTGAGATTGATTCCGGTACACCCGAAGATCATCGATGCGTAGGCCGCCGCTGAGTTCAGCACCAAGTTCGGAAACAGCATTGGGCTCGCCGCCGCCGGACCTTTCGTGAACACCTTTTCGATGTAGGTTGCCGATTCCGAGAGATCGCCCAAGGCGGTACCCACAACGATGCCGACGCGGTCCGACGCCGCTTCCGCGAGCGGCATGCCGGCGTCATCCAACGCCATCCGACTCGCCGCCACGATCATGCGGGAAAAGTGGTCCATCCGACGCAGATGGGGAGAATCGATGAACGCCTTTGCGTCGAAGTCGCGCGCGGCTGCGGCGATCGTTGGGATGCGCGCGGCGTCCGCCGCCGGCGCGATGCCGGAACGTCCGGCACACAATTCGTCCCAAAACTGCGCGCGACCGATGCCGATCGGGCTGACCACACCAAGGCCGGTGACGACGACGCGATGCGCTTCTTCGACGGCGGACTCAGTCGTCATACGCTCGCAGGATGAGGCTGGTGTTGTTGCCGCCGAACCCGTACGAATTGGACAGGACGGTGCGCGGCGCCGCCGGCCGACTGCGGTTGGGGACGTAATCAAGATCGCATTCGGGATCCGGGGCGTTGAGGTTGATCGTCGGCGGGATGAAGCGTTCGCGCATCGCCAGCACACTGGCCAAGGCTTCGATCGCACCGGCTGCGCCGAGACAGTGTCCGATCATCGACTTCGTCGAACTTACCGGCGTGTGTTCGGCGTGTTCACGCAAGACCGCTCGAATCGCACGCGTCTCGGCCACGTCGTTGAGGGGGGTGGCGGTGCCGTGGGCATTGACATAGTCGATGTCCCCGACTGCGACGCCGCCCTCGTCGAGCGCGCGCCGAATCGCCAGCGCCGCGCCGATCCCGTCCGGTCGCGGATGCGTGAGGTGATGCGCATCGGCGCTGATGCCGTAGCTGACGAACTCGCCGAGCACGTGCGCCCCGCGCCGATGAGCCGTCTCCCACGCCTCGAAAATGAATAGCGCGGCGCCTTCACCCAACGTCAAGCCGGCCCGTGCCCGATCGAACGGCCGACAGGGCTCGCGGTCGAGGGCTTGCAGCGCGTTGAAGCCTGAATAGGTCATCCGGCACAGTGACTCCGCTCCGCCGCAGAGCACGGCGTCCACGCGCCCGCTGCGAATCCAGTCTGCGGCGATCCCCAACGCGTTCGCGCCGGACGAGCAGGCGGTGGACACGGTGAGGCGCGGCCCGCCGCAACCGAACGCGTGCGCCAGTGCATCGGCCGGCGTCGACGCCGGAGTTTCGAACCACACCGACAGCCGGCGCGGCAACGGCGAGTGGGTTACCAGCCGCCGAAAGTTTTCCTCGCCACCGGCCATCCCGGCAGTCGTGGTTCCGAGCACGACGCCAACGTTGCCGATGTTCGACGCCTTCGCCATCGCCCAGGCCTCGGCAGCCGCAACGAAGGCGAAGCGCGAGGTGCGCGACGCGCGCCGCCACGCGATCGGGGCAATCTGGTGCGGAATCGGCAGCTCCTTCACCTCCGCCGCCACCGAGGAGCGAAAGCCGCCGGTCGAAAAGAGCGACAGCTCGCCGATGCCGCATCGGCCGGCGCGCAACCCGGCGGCGAATGCGTCGACGCCCGCGCCCAGCGCGGTGATGCTGCCCATTCCCGTGATCGCGATCCGTTTCACAATTGTGGCCCCGTCCACAACGTCGAGCGGCGGCGGCGGCGGCGCTGCGTCGCTCACCTCATCGTCAAGCCGCCGTCGACCACCAGCGTCGCACCGGTGATGTATCCCGCCGCCGGGCTGGCGAGAAAGCGCGCCGCGTGCGCGACGTCGGCCGGTTCGCCGAAGCGCCCGAGCGCGATCTGCTCGGTGAAGCGGCGGCGATCGGCGTCGGGCAGGTTCGCGATCATGCGGGTTTCAATCAACCCCGGACACAGCGCGTTGACGGTGATGTGATAGCGCCCGACTTCACGGGCGAGCGATTTCGTAAAGCTCAGCAAGCCGCCTTTTGCCGCGGCATAGTTGGCGGCGCCGTCTTTTCCGACCAGGGCCGCCGGCGAGATCACGTTGATGATCCGTCCCCACTTCTTCCGAATCATCGGGCGCAGCGCCTGCCGCGCGCACAGAAACGCCCCGCGCAAGTTCACCGCCATGACCCGGTCCCACGCGTCGAGACTCATCATCATCACGTAGCCGTCGTGAGTCGCGGCGGCATTGTTGACCACGATGTCGACTCCGCCCCACCGATCGTTCAGGTGTGTGAACAGCGCCGCAACCGCGTCGGCGTCGGCGACGTCGGCTTGGATCAGCTCGACGTCTGCCCCCAACGCGCGCACCGCCGCAGCGCTCTCCTCCGCCTCCGCCGCCGAACGCGCGTAATTGATCGCCACGGCCGCGCCGGCAGCCGCCAATGCTTCGGCGGCGGCGCGACCGATGCCGCGCGAGGCGCCGGTCACGAGCGCGCGTTTGCCGTCCAGGCGAAAGGGATCGGCGGTCACCGCAGCAGTCGCCACAACTGGCCTTTGATCTTGCGCTCGCGCAGCTTCTGCAACACCTGAATATTGGTCTTGATCCCCTTGCCCGGCACGATCCAATTCGAGTGGCTGTTGGCATACGCCTCGATGCGAGCGATCAGCTCGTCACCAAGCGCAGAAGAGATGTAGAACTTCGGGTACAGCAGGTTGTCGTCCGGATCGATCTGGCCGTCGCGCAGCGCGATGTCGACCATTTCGGTGCCGGGCAGCACGCGAATGCCGGTCAGCGCGATCACCGCCGTCGGGCGCAATTCGTCCATCAAGGCGATGGTCTCCGCCACGGTCTGCTGGGTCTCGCCCGGGCCGCCGAAGATCAGGCTGTGGCAGAACTTCAACCCGTAGCGATGACACAACGCCGACGTACGCCGCAGGTCGTCGGCGTCGAATTCTTTCTTGAGGTTGGCGATCATCGTCGCCGAACCCGAGTCGGTCCCGAACTCGATCGCCTTGCAGCCCGAGCGCGCCATCAACTGACACAGTTCTTCGTCGACAAACTTGGGGTTCAGGTAACCAGACCACTCGATGTCGAGGTCGCGCGCAATGATGTCCTCGCAGATGTCCTTGGCGTGGCGAATCGGCAGGTTGAAAATGTTGTCGACGAAAAACCAGTGGCGAATGCCGAACTCCCGGCGCACGCTTTCGATCTCGTCGACCACGGTGGTCGCCGTGCGCATGCGCACCTTGGAGCCTTCGATCAGCGGATAGCTGCAGAACACGCACTCGAAGTAGCACCCGCGCTTGGTCTGGACGTTCAACGCGCCGCCGCGTTCGTAGTAGCGCTCCATATCGAATCGGCGACGCATCGGTGTGCCGGTGGTGTCGAGGTGTTTGATGCGGCTCACCGGCGTCACGCACACGCCGCCATTGACCGGCTCGCACGTGAACAGCGGGGTCGAGGTCAACGGCCGCCCGTGCGCGAGTTCCTCCAGCAGCCACGGGAACGCCAGCTCGCCTTCGCCGATCACTCCCACGTCCGCGTGGAGATATTCCAAGATCGCCTGCGGCATCACGGTAAAGCCCGCACCGCCGAGCACCACCGGTGCGTTGGTCAACTCGCGCACGGCATCGACCAGTTCTTTGTAGTCGTCAATGTACGAGGTGTTCTGCGGATACGACGAGGAGTCGATGTTGCGCAGCGAGATGCCGACGACGTGGGGATCGAAGGCGCGAATTGTTTCGTCGAGGGCCGGCCGCAGCGCATCGAGGAAGCACACGTCGAACGTCTCGACGACGTGGCCGTGCGCTTCGGCCACCGCCGCCATATAGGCCGCCCCGATCGGAAACACGGGATCCGGCCGCTTCTCGGTGTTGGCCGAGACGAGCAATACGCGCAGAGACTTCGCGGCGGCACTCATGGTTCGGATCGAGCGAGCAGGCTAACGATGGTGCCCGAATAGCATAGGGCGTTCACCATGACCACCGACGCGCCGCGCTCGTTCTGAATCTCCGGCGTGCCCAAGGCGAGCGCCAAGGACACCACACCGCTGGCCGCGAACGTTTCGCCGAGCCGCACCTTGGGTGTGCGCACGCGTAGGTCGCGGCCGCCGAACACCTTCGCCATCGCTTCCCTTTCGACCGCGTCGATGGGCGTGCCGTGGGCGCTGCTCATCACGACATCGACCGCATCCGCCGCATGGCCGCTCAGACGCAACGCGCGTCGCATTGCGGCCACGATGCCAGTCGACTCGCGCATCCGGCGGGTCAGCGTCGGCTCGAAGCCGGCCGCGTAGCCGTCGATCCGGCCCCACACGCGAGCCCCGCGGCGACGGGCGTGCTCTTCGCGCTCCAGGACGCACACCACCGCACCTTCCGATGGCCACACGCCCGGCACCGAATCCGCGAACGGTCGTGCTTGTTCGCGGGTTTTGAGCAGACCCATGTCGCGCAAACCCGCGATCAGCGCAGGGCCACCGACATCGGCGCCGCCGGCGAGTACGATGTCCGCCTTGCCCGTTTGAATCCAATCGAATGCGTAGCCGACGGCGCCGAGGCCGGCGGCGAAGCCCATGTGCGCGGTCGCGTTGGGGCCTTTGATTGCCAGTGCGATCGACACTTCACCGGCCGCCGCGCTCGACACCGTGTACGCAAACAAGCGGGGACTCGCTGCCGCCGGACCGGTCTCGACGATCTTCTGGTAGTACTCGGCGTTGGTCAGCAAACAACCGAAGCCGGTTCCGAACGACAATCCGACGCGCTCGCTGTCTTCGTTGCCGATGCGCAGGCCGGCCGCGTCGACCGCGAGATGCGAAGCGGAAAGAAAAACGCGGCACAGGCGATCGAGCCGTCCGATGCGCGCGCGTTTGTCGGCGGGAACACCATCGAGCGGAATGTCGGCGATGAGCAAGCTCGATCCATTGTCACCTTCCTCGGATTCGTCGGCGAAGCGGCGCACCAGTGCGTCGAGCGAGCACCCCAACGGCGAGACCACGCCGATGCCGGTGACGACAACGCCGATTGTCTCGCTCATGCGGTCGTCCGTCGCAGCACGATGGCGGCGTTGTTGCCCGCGAATGCGGACGAGGTCGACAGAATCGTTTGCACCGCTTGCCGTCGCGGCGCCCCACGCACGATGTCCAACGGGCACGCAGGATCGACCTGCTCGCAATTGATCGTCGGCGGGATCAATCCTTCGCGCAGGATCTGTGCGCTCATGACGGCTTCGAAGCTGCCGGCGGCGCCGAGCGTGTGGCCGATCGCGCCCTTGATACCGTTGACCGGGATGCGCGGCGCGATGTCACCGAAGACCGAAAGGATCGCCGCCACCTCCATCGCGTCGTTGTAGACGGTGCCGGTGCCGTGCGCGCTGATGAAGTCGACGTCGGCGGGCGCGATACCCGCGTCGCGGAACGCGGCGCGCATCGCGCGCGCGGCGCCCGCACCGTCGCGCGCCGGCGCGGTCATGTGCGTCGCATCGCTCGACAACCCGGTACCAGCCACTTCGATGTCGCACGGGACGCCGCGCGCCTGCGCGTGCGGTGACGATTCCACGATCAGCACGGCCGCGCCTTCCCCCAACGCGAGGCCGTCGCGCCGGGCATCGAACGGGCGCACGGTGCCGGCCGTACTCGCACGCAGACAGTTGAATCCACTGACGACGAACTCGCACACGGTCTCCGCTCCGCCGACGATGAACACGTCGGCTTGGTCGCGCGCGATCAACTCGCGGGCAAGCCCGACCGCTTGCGTGCCCGACGCACACGCGATCGACGGGCTGATCACCGGTCCACGCACTTCGAGTTCGCGCGCCAATCGAATCGACGTCGCGTAGTAGGGATGATGCAAGAGCTGGCGCGCCGGGAACGGACGACCGTCGTGCTTCGCGCGCAGGTAGGTTTCGCCGATCAGCATGCCGCCGATCGTGGTCGCGAGGATCACGCCGACACGGGTGCGATCGACCTTGCTCAGATCCAGCGCGGCGTTGCGCAACGCTTCGCCGGCCGCGACCAGCGCGTACTGACTGATGCGATCCAGCCGGCGACGCTCATCGGCGGCGAGATCAAGTTCTGGTGAGAAGTCCTTCACCTCTCCGGCCAGGCGATGGGACTGAGCTGTCGCGTCGAATGAACGAATCGGGGCCAGCCCGCTGCGTCCCTCGAGCAGTCCCTGCCAGAATGCGGACACGCCGCAGCCGAGCGGCGACAGCGCGCCGCAGCCGGTGATGACGATCGGGGCAATGGAGGGACGTGCCATGAAGAAGTCGGTCCCGACCGCTTTTATCGATGCGCGATCGATTCAGCAACCGCGTTCGACCTGATGGCACCGCGGTCGGTACGTAGCTATAGTGCAACCGTGTCGTCGATCATTCGTCTCGCCGCCGCTGACGACGCGGCCGCAATCCAAGCGATTTACGCACCGATCGTGCGCGACACGGCGATCTCCTTCGAAGTCGATCCGCCGAGCGTCGACGAGATGCGGCGACGAATCGACAAGACCATCGTCCGCTGGCCGTGGCTGGTGTGCGAGCGCGACGGCGAGGTGTGCGGGTACGTCTACGCGAGTCAGCATCGCGAGCGCGCGGCGTATCGATGGTCGGTCGACGTCACCGTGTACATCCACGAGCGCGCGCGCCGCTGTGGCGTCGGCCGCGCGTTGTACACGTCGCTGTTCAAGCTGCTGGCGCTGCAAGGTTACGCCAATGCGTACGCTGGGATCACCCTGCCGAATGCCGGCAGCGTCGGTTTGCACGAACGGCTGGGGTTCACGCCCGTGGGCGTGTATCGCACCGTCGGCTACAAACTCGGCGCGTGGCACGACGTCGGCTGGTGGCAGCTCGGCGTGCAGGCGGCGGCGACCGCGCCCGAGCCGCCGCTCGATCTCGCTGCGGGGCAGCGACTCCGCGACTGGGGGCGCGCGATTGCGGCCGGCGAGTCGCTGCTGGCCGGAGTTTGACGATCGGACGGGTTTACGATGAGTGTTGAGTCAGCGGAAGATCTCAACGAACTGCGGCGCATCGGACGCGTCGCCGCAAGGGTCTTGGAAGCGCTGAAGGCCGAGGTTCGCGTGGGCGTCACGACCGCTCACCTCGATCGGCGATGCGCGGAGCTGCTCGCACTGCACGGCGCGCGCTCGGCGCCACGGCTCTTCTACGATTTCCCCGGCTCAATCTGTATCAGCGTCAATGACGAGGCGGTTCACGGCGTTCCGGGTCCGCGGGCGGTTCGCGCTGGGGATCTCGTGAAGCTCGATCTGGTCGCCGAACGCCATGGCTACCTGGCCGACGTCGCGATCACGGTCGCGGTCCCGCCGGCGGCGCCACGCGCGCACGCGCTGGCGACGTGCGCGCGGCGCGCGTTCCATCGGGCCCTGGAGGTCATCCGGGCGGGTCGTCGCGTTCGCGATGTCGGCCAGGCCATCGAGACGGAAGTGCGTCGCCGCGGTTTCGCCGTCATTCGCGAACTGGGTGGACACGGCGTCGGCCGTGCGATCCACGAAGCGCCGGAAGTGCCCAACTATGCCGATCGCGGCAACGATCAGATCTTGACCAATGGGCTCGTGATCGCGGTGGAGCCCATCATCGCCGCCGGCTCGGGTGCGGTGTACGAGGCAGACGATGGGTGGACCATCAAGACCGTCGACGGTGGCGAGGCGGCACATTATGAGCACACCCTGGTCGTCACTCACGACCGGCCGATCGTGCTGACGGCGCTGTAGTGGTTTTACTCGCGCGGCAACTTCGGCGCCGACCCCACAAATGTACAAACAACTGCGCCGTCCGCGCTCATCACTCATGCTAGAAGCGATGGCCGAAAAGGACACCCATGCTGCGACTGTATGACTATCTGCCGTCGGGCAACGGCTACAAAGTTCGCCTGTTGCTCACTCAGCTCGGCATCCCGTTCGAGCGCATCGAATTGGACATCTATGCCGGCGCAACGCGCACGCCGGAGTTTCTGGCGAAGAATCCCAACGGCCGTATCCCGACGATCGAGCTGGAAGACGGAACGTTTCTCGCCGAATCCAACGCGATCATGTTCTACTTCGCCGACGGCACGCCGTTCTTTCCCAGCGATCGGCTGGCGCGCGCTCAGGTGATGCAGTGGCTCTTCTTTGAGCAATACAGCCACGAACCCAACATCGCCACCGTGCGTGCGTGGTTGCACTCCGAAATCACGCCGGAGCGTGAAGCTCAGATCGCCGCGAAGCGGAAGCTCGGCTACGCCGCGCTCGACGTGATGGAGCAGCACCTCCACACCCGCACCTTCTTCGTCGGCGAGCGCTACTCGATCGCCGACATCGCGCTGTACGCTTACACGCACGTTGCCAGCGAGGGCGGCTTCGATCTCGGTCCGTATCGAGCCATCAACGCCTGGCTCGAACGCGTGCGGTCGCAACCGAAGCACATTCCGATCATACAGGGGTGACTCGTGCTGGTGAATGGTGAGTGGTCGGACGCGGCGTTCGGATGGTGAGCGCGCGCGGTATCACGCGCACCTGGTAGGACAAAGCCGCGATCCATTCTTCGCCGTCGAGCTGGGTGGCGACGGGCGAGTCGAGTTCAATGACGAGATCGCGAATCCGTCGCAGTTCGAGCGGCGGCGTCACCGGCTCGCCGCGGGCGTAGTGGATATGTCGGCGCCACGCCGCGGGATAGCGGCGGAGATAGTCGAGCACGCCGGCGAACACGTGCAAGTCGAGTTGCCCGTCGTCGACGGTGTTGTCGGCGTCGAAGCGGAATTCGCCGGCGTATTGCGGCGTGTTGGTCACGAGTAGGTTGTACGCGCGGATGGGCACGAGGCTTCGCACATCCGTTTCGCTCAGCCGAAGTTCAATTGATCGATACCGCAAGAGATTGAACGCGCAGCTCCACAAATAAAGTGGGTACCCGCCGAGGCCCCGTTCCAGGCGAACCCGCCGGCGAACGCGGTTGCGGGTGGCGAGAATCTCCGCGTCCATGCCGAGGGCGAAGTTGCCGACGAAATGTCGCTCAGTGCCGGCAACGGACGCGAGCCCGACGTCGATCGCGTGATTGTGCCCCGTGAGGATTGCCGTCAGTGCGCGCTCGACCGCGGTGATGCCTTTCTGCCGGAACGACAGCAGCCCGAACGAGCGGGCGATGTCGTTGGCCGTGCCGAGCGGCGCGATCGCCAACATCGGACGCGGCGTCCGGTTACTTACCATCATCGCCTGCACGACCTCGCTGACGGTGCCATCGCCGCCGGCTGCGATCAGGATCTGCGCCGGCAACGCGTTCACGAGCTGCCGGATGCGCTCGACGTTGGCGCCGTCGCCCGCGGTTCCGAGCTGACCCACCAGCTCGGCGCGTGTCTGCAGCGCCTGCCGGAACTGCCGCCACAGCTCACCGTTCGTCCCACTGAGTGCCCGAGGATTGAGAACAACCGCGATTCGCGGCGCTGATTGCCCAGTGCTCATGCGGCGGGGATCAGGACGTGAGCGTGATCGCCGCATCGACCGCGCGTTGCCACGCAGCGCGCCGCGATCCCGCTTCGTCGGCGCTCATCCGCGGCTCATAGATTTGCGCAGGCGCGCGGCTGCCAATCGCCTGCGCCGGATATTTCGCCGCGCCGATGCCGAGACGAGTCAATGCGGCGATGCCGATTGCCGTGGCCTGCGGCGATGCCGACACTTCGACGGGAATCTGCAGCAAATCCGCTTGCGCCTGCATGAGCGCGCGCGAGCGGGTCAACCCGCCGTCGGCACGCAAGCGAGTCAGCGGAGCACCACGATCAGCCGCTACGGCGTCGGCGAGCGACGCCACTTGAGCGCCGATGCCTTCAA
Source organism: Binatia bacterium (assembly GCA_035541895.1). GTDB lineage: Bacteria > Desulfobacterota > Binatia > HRBIN30 > JACQVA1 > DATKMK01. The sequence goes on along the minus strand of DATKMK010000012.1, from coordinate 53,347 downwards.
CCACCGCGCGCACCAGATGCGCGCGTTCCGTATCCAGCGACAGACCGACAAACGTCCCCCGTGAGCGAGGACTCCAATGCGGCGCGCCGAGACCTGCGAGTGCGGGGACGAAGACCACGCCGTTGGCGCTCGGCACCTGACCGCCGAGCGCATCCAGGTCTGCCGCCGTGTCGATGACCCCGATACGGCGCAGCCACTCGACCGCGGCGCCCACGGTGTAGGCTTGGCCATCCAGGCAGTAGGTCGTCTCGCCATCGAGTCGCCAGGCCACGCACGACACCAATCCGGATCGCGATCGCACCGGTTCCCGGCCGGTCGTCGTGAGCAGAAACGCGCCGGTGCCGTACGTGCACTTCGAGTCGCCGGCGTTCCAGCATCCCTGTGCGAACAACGCCGCCTGCTGGTCAGTCGCCAGGCCCACCACCGCGATCGTCGGACCGAACCCGGAGGTTTCGCCGACAACCTCGGAGCAGCCGACGATCCTCGGCAGTGAGTCAAGATCGACGTCGAAGATCTCGCAGGCGCGCGGCGACCACTGCGCCTGATCGAGGTCGAGCAACAGCGTGCGCGACGCCGTCGTCGCGTCGGTCACGAAGGCGCCGGTCAGGCGATGCAGCAGCCACGTGTCGGTCGTCGTGCATACGCCCTGGCGCGCCACGGTTTCGCGTAGCCATGCCATCTTGGGCGCGGCAAAATACGAGTCGAGCGGCAGACCCGTCAGCGCCCGCAACTCCTCGGCGTGCGTCGCGAGTCGCTCGCACACCGTCGCCGAACGCCGGTCTTGCCACGAGATCGCGGGCGACAACGGCGCGCCGCTGGCGCAATCCCACGCGAGCGTGGTTTCGCCCTGATTCGCCAAGCCGACAGCGGCGACCGGCGCGGCGGCACGCGCCAACACCTCGCGCCCCGCAGCCAGCACCGAGTTCCACAGCTCGTTTGGGTTCTGTGCAACACCATCGCGGCCCACGGGCTTCGGATGGACGGGCACTTCGGCTTCCGCGAGGATGTGCCCGGCCGGTCCTACTACCAACGCTTTGGTCGACGACGTGCCTTGATCGATTGCGAGAACGTTCACGGTATCCCGTGCAGATACGCCGGACGCGACAACGACGCAAATGGCTTCGCCGCGGCGGCGGTGCGCAGGGATTGACGCGCCGCAGCCGCCGGAGCGATACTCTGCTTGTGAGTTTTGAGCGATTGATACGAGAACAAAAAAGGGGGGATCGATATGGATCGTTGGCAGTACGCGTTGCTTGTTGGTTGTCTGTTCGCTGTCTTGGCGCAGCCTGCACAGGCTCAGAAGGCCGCCGAAGCGCCACCGAGTTCCGCGGGCGTCTCGGCCGGAAAGCACATTGACAAGCCGGAACTCAGCGTCAAAAAGGGACAAGACTTGCCGACACCGGCCCCCAAGGAGCAACGCAAAACGAGCAACTTGAACTCGTCGAAGTCGAACTAGGAGACTCGCTCCGTCGCGACCGTCGCGACAAGTTCCCTTGATTCCCACGTGAGCGTCGCTTACAGTTTTGAACTGAACCACGGTTCAGGAGGAGGCATGCCGATTCGGTTTCCGTCGCTGGAGTTCTTTCAGTCATTGCAAGAGCAGATGAAGCAGGAGCGCGACCGATTTCGGCAGCTCGGGTACTTCGACACCACCTTCGGGGTTGCGGTTCGCGACCCCTCCTTGCCGGGCGGCGTGTGGCAATGCGTGTTGAGCTTCGAGGTGTTCGAGTGCGTCGGCCTGAAGGCCGCGGATTTGAGCAGAGAGACCGTCGACTTCACCCTCGATGGCCACCTTAATGTCTGGGTGGAGATGCTGCGCAACATCAAGCAACACGGCGCCGCCGACACGGCGCACACCATCAACACGCTGACCCACTTCGGCGAGGGCCTTCGTTGCGTCTACGACGATCCCGACGGACACGACAAGTTGTATCGCTTCGCCGAGAGCGTCCAGGAGTTCTTCGACCTCGCGGCCAAGGTCGATGTGGCATTCCCGGAAGCCGCGAGCGCCGCCGCCCACGCGTAGTATCCAGCCGACAGGAGCGAGCATGAGCTATCTCAGCACGACCGACTTCCTCGAAGACAAGGACTTCGTCGACAAGTACCAGTACACGATGCGCACCGGCGAGTTGGATCTGTCGTGGATGAACGCGGCGACCGAGCCGGCGGCGTGCGAACCGCAGAATCCGCGCCGCGGCCTGACGTTCCGCGATCTCGACACCGGCGCGTACGGCTTCACCGATATGCCCGAGCTGATCCGCAAGAACCGCAGCTTCGCGCCGCGCGGCGCCGAGATTCCCGCCGGCGTTCCCGACCTGCAGGCGGAAGTGAATCGCAAGAGCGAAGTGTGGGCGTACAACGTCGAGGGCTACTACGAAGAGGCGATGAGCCGGCAGTGGAACGCCACCACCGACATTCCGTGGGCCGAACTGCGCAAGTACGAGCTGCCCGAGGAGATCGGCAAAGCCTACTCGCAACTGCTGACGTTCCTAACGGAAGTCGAAATGATTGCGACCGACGTGCCGGCGAAATGGCTGGGACGACTCAACGCCGACTTCTTCGAAGTGAAGAACTTCATCGCGACGCAAGCGATGGACGAAGCCCGCCACGCCGAGGTCTTCCGCAAGCGCGCGCTCACCACCGGTTGGGGATTGATGCGCGCGAGCGCCCAGAACGAGCACAATCTCAAGTTCCTCCGCGACGCCGACAGTTTCGCTGAGGCGTCGCTGACGCTGCACCTGCAAGCCGAGGGCATGGTGCTGACGATGTTCCGCTTCAGCGAGTACATCAGCCCCACCGATGCCGACAAGAAGCTGTTTCGTTTGGTCATGCAGGATGAAGCCCGCCACGTCGGCTACGGCATGCAGCACCTCAAGTGGGTGCTCGATCATTTCCCCGAGAAGCGCGAGGTCGTGCATCGGCACCTCGACGAGGCGGAGAACTTCGTCTTCGGCGGCGGATACGCCACAGAAGTGCTCGAACCGTTCATCATTCTGTCAGGCAAGGGCATGAAGAAAGAGAACATCGAGCAAGGATTGAAGATCACCGCCCAATTCAACCTCAAGCAGATCGACGAGTACTTCGAGCGGCTCGACAAGTGCGGCATGCCCGAACGGCGCGAGCGCAGCAAGCTCGCCCTCGCCACCGAGATGACCCGCGCAGTGCTGAAGGAAGTCTGAAGTCCTCCGCCGAACCACGCAATCAACCGAGCAACCTTGCCCATGGCGTATTTTGCCGAAAAGGACTTTTTCGAAGATCCCGAGCTGATCGAGCTGACGCAGAAGGTGTTTTCGGGCAATCTGCAGCTCGGCTGGTACAACGCGCCGACCGAGAAGGTGCGCTGCGAGCCGCACGATCCCGCGCGCGGGTTCACCTACGACGATTGCAACGTCGGTTCGTACGGATTCGACGGCATCCCCGAGTTTCTGCGGCGCAACTACAGCATGGCCGCTCGCGGGTCGCAGATCGTTCCGGGCCTGCCCGACCTGGGCTACACGCTCAATCGCAAGAGCGACGTATGGTCGGACAACGTCGCCGCGTTGTACGAGGAATCAAAGGCGCGTCGCTGGGTGCCGGCAACCGACATTGCGTGGGCGGAGCTGAAAGCCAGCCTGCTCGCGGACGACATCAACGTCGCGATGAGCCAGCTCTGCACCGTGCTCGAAGAGAGCGCGCTGGTGATCATGGAAGTGCCGTCGCGCTGGGTCTTCAGCATCAACCAGGAGTTCCTCGAACTGAAGAGCTACCTGTGCGCGCAGATGATCGACCAAGCGCGACACGTCGAAGTGTTCCGCAAGCGCGCACTCGCCGGCGGCAAAGGCTTGAAGCGCGCCAGCGCCACCGCGGAACAGGCGTTGAAGGAGATTCTCTGCGCCGAGACCTATCCGGAAGCTTCGCTCGCCTGCAACGTGTTGCTGAACAGCTTGGTCCTGGCGGTGTTCCGCCATGTCGCCGCGGTGGCGCCGACGGCGATCGATGCGCGCATCTTTCGCCTCGCGTCGCAGGATACCGCGCGCGAAATCGCGTACGGCACCGGCCAGCTCCGCTACCACCTCACGCATCAGCCCCATCAGGCAACGTTCCTGCACGACTATCTCGATCGCACCGAGCACACCTTCGCCGGCATCGCCGGCAGCCCCGAGCTGCTCGAACCGCTGATCATTTTGAGCGGCGGCGGAACCGCCCGCGACGCGATCCAGCGCGGCAGCACTCGCGTGCGCCGGCTCTACCAACTCGCAGCGAGCGAATACCTCGAACGCCTCAGCGCCGCCGGCCTCGATCGCCGCGACCGCAGCCGGTTGCCGAAGTTTTTCGCGTAAAGCTGGGTGCCGACCTGGCAAGCGGACTCAGCACCACGACGCTTGCGAAATGGCGCGGGCCGCGGCAGATTCGCGCGCACTATGGCTCTGCGGGTCGGGTTGATCGGCGTGGGCAAACACGGCCAGCGCTATGCCCGGCACATTCGGGATGACGTTTCCGAGGTGCAGTTGGTCGCGCTGGCTCGGCGCGACGCGACCAAAGCCGCCGCGTTGGCGGCCGAGTTCGGCTGCCGCCCGTACACCGACTATCGCGAGCTGATCGCCGCGCCCGATGTCGAAGCGGTGATCGTCGTGGTGCCGCCGACGCTGCATCGCGACGTCGTCGCCGCGGCGGCCGGCGAACGGCGGGCGATTTTGCTGGAGAAGCCGGCGGCGGTGAACCTGGCCGTCGGCCGCGAGTTGCTGGCGTGCACGCGAAGGGCCGGCGTGCCGGTGATGGTGGCGCAGACGCTGCGCTACAACGCCGTGGTCGACACCATTCGCGCGGCGCTGCCGACGATCGGCGCGATTCACTCGGTCCGTGTCAGCCAGCGCTTCGAGCCGTCGCCGCTCGCGTGGCTCGACGATCCGGCCGTCTCGGGTGGCGGCATGGTGCTGCACACCGGCGTGCACATGTTCGATTTGATTCGCCTCCTGACCGGCTGCGAAGCGGCGCGCGTGAGCTGCGAGATGAACCACATCGTCACGCAGCGGACCGAAGACAACTTCAGCGCCGTCATTGCCATGGAAGGCGGCCGCATTCTCGCATCCGCGGTCGGATCAAGAGCGACGCAGAGCCGCTGCGGCGGTATCGAGGTCGCCGGCCAACGCGGGGCGCTGGCCGGCGATCACGTTCTGCGTCGCGCCTATCGCATCGACGGCACGACGATGATCCCGCTCGACATCGCGCCGAGCCGACAAACCGTCCCGGAAGTCTTACGCGATTTCGCGGCGGCGCTGCGCCGCGGCGGACCGATGCCGATTCCGCTGGAAGAAGGGCTGCGCGCCGTCGCGATCGCCGAAGCGTGCTATCGCGCGAGCGCGGCAGGAAAGGCAGTGCCGGTGAATGGTGAGATGGTGAGTAGTGAGACGTGAGTGGTCTGACTTCCTCCGGCCACTCACGTCCCACTACTCACCATTCACTACTCACCCGATCCCTGCTTGCTTCATGTACGTCTGCATGTCGAAGTAGTCGCGCCACGCGGCGATCTTGCCGTAACGGATCTCGAACACGCCGGCGACCGGGAGCGCGATCTCTTTCCCGGCGATCACGAAGCGGTCGATGCGCTCGGTCAGCACCACGTTGCCGACGGAGGCCATGTTGAGAATCTCGAACTCGATGCGCGACGCGGGAGCCACGAACATGTCGAAGGTGCTTTTGATTCCATCGTGCCCGCGCACCGGTTCGACCGGGATGTTGTGATAGACGGCGTCCTCGGTGAAGAAGCCGAGCAGCTCGCTGATGTCGCGCCGCGTGAATGCCTCGCAGAAACTGCGCACCAGACTTTCGTTCTCATTCTCTTCACGCATGTCTCCCTCTCCTCATGCGGTTGCCGATCGCAACGGATCACGCCGCCGGTTTGGTCGCCACGTCTTCCGGCTTCACGCCCTTGTCGACGCACGCGCGACACAGCGGCACACTTCGGCGCACGTTGCCGACACGCACCGGATAGCCGGTGATCTCCGGGCGATTCATGTGCCGTTGAGTCGGATACTCCTTGCCGCAGCCGGCGCACGCGACCGAAAGCGCCTTGTTGTCTTGTCCAGCAATCATGGAGCGAGATGTAGCTCAGTCGAGTGTCGCGAGTCGAGTCCTAGCGCTGCTGCCCTCGCCTACTTCTTCCGGCACCTCCAGCTCCATCTGCAACAAGCCTTGCGCGAGGGTCTTGCCCTGATGATCGACTCGCAACGACAGCGTGCCGCCGCCGCCGAGCGCGTTGTGCAACATGAAGTTGAAGGCGCGGAGATTGGGCAGTTCGTAGCGCACGACGTCGCCGCGCACGAGGTCGGCGAAGTACTCCTTCACCCGCGCCGCCGTCAATGCGTTGCGAAGAAACTCGAACGCCGCATCGGACCGCGCCGCAACGCCGATGTTGGCGTGGTCGCCCTTATCGCCCGACCGTGCGTGCGCGATCTCGCTCAACCGAACCCGTCGTGAGGCGCGACCGAACGCCGCGCGCGATTCGGCGCGCGGCGCTGTCGATGACGCCAGCGCAGCAGCACCGGCGCCGGGTAACGCCATCGGAACAGCGAGATGTTCCGTGCGACCGCCGCCGAGCACATCCACCTCCGCAGTCACCAGTTCGCGCGGCACCAACGCGGGCCAGAAGCCGAGCGCCTCCTGTACGTCGGGCCGGCCGGCAAAGATGCCGAACCCGGGCGGCGCCTGCAGACCGAAGGCGAGAAAGTGATTCGCAAACCGCTCGATCTTGCGGCGATCGTGATCGCGCACGCCGATGCGGAAAACGGCCTCGTTCGGCTCGACCTCGGGCGCCGCGCCGCCCCAGCAGCCACGGTAGCCGACGCAGTCGACGCGCCGTTCGCGGTAGTCGCCGAGACGATGAAACAGCATCTCCGCCAGGCGAGTTCCCTTCGCGATAACATTGGGACCCGAAATCAACGACGTGCCGACGGCTTTGAAGCCGTCGCTGTACACCACCGACGCCTTGAGCGTGGCGGGCGCCGGCGCGCCGCGCACGTGATCCACCCGCACGCGATCGGCTCCGTCTTGATGCAGATCGAAGGACGTAAAATCGACGCTGACGTCGGGCGTCAAGTACGCCGACGGATCGCCGATCTCGTACAACAACTGTTCCGTGACCGTGGCGCAGGTGACCGCGCCGCCGGTTCCCGGATGCTTGGTGACCACGAACGAGCCATCGGGCGCGGCCTCGACGATCGGGTATCCCATGTCGAGCATCGACGGCAGCGATTGCCAGTCGGTGAAGTTGCCGCCGGTGGCCTGCGCGCCGCACTCCAGAATGTGGCCGGCGACCACCCCCGCGGCGATGCGGTTCCAGTCGTCCCACGCCCACTCGAACTCGTGCATCAACGGCGCCAGGATCAACGCAGCGTCGGTGGTGCGGCCGGTGACGATGATGCGCGCGCCGCGTCGCAGTGCTTCGACCACGGGCTTGGCGCCAAGGTACACATTGGCGGCGACGATCTTGCCGCGAATCTCATCGTACGAGCGCGCGCCGTCCATGTGATCGAGGCGCACGCCGCCCGCCTCCAGCGCATCGAGGCGATCGAGGAGGTTGTCGCCGCTCACGACACCGATCGGCAACCTCACGCCGAGCTCCGCGCACAGTGCGGCAACCGCGTCGGCGCATCCGTGCGGATTGATTCCGCCAGCGTTGACGATGACCGTGATGCCGCGCTCGGCAATGAGCTGCAACGCCGGTTTGAGCTGGTGGATAAAGTCGTACGCGAACCCGGCTTTCGGATTGCGCGCCCGCTGGCGGTGCAGGATGACCATCGTGATTTCGGCCAAGAAGTCGGAGGTCACGTAGTCGATCGGACCGCCCGCCACCTGTCGGTACAACGCCTCCGGATCGTCGCCCCAGTATCCGCCGGCATTGGCGATGCGCACCACCGATTTCATGCGATGAGAGCTCCTTCGTGACGTAGCAACCACAGCTTCAGCGGCAGCCCGCCGCCGTAGCCGGTCAGCGAGCCGTCGGCGCCGATGATGCGATGACACGGCACGATGATCGGCACCGGGTTGGCGCCGTTGGCGGCACCCACCGCGCGCGCCTTGCCGGGCTCGCCGATGGCGCGCGCCACCGCACCGTAGGAGGTGGTGCTGCCGAAGGGCACGCTCGCGACCGTCCGCCACACCCGCTGCTGGAACTCGGTTCCGGCGAGATCGAGCGGGACCGTGAAGCGACGCAGGCCGCCGGCGAAGTACGCCTGCAACTCGCGCAGCGTTCGCGCGAGCAGCGGTGATACGTTCACCGTCTCACGCCCAGCCGTCCGGAGCCAACGCTCGAAGCGACGAGCAGCGCGCGCGACCGGCAACTCGATCCGGCACACGCCCCGCGCTGACGTGGCGACGTGCATGGTCCCGTGCGGCGTCTCCAGGGCGCCGATCGCGAGCGGCTCCGTGTGATTGCTCATGCGAGTCGATCCGGCGCATGGCCGGTGCGGCGGCGCACCAGCTCGTCGACCAAGGCGGCAAACCGCTCGAGGTCTTGCGGCTGATCACAGTGGGCGTCGCGCAGTTGCGTTCGTTCCTCGATGGTGAGCGCCTGCCATTCCGCGAGATGCAATTTGATCCGAACGCGGTCGAGCTTGTCGCGGACTGTCCGCGACATCAGCACCAGTTGCGCTTCGAGTTCGGCTTGCGTGGCTCGGTCCATCAACGCTCCTCGTCTCCGCTTTTCGCGCGCGTCCGCGGGGCTGTCAACCGGCTGCGCGTCCGTGCTATACGATGTGGTACGTTCTTCCCCAGGAGGCTGCGATGAACGAAGAAGCCATCCTTGAAGAAGAGTCGATTGCCGCGGAACGGGTGGAAGAGGCGCGGGCGCTGGGGACGGCAATCCTGAGCAAGCCGATCGGGGCGTTGAGTACGCTCAAGCCACCGGTCAACGTCTCGCCGAATGCGAGTCTACGACACGCGATCGAGGCGATGAACGCGAGCAACGTCGGCTGCGTGTTGGTGGAGCGCAACGGCAAGCTCGTCGGAATTCTCACCGAGCGCGACGTGCTGACCAAGGTCGTCCCAAGCGGTACCGATCTCGACCGCAGCCAGGTCGCGAGCGTGATGACCAGCGCACCGGAAACGCTGTCGCTCGACGACCGGGTCGCCTACGCGCTCAACAAGATGGTGGTCGGCGGCTACCGCCACATTCCGCTGGTCGATGCCGCACAGCGGCCGGTTGGGTTGGTGTCGATGCGCAACGTGGTCGAGTACATCGTCGACTTGTTTCCCCACGAGGTACTCAATCTGCCGCCCGAGCCGCGACTGAGCGTGTCGCACAGCCGCGAAGGCGCGTGAACGCCGAGTCGGTGGCTATTGGCCGCCGGTGATTTCCTCGCCGGTCCCGGCGCTGACGTGTATCCGGCGCAGGCTTCGGGCCTCGGGAACCACCAGCGGCGATTGCTGCGCCGCGACGACGGCGAGCAACGAATCCGCGGTCTCCCATGCGAGTTGGCGGACGTCATCATGGCGATCGCCGTCGTCGATGGTGCGGGCGCGGCCGCTCTTCAGATTGAGCACGAACACCTGATGCGCCAACGGTAGTTGGCCGAGAGACGGCGCTGCCGCGAACGCGAGTTGCTCGCCCGTCGGACTGATCGCTAGATCGCGAACGTCCGCGGCTTCACGGGCGATGACTTTCACCCCCGAGCCGTCGAGCGGGATCTCCCAGAGCTGCCAATCCCAATCACCGCCCATGACCGCGTAGAGGCGCGATTCATCGGGCGCCCACCGCAGCAGCACGCGATCACGATCCCAGGTCAACAGCGAACGGTCGTCACCGCCACGTTCATCGCACACGCGAAAATCGAGCCCATTGCCGCTGACCGCTGCGTAGGCGATCAACTTGCCGGACGGTGACGGCACGGGAGATTCCACGCTCCCGCCGCGATGGCGCACCACGGTCTGCACTCGGCCCGACTCGAATCGGATCAATCGATCGTCGCGCACCGCGACGATCGTTCCGTTGGCACCAAACGCGGGGCTGCCGCCAAAGCCCACTGTCGTGCGTCCGCCATCGACCGCGTTGAGCGCCACAACCGTCGGCCAGCTCTGATCGGAGTTCGCGAGGCTGAGGAGAATCCGGGCGCCGTCGGACGACCACGTAGGAGGCTGCATCAAGCCGCGATCGAACTCCCACGTGTGCACGGCCTTGCCGTCGGCGGTGCGGTGGGTGAGAACGACCGGCGCCCACGGCTGAGGTTCGCCGCTCGCGACGATGACGTCCCCGCGCGGACTCACGGCCACGGCGTGGGACAACGGCCGGCGCGGCGCGCGGTTATTGAACCGGATCATGTCGCCCCAGGCGATCTGCGGATCGACCACGGCGAGTTCCGCGCCGCTTGGCAACGCCACCGTATCGCCGATCCGCGCGTGGCGCTGCTCGGGCGCCGCGTCGCGAGCGGACCACACCCACACATCGACGAGGTTCGGCACCAGTGCATCGCCGCGGTTGCGTACGTCGACCTGGTCCGCGCCCGACGGTTCGAGCGCGAGGTCCGCCCGTTTCGCCGACCGCACCCAATCGCTGAAAAACTGGGCGACGCTTTGTCCGGTCACCTTGGTGATCACCTCTTCGAGATCGCGATCGGTCACTTGTGAATAGCGGAAGCGATCGAGAAACCGTCGCAGCGCGCGCTGCATCGCATCGTCCCCAAGCAGCGCGCGCAACATCACCGCCACATAGGCGCCCTTGCGGTAGATGGTCTCGCGCTCGGCGGCGCCGCCGAGCGCGTTGTCGAGCACGGATTGCTCGGCGACGATCGCGTCACGCGTCGGATCAAAGGTTTCGTTCATCAACGCGAAGGTCAATGCGTCGCGGCCCCAGCGATCTTCGACCGCGAGCAGACTCGAGAACTCGGCCAGGCCCTCGACGATCCACTCGCCGCCGGTGCCGGGCGCTAGCCAGCGCTCCGCGACGGTTCCTCCCCACCAGTTGTGCGCGATCTCGTGTGCGATGGTCGCGAACCCGTAGTCGCCGCGGCGGACGTAGTGAATCGCCAGCCCCATCGTGCCGGCCCCGTCGTTGAATGCGCGGCGGATCCGGCGGGTGACGAACAGCGTGAGTCGGGGAAATCCCGAAGGGCCGTAGCGCTCGGTGAGGAAACGGCGCGCCGCCGCCATGTCCTGCAACATCCGATCGGCGTCCAGCGACACGTCGTCGGCCACGAAGAGTTGCAGCGCCTGACCGTCGCTCGTGGTCGCGGCCGTTCGGTACGGCCCGGCGACCATCGCCATGCCATCGATTGGGCGTTCGCTCTGCCAGCGAATCCGTTGTTGCGCGCCGCGCTGAACTCGTTCGACCTCGCGTCCGTTGTGAACCAGCGTGAAGCGCGCCGGCAAGGTCACGCTGACATCGGCTTGGAAGAAGCTTTGGACATCGTTCGGATACCAGAAGTTGTCCACGCCGAGCAGCACGTCGCGGGCATCGAAAATCGCACCGCCGATGCCGAGCCCTCCGGACGCAGGCCGTCCGTCGTAGTCCATCTCGATTTCGACGCTGTCGTCGACCGCCAACGGCCGCGGCAGCTCGACAATGGCCACCAGCCACAACCGGTGGACCGACGGCACGGCTGCGCTCCCCACGATGTGCGTGCGACGGATCGACAGCCCGTCGTTCAAGAGAAAGTAGAATCGCTGCCGCGGTTCGCGCAGCGCCGTGAGTTTCAACCGCGCGTGCGCTTCGAGGCGATGCTGATCGGGCAGCAACGTGGCGTCGATCGTAATTGCATCGGTTCGTTGACCATCGACTAGCCGCCCGAGACCAGCCGTTGCCGCTTTGAGCAGTCGCAGGTCCGCGCCCGATGCCGTGAGATGCGCCGCGACACCAATGGCGACCACGCCAATCACGATGAGGATGGCACCGAACGAGAACAATGCCTGGACGATCTGCGAAAGACGGCGCATGCGTGGTCGAGTCGACGGCGAGGACGATATGAGGAAGGCCGCGAGTCTGTCAACGCGGCACCGCGAATATGCTAAGGCCTGGCATCGTCCGTGCGCGGCGGGAGGAGACTGAAGAGACTATGAATGCTCGATGCAGAACGGCGCTCGGCGCTGCCATTCTCTCCGGCGTGCTCGCCGGCCAAGCCGCAATTGCGGCCCAAGTATCCGGAACGGTTCAGTACAGCGGATCGCGCGGCACGGTGTCGGCGACGCTTCCCATCCTCGTGTTTCTCTTCTCCACGCCGACGCCCAGCGATCAAGCCAACCCGGCCACGGCCGCTGTTACCACCAACGGCGGAAGTTTCGCCTTCGATGTCCCCACCGGTACCTACTATCTGACCGCCGTGCTCGATCTGAACGACAACGGCAAGGCCGACGTCGGCGAGTCTGCCGTCATTTACAACCAGCGCGCGAACTACCCGGGCGATCCGGTTGTGGTTCCCCAGAGCGGGCTGAGTCTGCAGTTCAACGACGACGTCATGGTGCCCGGCATCTCCGGACTCGCGACCTACACTGGTTCGCTGGGGACGGTGTCCGACACCGACCGTATCCGCGTCGACGCGTTCAGCGATCCGGACCTCGCCAACCCGACGGGCGAGGAAGGCAAGGTGCGAATCAACGGTGGCCGCTACGACATCCTCATTTTCGATCACACCCCGCGGTATCTCTGCGCGTACTTCGACGCGAACGGCAACCAGCAACTCGACGCCGGCGAGCCGTTCCAAATCTACAACACCAAGACCACTGCGCCCGCGGATCCGGTGGCCCCGAGCACCACGCAAACGCACGTTAGTTTCTATTTTGGCGACCCCGTCACCGGCCCCGCGCTCTCAGGCACCGTGCAATACAAAGGCGCTCAAGGCCCGGTATCGGCCGCGCGGCCGATTCGCCTCTTCTTGTTCAACAATGACCATTTCCAGGGCGATAACGCGCTAGTCGATGAGACTGCGGTTACCACCAACAGCGGCGCCTTCACGTTGCATGCGCCGGCCGCAGGCGATTACTACCTCGCGTTTCTGCTCGATACCGTTCCCAACACCGGAGAGAATCAGGCCAACGTCGGCGAGCCGTTCAAGATTTACCAGAATCGCTTCGGCCTGCCGGCCGATCCCATCGCGGTGCCGCGATCAGGCGTCGGCCTCACCTTCGACGACAGCGGGGCGATATCAGGCATTGCCGGTACGGTGCAGTATCGCGGTAACATGGGACCGGTTTCGCCGACGCGGAAACTCATTGTGGAGGTGTTCGCCGACTCGGCCCTGACCGATCGAGTCGACGATGAGGAGCTTCAGACCAACGGCGGTCGCTACGACGACCTCACGCTCGACACCGGCAGCTACTACCTGCGAGCGTTCTTGGATGTAAACAACAACGACGAACTCGACCCGGGCGAACCCTACGAGATCTATCACGACAAGGGCAGCCCGCCGGCGATACCGGTGGTCGCCTCGTCGAACCAGACGGCGATCAACTTTGACTTTGACGATTCGCGCGCCGGCGCGGTGTCGACCGCGACAGCTAACGCGACCGCAACGCCCACGGCGACCGTGACACCGTCTCCCACACGCACCATCGTCTGTACGCCGCCGCCGTGTTCGACCGGCGAAGTGTACTACTGTCCCGGCACGTGCCCGGGGGGTTGCGGAACGCAGTGCGTTACGCCAACTCCATCACCGACGCTGGGATACTGCGTCGGCGACTGCGATCGCAACGGGCGCGTCGAAGTCGACGAACTCGTCAAGGGCGTGAACATCGCCCTCGGCAATCTCGATCTGAGTGCGTGCCGCCAATTTGACACCGACGGCAATCTCAAAGTCACGGTTGAAGAGTTGGTGCGCGCGGTGAACTCGGCGCTCAACGGCTGCCTGTCGGTACCCGCTTGACGTTGCTGCGTGGGCGTCTCGATGGCCAGAGGAGACACGAGCGCGCGCGCCAACGCATGACGCCGAGCTTCGGTGGGTTCGAGCGATGATCGCCGCGCGAGGCGGCGGGCTATCTGATGCTGCGCTTGCGCGCGCGCAGACCGCGACGGCTGCCCTTGTTGTTCTGGAACGGGCGTCCCCCGAAACCGAAGCCCGAATCCGCTGGCGGCTCAAAGTAACCACCGCCAGCCGTCGCACCGGAATCGCTGTAGGCCGGCGGTGCACTGTTGAAGCGCGGCGGTCGCGGGCCGCCGGCGCTTGAGGGCCGGCGCGTCTCCGCTTCGTTCACCCGCACCGTGCGGCCGCCGAGATCCTGTCCGTCAAAACGGCGAATCGCTTCCGCCGCTTCGGCGTCACTGGAAAACTCGACGAAGGCGAAGCCGCGCGACCGCCCGGTTTCGCGGTCCGTGACGATGCGCGACCGGACGACGGTGCCGACGGTGCCGAACGCTTCGAGCAATTGCTGGTCTGTGAAACTGAAACTCAGATTGCCGACAAATACCGAGGTAGAGATGGGCCACTCCTTTTTGGTTGAGGGTCACTATGACCCGATTTGAGGAGCGTGTCTAGCATACGGCGGCCTAAACGCCAACCTCGACACCGCCGCCGCGCCCCGCAGCGTCTTGCCCCCCACCCAGGGCTATGATAGCCGCAACGCCGTCGGTGGCTGTCCGGTCCGCAACGGTCGCATAGCTCAGATGGTTAGAGCGCCTGCCTCACATGCAGGAGGTCCGTGGTTCGAGTCCACGTGCGACCACTCTGTCAGCTCACCAATCCGTCGCGTTTTTGCAGCAGCTCGTTGAGAAACCACCGATTCTTCTGGTGCATCTGGACCAAGCGGGTGTAGAGATCGGCGGTGCCGATGTCGCCCGCCGCGGTGGCGACTTCGGCGTCCTCGTGCATTTCGCCGATGATCACGTCGAGCGACGCGCGCGCTTCATCGATCATTTCCCGCATCGAGAGCTTGCCCTTCGACGGCTTCACGGTCGCGGTACCGAGATAGTCGGCCGGATCGCCGATGGGCACCCCGCCGATCATGATGGCGCGCTCGGCGAACTCGTCGATGGTTTCGTAGGTCTGGGTCGCCTGCTCGTCGAGCAAGAGGTGAACGTCGCGGAACAGCGGCCCGTAGGTCAGCCAATGGTATTTCTTGTAGTTGAGATACGCCACGAGGGCGTTGGCTTGTTCCCGGTGCAATGTCGCGACGACGCTTTCGCTTCCCGTCTTGCCGCTCTTGTTATTCTTGGCCATGGCGGTTTCTCTCCTTTGATTGACTAGTCCGGCGGTTTTTCTTGCTCGATCCATTCGCGAATGTACGCGGGGCAGTTGCGCAATTCAACACCGTTTGCCTGGCAACTTGCCAAAAGACCGAATCGCCTCTCGATCCGCAAGGGCCACTTCCGTCAAATCGAGAGCGATCCGACCGCTTTCGCTCTCGATCAGCGTTCGCAACTCGGCGAGATGTTCGGCATCAATTCGACCGCTCAAGGAGAGAAGCACGCACCGTTCGTTCGCTATCGGCGAACTGGCGTGTCGACCGTCACCTGACGTTCACGTACAGGTTCTAGCGACCGGGGCTCGCTACACTAGTCGCGGAATAGGAAGCGCGACACCATATCGGACGCCACCGCCACCGCCGCGTCGGTATCGGCGTCGGCGCTGCCCAGCATCAAGCGTGACGCGATCCATTCTATCGACGAGTGGATCACGAATGCCGCGGTGTGAAAGTCGGTGATGCGCAACTTGCGCCTCGCCTTCAGGCTCACGAACAGATCGATCATGGCGGTGCGGACGCGTCGCTCGATGGCCTCGACTGCACGGCGGAACTCCGGGTCCTTGAAGTATCGCTCCCAGACGATCCGCTGCATGCCGGGGTTGAACGTGTGGGTGTGAAACAGCGCGTCGATCAAGTTCCGCACGCCGGCGCGCAGATCAGCGTCTTCCCAGCGGGCGGAATCGAGATTCTGGACGACGTAGTTCGCGATCTCGTTCACCGTACCATCGAGGAGTTCGAGCAAGACGGCGCGCTTGTCGCGAAAGTAGGTGTAGAACGTGCCGACCGCGATGCGCGCCCGCCGGGCAATCTGCGGGGTGGTGGTTTCCTCGTAGCCCCGCGCTTCGAAACAGGCGACCGCCGCCTTCAGAATTTGCTCGCGCGTTCGCCGGCTGCGCGCCTGCTTCGGCACCCGCACCACGGGCGCGGCCTTGAGCTTGTGCACCGCTCGCATCGCGCCCGAAGCTACCACACGCGATGGGTGGACCGAAATCTGAATTCGATTTCAGATTCCTGTTGACTGGGTGTCGGCCGTGACCTAGGGTGTCGGCATCGCGAGGGTGAAACCCGGGCATGCCGCCCGCCCGGCAGCAAAAGGAGTTTGGAGCATGGCCACTGCCCCACACGTTGACCACGTCGATGCAGAACTCGAGACGATTCTCACGTCGTACGACACCAACTACGCATGGAACTACGGCAACGTCAAAGCCGGTTTGCGCGACCTGTACGAAAAGGCCAAGCGCGAACAGTGGAACGGCACCAACCAGTTGCACTGGGACATTCAGGTTGATCCCGAGGGCGAGATCATCCCGCAATCGTACAACCCGCTCGAAGATTACGGCCCATACAAGCGGCTCGACGACAAGGGCGTACGGCGCTTTCGCCATGCACAAATTGCGTGGCAGCTCTCGCAATTCATGCACGGCGAACAAGGCGCGTTGATCGTCGCCTCGCAGCTCACCGGCGCGGTGCCGTGGATGGACGCCAAGTACTACGCCGCCACCCAGACGATGGACGAGGCGCGCCACGTCGAGGTGTTCAGCCGCTACCTGCGCGAGAAGCTCGAATGGGAATGGCCGATCAATCCGAATCTGAAGAAGCTGCTCGACCACATCATCTGCGATCGCCGTTGGGACTTCAAATATCTCGGCATGCAGATCCTGGTCGAAGGCCTCGCCATGGCGGCGTTCGCCAACATGTATCAGCTCGCCCAGGAGCCGCTGGCGAAGGAGCTGGTGCACTACGTCATGAAAGATGAGTCGCGCCACGTCGCCTTCGGCGTGCTCTCGCTCAAAGACTACTACGTCGACATGCCGGAGTCGGAGCGCCGCGATCGGGAAGATTTCGTCATTGAGGCGTGCGAACTGATGCGCGACCGGTTGCTCGCCGAAGAGGTCGCCGAGTACATGGGGTTCGACACGGCCGAGGTGCGCCAGATCGTGCTCGACTCACCGGTCATGAAGTTGTTCCGGCAGGCACTCTTTGCTCGCGTCGTACCCAACATCAAACGGCTCGGGTTACTCACTCCGCGCGTGCGGGTGGCGTTCGAGAAGCTGGAGATCCTGCAGTTCGAAGAGTTCGACCCGGAAGCCCAAGATCGCGAAATCGGACTGGCATAGCCGTCCGCACCGGTGGCAGCCGGAGGCCCCCCCTCCATCCGGCTGCCGTCGGTATTCTTCACCCGCCTGATCTTGTCCTACGGTACGAGCGTCAGCAGTCGATCGATCGCGTGCACCGGCGCCGCGTCGCCCGTCATCAGATGGCTGATCGCGCCGTACACCAATTGCTGTTGCTGCAACATGGTCTTGCCTCTGAATGCCTCGGCGGTCACGCCGATGTGAAAGTGACCCGGACTGCCGGCGGTCACCTCAACCGAGGCCTCGGGCAGGGCCGAAACGATGGCCTGCCGCAGCGCCTCAACCAGATCGACATGTGGGTTCACAATCGATAGCGCCATCCCGGCTCCCTTCGTGCTGTTGGCGTCCGGCACGCGTGGAGCATACCCCACGCGGTCCGGACGACCAACCAGACCGCCCTACATTTTTTGCTGGACGGGCCCCCCGCGATTGCGCTACAAAAAATCACAAGGCAATTGCGCTCGCGCGGGGGCGGGCTCACCTGTGACGTTAGACCACGAAACCTCTACTTCGGTAGCGAAGCGAATCCGTGCTCGATTCCGGCGTTGCTGGCACAACGCCGCGCGCGCGGTGCATCACCTTGGTGACGACGCCCACTACGTCGAGGGCTGGGTCGTGGTCAATCGCACCGACCCCTTCGTAATCGAACACGGCTGGTGCGAAGCCAACCAGCGGATCATCGATCCGACCTACACGCCGTACGTCAGTCAGCTCGAGCCGCCGCTCGCCTACTTTCCTGGCCTGCGGTACACGCCGAGCGAAACACATGCCGGCTTGCAGCAGCGCACCCTCCCCATGGCGTTGCAGCGCCAGGACGCGACCTATCGCCAGGCGTTCGAAGAAGCGTGGGTTCACGCGAGCCGTCACTCGGTGCACCAGCCGTTGCCGCCGACCCGAGTGGTCAACTGCCGGCGCGAGCCGTGTGATCTGTTCATCGGTCGTCCGTCCCAATGGGGTGGGCCGTTCCACATTGGACGTGACGGCAACCGCGAACAGGTGGTCGCGAAATATCGCGAGTGGCTAATCCGCCAGCCGGCACTCTTGCGCGAGGTGCAGACGCTGCGCGGCAAAACGCTCGGGTGCGACTGCGCGCCGGAACCGTGCCACGGCGACGTGCTGGCCGAATTGGCCGACATCGCGATCCGTCCGACCGCGGGGGCGTGATCCGCCGGCGCGGGTTGCGTCATCACCCCGCGCACCGCTAGATAGATAGTCAGCAGCACGCGGATCTGCGGTCGCAACCGATCGCGATTCGCGCTATCGTCCGGCCGCCACCACGACGAAGGAGCGACACAACCGCGATGACACCGCCGAAACGTTCACCAGCCTCTCTGCGCAGCGTGGCAGAGGCCAAGCCCCCGATGGCGCCGCCACCGCCACACCCGTTGGCGGGAACCATGATGAAGGGTTCGGACACCATCGTCCAAGTCTTGGCTGATGAAGGAGTCGACACGATCTTCGGCTACAGCGGCGGTGCGATTCTCCCGACGTACGACGCCATCTTCCGCTACAACGAAGGGCGCGTCACGGCGGAGCAGATTCGGCTCATCGTACCCGCCACCGAGCAAGGCGCCGGCTTCATGGCCGCCGGCTATGCGCGTTCGAGTGGTCGGGTCGGCGTCTTTCTGGTGACCTCGGGTCCCGGCGCGACCAACGCCGTCACGCCGGTGCGCGATTGCCAAGCTGATTCGGTGCCGGTGGTGTTGATCTGCGGTCAGGTACCGCGCGCGGCGATGGGCACCGACGCGTTCCAAGAAGCGCCCGTCTTCAACATCATGTCGGCGTGCGCGAAGCACGTATTCCTGCTCACCGACGAAACCAAGGTCGAAGCCACCATGCGCAGCGCGTTCGAGATTGCGCGGAGTGGGCGCCCCGGCCCGGTCGTCGTCGACATTCCGCGCGACGTGCAATTGGCGGAAGCGGTCTTCAAAGGCTCGGGCCTGTTGCCGCTGCGCGGTTACGAGGAGCGTCTCGCCGAAGTCAACCGCACGCGCCTTTCTTCGACCGACATCGAGGCGTTCTTCCGTATGCTCGGCAACTCGGAGCGGCCGCTGATCTACGCCGGTGGCGGCGTCAACAACAGCGACGCCGCCCATGAGCTGCGCGCCTTCGCCGAGCGCTTCGGCATCCCAGTCGTCACCACGTTGCTCGGGATCGGCGCCATCGACACCACCAGCGATCTGTCGCTGCACATGCTCGGGATGCACGGCACCGCATACGCCAACTACGCGGTCGAGGATTGCGACTTCCTGTTCGCCGTCGGGTCCCGCTTTGACGATCGGGTTGCGGGCAAGGTGAAGGAGTTTGCGCCGCACGCCACGATCGCGCACCTCGACATCGACGCGTCCGAGATCGGCAAGGTCAAAGCCGTCGATTGGGCGCACGTGTCGGACGCCAAGCGCGGGCTGACGCAACTGCTCGCCGGTGGCGCGGATTTCAAGAAGGATTTCGGCCGCTGGCGGGCTCACGTCAACGAGCTGCGCACGCGCCACCCGCTCAACTACAACCGCGAGAGCAAGCTCGTTCAGAGCGAGTACGTGCTCGCGACCCTGAACGAGATCACGCGCGGCGAAGCCATCGTGTCGACCGGCGTCGGCCAGCATCAAATGTGGGCGGCGCAGTACCTCGACTTCGTGCACTCGCGCACGTGGCTCACCTCGGGCAGCATGGGGACGATGGGCTTCGGTCTCCCCGCAGCCATCGGCGCGCAGATCGCCAATCCCGGCAAGCTCGTCATCGACATCGACGGCGACGGCAGCATCCGAATGAACCTCGGGGAGCTGGAGACCCTCACCACCTACGACATCCCGGTCAAGGTGCTCCTGCTGAACAACCTCGGCGACGGCATGGTCCGGCAGTGGCAGGATCTGTTTTACGCCAACCGCTACTCGGGCTCGGACAAAACGCTGCACAAAAAGGATTTCGTGCGCGCCGCCGAGGCCGACGGCTTCGGTTACGCCCGCCGCGCCACCACCATCCCGGAAGTCCGTCCGCGCTTGGAAGAGTTCGTCAAGTTCGACGGCCCGGCCTTCCTCGAAGTCATGGTCGATCAGAGCGCTCACGTCTATCCGATGATCGGCCCCGGCATGGGCTACAAAGACATGATCACCGGCAAGTACATCCCCAGCCGGACAAAGGGCCCGATCAGCACGGAGGAGCCGGAAGGGTACTTCTGATCGGAGGGGCTGGACGCCTAGGCGCTGCAGCCCTCCAGGGCATTGTTTACCGCTTTCACGAGGCAGTCGACGGTAACGGGTCCGTCGTCGTTGCAGTTCATCGCGCTACACGCGCCTGACTCCAGCAAGCCAAGGGCGATGTTCACTCCGATGACAATTTCTTCAACACTGACCCGGTGATTACCATCGCAATCGCCGACGCACACAAAACCTGAAGGAGTAGACAGAACCGTCGACGTGGCTGGCGCAGGCGTCGTGGTCATTGTTGGCGTTGGTGGAGCAGGCGGGGTGCTGGTTGAGGGTGGTGGAGACCCCGTCCCGTCGGGGGTACCGGTCTCAGTCTGCGTTGGAGTCGCCGTGGACGGGGGCACGCCACCGTCGGGCTCGAACGCGCCAATCGAGCAACGCGCGTGGCCGGTGCCGGCACACAACGATGTTCCTAGCCACGTTCGCGACGTAGACTGTGCGAATCGACCCTGTCAAGCGAACTTCTAGGCCCCCGACGCAGGAGTTCGATCACGACCGAAGGAGCCGCAGAGGCATTTCCAGTGGCGGATCGCGAAACGCGATCGACCGCTCGCGCTTCATCCGCGGCACGGATCAACCCACCGCAGACCCCCGCCTGCACAGATGATCGACGCATGGTATCCTCTCGCGCATGGAAATGGCCCCTGCGAGAGACGACTCCTCTCGATTCGACGACTTCGTTGAATCACTCGATGGCGTAATTCGCGAACGCGGCCCGCGTGCGGCGCGGTCGTTGCTCGCCCGCTTGATCGAACATGGCTATCGCCGCGGCGTGATCGCGCCGTTTGCGGCCAACACGCCGTACGTCAACACCATCCGGTTGGAAGATCAGCCGGTGTATCCGGGCGACCGGGAGATCGAACGCCGCGTAAAGAATCTGCTGCGCTGGAACGCGGTCGCGATGGTGGTGCAGGCGAACAAACACTCCGGCGGCATCGGCGGGCACATCTCGACCTACGCGTCGCTCGCCAATTTGCTCGAGGTTGGGTTCAATCATTTCTTCCGCGCCCATACCGCCGACGATGCCGGCGACTTCATCTACTTCCAAGGTCATTCCGCTCCGGGCATCTACGCCCGCGCGTTTCTCGAAGGCCGCCTGACCGCCGACCTGCTCACCAACTTTCGGCGCGAGCTCGCGCCGGGCGGCGGCCTGTCGTCGTATCCGCACCCATGGCTGATGCCCGATTTCTGGGAGTGGCCGACGGTGTCGATGGGCTTGAGTCCGATCTGCTCGATCTACCAAGCGCGCTTCAATCGCTACTTGCACGCGCGCGGTCTCGCCGACACCACGCGCAGCCGCGTGTGGGCGTTTCTCGGCGACGGCGAAATGGACGAGCCCGAAAGCATGGGCGCGATCACGCTCGCCGCGCGCGAGCAGCTCGACAACTTGATCTGGGTGGTGAACTGCAACCTGCAACGGCTCGACGGCCCGGTGCGCGGCAACGGTAAGATCATCCAGGAACTTGAAGCCGCGTTCCGCGGCGCCGGCTGGCACGTGATCAAAGTCATCTGGGGCGACGATTGGGACCCGCTGCTGGCGCGCGACACCGACGGTTTGCTGGTCCAACGCATGGGGGAAGTCGTCGACGGCGAGTATCAGAAGTACACGGTCGAGTCGGGCGAATACATTCGGCAACACTTTTTCGGCACGAATCCAAAGCTGCTCGCACTCGTCGAAGGCATCACCGACGCCAAGTTGCGCCGGCTGCGCCGCGGCGGCCACGACCCCGAGAAGGTGTACGCGGCGTACCGCAATGCGGAGGAACACGCCGGCGCACCGACGGTCATTCTCGCCAAGACGATCAAGGGCTACCTGCTCGGCCCCGCCGGCGAAGGCAAGAACATTTCGCACCAGGCCAAGAAGCTCAACGAGCGCGAGTTGCGCGAGTTCCGTGATCGCCTCGGCATTCCGATCAACGATCGCGACCTGCCGGACATGCCGTTCTATCGGCCGGCGGACGACAGCGAGGAGATCGAGTATCTCCGCGAGCGCCGCGCCGCGCTCGGCGGCCCGGTGCCGCGCCGTATGATTCGCGCGCAACCGCTGCCGGCGTTGCCGTCCAACATCTTCGACGAGTTCCGCGCCGGCAGCAAAGGCCGCGATGTCGCGACCACCCAGGTGTTCGTCACCATGCTCCGCCATTTGATGAGCGACGCCACCATCGGCCGCCTGATCGTGCCGATCGTACCGGACGAAGCGCGCACCTTCGGCATGGACTCGCTGTTCCGCAAGTTCGGCATCTACTCGGAGCAGGGCCAGCGGTACGAGCCCGTCGACTCCGACATCGTCGCCTTCTATCGTGAGGTCAAGGACGGCCAACTGATCGAAGAAGGCATCACCGAAGCCGGCGCGATGGCATCGTTCACCGCCGCCGGCACCGCCTACGCCGCCCACGGCGTCAACACGATCCCGTTCTTTCTGTTCTACTCGATGTTCGGTTTCCAGCGCATCGGCGATCTGATCTGGCAACACGCCGATGCGCGTGGCAAGGGTTTCATCGTCGGTGCCACCGCCGGCCGCACCACGCTCGCCGGTGAAGGATTGCAACACCAGGACGGCCACAGCCACATCCTCATGCCGGTGGTGCCGACGATTCGCGCCTACGATCCCGCCTTTGCCTACGAGTTGGCGGTGATCGTCGAGGACGGGATCCACCGCATGTACATCGAGCGCGAAGACGTCTTCTACTACCTCACCGTGATGAACGAAGCCTACGTGCAGCCGCCGATGCCCGCCGGGGTGGAAGACGGCATCTTGCGCGGACTCTACAAGCTGCGCCCGGCACCGGATCCGAAGCTCGGCCCGCGCATCCATCTGTTCGGCAGCGGCGCGATCCTCAACGAAACCCTGCGCGCCCAGGAGTTGCTCGCCGCTCGCGGCGTCGCGGCCGACGTTTGGAGCGTGACCAGTTATAGCGAGCTGCGCCGCGATGCCGTTGCAGCGCAGCGGTACAACATGCTCCACCCGGGCGACCCGCCGCGCGTCCCGTACCTCAGTGCCGTGTTGGCCAACGAGCCGTGGCCGGTCGTTGCCGCCACCGACTATCTCAAGCTGGTGGCGGACAAGATCGCGCCGTTCGTGCCGGCCGGCTTGCACGCGCTCGGCACGGATGGCTTCGGGCGCAGCGACACGCGGGAAGCCCTGCGCCGGTTCTTTGAGGTCGACGCCGAATCCATCTGCGTCACCGCCCTTTATCAACTCGCGCAACGTGGTGAGATCGCCGTCGGACAGGTTCAAACCGCGATCGCCGACTTCGGCATCGATCCGGAGAAGGCCGACCCGGCGGCCACCTGAATCACCGTTGAATCCGCGGCGCAGAGATGCTCCAATGCGCCGCCGAGTCGTTGAGGCCATTCCCGACCGAGGAGAGAATCATGAGAGTCGTCGTCGATCACGATCTATGCGAAGGACACAGCCGCTGCGCCCAGACCGCACCCGAAGTCTTCGAAGTGCGCGATGACGATCGCAGCTATGTGTTGATCGAGCACCCGGGCGAATCGTTGCGCAAGAAGATCGAGCAAGCTGTCCGGATTTGTCCAAGGCAAGCGATCTCGATCATCGAAGACTAACCGCACCGCATCGTTCGGAGCCGGAGGCAACCGTCATGAACATGTCGATGTGGGCCAAGGCCGTCAACGTCATCCCGCGCGTCAGCCGCGACGAGTGGGACGGTCTCGACGTCATCTCGCGCTGGCTGATCGCGACGCGCTCCGCCGTCTTGGTCATGACCCTGATCTCCGCCATGATCGCCGGCTTGCTCGCCGCGCGCGATGGACATTTCAACCTCGTGTTGTGGGCGCTGGTCACGGTCGGCCTGCTGTTCGCGCACGCAACCAACAACCTCGTCAACGACTTCACCGATCATCTGAAAGGGGTCGACAAGGACAACTATTTTCGTGCGCAGTACGGTCCGCAGCCGCTCGAACACGGGTTGATGACGCGCGGACAAGTGCTCCTGTACACCGCCGTCACCGGGCTGATCGCGTTGGCAGCCGGCGTGGTGTTGGTCGCGGTCCGAGGCGAAGCGACGCTGTCGCTGCTCGCCGTCGGCGTGTTCTTCGTGCTCTTTTATACCTGGCCGTTGAAATACATTGGTATGGGCGAAGTCGCGGTGATCATCGTGTGGGGGCCGCTGATGGTAGGCGGCGGCTACTACGTCATCACGGGAGAGACTTCTTGGCCGGTGATGTGCGCCAGCTTACCGGTCGCGTTGGCCGCCACCACGGTGCTGTTCGGCAAACACATCGACAAGCTCGACGCCGACGCGGGCAAGGGCATCCGCACCATGCCGGTGCTGCTGGGCGAACAGCGCGCGCGCTGGGCCACGATTGCGATGCTGACGCTGCAATACCTGCTCGTGATCGCCCTGGTGGTGAGCGGATACGCGTCCGTCTTGCTGCTGGCCGTGGCGTTCGCGCTGCCGTTGTACGTCCGCGCCGTGCGTGTCTACTTCCATGCACGCCCCAGCGCGCCGCCGACGGAATACCCGAAGAACATCTGGCCGCTATGGTTCGCGGCCTTTGCGTTCGGCCACACGCGCCGGTTCGGCAGTCTGTTTCTCCTCGGACTCACCGCGGACGTGATCGCCCGCAAGCTCGGGATCTTCTAGTCCCGGAGCAGGTCGTCCACGCCCCGTGCGTAGAGCGCGCTCTCGCGCTCGCCCATGGCGATCGTTTCTTCCAGCAGATCCGGCCGCGTGTAGTCCCAGCGCGAGATCGGCGTCGGTCGCGTCGGCCCGACATACAGCCGGTGCCCATGCCGGCCGAGCACGCCGGGCGGATACGGTCGTGTGAGCATCACGAGATGCCGGCGCACGCCGCCGACTTGTTCGGCGACGAATGCGGGCACGTTGTCGATCAATCCCCCGTCGAGCAGACGTTGTCCGCCGTATCGTCCGACCGGGGTAAACGGCGGACTCGCCGACGAGGCGAGTATGAGATCCGCGAGCTGCTCGGGGGTCTCGCATTCCCGAGCGTCGAACACCACCGGCTGGAATCTCAACCGCGATCCGAAGCGCGGATGCACGCGCGCTGGAAACAGCCGCTTTTCCAGATTGTATGCCGCGAGGCCAATCAACATCGCCGCACCGGTCGGCAGCCACTGCGGACATCCCGCGGTCAAGACAAGTATGGGAAAGGGTTGCCGGCGCACCCGCTCGAGTCCGCCGGCGCGCATCGCGACGATCATCGTGTCGCGATAGACCTCGCCGTGCGGTGCGGGCCGTTGACCGGTCAGCAACTTTCGGAAATCGAAGTTACGGGACACACCCGCACGACGCCGTTTCCAAAATTCATGCGTCTCGTCGGCGCGCCCGGAGAGAAAAATCGTCGCGACGCATGCGCCGGCGCTACACGCCGCGACGACACGGACGCGCGGCAGCAGCGCGTCGGCCCAACGATTGAGGAGTCCGGCCTGGTAGAATGCGCGGTTGCCGCCGCCGGCAAGCGTCAGCGCGAGATCCCGCTCGACCATCGACGATCATGTAGCGGAAGCGCGGCATCAATCCCACCACGACCATCGTGTTTGCCTCGCCTGGTCGAAGGCCCTAAGAACGCCCCGTGAGCGAATCGGCGCAACGCGACCCTGCCGCGACCTACGACGTCATCGTCATCGGCGCCGGCGTCGTCGGCGCGGCGATCGCCCGCGAGCTGTCGCGCTATCGCGTGCGCTGCGCGCTCGTCGAGGCGGCTTCCGACGTCGGCACCGGCACCAGCAAAGCGAACACCGCCATCCTGCATACGGGCTTCGATGCCAAGGCCGGCAGCCTCGAAGCCCGCCTGGTGCGGCGCGGCCACAGCCTGTTGCGTGGGTACGGCACGGCCGCCGGCATTCCGATCGAATGCAGCGGGGCGTTGCTGATCGCGTGGAGCGCCGAGCAGCAGGCCGCGCTTCCCGCGATCATCGCGACCGCGGAGCGCAACGGGTATACCGCGGCGCGACACGTCAGCGTTGAAGAACTCTACCGAGCCGAGCCTCATCTCGCTCCCGGCGCGCTGGGCGCGATCAAGGTTCCCGACGAATCGATCATCTGCCCGTTCACCACGCCGCTGGCCTACGCGACCCAAGCCGTTGTCAACGGCGTCGACCTCCGTTTGTCGAGTCCGGTTGAGTCGATCGGACGACACGCAGACGGTACCCACGCCGTGCGGACGCCGCGAGGAACACTGCATAGCCGCTACGTCGTCAACGCGGCTGGCTTGCACGCCGACACCATCGATCGCTGGTTCGGCTACTCAGCCTTCACCGTCACGCCGCGACGCGGCGAGCTGATCGTTTTCGACAAGCTCGCGCGACCGCTGGTCAGCCGTATCCTCCTGCAGGTGCCCACCGCGGTGAGCAAGGGCATCCTCATCAGCCCGACCGTCTTCGGCAACGTGATGCTCGGTCCGACCGCGGAAGAGGTGCCGGACCGGCGCGCCACCGGATCGACCGCAGAAGGAACTGCCTCGTTGATCGAGCGCGGGCGGCGAATTCTGCCGCAGCTCGTCGACGAGGAGGTCACGGCCGTCTACGTCGGACTGCGCGCCGCCACCGAGCACAGCGACTACCAGATCCGATTTCATCCGGAACAGCGCTACGTGTGCGTCGGCGGCATCCGGTCCACCGGATTGTCTGCGTCGATGGCGATCGCCGAATACGTCGTCGAAGGCCTGGCGGACGCCGGTCTATCGCTCGTGCCGGTGGACGATTTCCGCACCGTCCGGATGCCCAACATCGGCGAAGCCTTCACCCGACCGTATCAATCCCCCGATCAGATCGCCGCCGATTCGAACTACGGCGACATCATCTGTCACTGCGAGGGGGTGACACGCGGCGAAATCCTCGACTCGCTGCGGGCCGTGATTCCAGCGCGCAGTCTCGATGGCGTCCGGCGACGCACCCGCGCGTTGCTCGGGCGCTGTCAGGGATTCTACTGCATGGCCGCCGTTGCCCGGCTTGTCGCCGACCGCAACCAACAATCCATCCCCAGCCTCCTCGCGCTCGATCCCGACGATGTCACGCCCATCGGCTCGCACAGTTGATCTGATCGTCGTGGGCGCGGGGCCGGCGGGATTGGCCGCGGCGATCGAGCTGCGACGTCTCGGCGCAACCGAGGTGATCGCCGTCGATCGCGAGTCCGAAGCCGGCGGCATTCCACGTCACGCGAATCACATTGGCTTCGGGATGCGCGACTTGCATCGCATCACGACCGGACCGCGATATGCGCGCCGCTACGTCGATCTCGCCGAGCGCGCCGGTGTCGACGTGCGCACGTGCACGTCGGTCACCGGCTGGGCGAACCCGACTGCGCTCAGTCTGACCAGCCCAGCCGGGATCGACATGATCGCCGCCCGCGCCATCGTGCTCGCCACCGGTTGCCGCGAGCGGCCGCGCTCTGCGCGTTTGATTCCCGGTGATCGACCGCTGGGCGTGTTCACCACCGGCACGTTGCAACAGCTCGTCTATCTCCATCACCAGCGCGCCGGCCGCCGCGCCGTCGTCATCGGCGCCGAACACGTGAGCTTCTCCGCGGTGTTGACGCTTGCACATGCGGGCGCTGTCACCGTCGCGATGGTCACCGAGCATCCGCGGCACCAAACATACGCGCCGTACCGGTGGCTGAGCACCGGTCGGCTGCGCGTCCCGATTCTCACCTCCCAGCGTGTCACTCGCATCATCGGTGGGCGACGGGTCGAAGCGGTCGAACTCACCGATGTACACACCGGCGCGCGCCGTCTGCTTGCATGCGACACGGTCGTCGTCACCGGCGACTGGATTCCGGATCATGAACTGGCGCGGCGGGGGGGATTGATCATGGACCCCGCGACGCGCGCACCGCGGGTCGACGGTGCGCTGCGAACCTCTGCGCGTGGCGTGTTTGCCGCGGGCAACTTGATTCACGCCGCCGAGACGGCCGACGTCGCCGCTTTGAGCGGCCGTCACGTGGCGCAGACCGTCGCGGCGTTCCTCGATCGCGGTCAATGGCCGGATTCGCCGAGCGTGCCGATCGGCTGTCGGTCTCCGCTGCGATGGGTATCGCCGAGCGCGGTGAGTTCCGCCGATCCACCGCCCCGACGGCGATTTCTCTGGCGCGTCGACGCGTTCGTAGAATCCGCCGAGCTGCGCATTCGACAGGGACGCCGCGTGCTGTTTCGTAATCGCTATCGCCATTTGGTTCCGACGATGCCGCTTCGTGCTCCCGCCGATTGGCTTCCGGCTGTCGACCTACACGGCGACGCGATCACTTTCGAATTAGGGGATTGACTGGCTGCGAGCCGTGCTTGACGATTTCGATAGCGGTGTGCAATGCGGCCTGGGCAGCCTACGGGGATACGCTGAGCATCATGGAGAGCAGCACCGACCAACTGGAGCTAGGCAACGCCGCCGAACCGGCGAGCCATCTGCTCCTCAGCCGGACGCGCGTAATTTTGTGGATCGCGCTCGTCGTCGGCGTCGTCTTCACCGGCCTCGAACTCGTCTTGGCCACTCGTCTGGAGCATCCGTTCTTCGCGAAGTGCGTCGGGATGTCCTTGACCGGGC
This sequence comes from Binatia bacterium, assembly GCA_035541895.1. Classification (GTDB taxonomy): domain Bacteria; phylum Desulfobacterota; class Binatia; order HRBIN30; family JACQVA1; genus DATKMK01. The sequence goes on along the minus strand of DATKMK010000012.1, from coordinate 24,347 downwards.
TCGCGCTGGTGCTGCTGCGAGGGCCTTGGGTCGAACGCCGGGCCTTGGCAGCGTCGCTCGCGGTGATTCTTGCCGCCTATCTGCTGACCGCGATCTCCGGCATGGTGAGTCCGAGCCGCGAATACGAAACCACCGCGGTACTCTTCATCGGCGGCGCGCTGACGACGGCCACGTTGCTGCCGTGGGGCCCATGGCCGCAAGCGGTCACGGTGCTCTTCGCGGCGGCGCTCCTCTGCACCGCGGTGGGGTGGGCGGATGGGGACTTGATGGCGTTGATCGAAGATCCCGGCGCGGCGATTGCGATTGGGCTCATGCTGTCGGTAATGACGGCGCGCGAGATGCAACGCTACCGATTGTCATCCCTGCGAGAATTGGCCGCGCGACGGCGGGCCGAGCTGGAGGTGCGAGCGCTCAATACCGATCTCGAGCGCCGCGTCGCCGAACGCACGGAAGCGTTGCGCGCCGCCAACGAACAGCTCCATGCCCTGTCGGCGCGTGTAGAGTCGGTGCGCGAAGAGGAGCGCACGCGCATCGCGCGCGAGGTCCACGACGAGTTGGGTCAAATGATCACCGCGCTCAAGATCGACATCGATCTGTTGCCCCGACGGCTCGCGGGGGCGGACATCCCGCCACCGCTGTGGCGCAAGCTGAGCGCGATGTCGGATCTTGCGAACACGGTCATCAACTCCGTACAGCGTATTTCCGCGGAGTTGCGACCGAGTGTGCTCGATGACCTGGGGCTGCGCGAGGCGATCCAGTGGCAGGCGCACGAGTTCGAACGGCGCTGCGGGGTCGCGTGTACGTTTCGTTGTTCGCTCCCGGAGCTGACCCTCGATCCAATGCGGTCGACCGCACTCTTCCGCATTCTGCAAGAGGCGCTGACCAATGTCGCCCGTCACGCCGCCGCGCGCCACGTCACCATCTCACTGCGGTTGGAGGATGACCAGCTCGTGCTGGAGGTCGAGGATGACGGGCGCGGGGTCACGCACGCGGAAACCACCAGTCCGCATTCGCTGGGGTTCCTCGGCATGCGCGAGCGCGCCCGGTTGCTCGGCGGCGAGGTTGAGATTGCCGGCGTGATCGGCCGGGGTACCACGGTTCACATGCGCATTCCGCACCGCGAAGCGGCGGTGGCCGCGGTCGCCGCCGGCGGCTCCAGATAGGTCCTACTCGCTGCCGGGTGTCGTGGGTGCGCCGGGGCCGATCTCGACCGTATCCAACATCAGATATCGCCCGCTCGCATCCAGTCGCAGATAGCCCGTGATCACCAGCTGCTGTCGCGGCGGCGCGTCGATCAGGCGGGCAACTTTGGCTTTGTCACCCGTGACCGCGAACTGGACCGAATACGGCCGCACGGCTGCATCGATGTCGAGCGGCGTGACGCCGCCGCCCAAGACCTGCAGATTCAACACAAAGAGCCGATAGCGCTTGCCCTTGTACGTCGCCACCCACTCGAAATCCGGCCGCGTGCCTTCGACCTTCTCGCCGACGAAGGCCGCCATCCGTATCCGGATGGGCGCACGGGCGCGACGGCGCGCTTCGGCGGCACCGACCGTTAGCAGGACGAGACAGACAACAATCCACGCACGTCGCATAGCCTTCCTCCGGTTCAATGCCGGCAGTGTACCGTCTTGTCATAGTTCAGAAAACGCCGTCTGGGCGTGCCAACGGTTGATTCGATGACCATGCGTATGTTAGCCGCAAGGTCTCGTTTCCGACATCACCGAACGTGAGGAGCTGTGTTCATGGCTGAATGGAATCTCGCAGAATGTCTCGACCGCGTCGCCGCCATTCGCGGTGACGAAGACGCGCTAGTGCAAGGCTCGCGAACGATCTCGTGGCGCAGCCTCGAACGGCGCGCCCGCAATCTCGCGGCCTGGATGAAAGAGCGAGGCGCGTCGCATCAGGGCAAGGTCGCCATCTACACCTACAACCACCCCGCCTTCATGGAGGCGGTCTTCGCCGCATTCAAAGCCGCGCTGGTGCCGGTCAACGTGAACTATCGCTATCGCGAGGAGGAACTCCGCTACCTGCTCGACAACGCCGATGCGGAGATCGTCGTCGTTCACGAAGACTTCGTTCCCTTGCTGTTGAAGGTCGTCGGCGAGCTGCCGCTGATCAAGGGCGTCGTGGTCGTCCGCGAGAGCAACGCGGCCAACCTCCCCGCAAACGCCGCCGACTATGAAACCGTCGCCGAGACCGACCGGCCCGCCCCGCAGGTACCATGGAGCCCCGAGGATCTGATGTTCCTTTACACCGGCGGCACCACCGGAATGCCGAAGGGCGTGATGTGGCGGCAAGATGATCTCTACTACCGCTTCGCCGGCGGCGGACTGGGACCGGCGCCCGCCGACGTGGCCGCGCTGGAAGAAAACGTGAAGAACCCGCCGCTGCGCTTGCGCACGCTGATCGGCCCCCCGCTCATGCACGGCACCGGTTGGTTCACCGCGATGATCGCCTGGATGACCGGCGGCGCGGTGATCATGCTCGACGATCCAAAGAGCTTCAGCGCCAGCCAATTGTGGGAGGTCGTCGATCGCACCAAGCCGACGGCAATCACCATCGTCGGCGACTCGTTCGCTCGGCCGATGCTGGAGGCGCTCGATCGCCCGCAGCGTTCCTACGACCTATCGTCCGTGCGCATGATCGCTTCGTCGGGAGTCATGTGGAGCCAAGAAACCAAACAGGGCCTGATCAAACACCTCCCCCAAACCATGTTGGTCGACGCGTTCAGCTCGTCCGAAGCGGTCGGTATGGGTGTCGCGGTCACCACCGCGGCTGGCGCGGTGTCGACCGCGAAGTTTCAGCTCACCGACAAGACCAGACTGTTCGACGAGCAGCTCAAGCTGATCGACACTCAACCCGGAGTGAAGGGTTTGGTCGGGGTCGGCGGCCCGCAGCCGATGGGCTACTACAAGGACCCCGAAAAGAGCGCGCGGACCTTCGTGCAAACCGAGTTCGGTCGCTTCTCGGTCCCCGGCGATTGGGCGCAAGTGAACGACGACGGGGTCACGCTGACGCTACTCGGGCGCGGCTCGGTGTGTATCAACACCGGCGGCGAGAAGGTCTTCCCCGAGGAGGTCGAAGAGGTCATCAAGCGCTTCCCCGGCGTGAAGGACACGGTGGTGGTCGGCGTACCCGATGCAAAATGGGGCGAGGCGATCACCGCCGTGCTGTCGGCGAGCGGGCGCGTTGATTCGGAAGCGATCAAGAAATTCGTGAAGGACCACCTGGCGGGCTACAAGGCGCCGAAACACGTCGTCATCGTCGACGAAGTGTACCGCTCACCGTCCGGCAAGGCCGACTTCAAGCGCACCAAGCAAGTGGCGATGGAGGCGCTGGGACTCGCGAGCTGACGGTCAACGTCGTGGCAACTCGATGGTGAGATCGTTGTCGGCCGGCGGGCGATCGCTGAACGAATTGACGTACGCCGCCAACGCCTCATTGCCGAGTTCCTCGCCGGTGTACGCGAACTGCTCGTCGCCGTCCGCAATCGACGGCCACCAGTTGCGAAGCTTCTCCGCCGTGACCGCCGCGCTCTCCGCCGGCAGCTTGAACGGCGGGGCCTGCAATACGTCGGCGAGGATATTGACGAACGCGTCGGCGGTGAAGCGACGCGAGTAGCCCTGCAAGTCCGGCTGCGACGGAATCGCGCGCAGCCGCCGGCTGCTGATGTCGAGTCGGCTGTCGTGCAGCCGCATGATCCGGTACGCGTGCGGGTACCCGGCAAGCGAAGCCGTCGCGATGTTATAGAGGCCGTTCTCTTCCTTCACGTCCTGAATGTGGAGGTGGCCGGTGAAGGTGAGCCGCACGCCGTGCTGGCGCAGCAGGGTCTTCAACTCGGGAGAATTCTCGACGTGAAACCACGAGAACGTCGGATTCACGGATTCGGCCGGCACGTGATCGATGATGCTGTGATGCAGCATCACCACCGTCTCGCGGCGCGGATCGCGCTGCTTTGACAAGTCGTCGTCGAGCCACGCCAGGATCTCGGGCGAGATCCAGCCGCGGTCTTCGTCCGGTTTGGGGGAGCACAGGCCGACGAGATGAACGTCCGGCGTCGGATCGCAACTGTACGCGGTGCGTTTCGTGTCGGAGAATCCGAAATCGCCATACCAGCGGGGAATCTCGGTTGTCCGCACCGGCTTGACTTGCGGGTCGAGGTACTCCGGCGGCCGCAGCTTGGGCGGGCGCGGTTGATCGTGATTGCCCGATACGCAGAACACCGGCTTGCGGAAGTGCGTGAGCAATTCGCGCACGCGCTCGTGGTTGTACGGTTCCGAGTCGCGGGTGAGATCGCCGGGGACCAGAACGAAATCCACATCGGCCAGCGCGTTGATCTCGGCGATGGCGGCTTCGAGCAGTTCGATGCTGCGATCGTACATCGTCGGCTCGTTCGGAATCGGTGGCGCGGTCCAGCCAGTGTCCGGATTGGATCCGCACACATGCGGATCGGAGATCAGCGCGAAGGTTGCCATCGGTTGCCTCCCGATCGCTAGTCGAAATCCTTCCCGTCCATGCCGGCGTTCTTGCGTGCCGTTCGCAGGAGTTCCTCCACCACTGGCGCGATCTGAGTCGGATCGTCGACCGGCTTGGCGACCGGTCCGCGGTGCCAGCCCTCGGCGATGCCGAGGAGACGGCCGGTCGCTTCGAAGACCCGGCCCGTGACGCCGGACGAGTTCTTGCTCGCGAGCCACGTCACGATCGGCGCGATCCAGCGCGGATGCATTGCTTCCTTGTCGGCCTCGCTCGCCTGGCCCATGCCGAGGTCTTCGGTCATGCGCGTCAACGCGCCGGGCGCGACGGCGTTGACCGTGATGCCGTAGCGCCGCAGCTCGCGCGCGGCGATGATCGTGAACGCGGCGATGCCGGCCTTGGCCGCGCCGTAGTTCGTCTGACCGGCATTGCCATAGATGCCCGACACCGAGGTGGTGTTGATCAGACGGGCGTCAACCGGCTTGCCGGTCGCCTTGGATTGATCGCGCCAATACGCGGCCGCGAAGTGCGACGGGGCGAACGTGCCCTTCAGATGCACCTTGATGACCGCGTCCCACTCTGCCTCGGTCATGTTGATCAGCATACGATCGCGCAGAATGCCGGCGTTGTTGACCAACACATCCAAGCGACCGAAGGCGCTGACCGCTTGCTGGATCATCCGCTCGGCGCCGCTCCAGTCGCTGATGTCATCGCCGTTCGCGACGGCGTCGCCGCCGGCCGCCTTGATCTCGTTGACCACCTCGGCCGCCGGTCCCAGCGACGCGCCGGTGCCGTCGCGGGTGCCGCCGAGATCGTTGACCACGACCTTGGCCCCGTGCGCTGCCAGCATCAGCGCATGCTCGCGCCCGATGCCGCGTCCTGCACCGGTCACAATCGCGACTCGTCCTTCGCACAGCTTACTCATCGACCTGTCCTCCTATTCTTCGTTGGGCGACTATTCTTAGCAGGTCACCGCAGCGATAGGCGAGCCGCGCGACTCGCTTGCGAAGCCATACGTGTGCCCTAGCTGGCGTTCGACCCCGCGTAGAGCAGCGGATTGATTTCGCTGGCGGCGAGGTCGCCGGGTTTGAGACCGGGTAGCCAGACGTGCAGGTCGAACTGTTGCCCCGGCGTTTGCGGCTCCGCCACGCGCAGGCCGTCGGCGAAGTAGATGACGGTCATCACCGGCCGCATCGTGCTCGTCGGGTTCGGTCCCGCACCATGGAGCGTCCAGCCGCGATGGAACGTCGCATCGCCTGCGGCCAACGCTCCGTGGGTCTCGAGCTCGAGGTGGCGTTCTTGAATCACCTGTCTGAAGATCGTCTCCGACTGATCCGAAATTTCGTAGCTCCCGAGATAGCCGAGCCGCTGACTGCCGGACGCGAAGGTCATGGTGCCGATCTCGGCGGGGATGTCGATCAACGGCATCCACATGGTGATGGTCTCGTCGCCATCGAACGGCCAGTAGTACTGATCCTGGTGCCAGGGCGTCGGTCCACCGCCCGGTTCTTTGAACAGCGCCTGATCGTGGTACAAGCGAACGCCGTCGACACCGAGAAGTTCAGCCGCAATCTTGGCGAAGCGTCGGGCAAACACGAAGCGACGCACGCCTGCATCGACACGCCACAGATTGGTGATTTGCAGGAACGCTTTGCCATAGGTGTCGCGTTCTTCGATCGGTCGTGTCTGCCAGTTGTGCTGCAGCGCTGCCGCTTCGATCACCGGGCGGTACGCCGCAACTTCCTCGCGTGAGGCAACTGCCTGCAGTGCCGTGTGTCCTTTGCTTCGAAACTCGGCGATCCGCTGTTGCGCAACCGGGTAGTCGGCCACGAGTTCGGGTAAGTTCGGCGCTGTCACACGGTCACTCGATCGGAAGTCACACTCACACCTCATCGCTGACGCTCCGCAGCAAGTGCTTGCGAAGCTCGTCGTTGGCGAGCGAGCTGGCAAGTTGCGCGCCGACGGTGCGGGCCTGCGCAGCATGCGCGGTGGCGGCCGTCGCATCGCCGCGGCGGCGCGCGCTTTCGGCGAGTAGCCGATGGACACGAACCTCGGCACTCCGGTGACCGATCTGTGCAGCGATCGTGAGTGCTTCGCGCAGTGCGACGTCGACTTCGTCGCGGCGATCGAGCGCAAGCAACGCCGCCGCCCGCAGCGTCAGCGCACGTGCCGCCAGCTTTGGTGCGTGGTGTTGCCGTGCGCCGCGCAGCTCGTCATCCGCTCGGACCAGCGCTTGATCCGGCTGGCGGCGTACGAGTTCGATCTCCCCACGCGTGTGCAGCGCGTGGAGCTGATAGCGCCACCGCATCCACGGATCGCCCGGCCGCGCCAGCGCGTCTTCGATCGGCTCCAAATACCCGAGCGCCCGATCGACGTGGCCGAGGGCGAGATGATTCGCCGACAGATTGATGTCGGCATTGGAGAGAATCTCCGGATCGCCGATCTCGCGCGCGAGCACCGCGGCGCGCTCGTTGTACAGGCGTGCGCGCTCGACATCCCCGATTTCGGCGAAGCACCAGCCGAGCGTGTTCAGCAGGCGACTCTTCCACGCACGGTCGCCGATTCGATCGCAGGCGTGAAAGGCTTCTTCGAGCATCGCGATGGCGGCGCCATACTCGCCGAGGCAGCAGCGTGCCTTGCCGAGAAACCACGTGCTGAAGACGATCACCTCGGGCAGCCGCAACTCGCGCCCGAGCGCCAGCGCCTGCGTGCCGCGGCTCACGGCCTCTTGGTACGCGCCGGTCCATTCGGCAACCATCGTCAGTTGAAAGCGCGCAAAGGCATCGACGCCCGGGTGTGGGCGGCGAGCGCAGGTGTCGAGCGCCGCCTGCAAGTGCCGTCCGTAGTCCTCCAGGTCGGCGTCGTGCACGCCGCGGTAGAATCCGTGCACTGCCAGCGCCATCGCCTCGCCCGACGCGACGTCGTGGTCCCGCGCGAAGGCAAGGGCGGTGTCGATGCACCGGCGGGACGATTCGTACCGATGCGCCCACACGTGACTGAATCCAGCCGCCGCCAGGTGCAACGCGTGATGGTCCGGATCCGCGCTGCGCGCCGCCGCTTCTTCGTACGCCGCGCCGGACGCTGCGTATTCGCTGAGATAGAAGCACGCCCGGCCGAGCCGCTCGTTGAGCCGGCGGCGCGTTTCATCCGGCACCGCATTGCCGAGTCGATCGGCGATCGCCAACGCTTGCCGGCAGTGATCGGCGGCCGCGCGGTTCGCATGGGTTTCGGCCGCCTTCTCCGCCGACAGCTCGTGGTAGTGCAGCGCACGCTCCCAGTCTTGGCCGCGACTGAAGTGAAGCGCGAGCGTCTCGTAATGCTCCGCCAACCGATCGGCGTACAGCTCCTCGATCGCCGACCCGATCATGCGATGCAGCGCCGTGCGGCGGTCGCGCAGCACGCTCTCATACGCGACGTCGTGCGTGAGCGCGTGCTTGAACATGTACGCCAGCTCGGGGTGTAGCGCCTTCTCGTAGATCAGCTCGAGGCCGCGCAGCTCGTCCACCTGGGTGCGAATGCCGTCGCCGACTTCCGAGATGCGCGCGAGCAGGCGGAGCGCAAATTCGCGGCCGATGACCGACGCCACTTGGATCGCCCGCCGCGACTCTTCGGCGAGCCGATCGATACGGGCGATCAAGACGTCTTGCACGGTGTCCGGGACCGCGATGTCGGCAAGATCGCGCGCCAGGATGACCGTGTCATTCGTGCGCTGCAACGCGCCTTCTTCGAGCAACGATTTGGTCAACTCCTCGACGAAGAACGGATTGCCCTCCGCCTTTTGTGCGATCAGGGTCCGCAGCGGCGGCGGGATGTCGGGTGTCCCGAGAATCGCGCCGGTCATAGCGGCCATGTCGGCGCCCGACAACGGCGTCAACGCGATGCGCACGTGATAGCTACGGTCGCCGAACGGTTGGCGGTACCCGGATCGATGCGAGAGCACGAGCAATACGCGCAAGGTCGCGACGCTGTCGGCAACGAACGCGAGAAATTCTTCCGACGCCGGATCGATCCAGTGCAAGTCCTCGACCACCAGGATCAACGGCTCGATCTCCGCGGTGCGCATGGTGAGCGCGCGTAACGCGCGGAACATCTCGCTGCGGCGGCTGGCTGCGTCGAGCGCCCGCACGTTGTCGTCGCCGACCTGCATCGACAAGGCCTGCTGGACGAACGGCACCGTCCAGCCAAGATCGCTGCCCAGGCGTTCGACCTCCGCGGCGATCTTCGCCGTAGCGCTGGCCTCGTCGTCTTGGTCATCGATGCTCAGATGACGGCGCAGCGCGTCGACGATCGGGAGAAAGGGCGTCGTCGTTCCATACGACGCACAGCGACCCTCCACCCAGCGATGGGGGCGGTCGGCGAGGCGGCTGCGGAATTCGGCCAGCAGTCGCGATTTTCCGATGCCGGCATCGCCCGCGATGAAAACGATCTGGCCGTGACCGGCCGCCGCGCGGTCGAAGGCATCGCGCAGCAGATCGATTTCGCGCGCTCGTCCCACGAACGGACTCGGCGCCCCGTCGCCGGCGAGCGTCTCCGGCACGGCCCGCGAATGCAGGCGGACCACTGCGTGCGCCGTCAGACGATCCGCGTCGCTGGGCCCGAGCTGCAAACTCCGCGGGCGTAGCTCGCACGTACGCTCCACCCGACGAGCAGCCTGCGGCGACAGCAACACCTCGCCGGCGCCGGCGTGTCCGAGCAACCGCTCCGCCAACGCCAAGGTATCTCCGATTGGGAACATGCGGGCGGCAGGATCGGCGGCCGCGATGTCAATGCGCACGTCGCCGACGTGTACGGCGGCGCGCAGGTCCGGAGCACGAGCGCCGGCCTGGGCAACCGCACGCTGGATCGCGAGCGCCGCCTGCACCGCGCGTTGCGGCGTCTGTTCGAGCGCGCGCGGCACGCCGAACATTGCGGTGGCGCGCGACGGCGATCGCTCGTGGAACACGCCGCCGAAACCTTCGACCCGTTCCGCGATCGCCCGGTCCCACCGCATGGCTTCGGTCCACGGGTCGAACCCGTGCGCGTCCGGCACATCGCGAAACGCCAGCGAGAGCACCAACACGGCTACCGGCTTCTGCTCCCACGTCGGCTGGAGTAGTGCACGCGGCGCGGATGGCGGCACCGCTCGCGCCGGCGGCACGGCCGTTGGAACCGGTGTCGGCGCGTCATCGTCTCCGCGAGTGATGCCAAGACGGCGCATCCGATAGCGCAGCGCGTTGCGTCCGATGCCGAGCCCGCGCGCCGCGCGGGCAACGTTGCCGCCGCACCCGGCGAGCGCTGCTCGAATGCGCGCTGCGTCCTCGGAGGATTCTCCGCCGTCCGCAGGTGCGTTGACGGGACTCGGCGCAAGCGATGGAGCCACGACCGTGCCTCCCAACTCGCGTAGCGCCGTCTCATCAATCTCTTCAGCGGGACTGAGCAGCATCACCCGCTCCATGACGTGCCCGAGCTCTCGTACGTTGCCGGGCCACGCGTAGCGCAAGAGGTAGGCCTGGCCGGCCTCGCTCAACCGCTTCGGCGCCAGCCCGTGTGCCTCGGCGAACCAGCGCAAGAAGTGCTCGGCCAGTCGCACGATATCGTCGCCGCGCTCGCGCAACGGGGGGACGGTAAGAACCAACACGGCGAGTCGGTGATACAGATCGGCGCGAAAGCTCCCCGCCTCGGTGAATGCCTTCAGATCTCGCTGCGTCGCGGCAATCAGCTTGACGTCGACTTCGCGCGCGGCGACTGCCCCGAGACGGCGGACACGCTTCTCCTCGATCGCCTTCAAGACTTTGCTCTGCACCGGAGCGGACAGCGAATCGACTTCATCAAGGAACAAGGTCCCGCCCGAGGCCGCCTCGAACAGGCCCGGTTTCGTTCGCTTCGCGTCGGTGAACGCGCCTGCCTCGAAGCCGAACAGCTCGGCTTCGAGCATCGCCTCGGGGATTGCGGCACAATTGACATCGATGAACGCGCCGCCGGCGCGCGGTCCGCTGTCGTGGATCACCCGCGCCACTAGACCCTTGCCGGTGCCGGTCTCTCCTTGAAGAAGCACAGTCGGAACGTGCGCGCTGCCCGGAGTGTCGAATGAGGCGAGCCGTCGGATTTGACCGCGCAGGGCGTCGATCTGCGGCGAATCCCCCAGGATCGCTTCAGTTGGCTGAGTGGTCTCCGGCATCCAGAGTAAATGAAATAGACCAGTACCAAGCCGAGGGCCAGTGGTTGAACCACTTCTGGCCCAGAACCGCGCCACGTTTCCTTTTCCAAGCTCGCTTTCTATTGGCGCGTGGCGCCGGGCTGGTGGCACGGGCCATGCGATGACTTCGATCATAATAAATCACTGAGGAGGAGCAGCATGATCGAGGCAACGGCGATTGACGAGGAGAGGCTAAATGGGTTCGTGCACAAGGCGTTGGGCGACTTGGGCTCGGCGCTGACGGCGTCGCTGGTGGTGGTCGGGGACAAGCTTGGCCTCTACCGAGCGATGGCGAACGGGCAGGCGCTGACACCCGCCGAGTTGGCGGCGCGCACCGGCACCACCGAACGCAGCGTACGCGAATGGTTGGCAGCGCAAGCGGCGGCCGGCTACGTCGAGTACAACGCCGCAACACAACGGTACTCGCTGCCAGCCGAGCACGCGATTGCGTTGTCCGACGAGCAGAGCCCGGCGTGCGTGTTGGGTGGTTTCCAAGCCATGACGGCCGCGATGCGAGCGGCGCCAAGGGTCACCGAAGCGTTTCGCACCGGTTGTGGGCTGGGCTGGCACGAGCACGATCCGGACTTGTTCGAAGGCGTCGAGCGCTTCTTCCGTCCGGGCTACAACGCCAACCTGGTGAGCAACTGGATTCCCGCACTCGACGGCGTGCAGGCCAAGCTCACCGCAGGCGGTCACGTCGCCGACATCGGTTGCGGCTATGGCGCCTCGACCATCATCATGGCGAAGGCATTTCCGCGCTCGACCTTCGTCGGCTTCGACTACCACCGCAAGTCGATCGAGCAGGCGCGGGAGCGTGCCACGCAAGCCGGCGTCAGCGATCGCGTCAGCTTCGAGGTGGCGAAGGCCAAGGACTATCCCGGGACGTACGATCTCGTCGCGTGCTTCGATTGCCTGCACGACATGGGCGACCCGGTCGGAGCCGCCGCTCACGTGCACCGGTCGCTCAACCCGGGCGGCACCTGGCTACTGGTCGAGCCCAACGCGGCCGACCGAGTCGAGGACAACCTCAACCCCGTCGGCCGGCTGTTCTACTCGGTGTCGACGCTGGTCTGCACGCAGGCATCGCTGGCGCAAGAAGTCGGCACCGCCCTTGGTGCACAAGCCGGCGAAGCGCGTTTGCGCGACGTGGTGACACGCGCCGGTTTCCGCAACTTCCGGATTGCGACGCAAACGCCGTTCAATCTGGTCTGCGAAGTCCGTCCGTAACCCGCCTCCTCCCGTCCCGGTCGCCAATCGACCGGGACGGGAGGCATCGCCGCACCTCCCGCCGCTTGACTGATCTACGCCACCTAACGTAGCTCGGGGCGCGCGGAGGATCGCTCATGAAGTGGGACACCGTCATCAAGGGCGGACGTGTCGTCGACGGCACGGGCATGCCGGGATTCGCGGCGGATGTTGCGATCCGAAACGGGCGGATCGGCACGATCGGCCGCGTGCTCGATCCGGCGCAGCGGACGATCGACGCCGATGGCCTCATCGTCGCCCCAGGGTTCATCGATGTGCACACGCATTACGATGTCCAGCTCGATTGGGACCCGCTCGCCACCCCGTCAACCTGGCACGGCGTCACGACGATTCTCGCCGGCAATTGCGGCTTCACGCTGGCGCCGGCGAAGCCCGAGGACGTCGACTGGCTCGCGGGCATGCTCAGCCGGGTCGAAGGGATGTCGCGCGCCGCGCTGCGCGCCGGACTCAAGTTTCGCGGCGGGAGTTTCGGTGACTACTGGAAGCGCTTCGACGGACGACTCGGCGTCAACGTCGGCAGCTACGTCGGCCACTGTGCGGTGCGGCGGTATGTGATGGGCGATGCGGCCTCGGAACGCACAGCGACGTCGGACGAGATCATCGCGATGCAAGCCGTGGTGCGCCAAGCCATGCATGAGGGTGCCATCGGCTTCTCGACGTCGCAGCTCGATGTCCACGTCGGCGAAGACGGCCGCGGCGTGCCGTGCAATCACGCCGCGCCCGACGAGATCGTTGCGCTGTGCGCCGTACTCGCCGAATTCGAGCGGGGCGCGATTGAATTCATCCCGCGCAGCATCGCCGAAGGCTATAGCGAGGGCGATCGTGCGCTGATTCGCGACATGTATCGCGCCTCGGGCCGGCCGGTGGAATTGAACCTCCTGCTGCCGACGCCGCAGAACCCGATGAGCTGGGAGCGCACGCTCGAATTCGCGCATGACTGTTTCGCCCAAGGGATTCGCGTGCATCCGCAATTCGCCACCAACGAGCTGGGACTCCATCTCAAGCTCGCCGACACGTTTGTCTTCGACGAGATGCCCGCGTGGCGGCACGCGCTCACCGTGCCGGAACCGGAACGCTCGCGGCGGCTGCGCGATCCGGCGCTGCGCGCGCGCATGCGCGCCGAATTCGATGACATCATGAATCGGTCGGTGTCGTTCTATTGGGACGTGTTGGCGGTCGAAGCCGTGCGCGACCCGGCTCATCAGTCTTGGGTCGGGCGCAGCCTGATCGAATTGGCCGAGGCCGCCGGCGCCGACCCGCTTGATGCCTTCCTCGATTTCTCCCTGCAGGAGGATCTGCAGACGCAGTGGCATACCCGACTCAACGACGTGGCACGCGCCTTCATCCACCAAGTGGTTCGAGCCGGAGTGACCGACCCGGTCGTGATGTCCGGATCGAGCGACGGAGGTGCCCACCTCGCGTCGTTCGTCGGTGCCGACTACACGACGCGGCTGCTCACCGACTGGGTGCCGGACCCGCTGACGCTGGAGCAAGCGATCTCACGGCTGACGTTGATGCCCGCGACGGTGCACGGGCTCGCCGATCGCGGCGTCATTCGCGAGGGCGCGCACGCCGATCTCGTCCTGCTCGATCGCGCGCGGCTCAAGTGCGGCACCGCACGGCTCGCGCGCGACTTTCCCGCCGACACCGAACGCTACGTCATCGATGCGGAAGGCTACGCCATGGTGCTGGTGAACGGCGAGGTGGTGATGGACGGCGGTCGCCATGCCGGCGCGCTGCCCGGACACGTTCTGCGCGGCGGCTGAGAACGTCTGAGATCGTCGATGAAGGCCGCCCTGCTCAAAGCCCCCGGCCAGCCGATTCGCGTGCGTGACATCGCGATCGCCGACCCCGGCCCGGGTCAGGTCCGCGTGCGCGTGCACCATTGTGGAGTGTGCCATTCCGATCTCAGCATCGTCGACGGCACGTTTCCCAGTCCGCTGCCGATCGTGCTCGGGCATGAAGCCGCCGGTGTCGTCGACGCCGTCGGTGCCGGCGTTGCCGATTTGCACGCCGGCGATCGCGTCGTGCTCACCCCCTGCCCGCCGTGCGGCACATGCTACTGGTGTATCCGCGGCGAGCCGACCGTGTGCATCAACGCCGGGGCGATCCAGACTAACACGTTCCCCGACGGGTCGACCGGCCTGTCGCTCGATGGTCAGATTGTCTATCGCGGCGTCGGGCTGGGTGCGTTCGGCGAGTGCGTCGTCTCGCCCGCGACCGGCGCGGTGAAAATTCCAGGCGATGTGCCGCTCGATGTCGCCTGCGTCATCGGCTGCGCGGTGCAAACGGGAGTCGGTGCGGTCCTCAACACCGCGCGCGTCGAAGAAGGCGCCACGGTCTTGGTGATGGGCGCCGGCGGCATCGGTCTCTCGATCGTGCAAGGCGCGCGTTTGGCCGGCGCGGCACGCATCATCGTCTCCGATCCGGTCGCCGAGCGGCGCGCCGGCGCCAAACGCTTCGGCGCCACGGATCTAATCGACCCCACCAACGACGACGTGCTCGCGCGGGTGATGCACCTCACCGGCGTCGGCGTCGACTACGCCTTCGACGCGGTCGGCCGTGCTGCGTTGATCCAAGTTGGATTGGCCGCGACCCGTACCGGCGGCACGACCGTCTGCGTCGGCGCGCCGCCAATGGAGGACGTCGTCAGCATCGCCATGCCGGCGCTGTTTGTCGTGAACGAAAAAAAATTGCTCGGCTGCGCCCTCGGCAGCTCCAACTCGCTGCGCGAGATTCCGCGCTTGATCGCGCTCTATCAAGCCGGCCGTCTCGACCTCGAGGGTCTCATCACCGCCCGCCGCCCGCTTGAGGAGATCAACGAGGCAATGGCAGACTTGAAGGCCGGGCGCGGGATTCGGACGGTGTTGTCCATAGCGGAGTGAGCCGTCCGAGGTTAAGTCCGTCAACTATCTTTGTTCAAGTGCGGAGCGTAGCCTCTACTGTTTGTCAGAAGAGCTGAGCTCAGGTACGTGTTCCGCCTCGTGCCGCTCGATCAACACGCCAAGGACCTCAATCAAGGACGCCAAAGGATGGCCTTCATCTTCACGCACCTCGTCAATGAGCCGATCGAGGACGGCGACGAGCCGCTGATACTCAGCTTCTGTGTGCGGCACAAAGACGGCGCCGGCCAGTTCGCGCCAGTGCGTTGTCGTGCTCCTCAGATCAGCATCGCTCAAACTCATGGGTCATTCCTTCCATTTGCCCCGGTCGTACTCCGGGTGAGTGAGCACCGCCCGAATTTGCGCGCGCCGGCGATTGTAGTGAATCGCCGTAATCAGGCGGGCCTTGGACGATCGCCTTTGCCAGCCGCGAATTGCTAGTCTTCCTCCTCACGTGGAGCCCTTCGCGCTGATTTGCCATCCGTCGATGACGTCCACGCCCGTGCGGCGCATCGAAGCGTGCGTGCATCGTGCACCCGATGGGGGACTCGCGGTGGCCTTCGACCTTCTCGGTGATCTGGACGCGTTGCACATCCCTGCGATGCGACCACCGCGGATAGCGAACCGCCTATGGGAGCACACCTGCTTCGAAGTGTTCATCGCGGCGGACGGCTCCGAGACGTATCACGAGTTCAACCTCTCGCCGTCGGGCGAGTGGATGGCGCATGCGTTTCGGCACTATCGCGATGGCGGGCCGCTCGCCGATGAAGCGCTCGATCCGCGCATCGCCGTGCGCCGTCTAGACCATTTGCTCGAACTCAGTGCGACGGTGCAACTGGATCGACTGTCTGCCGGCTACGCGGCGCAACCGCTGCAGCTCGGGCTGAGCGCGGTGATCGAACATATCCACGGCTCGCTATCCTACTGGGCGCTGCGTCACCCTGCTGGCCAGCCGGACTTTCACCACCGCGACTCGTTCGTCCTGCGGCTGCCTGGAGCGGGCGTAGACGCCGGCGGCAATCCGCGCTAAGCGCGTCGTATGCGCTTCGGCATCGACCGCCTCGTCGACGAACCCGAGCTGCGCAAGTCGCTTGCGGGTCGCCGCGTCGCGTTGCTCGCGCATCCGGCGTCGGTAACGCGTGATCTCGTACATTCGCTCGATGCGCTCGCGGCTCCGGGCGACCTTCGAATCACCGCTGCCTTCGGTCCGCAGCACGGACTGCGGGGCGACAAGCAGGACAACATGATCGAGTCGGCCGACTTCATCGATCCGGTTCATCGTATTCCCGTCTTCAGTCTCTACGGCGAAGTTCGCCGGCCGACTGACGCGATGATGGACTGCTTCGATGTGCTGCTGGTCGATCTGCAAGACGTCGGCTGTCGCATCTACACCTTCGTCACCACGCTCCGCTACCTGCTCGAAGCCGCTGCGCAGCACGGCAAGACGGTGTGGGTGCTCGATCGCCCGAATCCCGTCGGCCGGCCCGTGGAAGGACTGCGGCTGCGTGAAAATTGGGAGAGTTTCGTCGGCGCCGGGCCGCTGCCGATGCGCCACGGCCTCACGCTCGGCGAGCTGGCGCGCTGGTTTGTGCAAACCTTGCGCCTCGACGTCGATTGCACGGTCGTGACGATGGAGGGCTGGCACCCCGAAGTCGCGCCGGGATTTGGCTGGCCGCTCGGCGAGCGAAGTTGGATCAACCCCAGCCCCAACGCGTCGAATCAGTCGATGGCGCGGTGCTTCGCCGGAACGGTCATGCTCGAAGGCACAACGCTGTCGGAAGGTCGCGGCACCACGCGGCCGCTCGAATTGCTCGGCGCTCCCGATCTCGATGTGGGCGCGCTGCTGAGCAAGATGGAATCGCTGGCGCCGCAGTGGCTGGGTGGCTGCCGGTTACGTCCGTGTTGGTTCGAACCGACGTTTCACAAGCACGTCGGCACGCTGTGCGCGGGCGTTCAGATTCACGTCGACGGTCCGTTCTACAATCACGCGACCTTTCGGCCGTGGCGACTGCTCGCGCTGGCGTTCAAAGCTCTGCGCTTGCTGCGACCCGACCACACCCTGTGGCGAGAGTTTGAGTATGAATACGAACGCAGCCGGCGGGCGATCGACGTGATCAACGGCAGCGAGTTGCTGCGGCACTGGGTCGACGACCCGGCGGCGACCCCCGCTGATCTCGATGCGATCGCCACACGCGACGAACAGACGTGGCGCGGCGAACGCGAGCCGTTTCTGCTCTATCCTTGAAGGCTCGGCGCTCTCGGCTTGCGTCAGCTATGGGACGGAGGCACGTTCCTCAACTGCCGGTGTTGTGCCGGCGCCGCGCTCGCACACAGGAGAGAGAGCCATGCGTCGTCTCGGGTCTTCCGTCCTTGTCCTTGGCATGCTGTCGCCGTACGTCGCGCTGGCGTCGCGCTGGGAGATCGATTCGCAACATACGAGTGCGCAATTCGCGGTGCGGCATCTGATGGTGTCGACCGTCCGCGGCACGCTCGGCGCGGTCACGGGCTCGGTCATCATAGACGAAGCCGACATCACTCAGTCGTCGGTCGATGCCGCCATCGAGGCCGCCGGGATTTCGACCCGCGAGGGTACGCGCGACGAACACCTCAAGGGCCCAGACTTTCTTTACGTCAGCAAGTATCCGAAGATCACGTTCAAATCGAAGAAGGTCGAGAAGATCGCCGATGACAAGTACAAGGTCACCGGCGACCTGACGCTGCGCGGCGTGACCAAGGAGGTGGTCCTCGACGTTGAAGGCACGCCGAAGGCGTTCCACGATCAGATGGGCATCCTCAAGTTGGGCGGCATGGCCAAGACCCGCATCAATCGCCACGACTTCGGCATCGAATACAACAAGACCCTCGTCGACGGTGGCGGCGTGGTGGTCGGCAACGACGTCGACATCACGATCGACATCGAACTGGAAGAGGCGGCCGAGTAGCAACGCTTCCTGGCAGTATGTGCTAGGCACACGGGATGGAACGGCATCCGTTGCATCACCATCCACTACGTTCGCTGTTCAGCCACACTGGCGCTCGGAGTTGTCGCTCCTCGTCGTGGGATCGCACCGGCGGCAATCGTGACTTCATCACCGTCGAACCGGGCACAACCGCGGTGTTGTTCGAGCACGAGGGGCCCGGGTGCATCACCCACTTCTACTGCGCCCTCGCGTTTCCCGAGCTGACCGACTATCGCGACGCGATCCTACGCTGCCACTGGGACGGGGAGCCGACACCGTCGGTCGAAGTGCCGCTGGGCGACTTCTTCGCGCTGGCGCACGCGCGCATCCGGTTGCTGCAAAGCAGCATGGTGACGGTCAACCCGGGCTTCGGCGCGTCTCACGGGTTGAACGCGTACTTTCCCATGCCGTTCTCTGCCGGCGCGCGCATCACGATCGAGCATCGCGGCGATCAGCCGCTCGGCGGTCTCTTGCGCGCGCTATGGTTTCACGTCGACTACGAAACCTACGAGGCTCCGTTGCCCGCCGACGCCCTCCGGTTTCACGCACAGTGGCGCCAGGAGAAGTCGACGGTCGCGGTGGGTCCGCTCCCCAACGTTCAGTTGCACGACGGTGTGAATCTCGACGGCGCGGACAACTATGTCGCACTCGACGTGGTCGGTGCCGGCCAGATGGTGGGGCTGCTGTTGGAAATCAACAACGTCGCCGGCGGCTGGTACGGCGAGGGCGATGACATGGTGTTCATCGACGGCGAGCGCTGGCCGCCGGCGATTCACGGAACCGGCACCGAAGAGATCTTCGGCGGCGGCGCCTGTCCGGCGCGCGAATATGCCGGCCCCGATCACGGCTTTCATCTCATCGAGTCGCCCGACTACGCCGGGCTGGTCGGCGCGTATCGCTGGTTCGTGAACGATCCCATCCGCTTCACCCGTGCGTTACGTTGGACCGTCGAACACGGCCACGCCAACAACTTCGCCAACGAGTACGCCTCGGTTGCGTACTGGTATCAGGCCGAGCCGCACGCGCCGTTTCCGGCCCTGCCCGAGCGCGATGCCCTACGGCCCCCGCTCCCGCCGATCTACGACGAGGCGCGCACCGCTTTTTTTTCGGCGTTCTTCGAGGCACTCAAGGAGCTGCCGAGCCAGGCATCACTGCTGCGCGTCGCCGCCATCGGCGAGTCGTTCTACGCCGGGCGTTTCGATGAAACGTTGCAGCGGCTGCGCGCCGGCTGACGCCGTCGCTCAGTGCGTTTCAACCAACGCCGGCAGGACCGTCCCGATGGACCCGCGCAGG
The DNA here is from genome assembly GCA_035541895.1 of Binatia bacterium. Lineage (GTDB taxonomy): Bacteria > Desulfobacterota > Binatia > HRBIN30 > JACQVA1 > DATKMK01. Next base: position 5,295 of record DATKMK010000012.1, on the reverse strand, counting down.
ATCGCATCGGCGAGGTGATCCATCGCCGTCGCCTCCGCGTTGATGATGACGAGGCGCGCGCCGGCTTCCTTGGCGATCGGCACCACCCCCGCGATCGGGTAGACGGCCAACGTGGTGCCGATGGCGATGAGCACATCGCATTGCTGCGCCGCGCTCTCGGCGCGCCAGAGATCTTCCTGAACGAGGCCCTGGCCGAACGAAATCGTCGCCGACTTGAGAATGCCGCCGCAGCTCCGGCACGGCGGATCGTCTTCTCCCGCCCGCACGCGGGCGAGTGCGCGCTCCATTGGGGCGCGCTCGCCGCAATCCATGCACACCACCTCGCGCACGGTGCCGTGGATCTCGACGATGATTTCGGACGAGCTGCCCGCGGCTTGGTGCAACCCGTCGACGTTCTGCGTAATCAAGGTTTGCAGCTTGCCGCGTCGTTCCAACGTCACCAATGCCCGATGGCCGGCATTCGGCTCGACTACGCGACCGAACGATTCGAGCCGGTTGCGCCACGCCCGCTTCCGGACCTCGGCGCTCGCCATGTAATGCTGCAGCGTGGCCATCTTCTCGGCTTCCGGGTTCTTCGTCCACAGCCCCTGCGGGCCGCGAAAATCCGGAATTCCCGATTCAGTAGAAATGCCGGCACCCGTAAGCACAGTGACGTAGCGAGCGTCATCGATCCAACCGCGGACCGTGCGAATGAGCCGGTCATCCATTTCCGTCCGACCTCCGTCCGAACGTCAATTGCTTCCGCCCGGTTTTTCCGGCGCCGATTCGACCGACCGCACCCGCACCTCGCGCTGCGGGAACGGAATCTCGATGCCGGCGGCGTGCAGGGCGTCGTGCACCGCCAGTCCGAGACGACTGCGGATCAGACCGAGGATGTCTTGCCGAGTCGTCCACACCCGCAGCGCGAAATCGAGGCTGCTGGCGCCGAAGCCGACGAAGACCGCTTGCGGAGCCGGTTGTTTCAGTACGTCCGCCACGTCGCCCGCCATCCGCTCGAGGATCTCGATCACTCGACGTGGGTCCGTACCGTAGGCGACGCCGACCGTAAGCTCGATGCGGCGCTGGAAGTTGCTGAGCGTCCAGTTCACCACCCGTTCCGAAATCAGCGTCGCGTTGGGCACGATCACTTCGGCACCGTCGAAGGTGGCGATCGTGCTCGAGCGGATGCCGATGTGCCGCACCTGGCCGGTGATCGGCCCGATCTCAATTGTGTCGCCGAGCTGAATCGGGCGCTCGAGCAGCAGAATCAGCCCGGAGACGAAATTGTTGACCACCGTTTGGAGGCCGAAGCCGATGCCGACGCTGAGCGCGCCCGCCACCAGCGCCACGCGTCCAGGATCGATTCCCGCGGCCGACAACGCGACGGCGAATCCGAAGAGCAGGACGAGATAGTTCGCCCCCGCCGAGATCGCCGCCGGCACACCGCGCGGGAGCGACAGGCGCGGGAGAATGTCTTCGGCGAGCACCACGCGAACCAGTCGCGCCACCAGCAACGACACCCACACCGTCAGCACCACCGAAACCACGCCGCCAACGGAGATAGTCGCAGCGCCGACCGTGAACTGCGCCGTCAAGAACGCCGTCGCCGCCGTGATGAACGGTTGCTGGAGCGCGAACAGATCGAGCGTCAAATACCCCCAGATCGCCACCATCACCATGCGCACGGCGCGGGTCAGCCAGCGCCGCAACGACGCCGCATTGTTCGCCACCGAACGCAAACCCAGGCCGGCGCGGGAACCGATCACCTCGATCAGCAGGCCTTCAATCACGCGATCCGCGGCCAGCAGTCCGAACGCGCTGAACGCGGAGCGCAACATGGCGCCGGTGAGCATGAACGCGAGCGACACATTGCCGATGCAATTGGCGAAGAGCGAAACCGCGGGAATGACCAAACCGACCCAGGCGACCACGCCCCACCGCCGAGCGAGCGCCGACTGCTGCCAGCGACCGGACCGCAACACAGCGGTCAGCCACGCAGCCGCGATCACGTCCTCGGCCACCAGCATCAAGCGTGCGGCGACCGACAGTGGCGGGAGCAACCGTCCCACCGCGCTGAGCAAGAACAGCACAGCCATGAGGAGGACAATCTGGCGCGACACCCACTCATCGTCGCCAGGGAACAGGCGCACCATCACGGCGGCCACGACCAACGCGGCGGCGTCGACGGCAACGACCGGCGCGTAGCGGTACAGCAGCAGGTTGAGAACGGCCGCAAGCAGCAGCGTGGCGGAAATCGGCCGCGTCAAGACGGTCCGCACCGCCGCCGGGGTGTCGTCGGACAACGCGGCGCGCTGGCGCCGCGACAACGTGGTCGTGATCACCGCAATCAGCACGATCAGCAGCCCGTGCGTGATCACGCGTGCGCGCTGCCAACGCAGAAAGGTTGCCAGCAACTCGACGTCATGCCGCACGCCCGCCGCGAGGGCGTCGAGCACCTCGGATTCTTCCGGCAACTGGGACACGATCGCCCACAGCGGCTCGCCGTCGATGGCGAACAGATCCCGTCGGAGCCGTTGCGCAGCCAATTCGAGCTGCGCCAGCTTCTCGTTGACCTCCTCTTGCAAGCTCGACACGCGCCCGAGCATCCCGAGACGTTCGTCGCGTGCCCTGCGCAAATCGAGTTGCGCATCGCGGATCGCGCCGCGCAAGGTCCGAATCGGCGCGCGGGCGGCATCGGGGACGTTGTCGGCCTGTGCCTGCTTCTCCGTGCGAGTCCACAACCCGTCGATCTCGCCGAGTCGGGCGCTGTCCTGCTCGTTCGCTTGGAGGCTGACCCCGAGCAACTGCGCCCACGCCGTGAGCTGGTCCTTATACTGACGCCATTGCCGGGAAACGTCCTCGAGCGAACTGGGCGTCAAGCCCGAGCCGATTTCGTTTGCGGTCTCGGCGCCAAGTCGTTCGGTCTGCCGCGCAAGCTCGGGAAGGTCGTTGCTGACCACTGCGAGCCGCGGGTCGGCTGCGCTGCGAGCCCGAATCGCGCGCAGATCGTTGTTCGCCTGTTCGACGAATTCCGGGATCTGAGCAATCGAGAGACTGACGATCGCCGTCGGCGTCGCACCGCTGCCGACGGTCGGCGTCTGCCCGTGGGTTGCCGTCGCCGCCACAATCCATGGGACCGTACCGGCGACCAAGAGCATGAACCGCCGGACCCGGCGCGAGCCGGCGGCGGTATGCACATTCATGCGGTGGCGCAAGAGTCCGTCAGCTTCATGCTGGTTCGGCCGCAATCAAGGCGCCGAGCCGCACCAGCTGCGGCGTGGCGGCGCCGAGGGTGAACTCCAATTGCTTGAGCCAGTGGAAGTAGCGATGGATCGCGTAGTCGATGTCGATCGAAATCCCGCCGTGAATGTGGAGCGCGGCGTGGCCGATGCGATGGCCGCCCTCGCTCGCCCAATACTTCGCGGTGGCGATCTCCTTGTCCGACGGCATCTCATCGGCGAGATAGCTGGCCGCTTGCCACATCGTCAGCGTCACCGCTTCGTTGTCGATGTACGAGTCGGCCATGCGCTGGCCAACGGCTTGGAACATCGCGATCGGCTTGTCGAACTGTTTGCGATTGGATGCGTACTCCGCGGTGATGCGCAACGCCTCTTGGCACGCGCCCGCCGCAACCGCGCACAAGCCGACGGTTGTGCGATCGACGATCCAGTCGAGCACGTCGCGGCCGCTCTCGATCGACCCGAGCACGGCATCGGCAGCAACCTTCACGTTCTTCAACTCCATCCGAAATTGCGGTTCCCAGTTGGTTGCATCCTGTCGCGCGAGCGATACGCCAGGCGTCTTGGGATCAACCAAGAAGATCGCGACCTCGCCGCGCGCCGTGCGCGCAGGCACAAGCACTACGGATGCGGCGTGTGCCATCGACACTTCGACCTTGAGTCCGTTGAGCTTCCAGCCGCCGCCGTCGGGCGTCGCGGCAGTCGTGGGAGTGCGCGCGTCAGTGCCGAGTTCAGTCAACGCCGCGGACAGAAACGTCTTGCCGCTCGCCACGCCGGTGACGTAGCGCTGCTGCTGTTCCTTGGTTCCGAAGCGCATCAGCGGCATCGCCGCCGAGACGATGGTCGAGACGATCGGCAGCGGCGCCACGCGTTTGCCCTGCTGCTCCAGCAGCAGACAGGCTTCGATGAATCCACCGCCGCTGCCGCCGACGCTTTCCGGCAGCGCCGCGCCGAGCAGGCCGGCCCTGGCGAATTCGTTCCACAGCTCGCGATCGAAGCGATCCTCCGAGCCTTCAACCGCCTTCAACCGTTCGAGTGGGCAGCGGTCGGTGAGGATTTGCGCGGCCAACTCGGAGAGCGCGCGTTGTTCGTCAGTCAGCGAAAAATCCATTTCGTTCCTCTCTCAACTTCAATCGTCCAACTAGAACCGCGGCATCACCGGCATGCCGAGGCCGAACAGGCAGATCAGGTCGCGCTGCATCTCGTTGGTTCCGCCGCCAAAGGTGAGGATGTGAATCGAGCGGACGAATTGGCCGATGCGTCCGTTGAGGATCGCCTCGGGTGAGCCCGGGCGCAGCGCGGCGGTGGCGCCCAGGATTTCCTGCATCAGGCGGCAGGCTTCGAGGTAGAACTCGGTGCCGAACACCTTGATCGTCGACGCGTGCGCCGGCTGCATCGGTTGGCCTTGCTCGGCGTTCCACGCAACTTTGAAATTCATCAACCGCATGAAGTCGATGCGCGCATGGATGCGGGCGATGCTGACCTGCACCCATTGTTGATCGATGACGCGCCGGCCGTCGGCCAGCTTGGTCTGCTTCGCCCAGTTCACCACTTCTTCGAAGCGCCCTTCGATCATACCGGAGCTGCACAGGGTCACGCGCTCATGGTTGAGCTGATTGGTGATAAGCTTCCAGCCGCCGTTGAGCTTGCCGACGAGGTTGCCGACCGGCACGCGCACGTCGTCGTAGAAGGTCTGGTTGGTGTTGAAGTTGCCCATGTTCTTGATCGGCACCACGCGCACGCCCGGGTTCTCGCGCGGCACGATGATCATCGAGATGCCTTTGTGCTTGGGCGCCTCGGGATCGGTGCGCACGGCGAGCCAGATGTAGTCAGCGTCAGTCGCCAAGCTGGTGAACACCTTCTGGCCGTTGATGACGAAGCTGTCGCCGTCGCGTACGGCGCGGGTCTTGAGCGAGGCGAGGTCGGTGCCGGCGTTGGGTTCGGTGTAGCCGATGGCGAAATGAATCTCGCCCTTCAAGATCTTCGGCAGGTAGAATTGTTTCTGCTCGTCCGAGCCGAACTGCATGATCGTCGGCGCCACCGAGTTCACGGTCAGCATCGGCACCGGCGCACCGGC
>DATKMK010000011.1:0-155947 GCA_035541895.1 Binatia bacterium | reverse complement strand
GTTCCGACGCGAGCGACCGCAGATCGCTATTGCGAATGCGGATCTGCGACGGCGATGTCGATGACGTTTGTCATAGCGAGGGCTGAGCCGTGATCAGCTCCTGCGTGTAAACGACCACCGCAACAGCGGCGGCGTCACCAGCGTCGTTGCCATGACCATGATGACCGTGGCGGAGAATTCCTCCGGCCCGATCACCGGCCGGCCGCCGAGGGTCATCTCGGCGCCGATGTTGGCGAAGATCAGGCCGACCTCGCCGCGCGGGATCATGCCGAAGCCGACCGCGATGCGATTGAGGCCGCGTTGGGTCACGCCCAGCGCGCAGACCTGCTTCCCAATCAAGGCCGCCAGGGTGATCACGGCGGCGAATCCGATGACGGTTAGATCGCCAAACTGCCGCAGCTCGACGAGCATGCCCATGCGCACGAAGAACACCGGCACCAAAAACGTCACCAGCGGATGCAAGAGATCGTCGAGCTTTGTCGCACTGCGAAACCCGGCGAGATGATCTTCCTCGATGATCAAGCCGGCGGCGAACGCGCCGACGATCGGTGCGAGGCCAACGAGCTGCGCGGCGTACGCGAAGGCGAAGCACATCAGCAACGCCGTCGTCAGCAACATGCCCTGCACGCGCGCGCGCGCCGCCAGCCGGAGTACGGGCGGCGAGCAATAGTAGCCGACGGTTACCGACCCAGCGATGAACGTGAACGCCTTCGCCACGATCCCCGCGATGAGGCCGACCGATACCCCCGGGCCGCTGCCGACATCCGCGGCGATCAGTCCGGTGACCGTCGCCAGGATGATCAACCCCAGCACGTCGTCGATCACCGCGGCGCCCAAGATGATGCGCGCCTCCGGCCCACGGCTGCGACCGAGATCCTGCAACACCCGGGCAGTGATGCCGACGCTGGTCGCACACAGCGTCGCGCCGACGAACAGATGCAGATGGAATGAGTCGGCGGGATGAAACCAGCGACTGACGCCCACACCGAGCAGCATCGGCGCGACGACTCCGAGCACCGCCACCGCCAACGCCGAAGCACCTACCCCCACCATCTCACGCACGTTGGATTCCAAGCCGACTTCGAACAACAACAGAATCACCCCGAGCTCGCCCAGCAGCTCGAGAGCATGATCCGACTTCAAATGATCCAACCCCACGATGCCGACGAGGGGAAGATTGCCGAGGATGACACCGAACAGCAGCTCGCCCAGCACGGCGGGCTGACCGAGTCGCTCGAAGAGATCGCCGCCCAACTTCGCGGCGAGCAAGAGGACGATGAGTCCGATCAGCACCGGCGCCGCGGCACCGGCGTGACCCGCTCCCGCGTCGGCATAGCTCACTGCAAGCGGCGCGAACAAGCCGCCGGCGACGGCTGCAGCGATGATCGGGCGACGGCTCATCGATCACGCCGCAGCTCGCGAACGCCGCTCGGGTCGCCGACCAGCACGAGATCGGCCAGGTCGAGAAACAGCCCGGTGCCGACGACGCCGGGAATGCCGCGGATATCGTGGTCGAGTTGGTGCGGATCCGGCAACGGATCGATGCCGCAGTCGAGAATGTGATTGCCGCTGTCGCTGACGAACGGAGTGCCGCTGTTCAGGCGCACCCGCGGCCGACACCCGAGTTTCGCCAATCGTCGCGCGCAGAACGGAGCCGCGAACGGAATGACTTCGACCGGCAACACGCCGCGTCGCCCGAGCACCGGCACCAGCTTGTCGCTGCCCACCAAGATGATTTCCATTCGCGACGCGGCGGCGACGATCTTTTCCGGCACCAAAGCCCCGCCGTAGCCCTTGATGAGGTTCAGATGCGGGTCGACTTCGTCCGCCCCGTCGCAGGTCACGTCGATCGCCTCGATATCGTCGAAGCCGACGAGCGGGATGCCGTACCGTCGGGCTACCTCCGCCGTGGCCTTCGAGGTCGGGACGCCGGTGACGCGAAGGTGATGCTGCTGCACGCGTTCGCCGAGCGCCTCGACAAACGCGGTCGCGGCACGGCCGGTGCCGAGACCAACGATCATGTCGTCGCGCACGAACTCCAACGCGCGGTGGGCGACGGCATGCAGTACTGGATCATCGCTCATGGTCTGTCTCCGCTCATCGCCGCGTCAGATGATCCGGTCGTGTTCGAGTTGGGCGATCTCTGCGTCGCTGAGCCTGAGAAGCGCGCCGTAGATCTCGCGATTGTGCTCGCCCAATTTCGGGGCGCCGCGTTGAATCCGTCCGGGCGTTTCCGACAGCCGCGGATACACCGCCTGCATGCGCACCGGTCCGATCGTCGGGTCGTCGACCGTCACGATGTCCGCGCGCGCGGCGTAGTGCGGGTCGGCGGCGATGTCGGCGATGGAGTAGGCGCGCGTCATCGGCACTTGCGCGGGAATCAGCAGTGCCTCGATTTCGTCGGCGGTGTGTTGCGCCACCCACGCCGCGACGATCTCGTTGATCGCATCGCCATGCGCAACGCGCGCGCTGAGCGAATTGAAACGCGGATCGTCGAGCAGGTCCGCCCGCCCCATCGCCTGCGCCAGGCGCGGGAACAATCCGTCACCAGCCGCCACGATGCAGACGAATTCGCCGTCCTTCGTCCGCCAATTGTCGAGCGGCGCGGAGTTGCGCAGCCGATTGCCCTCGCGCTCGCGTACGATCCCGAGGCGATCGTAGGTCGCGACGGTGTGTTCGAGGACCCGAAAGATCGATTCATACAGCGCGAGATCGACCCACTGCCCGCCGCCGTCATGCACGTCGCGGTGATAGAGCGCGAGCATGATGGCGAACGCGTTGAACACACCGGTCAGATAGTCGGAGATGATGATCCCCGGACGCACCGGCGGGTGGTCCTTGTAGCCGGTGAGGTACAGCAAGCCGCCGAAGCCGATGCCGTTGCGGTCAAGCCCGGGGCGATCGCGATACGGTCCGCTCTGCCCGTAGACCGACGCGCGCGTCAGGATGAGTTTCGGATTCACGCTGCGCAACGCGTTGAAGCCCAGCCCCCACTGTTCGAGCGTGCCGGGTTGAAAATTCTCGACGACGACGTCCGTCACCGCCACCAGTTGCTTCAGCAGCGCTTGGCCGCGCGGCGTGCGCAAATCGAGCGTGATCGACTTCTTGTTGCGTCCTTCGACCGCCCACCACAGCGAGTAGTCGTCGACGAAGGGGCCGATGGTGCGCATGAAGTCGCCGCTGCCGGGCAATTCGACTTTGATCACCTCGGCGCCGAAGTCGCCGAGGAGCGTCGCCGCAAACGGCGCGGCGATGCGCGTCCCGAGATCGAGGATGCGCACACCGGCAAGCGGAAGGGTGGACACAGTCGACTCCTACAAGACGGCGCGCGCGGCTGCAAAGCCGGATGCAGCGCGGTGCGCGTCAGCCGATCGCGCCGCGCTCCTTCAACGCCGCGATCTGTTCCCAGGTGTAGCCGTGTTCGAGCAAAACCTCTTCGGTGTGCTGTCCGACCTCGGGCGCCGCGAGCCGCAGCGAGGTATGCGTGCGCGAGAAGCCGATCGGGCTCTTGAGCACCGACATCGTCGCGCCCGCCGCGTCGGCTACGTCGCCCCATGCCTCGAGCGCCGCCGCCTGCGGATCGGCGAGCACATCGGCGTCATTCTGCACTTTGGCCCAAAAGATGTTGTCCGCGTCGAGCACCGCCGTCCATTCCTCCAACGTGCGGCCGGCGAACAGGTCATCGAGCTGCGCGACGATCTCGCGGCTGCGCTCGAAGCGACCACGCATCGTTTGCAGCGACGCCTCCTCGGCCCAATCGTGCCGCCCGATGGCGCGGCAGAAGTCGCGCCAGTGTCGATCGCCCTGCATCATGATCAGATAGATCCAGCGTCCGTCCTTGGTTCGGTACGAGTTGAACAACGGATTCACTGCGGCGAAGCGACTCTCGGGCAACGGGAGCGGGCCACCGACCATCGCCGCTTGCAGATCGACGCCCTTCATCCACATGCCCATCTGAAACAGCGAGGTGCGTACGATCTGTCCTTTGCCGGTGCGCGTGCGCTCGAACAGTGCGGCGGCGATGCCCCCGGCGAGACTCAGACCGGCGGGGTGATCGATCATCGCCGGGCGCTGCCCCGGCGGCGGACCGCTGGGTTCGCCGATGCTCGCCATGATCCCGGCGCGCGCCCATCCCGCGCCGTAGTCGAAGGCGGCGCGATCGCGCTCGGGACCGCGGTGACCATAGCCGGTCATTTGCCCGTAGATCAGCCGCGGGAACTTCGCCGTCAGCGTGTCGGGATCGAGCCCGAGGCGTTCGAGCGCGGCGGGGCGAAAGTTGGAAACGAACACGTCCGCCTGGTCAACAAGGTCCAGTGCCACCGCCATCCCGCCTTCGTTCTGGAGATTGAGGGTGACACTGCGCTTGTTACGATTGTTGAGCGCAAAGCTCGGCGAGACGCGCAGATCGGGATCGTCCTTGCGTCGCACTTGGAACCCGCGCATCGGATCGCCGGCGCGCGGATCTTCGATCTTGATGACATCGGCACCCCAATCGCCCAACACCGCGCCGCACGCCGGCCCGGCGGCCCACATGCCCAACTCGACGACACGAATCCCTTGCAACGGTCCCGGATCACTCATGGTGCCACTCCGAATGGTGCGTCAGATCAATCACTGAATGCCGGCGTTGTCACGTCCCCGATCGACCTTGACATCGCCGCGGCGGCGCTGTTACGGTCCGAACGCTGTGGTCAACAAGGTCATCATCGTCGGCAACCTCGGGAAGGATCCCGAGATGCGCTTCACCGCGAACGGTCGCGCGGTGTGCAAATTTCCGGTTGCGACCTCGGAGCGCTGGACCGATCAACAGGGCCAGAAGCAAGAACGCACCGAGTGGCACAACATCGTGGTGTGGGGCAAGCAAGCGGAAAGCTGCGGCCAGTATCTCGCGAAGGGCCGGCAAGTCTACGTCGAAGGCTCGATCCGCACGCGGAGCTACGACGACAAGGACGGCAACAAGCGCTACATCACCGAGATCACCGCGCGCGACGTGCGCTTCCTCGGCGGCGGCGGTGGCGCCGGCCGCGGTGCGCCCGAGCCGACGTTCAGCGCCCCCGCGGGCGAAGACGCCGGCCCTGCCGGGCCGGAGGACGATGATATTCCGTTCTGATGGTGAGTCGTGAGTGGGATGTTACCGCATCAGGGCTTGGCCCAGGCGCGTGAGCATCTTGCAAACATTCTCGTACTCGTTGTGTAGATCTTCATAGTCGTCTTTCGAGATGTAACTCAAATCGTAGCCGAGCAAGAGGTAGTAGCTCGCTTCGACCGCCGAGCCGTGCGCGATTCCGACGAAGCGGCGATACTCGGCGGACGGGAATCGTCCCGCGCCCTCGGCGATGTTTGCAACGACGGAGACCGCCGCCCGGCGCAATTGCGACCTGAGTCCCATCGTCGCCTCGCGCGGGAACGTCCGGGTCACTTGGTAAACGCGAAGAGCGGGGCGAGGCGCGCACTTGAAGACGTCGAGATCCTCGTGCTTCATAACGCCGCTGGTCGTTCCTTTCCGACCACTCACGGCTGACGACTCACCACTCACCCCGTCACCAATACCCGTCATCAACGAAGCTCACGTACCGGCCCTGGCCGATGACGATGTGATCGAGGACGCGGACGCCGACGAGGTCGCCGACTTCGCGGAGTCGGCGGGTGATGTCGATGTCTTCCTTGCTCGGCGTCGGATCGCCGCTGGGATGATTGTGGACGAAGATCACCGCCGCCGCCGATTCACGCACTACCGGGGCGAAGACATCGCGCGGATGCACGATGCTCGCCGTTAGCGAGCCTTGGGAGACCGGCACGTCTTTGATCTTGCGATGCTTGTTGTCGAGCAGCACGGCGTAGAAGTGCTCGCGCCGCTCGCTCGCCAAGCGTTCGCGGAAATGCGCGTAGACGTCGTGACTGCCGCGCAGCGCGTCGCCGGGTTTGAATTCGTGCTCGCCGAAGCGCTTGGCAATTTCGATGACGGCGAGGATTTCCGCAGTCTTCGCCGTGCCCAAGCCATGGGTTTGCCGGAGATCGCCGACGCCGAGCGCGGCGACCTGCCGCCAATCGTCTCCGCAGCGTTCCAGCAGCGCGCGCGCTTGATCCAGCGCGCTGCGTCCTGGCGTGCCCGTCCGCAAGAGGATCGCCAGCAATTCGGCGTTCGACAGCGCACTCGCGCCGCGTTCAAGGAGCTTCTCGCGCGGCCGGTCGCTGCGCGGCCATTGCTTGATCGTGGTGGCGGCCATGTGGGGGCGTATAGCGCCGCGACGTTCGCAGCGTCGAGCCGCACTGGCAGTGGACAAGCACCACAACCAGTGGACACGGGTCGCGAAGCCCTACCACTCGCGACTCACCACTCCCGCCTCACGAGACACACACCAGCAACCCGGTCAGGTACTCGCCTTCGATCTGCGCAACGTTGGTCGGGTGATCGGGTCCGGGGCCGAGGTGGCGGAGGACGCGCACCTCGCGGCGGGCATCGGCCGCGGCACCGGTGACGATCTGGCGAAACAGGACCGCGTCGACGTGGGTCGAACAACTGAACGTCAGCATCAACGCGCCGGGCGCGGCACGTCGCAGCGCCTGGAGATGAAGGTCCTTGTACGCGCGGGCGCCGCGCGCCACTTCCGTGCGATGCTTCACCAGCGCTGGGGGGTCGAGGATGAGGAGATCGAACGGCTCGCCCGACTCCCGCAGGTAGCGAAAGACATCCGCGTCGACGAACTGGCCTCGATCGGCCGGGAGCGCGTTGACCTGCCAATTTTCGCGCGCGAGAGCGAGCGCGCGTGGCGAGCTTTCGACCGAGACCACCTCGCGGGCCCCGCCGGCCGCAGCGTAGACGGCGAAGCCGCCGGTGTAGGCAAAGGCGTTGAGGACGCGCCGTCCGGCCGCGCATGTCTTCGCGAGGTGGCGGTTGTCGCGCTGATCGAGAAACAGGCCGGTCTTCTGGCCATGCCGCACGTCGACGATGAAGCGGTGGCCATGTTCCCGGATGATCAGACGGTCCGGCAGCGGTTCGCCGTAGAGGACGCGCTCAACATCGGCGAGACCTTCTTCCCGGCGCACGCTACCGGCACTGCGCTCGAAAATCGTCCGTGTCGCGATCGCCGCAACCAGTGCCGCGACGATTTCCGCCTGCATCGCTGCGGCGCCCGCGGTTAAACACTGGAGCACAAGCGTGTCGCCGTAGCGATCGACCACGACGCCGGGAAGGAAGTCGCCTTCGCCGTTGATGCAGCGGTAGGCGTCGGTCTCGGTCGGAACGATTTGGGACCGCAGCGCCAGGGCTGCCGATACGCGCTGCCGAACGAACGCCGAGTCAATCCGCTCCTCGCGCCGCGTTAGCAGGCGCACGGCAATGGCGCAGCGCGGATTCACGCTGCCGATGCCGAGCAACGCGCCATCAACCGCCTCCACCCGCACGATCGCGCCCGCCGGCAACGTCGGATCGAGATTGGCAATCGCACCCGCAAATACCCACGGGTGCCCGAGCCGCACCGGCCGGTCTTTCCCGGAGCGAAGGCGGAGGGTGGTGAGTGGTGAGTCGTGAGTCGTGAGTGGCGACGGGGGAGCCGTGACTTCACCCCATTCACTGACGCCCCTTGACATCACGTCACGTGTCACGACTCACGCCGATACATCCCGCTACGGCCGCCGCTTTTTTCGATCAACTGCACGTCGGTGATGGTCAGGCCGCGGTCGACGGCTTTGCACATGTCGTAGATCGTGAGCGCGGCGATGCTGACGGCGGTCAGCGCTTCCATCTCAACGCCGGTCTTGCCGGACATCTTGACTCGCGCGGTAATCTCCAGCGCCGCCGCGCCACGCGGGGCGAAGTCGATGCCGACGACCTCGACCGGCAGCGGATGGCACAGCGGGATCAGTTCGGCGGTGCGTTTGGCGGCCATGATGCCGGCCACGCGCGCGGCGGCGAGCGCATCGCCCTTGGCGACCCGCCGGCTGGTGATCAGGCGCAAGGTCTCCGGTCGCATGCGCACCGTCGCGCGCGCGACGGCGATGCGCTCGGTCACCGGCTTGGCGCCGACGTCGACCATTTGCACCTGTCCGCGCGCATCGACGTGCGAGAGTCGCCGCGCCGGCGCGGTTGCCTTGCCAGTCCGTCGGAGCGTCACTATAAGTCCTCCGTCATGAGTCACGCCAAAGTCATCATCATCGGATCGGGCCCCGCCGGCTTCACGGCGGCGCTCTACACCGCGCGCGCGAATCTCGCGCCGCTCGTCTTCGAGGGCTCCCAGCCCGGCGGTCAGCTTACTATCACGACCGAGGTTGAAAACTATCCCGGCTTCCCCAAAGGCATCATGGGGCCCGAGATGATGGAGCTGTTCAAAAAGCAGGCGGAGCGCTTCGGCGCGGTCTGCCGCTTCGAGGACGTCACTTCAGTCGATCTGTCGCGTCGGCCGTTTCGCTTGGCCGCGGGGAAGCAGGAGTACACCTGCGATGCGTTGATCGTCGCGACCGGCGCGTCGGCCAAGTTGCTCGGGATCGAATCGGAGAAGCGACTGATGGGTCACGGCGTGTCGGCGTGCGCTACCTGCGACGGCTTCTTCTTCAAGGGCAAGGAAGTCATCGTGGTCGGCGGCGGCGACACCGCGATGGAGGAAGCGACGTTCCTGACGAAGTTCGCCGGCAAGGTCACGATCGTTCATCGCCGCGATCAACTGCGCGCTTCGAAGATCATGCAGGAGCGCGCGCAACGGAACGAGAAGATCGCGTTCGTGTGGGATTCGGTCGTCGACGAGATTTACGGAACAGCCGACGCCGACGGGGTGAAGGGCGCCCGGCTGAAGAACCTGAAAACTGGCGCAGCGACCGACTTCACCTGCGACGGCGTTTTCATGGCGATCGGCCATCAGCCCAACACGCACCTGTTCGTCGGGAAACTCGACCTCGACGAGACCGGCTACATCGTCACCAAGAACGCATCATCATACACCAGCGTCCCCGGCGTGTTCGCCTGCGGCGACGTGCAAGACAAGGTATACCGCCAAGCCGTCACGGCCGCCGGCAGCGGCTGCATGGCCGCGATCGACGCCGAGCGCTGGCTCGAAGCCCAGCACGGCTGAGCAACTCGTCTGAGTCGTTCCCGCGTCGCGGTCGCGCGGACAACGGAAAAGTGGTAGTGAGACGCCTCACTCGATCCGCGCAGGCTGGAGATCGCACGCAACCGCGAACCGACGCCGGTATGAAACCACGACTGCTACTCATGGGATGCGGCGGCATCGGGGGAACGCTGGCCACGGCGCTCGTGAAAGCGGACCACGAGGTCATCATCGTCACGCATAACGCGGCGATCGCTGAGGCGATTGGCGCGCGCGGACTCGAAGTCGTCGACGGCGGCGAGCGCCACTACACGCGCGCCGCTGCGCACGTCGACGTACCGGCGGACGCCGGCCGATTCGATTTCATCTTCCTCGCGACACAGCCGCCGCAGCTCGAAGAAGCGGCGCACGCCGCGGCGCCGTTTCTGGCTCCCGGCGGTGCGATGGTGTGCTTCCAAAACGGGCTGTGCGAGCACCGCGTCGCCGCGATCGTCGGCGACGCCCGCACGTTGGGGGCAATCGTCGCGTGGGGTGCGTCGATGCTCGCCCCCGGCGTGTACGAGCGCACCTCCGCCGGCGGCTTTGTGATCGGCCACCTCGACGGCGACACGCGCGATCCGCGGTTGGCGACGCTTGCCTCACTGTTGAGTGCCGTCGGGCCGGTCACGGTCACCGACAATCTCGCCGGCAGTCGCTGGAGCAAGTTGGCGATCAACTGCGCGATCAGCTCGCTGGGCTGTATCGGCGGCGATCGCCTCGGCGTCCTGTTACGCCACCGCTTCGTGCGCCGGCTCGGACTCGAAGTGATGACCGAAGCGGTGGCCGTGGCACGCGCGTGCGGCGTGCGACTCGAAAAGGTCTCCGGCACCATCGACCTCGATTGGGTCGCGCTCACGCCCGCGGACGTCATCAGCCCGGGTTCGCCGACGCTGTTGGCCAAACACGCGCTGCTGTTGGCCGTCGGCGCGAAATTCCGCCGCTTGCGCTCGTCGATGCTCGCCGCCATCGAGCGCGGACGCGAGCCGGCCGTCGACTACTTGAACGGCGAGGTGGTGACGCGCGGGATTCAACACGGGGTCGCGACGCCGCTCAACGCGCGCATCCGGACGGTGATTCACGCCGTCGCCCGCGGCGAACGCCGCCCGAGTCTCGAACTGTTGCAACAGCTCTACGATGAGAGCCGCGACGACGCCGGTCCGACATCACGGTCACGTCTACCGTTCGACGGCGCGCCGATCGAGGCGGCGCCGCCAGCGTGAGTGGTGAGTCGTGACTGGTGAGGTCGGAGTGCTGTCCGACCACTCACGTCTCACTACTCACCACTTCACCGTCAGATATTGATTGCCCGACCATCCACCGCGAGCGCGGCTTCCTTGAGTGTCTCCGCCAGCGTCGGATGCGCGTGGACGGAGCGCGCGATGTCTTCGGCGCTGGCGCCGAATTCCATCGCCACGGCAGCTTCGGCGATCAGTTCGGAGGCGTGCGGTCCGAGGATGTGGACGCCGAGGATGCGGTCGGTCTTCGCGTCGGCGATCATCTTCACCAGGCCGGTGGTGTCGTCCATGCAGCGGGCGCGGCTGTTCGCGATGAAGGGGAAGCGCCCGACTTTGATCGGGATGCCGCGAGCGGCCGCATCGTCTTCCGACAAGCCTACGCTGGCCAACTCGGGGGAGGTGTAGACGACGTTGGGGATTGCGGCGTAATTCACATGGCCGGCGAGGCCGGCCATCATTTCGACGGCGGCGACGCCTTCTTCTTCCGCTTTGTGCGCCAGCATCGGCCCGGTAATGACGTCGCCGATGGCGTAGATGCCGGGAACGCTGGTCGCGAAATGCTCGTCGACTTTGATGCGGCCGCGCTCATCCAACGCGATCCCGGCGATGTCGGTGCCGAGGCCTTCATGAAACGGGCGGCGCCCAACCGCGACCAACACGACGTCCGCGATCTCGACGCTGGTCTTTCCGCCGCTCTCGACGGTGACGCGCATGCGATCCCCATCCTTCTCTGCGCGCGTCGCGGATGCGCTCAACTGAAACTTCATGCCGCCCTTTTCCAAGGCCTTCTTCAGTTCGGCGCCGATTTCCTTGTCGGTGCCGGGCACGATGCGGTCCAGGAACTCGACCACCAGCACGTCGCTGCCCAATCGCCGCCACACCGACCCGAGTTCCAAACCAATCGCGCCGCCGCCGACCACGAGCATGCGTTGCGGGACCTTCGTCAGCGCCAGCGCCTCGGTCGAGCTGATGATCGTCTCGCCGTCGAACGGCAGCGCGGGCAATTCGATCGGCGCGCTGCCGCTGGCGATCAGAATGCGCGCCGCGCCGATCTGCTGGACGCCTTCGGTCGCTCGTACTTCCACCATGTTGGCGCCGGCGATCCGAGCGGTGCCTTTGATCCACTCGACCTTGTTCTTGCGAAACAGTCCGGCGATACCCTTGGTCAAGATGGTCACGACCTTGGTCTTGCGCGCCATCATGGCCTCGAGATCGAAGGTGACCGCGCCGACTTTGATGCCGTGGCTGGTCACGCCGTGCGCGGTGTGAACGAAGAGCTCGCTCGATTCCAGCAGGGCTTTGCTGGGAATGCAGCCGATGTTGAGGCACGTGCCGCCGAGGGTCGGGGCCTTTTCGACACAGGCGACGCGCATCCCGAGCTGGGCCGCGCGAATCGCGGCTTGATAGCCGCCGGGCCCGGCGCCGATGATGACGAGGTCGAACGTGGGGTCTGCCATGGCGATTCTCTATCGACTTCGCAGCGAGGTGCCAAGTCGGGAGGGTTGGACAGCGCCGACGGCGTGTCAGCCGGTCCGCGCCGCATCGTGCTCATCCGCAGCCGCGACGCCCACGTTGATCGGCACCCACACCCGAAAGGTCGTGCCGTGTCCGGGTTCGCTGTCGACGGTCAATTTGGCACCGATCATGTCGACCAAGCGCCGCACGATGTAGAGGCCGAGTCCGACGCCGCCGTGCTGGCGGGTTGGCGAATCGCCGATCTGGCGGAACGGCTCGAAGATGATCGGGAGTGCCTCGGGAGCGATGCCGACGCCGGTGTCGGCGACCTGCAGTTCGACGCCGCCGTCGTGGGCGGTCGCGCCGACGACGACGCTGCCGCGCTCGGTAAACTTCAACGCGTTGTTGAGCAGATTTTTGAGAATGATCTTGAGCTTTGCGGGATCCGAGTGCAGCCGGGGCAGCTCCGGGCTGACCTGCCACTCGACGCGGACACCGGGTTTATTCTGCATTTCTTGCGTTTCGAGATCGACTTGCGTGATCAGTTCGGCGATTGCCACGTGCTCGGGCTCGACCGTGACGCGCCCGGAATCCAGACGGCTCACGTCCAACGTGGCATTGATCAGCTCAAGCAGCTCGGTGGCGCTTTGGCGCATGCGTTGGAGGACGGCGGCCTGCTCCTTTCCGAGGGAACCGAAGGCCTGCTCCTGGAGCAAGTCGTGGTACCCGAGAATAACATTGAGCGGGGTGCGCAGCTCGTGCGACATGGTCGCGACGAAATCCGACTTGAGCCGGTTGGCGGCGCGCAATTCTTCCAGCAGCAGGTGCTTCTCTTCTTCGTCTCGCTGACGGGAGGTGACGTCCTGACACATGGACAGCATGCCGACGAAGGTGCCGTCGCGCCGGCGCAGCGGTGCACTGTTCCATTCGCACACAATGGAGCGGCCGTCCTTGGTGAGGTTCTCCACGCGTGCGGGGCCGATGACCTGCCCGCTTTGCAGCAAGCGCATAGCCTCCTGCAGGGTCTCTTGTTGAGCGTTGGGGGTAATCAGGTCGAGCGGGTGCTTGCCTCGCACGTCGTCGAGCCGGTAGCCGAAGATCCGTTCAGCGGCGGGATTCCAGTAGGTGTAGCGAAAGTCCGCATCGTTGATGATGCAGCCGATCGGCATCCGTTCGAGGACAAGTTGCAAACGCGCCAACAGCTCTTCGCGCTCGGCGTTGTGGTGAAAGAGATCGCGCCGCCCGCGATCGGCGCGCGCGGCGCCCGCACCCGACAGCACGGCGGCGATGGCAATGGCGACGTAGTGATGTGAACGCGGCGTCTCGTCGAACGGTCGGCCGGTGACCGCCAGACACGCCCAGTACAGCACGACGGTCACGGCGGCCGACGCGTATTGAAACCGCACGCTCCACGGGAAGAACAGCGCGGTCGCCATCAACTTCAGGCACAGAAACACAATGGTGCCCGAGGTGCTGGTTTCCGGCACCAAGAGTTGCGCCGTGAGGCACGCGGTGTAGGCGAGGTCCGCGCAGAGGAAGACCTCCTGTGCGTACCGACGCAGCCCGGTCCACATCGCCGTCGCCGCCAGCGGCGGAATCGCCAACTGCAGCAGATAGGCGATCAAGGCACTGTGCAGTTGCGCGGGGCGCATGATCAACTGGCTCAGAACATACAGCACGGTGACGGCGAACACCGTGACCGCGACAGTCGGGGCGTTGGCGGCAACCAGCTCGGCGCGATAGCGCTCGAGGGACTCCTCAGCGATTGGATGCTGGGCAGCCGCCGGAAGCACGCTCATGAGTCAAATGTGAGGGGGGACCGACGGCTGAGTCAAGGGAAATCCGGTCGTCGAGAGATTCACCACGTGCCCGCGCCGACGCGCGAGCTACAGATCGATCAGCAACCGGCTCGGATCTTCAATGCGCTCTTTGACGCGAACGACGAAGGTCACCGCCTGCTCGCCGTCGACGAGGCGGTGATCGTAGGAGAGGGCGACGTACATCATGGGGCGGATCGCGATTTGGTCGTCGACCACCACTGGACGCTTCTCGATCTTGTGCATGCCGAGGATGCCGCTTTGCGGGGGGTTGAGGATAGGCGTCGACAATAGCGAGCCGTAGACGCCGCCGTTTGAGATCGTGAAGCTGCCGCCGCTGAGGTCGTCGATGCTGAGCTTGCCGGCGCGCGCCAGCCCGGCGAGGCGCTCGATCTCCTTTTCGATCTCGGCGAACGACATCTGCTCGGCGTGGTGCACCACCGGCACGACCAATCCGCGCTCGGTGCCGACGGCGATCCCGAGGTGTACGTAGCGCTTGTAGACGATGTCGTTGCCGCGGATTTCGGCGTTGACCGCAGGGATGTCGCGCAGCGCGGCGATGCAGGCGCGCGCGAAGAACGACATGAAACCGAGCGAGATGCCGTGCCGCTCCTTGAACCGGTCCTTGTAGCGCGCACGCAGTGCCATGACCGCGCTCATGTCGATTTCGTTGAAGGTAGTGAGAATCGCGGCCGTGTGCTGCGCCTGTACCAACCGCTCGGCGATCCGACGGCGCAGCGGCGTCATCGCGATCACGTCCTCTTCTTTTTCCTTGCTCGGCGCCGGGCGCGCGACGGGAGCGGGCGACGCCGGCGGCGCAGCCGGTGGCGCGGGGGCCGGAGACTTGCCCCGTTCGAGGTGGGCGAGGACATCACCCTTCGTCAAACGTCCGCCCGGACCGGTCGCCGGGATGGCCGCCGCGTCGAGTCGGTTTTCTTTCACCAGGCGCGCCACCGCGGGAGACAACGGCGCGGGCTCGGCGGATGGCGCCGGAACGGGGGCTTTCGGCTGAGCTGCCGGCGCCGGAGCGACGGGCTTCGATGGTACGGCGCCATCGCCGGCGGCGATCTGACCGACGGCCTCGCCGACTTGCACGGTCTCCCCCTCGCGCTTGCCGATGCGGAGGACACCGGCTTCCTCGGCGCGAATCTCGACGCTCGCCTTGTCGGTTTCCAGCTC
This sequence comes from Binatia bacterium, assembly GCA_035541895.1. Classification (GTDB taxonomy): domain Bacteria; phylum Desulfobacterota; class Binatia; order HRBIN30; family JACQVA1; genus DATKMK01. The sequence continues at coordinate 141,181 of DATKMK010000011.1, read as the reverse complement.
CAACAACAGTTCGTCGACTTGCACTAGGTCGCCATCGCTCTTCGCCCAGCGCACGATCACCGCTTCGGTGATCGATTCACCGAGCGTCGGAATCCGAACCTCAACCGCCATGCGATCGCCTCATCAGGAGTGCGTGATTCACGAATTCGGCCTCTTCCTTTGCGTGGAGTTTGTACGACCCGGTCGCCGGACTCACCGCCTCGTCACGCCCCACGTACCCCAACGCGTAGCCGTCCGGCAACAACGGCCGCAGGCGCGTCTCGATGAACTGCCATGCGCCCATGTTGCGCGGTTCCTCTTGCACCCAGCGGACGTCGCGTGCAGCGGGAAACTCCGCCAATACGGCGGCGATCGCTTCGGCGGGAAAGGGATAGAGCTGCTCGACCCGCACGATCGCCACGGAATCGACCGCGCGCTCGGTGCGGCCCGCCACCAGCGAGTAGTACACCTTACCGCTGCACAACAGCAGGCGCCGGACGTCGGTGCGCGGCAACGGCGCGGGGTCGGTGATGACCGTCTGAAACGCCCCGTCCGTCAAATCGCGCGGCGTCGAGACCGCGAGCTTGTGCCGCAGCAGACTCTTCGGGGTCATGATGACGAGCGGCTTGCGGAACGGCCGATGGATCTGGCGCCGCAACGCGTGGAAGTACTGCGCCGGCGTGGTGAGATTGCAGACCTGCCAGTTGTCCTCCGCACACAGTTGCAGAAAGCGTTCGAGGCGGGCGCTGGAATGCTCCGGGCCCTGACCTTCGTAGCCGTGAGGCAGGAGCAGCACCAACCCGCTCATCCGCTGCCACTTCGACTCCCCGCTGGAGATGAATTGATCGATCATCACCTGCGCCATGTTGGCGAAGTCGCCGAATTGCGCTTCCCACATGACCAGCACGTGCGGATTGGCCGAACTCATGCCGTACTCGAAGCCCAGGACCGCGGCCTCGGAGAGCATCGTGTCGACGATCTCGAATCGGCCTTGGGACGGCGCGATGTGGTTGAGCGGCACGCGGCGGGCATCGGTGTGAACGTCGCGGAGCACCGCGTGGCGATGACTGAACGTGCCGCGGCCGCTGTCCTGGCCGCTCAGGCGCACGCTCGTGCCTTCCTCGAGCAGCGATCCGATCGCCAACGCCTCGGCACACCCCCAATCGATGCGGCCATCGGGTTCGACCATTCGGGCGCGCTCGGCCATCAGGCGGCTGGCTTTCGGATGGGGTGCGAAGCCGTCGGGGAGGCGCGTGAACGCTGCGACGATGCGGTCGAGCACCGTTTGCGACACGGCGGTGTGGGCGCTCCAATCACGTCCGGCCCACCGCAAGCCCTTCCACAGACCGCCGAGCGCGAACACCTGCTGGCGGGGGAGAAAGTCTCGGCTGTAGGTCAGTGCATCGTCCATGATCTCGCGGAATTCGGCGGTCATGCGGGCGAGGTCGTCCGCGGTCAGCGCCCCGTGTCGGGTGAGCTGCTTGCCGTAAAGCTGGCGCGTCGTCGGATGCTGCTCGATCTCGTGATACATCACCGGCTGCGTGAACGACGGGTCGTCGACTTCGTTGTGACCGTGGCGGCGGTAACACACGAGGTCGATGATCACATCCTTCTTGAACTGCTGGCGGAAGGCGATGGCCAACCGGGCCGCCTGCCCTGCCGCCTCGGGATCGTCGCCGTTGACGTGAAACACCGGCGCTTGGATGATCTTCGCCACGTCGCTCGGGTAGCGAGTGAAGCGGAAATCCGCCGGCGACGTCGTGAAGCCGATCTGGTTGTTGACGATGATGTGAATCGTGCCGCCGGTGCGAAACGCTTCGAGTTCCGAGAGCGAGAGCGTTTCCGGCACGATGCCCTCGCCGGTGAACGCGGCATCGCCGTGAATGACGATCGGCACCACGCGTGATCGCTCGCTGTCGCCCAAATGGTTCTGCTTGGCCCGCACGATCCCCTCGACGACCGGATTGACCACTTCGAGATGACTGGGATTCGAGGTGAGCGAGAGGTGGATCTTGCGCCCGCTGCGGGTGGTGTGATCGCGCGAGTAGCCGAGATGGTATTTGACGTCGCCGTCGCCCTGCACGTCCTTCGGCAAGAACGTGCCTTCGAACTCCGAGAAGATCATCTCGTACGGCTTGCGAAGAATGTTCGCCAACACGTTGAGCCGGCCGCGATGGGCCATGCCAAGGACCAATTCCTCGGCGCCGAGATCGGCGGCGTCTTCCACCATCACATCGAGGAGCGGAATCAAGGCCTCGCCGCCTTCGAGTGAGAAGCGTTTCACCGTCGGATACTTGGTCTGCAGGAAGCGCTCGAAGTCTTCCGCTTCGATCAGCTTGCTCATGATCCGCTTGCGCTGGTCCGCGGACAGCGGCGGCCGATTGCGACAGGGCTCCATGCGCTCCTTGAGCCAGTCGCGCTGTTCCTTGTCGGCGATCTCCATGTACTCGACGCCGAGGGATTCACAGTAGGTAGCGCGCAACGCCGCGATCAAGTCGCGCACGGTGGCGGTCTGCAGGCCGCGGAAGCGACTGCACTCGACGACACGATCGAGATCGGCTTCGCTCAAGCCCAGCTCGGCCGGCTCCAGCAGCGGATGCTGTCGCGGGCTATGACCGAGCGGATCGAGATCGGCGATGAGATGGCCCAACTCGCGGAACGAGTGGATGAGGTTGAACACATCGATCCCGGCTTCACGCGGCGACGCAGCCGCCTGCGGGCGCGCCGCGCCGTTGCCGCGCGCCAATTCGAAGCCCGCGAAGAACAGGGCCCACTGGGCATCGACCGATTCCGGATCCGCCAGATAGCGGCGGTAGAGATCGTCGACATAGTCGGGATTCGCGCGCTGTATGAAATCGAGACTACTCACGTGTGCTGTCCTCGGGGCACGCGGTGCAATCCAGTTTGATGGACTGTCGTTCCGGGTCGCTCCGTTGCTGTATCGTGCGCTAGGTTATGCGGAGATTCGCAACGGAACAAGCCCCTTGCATTGTTCCGCTGCAGCGGGTGCTGCAGAATTCAACTTGACACTCGCGTGTCGTTTCCGGCAAGTCTGGCTGTGTCGATGTGGACCGCACCGCAGGCGGACCCCGCGGCAGATCGTGTGATCAGAGGGATGTGTCGTTTCGCGGCCCACGCGTTTGGCGGCCTCATCGGGTTGATTCTGGCATCTCCCACGGCCGTGCAAGCCGCGGTGCCGGTGGCCTTTGCGCCGTCGGTGCCATACGCCCTGGGCACCGGAACCGGACCCAGCGCCGTGGCCATCGCCGATTTCAACGGCGATCACGCGCTCGATCTCGCCGTCGCCAATGGCAGCGCCAACACGGTGACCATCCTGCCCGGCACGGGCACTGGGAGCTTTGGCGCCGCGGTCGCCCTGCTCAACGCGGGGAAATCGCCCGTCGCAATTGCCGCGGGGGATCTGACGAATGATAGACATCCCGATCTGATCGTCGCCAACATGGGCGACGGGAATCTGAGCGTGTTTGTTTCCAGCGGCAGCGGGTTCGGCTTTCTCCCGGCCATCACCATACCGCTCGCGGGAAGCGCACCGATGCCGAGCGCACTCGTGGTGGGCTTCTTCACCGGCGACGGCACGCTCGACGTAGCGGTCGCCAATGCCGGCGCGAACCGCGTGGACGTCCTCGTCGGCGACGGTACCGGCATGTTCTCGGTTAGCGACGCGTTGTTTTTTCAACCCCATCCGGTTGGTGTGGCGAGCGCCGATCTCGACCATGACGGGAAGCCTGATCTGGTGTTGGCGCGGCGGGAACTCGCCGGTGCCGGCACTGCCGCGATCTTCCTCGGCGGTCCGGACGGCGATTTGTTTCACGGCTTCGGGGCGATCGGTGCGATCAACGACCCGAGCGGGGTGGCCGCTGCAGACATCAACGGGGACGGCATTCCGGATCTGGCCGTCACCGGGAGCACCTCCGATCGCGTGGTCGTGCTCACCGGTAACGGCGACGGCACCTTTAGTCCGCCGGTGCGTTTCACAACCGGCAGCGTTCCACAGGCGCTCGCAGTCGCAGACTTCAACCTGGACGCAGTGGCCGACATCGTGACGGCGAATCAGGGTGACCAGTCGGTCACGGTGCTGGCCGGAACCGGCACCGGTAGCTTGAGCGCGCCGGCATCGTTCACCGTCGGTGCCCAGCCGCAAGCACTGGCGGTGGCCGATCTGGACGGCGACGGCTACCCGGACATCGTGGCGGCAAATCACGGGGACGACAGCGTGTCGGTCCTGCTGAATCTTACGGGCTCGGTGACGCCGCCGCCGACTGCGACGCCGATCGTCGCGCCGGTGATCGCGATCGGCAGCAATGCCGTCAGTGCCGGACAATCTGCGTTGATAACCGTCAACCTCGTTGCCAACGGAGCGAGCGTCGTCGCCACGCAAAATGATATCGCCTTCGATCCGACGCGATTGACGCTCAACCCGAGCAGTTGCCACGTCAACGCCGCGATCGGCAAGGCCCTCACCGTCAACGTGATCGCCCTCGATTCCACCCACGCGCTGCTGCGAGCGCTCGTGCTGTCGTTTGACAACCTCGTGCCGATTCCGAGCGGAGCGTTGTATAGTTGTTCGTTCGACGTGCCAGCAACCACGTCTCCTGGTTCGTACTCGCTGGTCGCTCAACGCGTGATCGCGAGTGACGCGACCGGCGATTCTATTGCCGGGGTGAGTGCGACCAGCGGCGCGATCGTCGTCAGCGGCCCGACTTTCACGCCAACGGCAACGCCAACTCCGACCCGATCAGCGACGACGACGCCGAGCCCCACGTCAAGTCCCACCGGCAGTCTGCCGCCCTCCCCAACCGTCACCGCGACCGAGACGTCCACCGCGACCGCGAGCTCATCCCCGTCGCCGACTGTGTCGGCAACCCCAAGTCCAACGAACTCGCCGCCCGCGTGCGTCGGCGATTGCGATCACAGCACCACCGTGACGGTCGACGAATTGGTTCTGGCCGTGAACATCAGCCTCGGCAACATCGACGTCGCGCAATGTCGAGCCGCCGACGCCGACGGCAATGGACGCGTCAGCGTAGACGAACTGGTGAAGGCCGTGAACGACAGCCTGAACGGGTGTCCAACCGCTGCAACGTTCAGCGTCGATCAAACAAGACCGGTAGACGGTTCGGCGAGCGGAAGCTGACCCCTTGAATGTACGATTCTTCGGACGGATCCAATCGCAGATTGGGCAAGCGATCGAGCAGTACCTCCACCGCCGTCAGGACCTCGAGGCGCGCGAGGTGGTAGCCGAGACAGAAATGTTTGCCGAGACCGAACGCGAGATGATCGTCGGCATGCCGATGCAAGTCGTAGCGGTCGGGATCGGGATAGTGTTCCTCATCGTGATTCGCCGGGCCGATCATCGCCGACACCATTGATCCGGCCGGGATATCGACACCGCGCAGATTCACGTCCTTCGTGGTCTCCCGCGCGGTGCCTAAGAGGGGCGGCTCCCAACGCAACGTTTCTTCGAGCGCCCAATGCAGTTGCGAGCGGCCGGCGCGGACTTCGTCGAGACACTCGGGGTGGCTGAGAAGCGCGAACAACATGTTGCCGAGCAGCCGGAAAGTCGTCTCGGCCCCGGCCGGCAGCAGCAGCAGGAGGAAGCCGAAAATATCGGCGTCAGTCAGCCCCTGCCCGTCGACGCGCGCGGCGAGCAACTCGCTGATAAGATCTTCCTGCGGCTCGACCTTCCGTTGCGCCAGAATCGGGGCCAGGTAGCTTTTCAACGCGCGCGACGCGGCGAGCCCGCGCTCCGGCGCGGTCGGCTTGTAGCCGATCAGGTCGAGCGACCACTTTTGAAACTGCGCGTAGTCGCGAATCGGCACGCCGAGCATGCGACTGATCACGATGAGCGGGTAGTTCGTCGTCAGTTGGCTGACCAACTCCGCGTGGCCGCCGCCCCGCACGATCTCGCTCACCAATTCGTCGACCAGCGGCTCGACCAGTTCGCGGGCGTATCGCTCGATGGCCTTGGGACGAAACGCGTGCGCAACCAGGCCGCGATACTTGGTGTGCTCGTCGCCGCCCATCTCGAGGATGGTGCGACCCATCACCGGTCCCATCACCTGCCGCATCACGCGCGAGGAATAGGTATCGGGATCGCGCAAAACCGCCGACACATCGTCGTATCGCAACACGATGTAGACGGTTCGTACCGGCAACTCGACGCGGGCGACCGGCGTGGCCCGGCGCATCGCCGCGAACATCGGATAGGCGTCGCGGACATCCGAGATGATCGCGCCGTCAAACGGCAACTCCGAAGGCACTTCGTTCATCGGCGGTCTCCAACGGCTGCGGTTTCGAGCGAGATCACTAACTGGGGCAGTTGATCCAGTCAAGCGATCGACCGAATTGAGCGTTCGGACTCGGGTTCCGGTTCCCGCCTTTGCTCCCCCCCTCTTTGCGAACCCGCGGCGTCGGGCTATAAAAATTGCGCAGCTATGTTCACCTCCTTTCGCGAGCCCCCCAAGCGGGCGCGGCGGATCAGCCCGATCGAAGATGCCATCGCCGACTTGCGGGCTGGCAAGATGGTCATCCTGATGGATGACGAGAACCGCGAGAACGAAGGCGATCTCTGCCTTGCCGCCGACAAGGTGACGCCGGAGGCGATCAACTTCATGGCCAAATACGCGCGCGGCCTGATTTGCCTGGCGTTGACCGAGGAGCGCATTCAGGATCTCGGCCTGACCATGATGGTCGCGGAGAATCGCGCGCCGCTGGGGACGGCGTTCACCGTATCGATCGACGCCCGTCGTGGCATCACCAACGGCGTCTCGGCAGTCGATCGCGCCGTCACCATCCAAACCGCGGTTCGGGACGGCATACGACCCGAAGATCTCATCGTCCCCGGACACGTCTTTCCGCTGCGCGCTCGCAAGGGCGGCGTGCTGGTGCGGACCGGTCAGACCGAGGGCGTGGTAGACCTCGCTCGCCTCGCCGGACTGAAGCCGGCCGGCGTGATCTGCGAGATCATGAAGGAAGACGGCACTATGGCGCGGCTGCCCGACCTTGAACGATTCGCGGCCGCACACGGTCTCAAGCTGTGCACGGTTGCCGACTTGGTGCAGTATCGCCTGCGCTGCGACTCGCTGGTTCATCGCGTCGCGGAGGCGCGGGTGCGCAGCCGCTACGGCGGCGATTTCCGGGCGTTCGTCTATCACACCGATGTGGACGACGGCGAGCATCTCGTGTTGGTCAAAGGGGACGTACGTCCCGACGAGCCGGTGCTCGTGCGTGCCCATGCAGAATACCTGCCGGGCGACGTGTTCGGATTGGTCACGCGCAATACCGGCGCGTTGGTGCATCAGGCGATGGAAGTGATCGCCAAGGAAGGACGCGGCGTGATCATCTATCTGCGGCGGGATGGCCGCGGCGCGGAGCTGCTCGGTCGCAGCCCGCTCGGCCGCCGCCTCCATCCGCGCGAAGACGCGCAGCGCCCGAGTACTGATCCGGCCGCCCGTGAAATGGATTTCCGCGAATACGGCATCGGCGCCCAGATTTTGCGCGACGTCGGTGTCGGCAAGATTCGCCTGTTGACGAATTTTCCGCGCCGGCTGATCAGCCTCCCCGGCTACGGCTTGGAGATTGTCGAATGCGTACCGCTCAATGTGCCGGCGGTCAGGGCCGTCAAGCCAATGCGAGCGCGCCCGCGTTCCGGTTCGCCGCGTAAGGCGGCCCCCGCCCGTTGATTCACTCTCCTCGCTTCGGAAAAATGGTGATACCGACAGTGAAAAAGTCGGTGTTCAGTCCGCTGTTCTCCTTGCGGATGCCGGCGTTCGAGATATGGCGGATACGGTAGGACGCGGTCAGTGCGGTATGGCGATCAAGAAACCAATGCAATCCCCCTCCGGCCTGCGAACTGAACTCAAAGGGTCCGCCGAGATGCTCGCCGCGCAAGTCGGTGTAGAGCACGCCTTCACCCCCTTCCAGGAAGGGCACCAAGGATTGGCCTCGGTCGTAGCGCAACGAAAAGACCAGTGGGTTGATGCCGGCCTCCACCGTCTCGGTGCGGTTGTTGATGTACGACACGATTCCCTCGACCACGAATTCACCTTGGACGCCGTACGCCGCGAGCGGCTCATCGATACAGCGCGGGAACAACCAACTGGCGCGCGGCAGCAGCGAGACGAACTGCAGGTTGTGTCGATCGCCGAGCCCATACGCGGCCCGCAAGCCGAACGACTGAACTCCGCTGCGCTCGGTCTCCTGCGCATCGGCACGAACACCGGATGCGGTGAGGAACGCGACGGTGACACACAGGGCAAGCGGCAGTGGCTTCGTCACGAGGCGGGCTCTCACCAATCGATCAACGGCGCGCGAGTGTTATCTGGGTCCCACACGAACCGCAAGACGGCGCGCGCGTGTTTTCTCGCGGCCTGGTTGTTTTGTCTGCTAGCGGGCGCCGTCACCGCAGACGGAGGCAAGGTTGCGCTCACCCTCGAACCCAGTGCGCCCGCTGCCCGCAAGGGCAGTTTGTTTCCGCTCGACGTCATCGCGCTGGTCGAGTCTGGTTGGCACATCAACGCGCACCAACCATCTGACTCCTTTCTGATCCCGACCGAGGTCACGTTGACACTCCCGGCCGGCGTGACCGCCGAGCCGATTCAATACCCGCGCCCCGACCGCAAACGATTCGCCTTCGCCGGCAAGGAGCTGCTGGTCTACGAGGGCAAACTCGGCATCGCCACCGGACTCCACATTCCCGCCGACTTTGCCGCGGCCAGCATCCGCGTCGCTGCGGTTTTGCGATACCAAGCCTGCAACGACTCGCTGTGCTTGCGCCCGACAACGGCGGAGGCCGAATTGGTGATCCCCATCTCGACCGAAGCCGCGCTCGCCCCGAGCAACGATGCTCCGACGAGCCAATCGGCCGCCGGCCGACCCGCGATCAACGAATGGCTGGACGAGCGCGGATTTCTGTTCACCTTGTTTGCCGTCGGCATGCTCGGGATCGGACTTAACCTCACCCCGTGCGTCTACCCACTCATCTCGGTAACGGTGGCGTACTTCGGCGGCCACGCGAACGGTCGGACCGCACGGAAAGCGGCATTGGCCTCGATCTACGTACTCGGTATCGCCCTGTCCTTCGCGGGGCTCGGCGTGATCGCGGCACTCTCGGGCGGCTTATTCGGCGCGGCGCTGCAGAAGCCAGCGGTCATGCTGTTCATCGCGAGCGTCATGATCACCCTCGCGCTCAGCTCGTTCGGCGTCTATCAACTGCGGCCGCCGGCGGCGGTGATGCAATGGGCGGGCGGAGCGACCGGCGGCGTCGCCGGTGCGGCGTTCATGGGCCTCACGATGGGCGTGGTCGCCGCGCCCTGCATCGGCCCAATGGTGCTGGCGCTGCTGGTCGCCGTCGGCACGCGCCAGGATCCGGTGCTGGGCTTCGCGCTCTTCCTCGCGCTCGGCGTCGGGATGGGGCTGCCATATCTGGTTCTCGCCCTCGCGGCCGGATCGCTCGGTCGGCTGCCTCGCTCGGGTGAATGGCTGGTGTGGAGCGAGCGATTGTTTGGATTCGTTCTCATCGGGATGGCGGCGCACTTTGCCGGTCCGTTGCTGCCGCCCGGAGTCCGCCCCTGGGTGATTCCCGGTGTCGTGGCGATCGCCGGTGTTTATCTCGGATTCATCGATCCGTCCGGCCGCGCGGTGCGGTCGTTCCAGTCCATCAAACGAGCGGTCGGCCTCGCCGCGCTCGCGTTGGCCGCTTGGATCGCCTGGCCACCGCAGGCCGAAAGTGCGATCCAGTGGCAGGACTTCACCTCGACCGCGATCGAGCAGTCACGTACTGCCGGCCGTCCGGTGGTGCTCGAGTTCGGCGCCGAGTGGTGCATCCCGTGCGGCGAAATGGCGCGCACCACCTTCGTCGATCGTCAGGTCGTGCGCGCGGCCGCCCGGTTCGACATGATCAAAGCCGACATTACCGAGGAGAGTGACGCGGCGCGGGTGCTGCTCGAAAAGTTCGACGTGCGCGGCGTGCCGACAATTTTGGTGTTCGACACAACCGGCAAAGAGGTCGGGCGCCTCGTCGGTTTCACGACGGCGGCAGAACTGCTCGATGTGATGGGCAAAGCCACCAGCGGAATCTGAATCCCGTTCGCTTGTGCCTCAGGGCACATCTCGCTAGACTTCATCGCATCGTGACAACCAGACAGATCGCGCGCCGCTGGCGCCCGTAAGTACACCCCGTGGAATTTTCCTCTCTGCGCCTTTCCGAGCCGGTGCTTCGCGGCATTGACGCCGTCGGCTTCACCACCTGCACCCCGATCCAAGAGAAAACGCTGCCGCTCGCGTTGACCGGCAAGGACGTGGCCGGTCAGGCACAGACGGGCACCGGCAAGACCGCGGCGTTTCTCATCGCCACCTTCAAGCGCTTGCTCCACCCGCACCGCGCCGCACACGAGGGCGGCGAACCGCACCCGCATAACGCTCCGCGCGCATTGATCATCGCGCCGACCCGCGAGTTGGTGGTGCAGATCCTCCACGACGCGGAGGCGCTCGGACAATTCACCGGCTTGACGATGCACGCGGTGTACGGCGGCGTCGACTATCATAAGCAACGTGAGACCCTGCGCGGCGGCTGCGACATTCTGATCGGAACGCCCGGACGCTTGATCGATTACTTCAAGCAGCACGTCTACACGCTGCGGCGCATCGAAGTATTGGTCATCGACGAGGCTGATCGCATGTTCGACATGGGGTTCATCGCCGACCTTCGCTTCCTGCTGCGTCGCCTGCCGCCCTATCACAAGCGGCAATCGATGCTGTTCTCGGCGACGCTGAATTGGGACGTGATGGAGTTGGCGTACGAGCACATGAACGATCCCATCAAGGTCGCCGTGTCGCCCGAACAGGTGACGGCGGAGAACGTGCAACACCTGCTCTACCACGTCGGCAAGCACGAAAAGCTTCCCCTGTTGCTCGGGATCCTGCAACGCGAGCGGCCGCAGCGGATGTTGATCTTCGTGAACACCAAGCGCGAAGGCGAATGGTTGGCGCGACGCCTGGGCGACAATGCACAGCAGGCGCGCGTCTTGAGCGGCGACGTCGACCAACGCGTGCGGTTGCGCCTGGTGCGCGAGTTCAAGTCGGGCGAGTTGCCGATTCTCGTGGCCACCGATGTCGCTTCGCGCGGGCTGCACATCGAAGGGGTGACGCACGTGGTGAACTACGATCTGCCACAAGATCCGGAAGACTACGTGCACCGCGTCGGCCGCACGGCGCGTGCCGGCGCATCGGGCAAAGCGATCAGCCTCGCCTGCGAATCATATGTGTTGGCGCTCGAACCGATCGAGGAACTGACCGGTTTCAAAATTCCGGTCGAAGAGGTTCGCGACGAATTGCTGGTGAAGCCGGTGCCGCCGACGCACGAACATCGTCGCGATCATCACCGCGCCGGTCCGGCGGGCGTGACGCATCCGGCCGGTCGCCGGCCGCCACGTCAGCGGCGATCCGGGAAGCCGGCTCATGCCGGGTCGAGTTCGTAAGCGCGACCGAAATCCGTTTTGAGGAGGGCGCATGTTCGGAACCATCAAGAAGATCATCAAGGACAAGGGGTTTGGATTCATCGTTCCGGACGACAACAGCGATGAGGTGTTCTTTCATCGCTCGCGCATGGCGCCGAAGGTGACCTTCGAAGACCTGCGTGAAGGCGACGACGTCGAGTTCCAGGTCAAGAAGGGCGAAAAGGGGCCGCAAGCGTTCAACCTCAAGCCGCGCTGATCCGCGGCCACGGCTGATGCTCGCAGCGTATCACCGTCACCACCATCTCGATGATCCGATCCGACCAATCTTCGCGCGTTGACGGCCTCGCCGCGCCCGCTGCGATCCTCACCATCGCGCGCGCTCGGGTTGTTCTCCTCCGCTTGGCGCCGGCGTTGTCCGGCGTACTGATCGGGGCCGCGTTCCTCGATTTTCGGCTGCACCTAATCGCCTGGGTGGCGTTTGCCCCGTTGTTCTGGGCGCTGCACGAGGCCCGCAACCGGCGTGAAACGATCGTCACCGCCGCGATCGCCGGCGTGATCACCAACATCCTCGGGTTCTACTGGCTGATCTACACCATCAACGTCTTCGGCAATTTCCCGTACCCGATCGCGGTGCTTTTCTATGCCTGTCTGACCACGTACTCGTCGCTGCAATTCGTACTGTTCGGCTTGGCCTTTCGGCGCACCGGCTGGGGGCCTCTGGGGATCGCCCCGGCGCTGGCATGGACGGCGCTGGAATTCCTCTACCCGAGCCTGTTCCCATGGCGCATGGCCCACACGCAGTACCTGGTCGTGCCGCTCATCCAGATCGGCGACGTCACCGGACCCTACGGGCTCAGCTTGGTGGTGGTGTGGGTGAGCGCGGCGGTCGCGATGACTCTGAGCGAATCCGGCTGGCGTCGTATTGCGCCCCTGGGATGTGTGATCGCGGCGGTCGGCGCGCTCTACACCTACGGCCTGGTCCGCATTCCCGCGATCGCCGCGGCGATCGCGGCGGCTCCGCAGGTCAACGTCGCGCTCGTTCAGGGCAACGTCGGCATCAAGGAGAAGGGCGACCTGCGCTACTTCGATGTCAACGTCGATCGCTACCGCGATTTGACCAGTCGCGTGCAGGCACGCGCGGCGCTGGCGGTGTGGCCGGAGACCGTGGTGCAAGAATGGTTGCCCGCGAGCGTCGGGGTGCTCGATGGGAGCGATCATCCGTTCCCGGGTTTGCGCACGCTGCTGATCTACGGCGGCTTGGCGTTCCAACCGACGGGGGCACAGGAGGCGGACGAGTACAACAGCGCCTTCCTCATCGACGGGCGCGGATCGGTGCTCGCGCGCTACGACAAGCAAATCCTCATGCCGTTCGGCGAGTACCTCCCGTTTGCGTCGTGGATCCCCGGCATCAAGAAGCTCAGCCCGCATACCAGCGGCTTCACGCCGGGAACGACGTCACACACCTTCGATGTCCCGGGCGTCGGCCGAGTCGGCCCGCTGATCTGCTTTGAAGACATCGCTGCGAGCATTCCGCGCGCGATGACCAACGCGGGCGCGGAGCTGTTGATCGCGATGGCCAACGACGCCTGGTACGGCGAATCGGCGGCGCCATACGAACATCAGGCACTCGCCTTGTGGCGCGCGGTCGAAAACCGCCGGTACCTGCTGCGCGTCAACAACAGCGGCGTCACTGGCGTAGTCGATCCGTTCGGGCGCGTGATTGCCGAGTTGCCGATCTTCACCGCCGACGCGCTGGTCGCGGCGGTCCATCCGGTGCAGATCCGGTCGGTCTACACGCGTCTCGGCGATGCCTTCGGTTGGATCGTAGTGGTGACATGTCTCGCAACGCTGACGCGCCGATCGACTCGACAGAGCTGATGCGACCCACCGCTCCGTCACGCACTTGTGTTCGACGCACGCGCCCGCTCCTCGCGGCGCTGCTTTGGATTGCACTTGGGTTGGGGTGCAATGCACCGCACCACGGACCACACGACGCGACGGCCCACCACTCGTTCGCCAACGTCGAGCAGTGGACCAAGGTGTTCGATGATCCCACGCGCGATGCGTGGCAGAAGCCGACCGAGTTGGTGGCAGCACTGCCAATCACGCCCGGCATGGCGGTTGCCGATTTGGGTGCCGGCACTGGGTACTTCAGCCGCTATCTGTCGAATGCCGTCGGCGCGCGCGGCACCGTCTTCGCCGTCGATCCGGAGCCCAATCTGGTCGCGCATCTGCGCGAGCGTGCCGAGCACGAACACACGGTCAATGTCGTTCCCGTTCTCGCCTCGCTCGACAACCCGCGTTTACCCAACGGCGGTGTCGATCTCGTGTTGATCGTCGACACCTTCCACCACATCGACGACCGGCTGAATTACTTCCGCCGGCTCCAGCGCGTGCTCAAACCGGACGGCCGCGTCGCAGTGGTCGATTTCAAGAAGGAACCCCTGCCGGTCGGTCCGCCGCCGGAGCACAAGTTGGCGCGCGATCAGGTCGTCGACGAATTGCAGACCGCCGGGTATCGACTGACGGCGGAGCCGGCGATCCTGCCGTATCAGTACGTGCTGGTTTTCCAGGTCGCACAATAGCGGCACGTCATGGACGACGGCCTGCGGATTAACTCACGCATCACCATCCCATTGCGCGAGATCGAGCTGAGCTACGCGCGCTCGGGTGGACCGGGCGGACAGAACGTCAACAAAGTCGCTTCGAAGGCGGTGCTGCGATTCAACCTGCGCGCATCGCCGTCGCTGCCCGAGACGGTGCGCGCGCGCGCGCTGACCCAACTTGCGTCGCGACTGACCAGCGCCGGCGAACTCGTGCTCTCCAGCAGTGTCTATCGCGACCAACCGCGCAACCGCGAGGCAGTCCTGGAACGCCTGCGACAGTTACTCGCGTCGGCCACGGTGCCGCCCAAGCGGCGCGTCAAAACGAAGCCGTCATCGGCCGCTCGGGAGCGGCGGCTGGCGGAAAAGAAGGCACGCAGCCGGCTGAAGCAGGAACGCCGGACGACCAACTAGACGCCGCGCGCGCGTCGTGCCTCCGAAAGGTGCTGAACCAGATCGGCTGCAAGCAGGGCAATTTACCATCAATGCTCGGCTCCGCTTCGTCGGACACCAGCTCCGCCAGCGCTCGCTTTCGAACTGGGTACGCTTCACCGCTGAGCGCCGACTCGTCGACCTGAAGCCGATGCGCGGCAACCAGAATGCCGTTGGCAGGAAACGGCTCGCCGGGATTGATCAGGGCGAGATCGCCGGGCACGAGTTCGACCGCCGGGATCTCGCGGATCGAACCGTCGCGCACCACGGTCGCGCAGACGGCCAGACGACTGCTGAGGCCGGCAGTCGATGCGCGGGGACGCCAATGCAGCACGGCATCCATCCCGACCAGCGGGACGATCGCCACCAGCAGCGTCATTGATTCGATCCACTGGCCGAGCGCGCCGTAGAGCGCGCCGATGCCGAACAGATACCAGATCATCGGATCGTGCGCGGTGTCGCGCACAATCCGCCACAGCGGGTTCGCAGGTGTCTCGACGATGTCGTTCGGACCGTAGCGTTGCCGGCGTTCGTGCGCCTCGACGGCGCTGAGGCCGCGGTCGGCGAGCGGCAATGGCGGCAGACGAGACAGCGGCAGCGCGCGACGCACGGCAACAACCTCACCCGCGCACGATCCTATGTCGTATGCTACAAGGCCGCCAGGGAGTCTCTCCATGAACTTTCCCAGTCCTAAAGACCTGAAGGTGTCGACGTTGGGACGCTGTGAGATTCCGGTTCCGCGTCGCAGCGCAACGATGCCGTTCATCGATGAGGCGCGCGGCATCGTCCTCTCCGCGGATGCGGCGGATTTGCAGGCGTGTGTCCAATCCGGGCAGCCGTTGCCGGCGTTCGAGCCGGCCGGCTTGCGGGAGACGATCTACTTCAATCCCGCAACGGTGGCGTGCGGCATCGTGACCTGCGGCGGGCTGTGTCCGGGTATCAACAACGTGATTCGCTCGATCGTCTTGACGCTGACCTACACCTTCGGCGTCAGCGGCGTGCGCGGGTTCCGTTACGGCTATGCGGGCCTCGCGTCGCAGCGGGGTTACGAGCCGATGATGCTCACCCCCGAGTCGGTCGATCGCATTCACGAATTCGGCGGCACGATTCTCGGCTCATCGCGCGGACCACAAGATGTCGCGGACATGGTCGATACCCTCGAACAAGACCGGATCGGGATCCTGTTCGTGATCGGCGGCGATGGAACGCTACGCGGCGCCAGTGCGCTGAGCACGGAGATCGCCCGGCGTGGCCGGCGCATCAGTGTCATCGGCGTTCCCAAGACGATCGACAACGACATTCCGTGGATCGCGCGCAGCTTCGGATTCGCCACCGCGGTGGAAGCGGCGCGAGCGGTCATCAACAGCGCGCATCAGGAAGCGCTCGGCGCGTGGAACGGCATCGGGTTGGTCAAGTTGATGGGCCGGCACTCCGGCTTCATCGCCGCGCATGCAACCCTCGCCAGTTGCGACGTGAACTTTTGTCTCGTTCCGGAAGTACCGTTTGTGCTCGATGGCCACGCGGGCCTGCTCCGCGCACTCGAACACCGGCTCGAACGCAAGCATCACGCGGTGATCGTGGTGGCCGAGGGCGCAGGCCAGGAGTTAGTCCGGCGGCCCGACGACAACCAGCACGACGCGTCGGGCAATGTGAAGCTCGGCGACATCGGCACGTTTCTGAAGGATCAAATCGCCGAGTACTTCGCTGCGCGCCAGACCGAGGTGACCATCCGCTACTTCGACCCCAGCTACAGCATTCGCAGTCAGCCCGCGAACTCGATCGACGCCGAGTTCTGTCTCGCGCTCGGGCAGCATGCCGTGCACGCCGGCATGGCCGGGCGCACCAACATGATGGTCGGGTATTGGAACCAGCACTTCACCCACGTACCGATCCCGCTGGTAGTCGCGCAGCGCGGCCAGCTCGACCCGCAAGACCTGGTCTGGCAGCGCGTGCTCGAAGCGACGGGACAGCCGGCGACGATGAGCTGATGCGCTGAGCAAAAGGTCGAAAAGCCATGTGCCGCCGCCCTTCGGATGTCCTCGATTGTTCACGATTGCGCGCTTTGGTTGCCCAACGAGAGTAGACAAAGAGCGGGCGACCGGGGTCGAACCGGCGACGTCCAGCTTGGGAACCCCGGGAAGCGGCGACGCGGAAAGCCGCGAAAATCAGGGAAGAAGTAGCTGTTTCGGATGATCGCCCAGGATCGATCGCTGTCCCGAATTGTCCCGAAAGATCCCGTCGAAGCCCGAAACCATCGGACGGTTCCCAGCCCGAGTTTGCAAACGGCAGGCTCTCGTAAATTGAGCGACGGTGAATCCGCGGACGTTCGAGTTACTCACGCGGCACGCTTGCCTTTGAGCGGCACGAATCGGATTTCGACTCGCTTGTTGAGGGCTGTGGCGATGCGATGCAGCATGGCCAACGAGTGACCCTCGTAGTCGTCGTCTTCAAGTCGCGAGATGACGGACGGTGTGGTGCCTACTCGGGCGGCAAGTTCCTTCTGTGTCAGCTTTGCCTTCGTGCGTAGCTCGTAGACTTTGCGGCCGACCTCTGCGCTGGCGCGGGCCTCCTCCAGCTCCGCCAAACGCTTGGGGCGTCCGGCGAAGAAGCGACGGTGGACATACTGGAGCGCAGCTGAGGTGTTCTTTCTCTTGGTCATGGGTCAATCCTCCGGCGGAATGAACGTGTGTCGTTGCGGGTGAGCTTCGAACGCCACTTTTCGCTGGACGGCCTTCTCGATGTCTTTGGGCGGAACCTCGGCTTGTTGTTTCATGATGCCGTGAGAGACAATTGCCGCGGCGCGCCCGTGGAAGAAGTACAACATGCGATAGTTCACCCCAGCGTGCTTGGCGCGTAGCTCGTAGATGCCGTCACGGAGATAGTCTGCCTCAGGTCGGCGCAACTCATGGCCGAGTTCCTCAAGCCGCTCGAGACGAACTTGGCACTTGGCGCGTGCCACCGGCGGCAGCGCGGCAAACCAGTCGACGAGCGCCACGCTTCCATCGTTCTCGCGGAAGAAAACAACCTCGATTCTCGGCAACCACGAACCTCCACGCAGCTTCGCAAAATTGCGAAGCGTTTAGCGCATATCACAATCACCGACGAGAGCAATGGGTGATCCGCGTGGGGATGAAGCCTGGGTGGAACTGAAGAATACACATGGCACATTGGTGGCGCCGGCCGCAAAGCTGAGCGTCCACTCGGCGGTGAAGTCCAGCCCAGCACTGGAACCTGGGAACCTTGTCCGAGCGCGCAGAAATCCTGAGAATCGTTTGGAAAAAGAGCGGGCGACCGGGGTCGAACCGGCGACGTCCAGCTTGGGAAGCTGGCATTCTACCGCTGAATTACGCCCGCACAGGTGGGAGCTGCAACGGTCGGAACGATAGGAGAAGCGTTCCGGCTTGTCAACGCGTCGAGAGCGATACGGGTGTCGCGACGCCATCAACCGCGACGCAGTACGCGTTAACGAAGTCCCCCACGGTTGACCGAGTGAAGTGCAGCTTCGCCCACGCAACCAAATAATCCAGGGCGTCGATGAACCTATCGCCGGTGCGCACGGCCAGCGCGCGCGGAACGCCAAAGCGCCGAATGTCGATCGCCTCCCACGGATGGAAGTATACGTGCAAGTAGGGGGCGCCAAAACAGGCGGCGCGGCCACCAAGCGTTCCCAGCCATGGACCGAGCGTGCGATACCACAACCACGATATCGGCAGCCGAATCGCCGGTAGCACGGAAATCGGCACGCGCAGGATACCTTCGTCCCACCACGGTGAACGCGACAGCCGCAATCCGTTGTATCGCCCCGGGATCAAGGTTGGATGAGCCGACGCGTCATAGGTGAAGCCAGCGTCGCGCATGATGCTGCACGCGCATGACTGGAAGCGCGGCGTACGTAGTCCGCCGATTTCACGGCCGCTCACCTCGGCGAGGATCGACCGTGCCGTCCGCAGTCGCTGGGTCGCGACTTCGCGAGCAAGCGCATTATAGTCGTCCCGGTGCGTCAGTCCGTGGCACGCGACTTCGTGGCCTGCGGCCGTGATCGCGCGGACCGCATCGGGCCGCGCGCGAGCGAACTGGGCCGTGACGAAAAAGGTCGAGACCACTGTATGCTTGGCGAGCAGTGGCAGGATCTTTTCCAAACCTTCTTCGGTCACCCCGAGTTGCTGATCGATGTCGAGCTGATGCCCCAACTCGACTGGCAAGTCGAATTCCTCGACGTCGAAGGTGAGCAAGAACGGTTTCACGTTGGCCTCGCGCCGTCCGCGCCAGCCTGCCGCGCCCGGCATACACTCGACAATGCACAATCCCGCCAGGCCTCGACTTCAAGCCCCACGACCCTCAGCAAGCCGGTGATCTCCTCGCGGGAAAACCGCCGTGCGCGAATCCCGTGCGTCCGATGGTACGCGGCGTACAGACCGCCCAGCAGGTTGCGCCGTGGAAAGAGCAGCGCCAATCGGCCGCTGGGTCGCAGGCACGTGGCGAACGACTGCACCGCTAGCACCGGCTGGGCGGTGAACTCCATCGCGCCGATGCACAGCACCCAATCGAAGCACGCGCGAAACCCCAGCCGCTCCATGTCTTGCACACACACATCGAAGCCACGGCGCCGGCAGTGCGCGGCCATCGGCCGCGTGACGTCGACGCCGACCGCTCGCGCGCCCACCCGCGCCAACCAGGTCAGCGTAACTCCGTCGCCGCAGCCGACGTCGAGCACGCGCTCGCCGGGCGCGATCTGCGCGAGCGCCGCCACGGCATGCTCTTCATGCCGCCGCCAACGACCGAGCGGCCACCGTTCGCGCAGATGCGGGTAGTCGAGGGCCACGCGCTCGAAATGGCGAATAACCGCTTGGGTCGCCATCAACGTTTAGGCCGCTGGGTGTGCTCGAGAATCGAAAGAACCGCGCCCGCAGCGTAGGCTCGGACTTCGGGGTTGGAATCGGCAAGGAACGGACCGAGGTCGCGGACTAATTCGCGGTCGGGAACCAGTCCGGCCAAACGCACGATACGCACGCGCATTTCGAGCGGATGATCGGCGAGTCGGCGGCGCATGACGTCGCCGATGCCGGGATCGTGCAACGTCACCAGCGCACGCACGGCTTCCTCCTGCACGGCCCCGATGGGATCGTCCAACGCGCGGTAGAGTCCGGCCGTCGCGACCGGACCGCCCATCTCGGCCAGTCCGCGGCCGGCGAACGCCCGCAGATCAGGGTCGGCGTCGCTGCTCAACACCTCGGTGAATCGTTCGGCGAGCGCCGGATCCTTGAGGGTCACGAGCCCGCGCAACGCGCGCAGCCGCACCGAACGAAAAGGAGAATCGAGCGCGGCCAAGAGCTCATCGCGATTGCCGGCCGGGTCCAAGGCGGCGAGCGCTTCGATGGCGAGCGACCGCACGTAGCGATCATCCGAACGCGCCAGGGCGCGTACCTTGTCGGCCAACTGTTTGTCGTTCAGCGGCTGCGTCGCGCGCAACGCGAACCACTGTTGGTAGGAGTCGGTACTCTGCAGGGACACAGCAAGAAGACTGCGCGCGGTCTGCGCCAACGCCGCCACCGCGTCGGACTTGCCGCTCCCAATCGCCGCCTCGTAGGCTTCCCGATAGCGACCGGCGCGCAGCAGCGCGTCCGTCGCGTCGCTGTCCGCGCGCGCAAGCGCGGTCGACAGGAGCACCAACAGACCGCTCGTGATCACCACGGCACGCGCACCCGTTCGTCTCATAGTCGCCCCCGTCCTCGCGAACAGCCGTCGCGCGCGGTGCAACGATAGATGATCAACTGTCGCACACCGTCCTCATCGACGACCTGTCGATCGACGCCGGGGAAGCGCTCGCTGATGGTCAAGCCGACACGGCGGAAATCGGGCGTGAGAATGAACGCGCTATCCCGACTGATGCGCTCTGGCAGATCGGCCTCGGAAAAGCCGCTGACGGCGCGCGTGCCGGCGGAGAAGAATTGGAAGATCGGCGAGTCGGCGAGCAAGAACGGGCCGGTATAAAGGTAGTACTCGTATCGGCTTCCGAGCTTTTGCAGAGCCTGGAGGACGTCCCATTCGCGCGACATGACGCTCATCCGCCCGATGAACCGGCGATATCCGACAAGATCAAATGCCGCGGCTTGGGCGATCACCAAGATATACACCGCCGCAATCAGCTCCGGCTGCCGCCACGAACCCCAACGGCCGGCAACCGTGAGCAGGCCATCGAGACCGATCGCCGCCAGGATGTAGACAACCGGAAACAGCACGAGCAGACGGGTTGCCGACGGCGGATCGATCACCAGCACGCTCGCCAGAATCAATCCGAGCATCAGCCACAAGAGCACGAAGAGGTTCCGCGAACGTCGCCAGTGAAGCAGCATCACGACGAACCCTATCAGCCCCAGCACGGCGGTGAGTGGCGACAGCGCCGGCTGCTGGGTTCCATATTGTGCGCTCTGATCGGCGCGAGTGACGAAGCCGCCCAGCGTACGCTTGACCTGCTCCCACAACACGCGTGGGGGCGACGTGGTGCCCAGAGTTGCTTCGACATGCAGTCGGTTGAAGTCGGCGAACACCCAGACCGATGCGGTGCGATCGGCCTCCAGTACCTCGGGATGCTTGACGTAGTTGGTCAGCAACGGCACCACCGTCACCACCACGCCGCAGGCGTAGTATGCGGCCGTGCGCGCCGCGCGTGCCTGCTGGCTCACCAATTGGCTGAGCAGAAACGCGACCGCGACGACGGGGATCAAGCGTCCGCCGGTGTACGAGTACAAGGCCAATCCGGTGACGATACCGGCGGCCGTTACCCATGATCGGCGCCCGCGCCGCATGCCCGCAATTAGCAGCAGGAACGCGGTGACTTCATAGAACAGCACCTGGATGTTCCACAGCCCGATGCGGCTGAAATGAATCGCGCCGTGAGAGAACGCGAATAGCGCCGACGCCAACAGGGCCGTGCGGACACCGAACCACCCGCGCGTCAAGTAGTACAGCGGCACCATGCTGGCCACGCCCGGCAGCACCGACGGGAGTCGCAAGCCGACGACGGTGGGGCCCATGAACGCGAAGCTGACCGCATAGGGTACGAAACTGAGGTACGGCACGCTGTACCACGGGCTGAAATCGAAGACGTCGGAAACTTGTCCGTGCAAGATCGCCAACCCGAGGAGGCCACATTCCGCGCTGTCGCCATGCAGCATCGGGGGAAGCTCGGCCAGCCGCAACCCGCGCAGTGCAGCGCCACACAGCAGGAGTGCGCAGAACCCGACGCCCTCGGCTCGGCTGTAAAACAAGCGCACAGGCTGCCCCGGCTGCGAGAGATCACCCCGCCAGGCCAACAGCAGGACGGCAACCAGCGCCGCCAGCCAGCTCGCCACGGCGATCCACCCGCTGCCGTTCGCCAGCCGCCCCACAACGAGGGTCGTCAGCGCCAGCCCGCAGATGACGAGCAAAAGCGGCAGTGCGACGGACGCCTGCATCGCGGCGCGCATGTGCTGCTTGCTATTGCTCCGCCACACCGCGAGCACCGTGCCCCACTGTTCGAAGCGATCGGTTACGAGCCGAGCCCGAATCTGCGCGACGTCGCGCACGGCGCGCAGCAGATCGCGGGCGACCCGCACGGTGCTCGGTTCGCTCTCGGAGCGATAGTTGACCGGGACTTGTGCCATCGTCAGCGCAAGACGCCGGGCGCGAAACAGGAGTGCCAAATCAAAATTGAATCCACGCGGGAGCCAGCCGCTGAACAACTGATCGGCCGCGGCCGCACGAAATCCCTTCAATCCGGCCTGGCTGTCCGCGATGCCGGGCAGCAACAACCCGCGCACAAGCCAGTTGAACAGCCGTCCGCCCAAGTAGCGCGCAAAGTAGTAGGTGAAAAACAGCGGCGCCAACGTCACACGAGACGACACGTGGACGCGGCAGGCGATGGCCACGTCGGCGCCGTCTGCGAGCGCCTTCACAATCTTCTCAATCTCGCTCGGGGGATACGCCAAATCGGCGTCCAAAAAAATACGATGTACGCCGCGAGCCGCTTGCATCCCGCGGAGAATCGCCGCGCCTTTCCCTTCGTTGGTGGGACTGCGCAGGATCGTCACCGGGACCGGAAGCGTCGAGGCAACGGCACAGATCAACTCCGGCGTCGCGTCAGTGCTTCCGTCGTCGACGACAATCACCTCAGCGGATCGCGGTCGGCGAGCCAGGTAGTTTGCAAGATCCCTCAGCGAAGCGGCGATGAAGCTCTCGCCGTTGAACACCGGAACGACCACCGACAACGCAGGGGGCCCGTTCTGTGCGGCCACCGTTTCCACCTCGACACCGGAAACCCGCGGCCATAAGGCCGCAGCATGGTGTCGAAGTCAACCGAATTCTGCGATCGCGTCGTCGCGCGACTTTGGACCTGACGCGGCCTTCGGTGTATCGTTTGAACATGCGTCACGAAGTCGATCGCCTGTTTGCCGACAGTATCGCCGTCAAGCGCGCGTTCATACGTGCGAACGGTGAGCGGCTGTGCAGCGCCATCGAACTGATCGCCAGCACGCTCCGTGAGGGGCGGAAGGTATTGCTGTTCGGCAACGGCGGCAGCGCCGCCGACGCGCAACACATCGCCGCCGAGTTCGTGAATCGCTTCAAGATCGAACGGCCGCCGTTGGCGGCGATCGCGCTCACCACCGACACGTCGGCGCTCACCAGCATCGCCAACGACTACGGCTACGTCGAAGTGTTCGCGAAACAGATCGAGGCGTTGGCGCGGCCCGGTGACGTCGCGATCGCCATCTCGACCAGCGGCAATGCCGCGAACGTTTTGCGGGCGGTTGCCGCGTGCCGCCGTCAGGGCGTTCGCACGATCGCATTCACCGGTGGGCGCGGCGGACAACTGGCTCGTAAGGCCAACGTGGTGCTGAATGTCGGGAGCACCACCGAAACCGCACGCATTCAGGAAACCCACATTCTCATCGGGCACGTGATCTGCGAGCTTGTCGACCGATTGCTGTTCCCGACCGAATCGCGGCGGACGCCGCGGCCACGCTCGCCGCGGAAAAGTGGGCGCGAACGATAAGGCATCGCCGCCGTCGCATCGTTGCCACTCGGCAAAGACTCGGCGGACTCTTTCCGAAATCGCACACACTCCGCATCGGCACCTTCCTGGACGTTCGACGGATTCGTCAATCCCGCGCCCGTTCTACGGGGGATCGATCTGCCTGACGATCAATCGGCAGCGCTGGTATGCGTCTTGCGAGCCAACCACCCCGGACGATAGGAGCGCAGGTGCCCGAGCGTCCGGAGAGCGCAGCCAAACCGACTTTCCAATTGTGCTTGGATGATGCCGACCTTTGTCCTCGTGGCCCAGTCCCTGTCAGCGTGTCGTCCCTTTCCGGAACGGGGCTCGCGGTGCTGACGGTCGATCAAGCGGCGCTGCTCAACCCTTCCGATTTGCTGCAACACGGCAACGAAGGGCGCCCGTTGAGGCTGACCGCCCACATCGGGCATCACTCGATCAGTCTTACCGCCCAACTTGTGTGGTCTGATCCGTCGAGCGCCGGCGGCGATCTGCTCGACCTCATCATCGACGCAACCGGCACGCCGGATTGGTCGACCATCGTCGCAGCGTACCACGGAGCCGCGTAATGGCCTGGCGACTGCGGCTGGCTCGCGACAAGAAGAGTCCGGCCAAAGACTCGGAAGCAACGGTCTCCGCTGCGCCAACTCCTGCACCGCCGCAACGAGAGTCTCCACCAAACAGCACCGACACGGAGCGCCCGCCGCCCAAGCGAACGGTCGCAACGCGAGGCGCGGGAATCGCCATCGACTCGCTGCGCCAAAAGCTGCTCGATATGTACGGCGAGCGCGTACCCCGCGATGCCTTCGCGACGCAAGCGATCCAATTGATGCACACCGCCGTGGGAGCAGTCGCCGCGGCTTTTCTGGCTTACGACAAACGGCGCGACCGTCTGGTCCTCGTTGCGGCCATCGGCCTGTCCGACGACGCCTGCGAGGCACTCGGCGGCGGGCCCGGGGTCCCGGGCTGGGAAATTCCGCTGCGCGGATTGGCGAACCGTCGCATCAGCGTGATCGAGGCCGCGCACCAAAACCCCTTTGTCCCCCGCCCGTTGGTCGAAGTGAGCCCGCGCCGACTGACGATCGCAAGTCTGCCGTTCTTCCACGGCTTCACGCCCGTCGGTGTGCTGGTGCTGTTCGCCGACAAACCACACGCGTTCGGCGACACTCAACTACAGGCCGTTGGTCAAGCGCTGAAGGTCTGCGGACTCGCCTTCGCGGAGTTGCCGCGCTCGGCTGAATCGTCCTCGGTCGTGGCCGGTCGAGTGACTGCGGGAGCACCTGAGGCCGCGACCCATCCCACCGACGCAAACGCGGAGCGACAGCACGCGGCCGACGCGCAAGAGATCGCTCGGCTGCGCACCGCGTTCGACGAAGCCCTGTGGCAGCACGCGAAGGAACTAGCGGAAACCCGGCGCGCCGCCAGCGAAACGCTCCAAGTCGAGCGTGCCGAAGTGGCCGCCCTCGGTGCCAAGTTGGCGGAGGCGGTTGAGGAGCGCGACCGCTTTGCGACCCAACTGGCGCAGATCCGCGCCGAGCTCGCCACCCTCTCCGACACCCGCGATGCGCTCGATATGCGCAGCGCGGAAGCGACGCGACTCAACGAGGCGCTCACCAAGGCGACCGCCGAACTGGAACGCACCACCCTCCGTTTGGCGGAACTTCAGCGCACGCATGCCGACTTGGTGGTCGCCAGCGATACCGCGCAGCGGCAGCATGCCGAACAGGCGCGCATCCACAGTGGCGAGCGCGAGCGCGACGCCGCGACCATCGCCGTGCTGCGACAGCGCATCGAGGAATTGGACTCCGATCACGCACGTTTACGGAAGGCCAGCGAAGCGCTGCAGGCGGCCCACGATCGACTGCGCGACCAACTCGGCACGGTTCAAGAGCGCGCGGCGACGCTCGAATCCCAGGTGCACGAGACCGCTGCGGCGCGTGCCGCGCTGGCCGCAGAACTCACCGAGCTGCGCGCCGCTGCGGACGCCGCATCGCAACACGCAACCGACGCCGACCACACCGCGGCGCGGTTGCGCCAGCAGCTCGCCGAGCAGACGGCGGCCCTGAGCAGTGAGCGCGACGCCCTCCGACGCGAGCTGGCTCACGCGGCCGCCGCTGCCGACGACCTTCGCGCCACGCTCGCGGTCATGCGTGCCGAGCGCGACGCGGGGACCGCAAACGCGAGCGCCGGCGCCCAGCGCTTGGCCCAGCTCGAAGAGCAACTCACTCGCATCCGCGCGGAGCACGCCGCAGACGCGTCGACCGCGCAACAAGAACGCGAACAACTCGTCGCGGAACTCGAACACTGGCGCGAGCGAGAACTCGCCTGGACCGCCAATCTCGCCCAGGCCCGCGCCCAAGCCGAGGCCATCGCAACCGAGCGGACACGCCTCGCCGACGCGCTCGCCACGCTCGAACAGTCGCACGGTCGATCCGTGGACCAAACCAGTCGCCAACTGCGAACCGCAGAGCAAGCCCTCGAAACCTTGCGGGGGCAGCACCGCGAACTGGAGCATCGCTACACCGCGCTCGAAACCGCGGCGGTGGCGGTGCAGGCCGAGCGCGATCAGCTCAGCACGCTCTATGGCAACCTGCGCGCCGAACACCAGCAAGGCGTCGCGCGGTGGGATGACGATCTCAAAACTCGCGACCGGCAGATCGCGGCGCTTCAAGCGCAACTCGATACCGCCCAAACCCAACACCAGTCCGTTGTTGGTGAGACTTCGTCACAAGCGAAGCGGCTCAAGAAGGAGCGTGACGCCGCCGAGGCCGCGCGCAAGCAAGCCGAACAGGCGCTGGCCGATCATGCCGCTCGTCTGCAAGCGATCGAAAAGGAGCTGGCAACGACCGCGGCGACCCAGGCAGCCACGCAGCTCGAACTGACGCAGACCGCGACACGCTACGAACGCGACGCCGCCGAACTTCGTCGCCAACTGGCCGATGCGCAGACCGCCTTGGAGGCGGCGCGGCGCGAACGCCAATCCACTGCCGCCGAGCACGCCGCATCCGCCGAGACCGTGGTCGGGCTGCAGCAGGACCTCGCGACGCTGCGCGCCGAACTGGAGAGTGCGGCCGACACGTTGTCGCGCCAGCGCCGCGAGAGCGAATCGACCCGCACCGAACTGAGCGGCGCGGCGCAACGTCTCACCAAGTACGAAGACGACCTGGCCGCGTTGCGCGCCCAACTCAACGAGCAACTCGCCAGCGCGGAACGTGAGCGCGGAACGCATCGCGAGGAGATCGTCCGGCTCACCGCGGAGTGGGAGAGCGAGCGGACGGCGCTGCAAAACCGCAGCGAAGAATTGGAGCATGAGATCGCGCAGTCGCGCAGCGAGCACCTGCGGCTGGCCGAAGCGCTTGCGGCGGATGACGGCGAGCCGGCGCTCGAAATCGAACGCCACGTCATTCCCGGGGTCGACGATTCAGCCGCGGATTTGGCCGCCGATCGCGTCGAACCTGTTGAGACCGTGAGCAACACGGTCGCTGTGGTCGACGGGGAACTCGGCCCGGCGATGGTCACCGAACTCACCCACGCGGGATTCGATGCGGTAGCATGCGAACCGACGGAGGCCGCGGTCGACCAATTGGTTGGCGAATCGCTCGGCGCCGTTGCGATCAACGTGCTCGCGGGCACCAACGGCTGGCAACTCGTTCGGCACCTGCGCAGCCAGGCTGCAACGTCTTCCGTGCCGCTGCTGCTGTATGCGAAACTGAACGACGCGAACGGCTTCTACTTCGGCCCGGCCGATTGCGTGCTGTGGCCGAGCGAGCCGCAGCGGCTGCTCGACGCGCTCGCACGGCTGAAGCCGCGGGCGAAACGGGTACTGGCAATGAGCACCGACATCGACATCGTGGCGACCGTACGAGAGCAACTCACCGGTGCGGGTCTGTCCGCAGCCGTCATGCTGGATGGTAAACAGGCGCTGGATCTGCTCCCCAGTGTGCGTCCCGACGCGGTGGTTCTCCACGTCTCGCCGGCGTGCAACGACGTGTTCCGCACCATCGCGGGCTTACGGGCGGCCAACGGAGCGGCCCCGCTTCCGATCGTCTTCTTGCTCGATCGCGAGCCGACGGCCCGCGATGCGACCTTCTTGGTCGGCGGTGCCCGAACGCTGGTGAACAAGGGAACCTTCGGCGGCCCGACGTTGATCGAGGCGCTGACGCCAATGCTCCCGGCCACCAATGCGCCCGCCGCGGAAGGCCCCGTCAGGGCGCGTGTGCGCCCCGCCGAAACGCTCGCCAGCGACGGCTGGGTCGGCTGACATTCTCAGCTCGCGTGTTGCCGAAGCGCGTCCCGCGCGACCTCGCGATCGTCAAAGTCAATCCGGCGACCGGCGAACAACTGATACGTCTCATGCCCCTTGCCGGCGATCACGACCAGATCGCCCGGATGCGCCGCGGTAATCGCGAGCGCGATGGCGCGCGCGCGGTCGGGTTCGGTCCGAACCCGATCCGGCGACTCGCGCGCGTCGGCCACACCGTTGACGATCTCGGCAATGATCGCCTCCGGATCTTCCGTGCGAGGGTTGTCCGATGTGACGATCACGAGGTCGCTCAGACGCGCGGCGATGCGTCCCATCACCGGTCGTTTGCCGCGGTCGCGATCGCCGCCGCAGCCGAACACCGTGATCACGCGACGCGGTGTCAGTCGGCGCGCGCTGACGAGCAACCGCTCCAACGCGTCGGGCTTGTGCGCGTAGTCGACGACAACGCAGAAGTCCTGGCCGCAGTCGATCAACTCGAAGCGCCCGGGCACCGTCGGGGCGGCCGCCAGGCCGGATCGGATCTGGTCGAGCGGAACTCCGAGTGCGAGACCGCTACCGACCGCCGCCAGCGCATTGTAAACGCTGTAGTCGCCGAGATGTCGCAGTTGCACGTCGAGCGGCCCCGCGGGCGTGACCGCGGCGAACTGCACGCCGTGCAGCGTCATCGCGACGTGTTCGGCCCGCACCTGCGCGTGCGGCTGCGTCCCGTAGGTCAACAACCGCCCGCGATTGACGCCGATGATGTGCGCGCTGGCGGGATCGTCGACGTTCACCACCGCGGTTGCGGATTTCCCGCCGCTTTCCAGCTCTTCGAACAAACGACCTTTGGCCCGCAAGTAGTGGTGCATGTCCGGGTGGAAGTTGAGATGATCGTGGCTGAGATTGGTGAATACCGCGACATCAAAGGCCACGCCGGCGACGCGGCGCAATTCCAGCGCGTGGGACGACACTTCCATGGCCACCGCCTCGACTCGTCGGTCGACCGCACGGCGCAACAGTCTTTGCAATTCCGGCGCCTCCGGCGTGGTCTGGGCCGCCGGCAGAATCTCCTTGCCGAGGTGATACTCGACGGTGCCGAGCCGACCGGTGCGGTAGCCGGCCGCCGCCAGCACCGATTCGATGAAGTAGGTGGTCGAAGTTTTTCCCGAGGTGCCGGTGACGCCGATCATTCGCAGCGCCAACGACGGGTGATCGAAGTACCGACAGGCCATCGCCGCGATCGTCGACCAACAATCGGCGACCCGCACGATCGTCACGCCCGGGATCGGTTCGACGACGCGGCTCACCACCAACGCCCGCGCCCCCTGTTTCACCGCCTCGGGGATGAAGTCGTGGCGATCGGCGCGCGTCTCGCCGCCTTCGGTACGGTAGCCGGGAAGACACACGAACGCGTCCCCGCGCGCCACCTGACGCGAGTCAGCGACGATGGTTTGGACCTCAACGTCGAGCGAACCCGAGTGCGAGAGCACCTCGGTATCGGTCAAGAGCGCGGCGAGTTGCATCGGCGCCCGATCGGGGCAGGATTGAATCGCCGCGCGTCTACGCCGCGCGCAGCTTCGCGGCGACCGCCGGCACCGCCTTCAACAGCATGTCCAACCGCGCGATTTCGGCTCCCACCGCTACCGCGAGCGCTTGCTCGTATGCGCTCAAGGCCGCGTCGAGTTCGGCGGCTTTATCCGGCAGAATCTCTTCGCGGGAGTCGAGGCAGGCGTTGATCGCCTCGGCGAGCTGCTCGAGCTTTTTTTCGCCGTCTTCGCCGCCGAGCTTCGCATTCAGGGTTTCGCTCCAGATCGCTTGAAACGCGAACGTCGCCGCGACCTGCCGGCGCAGGCCGCCGGTGAGCATGTAGAGCTGATCGGCAAGAGCCCCCGCCGACGGCGCCCCGCGGCGTGTCACCAATCCGTTGAGGCGAACCAGACGATCGCGCAGACGCTGCACGCCGAGTTGGTCGGCGAGCAGGGTGACGGCGCGGGAGAACTCTGTGGCACTGAGGGTGGCCATGCGATTCCTGCTCGCGTTTCTTGCCTGCCGCCTGTAGAGCTGTCAACTGGAGCGCGGTGATCGATGAACGCGCGAGGTGGCGCGAGGAGATCCATGCGGGCAAATCGAGTGAGACGGAGTGTGAGGTGGCTGGTAGCAGCGGTCTGGGTGCTCGTGCGCGTCGGCACCGGACACGCGTTCGACGTCGCCGCGCTTCAGCGCGGAGGTATGCTGCGCGTCGGCACCACCGGCGACTACGCACCATTCAGCGTGACGCAGGCGGACACGTTAGCGGGATTCGACATCGACCTCGCCACGCGCCTGGCGCACGATCTCGGCGCACGGCTGCAGCAGGTGCGCGTGCAGTGGCCGGATCTCGCGAGCAGCTTCGAGAACGACCGCGTCGATCTGGTGATGTCCGGGGTCAGTATTCGGCCGGAACGAGCGTTGATCGGCCGCTACTCGCGTCCGTATGCGCTCAGCGGCGCCGTGGCGCTGATTCGGAGTGAAGATCGGACACGCTTTCCCGACCGCCAAGCACTCGATCGGCAGGGGGTGCGCATCGCCGTCAATCGTGGCGGCTATCTCGAACAGCTCGCGCGCAAGCTGTTCGTGCACGCGACCATCGAGCCGGTCGCGGACAATCGCTCGTTGCCCGACCGGGTCTTGCGCGGCGCCGCCGACGCCGCGCTCACCGACGATCTGGAGGCCCGCGCGTGGCAACGCAAGGAGTTCAGCACCGTCGGGCCATTCAGCCGCGACCGCAAGGCGATCTGGATTCGGCCGGATGCGCCGCAGCTTGCGAAGTGGGTCGACCGCTGGCTGCGCGAGCGCGAACGCGACGGCTGGCTGCGGGCGCTGCGCCAGCGGTGGCTCGGCAGTCCGATGTTTGCGGCGGCGGCCGCGGACCGCGAAGCGGTGCTCAGCGACATCGAGCTGCGCTGCCGCATGATGCCCATGGTTGCCGCCACCAAGGTCGCGCAGGGATTGCCCATCGAAGATCCGGCGCAAGAGCAACGCGTGCTCGATCGCGTCAAGGTCCTCGCCCGCGAGGTTGGGATCGAGCCGTCGGAGATCACTCGCTTGTTCAGCTCGCTGATCCGCGCTGCCAAAGCGATCCAGAGTGCGAGCGGCACCGATCCCCGCGCCTTCGCGCCATCGCTCGAATTGCTGCGCGGCGCAATTTCGGATCTCGACGGTCATTTGGTCCGGCAGTTGCGCGCGGCGGCGCGCTCGGTCAAACCAGACGAGTGGCGCGCCGGTGTTCGCGAGGCCGTGCAAGTCGACAACTTGAACGACGCATTCAAGGCCGACATCGCCGAGTCGCTGGCGCACGCCCATCGACTGGTCCGGCCGGCCAGCAATCCGCCGCAGTCGAAGTCAACCCCAGCCGCCCATGCAAGCGGCTCATAGGTGCGGCTCGCACCGAACTCAGCCAAACCGTCGTCGCAGGTAGCCATGACGATGTTCGAATATCCTTCGGATCGCAATCGATAGCAGGCGCCCCATGGCCGGCAACCGCGGAGTAAAGTCGAGCCGGTCGGTAACGCGGCACCCGTGTGGTGTCTCTTCGAGCGTACGAATGTGAACCCAGCGCCGCTGCAACCATGATCGCGAATCTTCGTAAAAGCCGGTCGGCGGATCGATCGACACCAGCGTCAAATCGTGACGATCGATCGGGAGAATCCCGAGCAGCAGTACCCAGCTCCGAAACAGTGGCCGCCCCAGCGGAACTGACGCGGGATCCAGGCGGTCGGTCGCGCGCGGATACGTCATCCGGATCAACGGCCGCAACTCCGCGTTGACCCCCGCCATCGTCGAGGCGTGCGCCCACACGTGCTGGCGCGGAGCGGCTAGTTGGGAAGCGATTTCAAAGGCGGGCACGCCGTCGCGTCACTCATGAATCTGCTGCGCGAGGTAGTTCTGAACGCCGACTTGCTTGATGAGATCGAACTGCGCTTCGAGCCAATCGACGTGGGATTCTTCCGATTCGAGAATATCCTCGAGCAGCTCGCGGGTGCCGTTGTCGTGGACATCCACGGCGAGTTCGATCGCTTTGTTCAGGCGCGCGACCGCCTCCACTTCGAGCGCGTGATCGAGCTTGAACTGCTCGGGCACCGTCTCGCCGACGCGGACCTTACTGAGTCGCTGCACGTTCGGCACCCCTTCGAGGTAGAGGATGCGCTCGATCAGTTCGTCCGCGTGTTTCATTTCGTCGACCGATTCCTTGCGGACGCGCTCGGCGAGTCGCTTGTACCCCCAGTTGGCGCACATCTTCGCGTGAACGAAATACTGATTGATCCCGGTCAGCTCGCCGGTCAGGATCTCGTTGAGCATCTCGATCAGCTTGGGGTTGCCCTTCATCACGGTACCTCCGCGCAGGCCATGGATGTCGACGTTCGCCGCGGACAGGCAGTACGTGAAGCCCCCGCGGTTAGCAAGATCTCGCCGATTTCCTCTCGGCAGGATTCGCAGCAGCGCCCGGCGCCGGTGCACCGAGCAATCTCGGCGACGGTCGTGGCCCCGGCGCGGATCACCTCACGAATCGTTCGGTCGGAAGCTCCAACGCAGTGACAGACAATCATGATGACGCAGTCTCCTTTGATCCATCCGTTCCCACCATACAGAAGTTGAAATTCATTTTCAATATGGTCATTCGTAGTCTTCGTTCAGAGCGCGGAGAAACGCCGCCACCGGCGCGATGTCCGCCTCGCTCAGGCGGATGTCGGCCAACTGCGGCGCGGCGTTGCGAAGCAGGCCGGCTCGCGCGAGCGATGCGGAGGTGATGTAGAAGCGGAGCACGTCCTCGATCGTGTTCCGCTGTCCGGTGTGTAGATACGGCGCCGATTGCCCGAGGTCGCGCAGGCCGGGGGTTTTGAACAGGGCAACCGTGAAAGGCAGCAAGTCGGCGGCACTGCAGGGCGCGGGCCGCGCGAACTGCCCGCACAAGGAGGAAACCAGCGCATCCTGCGGTCCCGGCACCGCCGGATTGCCGAGCACGTTCCAGACACCGAGATCGGTTTGACCCGGATGCGTCAGCGCGGGCACGGCAAGGAAGATGCCCGTGGCCTGCGGATGCGCCGCCGACGGCGGCAGGTACGTCTCCGGATCGGCGGTGCGCTGAGCGAGATCCGGGATCGACAAGGCCGCGAACCCGCCGGCGCCGTGAATCGCGTCGTACTCGTCCTGCGCCGCGCCGGTGTTGTGAAAGCGGAAGTCGGTGAACGCGGGCGCCGGATGGCACGCGACGCAGTTGCCGACACCCTGCGTTGCCGCCGCATCGCTCGCTTCCGCCAGGAAAATGCGCAGGCCTTGCAACTCCAGCGAATCGAAGCGGAACTCCTGGCTGTGCAGCGCGAACGAGCCGTCGCGCAGGCTGATAAATTTCAGACCGCTCCGGCTCGCGAGTTGATCGCGCAAGCGGCGGGTGTAGTCGAGGGCCGACTCGCCGTCGAGCGGAGCGCGCGGCAGGCCGTTCTTGCGCAGAAAGCGATCGTAGGGCGAGCCGGCAAAGTTGCCGTTGGTGTCACGGGCGAAGACGAGCGACTCGACATAGGCGGTGACGAGAGTTGCGACCGCGTCGAAAATCTGTTCGTCGGTCGCCGTGGCAACATCGAGACGAAACTCTTCCGGAATGCGATAAATCTCTGGAATCGACGGATCGGTCCCGCCGAACACGACCGGGTACGGCAGGCTGCCGAAGTCGCGAGCCGGCGAGCCCTGGCCGTTGTCTTGCCGAATGACTTGGGCGAGGTTGGCGATCGCGGCGGCGGACTCGTCGGCGAGCCAGCCGAAGTTGCGGCCGGTGAACGTACCCTTCACCAACGCCGGCAACGACGGGAACTCGCCGTCGAAATGGAAGAACGTCGGGACCGAGCGTGCAAGGCTCGCGTTGACGAGCGCAGGAGAGTTACGCGGCGTCGTCACGCGCCCGTCGCCGCGGTCAGGGATCGGACTTCGGCGCGCGAAGTCGGCGTACGTGCGCACGCCGCCGGCGCGCTCCTCCCCGTGCTCATCGACCAAGTGACAGGCGCGGCAATTCATCGAGGCGCCCGCGAATGGTCCGGGCAGCGGCGCAGCGGTCGTGATCGTGGCAGCCATCACCGGGTCGCCTTCACTCAGCGGCGCGTTGACCACGCCGTTGGAATGCGCCGCGAAGTATTGCGCGAAGCGTGTCTCCAAGAACAAGCGTTCGCCGAGCGCGACTTCCGGCGGATCGGATGGCTCCGCGATCGTTCGTTCTCCGTGTCCGCCGCAAGCGAACGCAACAAACGCCAGCGCGACGATGAAGGGCTGTCTCAAGCGCGAGGTCTGCATGATCAGAATCCAAAGGCTGTGCCCACGAGAACCGCGTGGGACTCGTTGTCGGTTGAACCCGCGGGCAAGAAGTTGGTGACGCTGGACAGACTCTTGCCGCTGTCGGTGCGGGTGTACTCATAGGCGAGCTGGAAGACGACCTGCGGCACCGGACGATACGCGAGGCCCACGGTGATGCGGTCGAGACTGCGATTCTCGTGGTCGAGCGCCGTCAACACGCCATTGCGGAAGTCGACGTTGGTGATCAGATCGCCGAGCCACACCTGTTCACCACGGACGACCGCGACCATCTGCGGATGTTGGAACGGGCTGCCCAGCACGGTGCGGTTGAGGAACGCGGGCCAGAAGCGGTGGCGCAGCTCGATCCAATACCCTTGCTTGTCGGTCGCCAAGTTCGCCAGCTCGAAATCGACCTCGTGTTCGACCGCGTCGTTCTCCAACTCCGACTCTTTGAAGATCGCATGCTGTGCAAACCCGCGCGCCGCGTCCTCGATGCCGCCGAAATGGGTGAAGACGTACTCGCCTTCCACTTCGACGATACCGAAATCCCAGCGCCCGTCGCCGCTGATCGAATACAAATGTTCCGACGGGAGAAAGTCGGGCGTGTAGCGGCCCCAATAGAAGGAGGCGGCGATCTCGCCCTTGAGCGAGGGGCTGACGGCGAAGCGACCGCTGAGCGCCTTCGAGTCCTTCGTGTCGAGGTTGAACGTCCCGTTCGACGGCTTCACCTCGACCTCATTTTCGATCAAGGTGGTGTCCCCAACGCGCGCTTGCGCCAACTGTTCAGAGTTCGCGTCGAGCGTGACGCCGTTCATGACGTACAACTGGTAACTCGCCAACCAAGTATCGGAGAGCGGGATGTCACCGTTGAAGCCGGCACCCAACTCATCCCACGCCGCTTCCACCGGCAGCACCGGCACGCCGCGATCGACCAGCGAACGGCGCGGTAGATCCCACAGATTGTCGTCGTGTCGGATGTTGAAGCGACCGACTGGAACCAAGATGGCGCCGGCGCGAAAGCGCGCCCAGTCGGCGAGATCGTACTGCAGCCACCCTTGTTCCAGCGACAACTCCGAATCGTCGGTGCCCTCGACCGATGAGCTCGAGGTAAGCCCGCCGTCCTGAACGCTCAAACTCTTTTCCAATTCGAGTTTGCGAAAGCGCTCGAACTCGACCTCGAAGTACGCGCGCAGTCGCGGCGCGATGTTGGCGTCGGTCGTGAGGACGAACCGCCGAAAGGTGAAGGTGTTCTTCACCTCGTCGAGTGTCGAGCCTTCGAAGCGGAACGAGCCGTACCCGCCGACCTTCACACGATCGAGCAGCTCGCGCGTGAGACTCTCAGAGGACTTCTCGACCTCGGCAGTCTTCGCCGCCTCCGCAGCTTTGGCTGCCTGTGCAGCTTTGGCCGCTTCCGCCGCCTGGGCGTCGGCTTGTTGCTTTTGGCGCGCCGCTTGTTCGTCCTTCAGTTGTTGCTTCAGCTCATGCAGCTCGTGCTCCATTCGCTCGATGCGATCGTTGAGATCCTCAGCCCAACCCAGCACCGGTGACGCCGCCACCAGGGTGACGACGATCGCCGTTGGTCCGCCGATGTGTCGCATGATCTTCCGCGTCGTCATTTTTTCCCTCCTCGGTCTTCCAAAACGCCAAAGCCCGGCGGGCGCATACTTGCGCCGACACCGGGCTCTGGACTCCGTTGGACGCAGCACAGGTCGCCGCGTCGCTGTCGCTGGCCTCGCGACCGTCACGGGAGACGGCCGCCAAAACCTCTGTCGTATGTTTCCTTCTATCTCGGTTCCGCCTCCGAATCGCACAAGTCGACGGTGATCCAGCGCTGGGTTGTCGGCATGGCGAGCGTGACCACTCGCTTGCAGCGCCGGCATTTCAATTCGATGCCGGCGCGACTGACGCGCGCCATCAAGCTGCCGCAGGGGCAGCGGAGGTTGCGCATCGAACCGCTCGCGGTCGGTTCACTCGGGTGGGAATTCTTCGCGCTCATAGCGAAACCACATTTCGTGCAGCGGACACAGGACGAAGGCGCTGAACCCGACCCATTCGCCCAGCCAACTGGCAAGTTGCAGATAGGAAAAGTCGGCGGCGACGTATCGAATCAACCACGGCCCGACGAGATCACCGGCGAGGCCCGCAAACCCCACCGAGATCAGCCACAGCTTCGCCGGCGGCGATAAGC
The DNA here is from genome assembly GCA_035541895.1 of Binatia bacterium. Classification (GTDB taxonomy): domain Bacteria; phylum Desulfobacterota; class Binatia; order HRBIN30; family JACQVA1; genus DATKMK01. The sequence goes on along the minus strand of DATKMK010000011.1, from coordinate 104,910 downwards.
TGGTCGCCACGAACAAGTGTGCCAGTACGAGGTACACGATGCCCATGATGAAGGAGTGAAAATGCGTGACCTCGACCAGCTCGCGAAACGTCTTCGGGAAGGCCATCTCGCCGCCGCGAGCGCCGCCGCGGTAGTAGCTCGCGATGCGCTCAGGCGTCGGTCCGATCTGACGGAACTGAAATGCCGCCATCGTGACCATGCCGACCAGCGCCAGCAACAAGAAGCCGGTGTAAATCAGTCGAATCTCGAGGCGGGCGTAGCGCAGCAGATACGACGAAGCGGTGAATGCTCTCATGACAACGGCGCCTCCGCGATCCGGAGTGGGCGCGAAGCGGGCGAGAAGCGAATGCGATTCGCGCGCCACGTCGTCGTCTGGTCCGCACGAACGTACAGTGCCCCTCGGAGATGTCGGCTCGCTGCAAGCTTCGCCGACAAGGATCGAGGGCTGCTCGTCGCTTCGCCCCAGATCAGAACCGCCTTCGAGAATGCCTCCGCCGTCGTCGCATCGGACGCCACGACCAACGCCAGCGCATCACTCTCCAACGGCTCGCCCGATGCAGGATTGATGATGTGGCCGACGCGCCGGCCGCCGAGCGTTCGCTCATGCCCGAACACCGCGGAGGCCGACAGCGCTTCATCGCGCAACCGCACCGTGCCGATGATGGTGTCGGGATCGCTGCCGCGGACGGCGATCGACCAACCGGGCTCGCCTTCCGGCACCCCGAGCGCGTACTGGCTGCTTTCGCCGAAGTTGATCAACGCGCGTCCGATGCCGGCCGAACGCAGCCCGGTAACGCAACGATCGACGGCGTAGCCTTTGGCGACGCCGTCGAAGTCGAGTTGCACCGCGGCGGCCGATCGCGTCAGGGTGCGCCCCCGCAGCCGCACCCGATTCGGTTGACCGCCTTCGCGGGCGAGCACGCCGGCGGGCGGCCGTTGCGCAGTCGTTCGCCACAACGCGGTGAGGCCGCCGATGCTGACATCGAACGCGCCGTCGGTAGCCGCGCGCAGCGCACTCGAGCGCCGCACCAAATCCGCCATATCGTCACTGACCGAAGACGCTGGTGCGATGCTCGCGTTCAACCGACTCAGTTCACTGAGTGGATCATAACGCGAGAATACGGCTTCCAAACGCCGCGCCTCAGCAAAGCAGCCGCGCATGACTTCGCGTGCGCGTGCCTGCGCCACGCCTTGCACGGTAATCGCGAGGTACGTCCCCATCGCGTAGTGAATCTCGGTCACTGAGGCGGCGCACACCGAGTGCGCGCTGAGTGTGACCAGCACCGCGGCGGCAACGACCGCGACACCTATCGTCGGACCGTGTCGATCCTGGGTCAAGGGTGCTCCACTCCGGAATCGGCCGCGGTCGCCGCAGCGAGCGCCAGCGCCTTCTTCACCGCACGACTGGCGGCCTCGACCGACAGGGTTGCGCCCGCGATGTTGGTGATCGCTTGGTATGGTTCGAGCGAATCGCCTCCGCTCTTGTCCTTGTACTGAACCAAGAAGCGCTGGTTGCGAATCTCGCCGCCATAGGCTTCGCGATAGGCAACCACGGCGACGTCCTGCACGCGGCCATCCGGTCGTACACCGACGACGAAGGTGATCGGCCTGTGCTTCCCGATCTCTTCGACCAGGAACGCGCGCCCGAGTTGCGTCGATCCCTTCCATGCGGTGAACGTGGTGTAGTGCGATTCCCAGATCGACGGCGGGGTCGCGGCGAGCTTGGCCCTGAGTTGTTCGCGGAGTGCATCGTCAACGGCAACGTCACGGCGCTCAACGCGGTCGGCCTCGGGGAACACCGCGCGCGGGGCATCCTCTTCGCTGAGAAAAACCCCTTCTTGTGCGCCGACGGCTTGCGTGAGCGTGACGATCAGGATCGCCGTCACGAGGAGCACACCGCGTCGTCTCGGCATTGTCCGCGCCTACACTTGGGCCGGCTTCGCGGCGCGCGCCGGCAGCTTGAGCTGCATCTGGCCTTCGAGCACCGTGACGCGCTCGATCAACGTATCGAGCCGGCGACCCGCTTGCTCGACCGTCGGTTGGTGGGCGAGATCGCTGCGGATCTCGATCGCGAGGCGTTGCAGGCGACGTACCTCGTCCAACACCGCGCCGGCGTCGTCCGCGTGTGCGGCACTCGTGACCACCCGTCGCCGCATGACAACGGCCACAGCGTAGAACAGCAATCCAATCAGCACGCCCTGCGCGAGCAACGTTTCGATCGTCGGATACACGCCGAGAAAATCGATGCGCGGAACGCCGGCGACCGGCGTCAGCGAAATCCAGCCGGTTTCCTGCAACTCCGCGACACCCTGTCCGGCGAAGACGATCGCCATGTAGTACAAGAGAAAGCTGGTGCCGAGGAAGAACTGCCGGATGGGGATGCGCATCTCGAAGCGCTGCAACACAGCGTAGACGAGCAGCAAGCCGACCGTCCCGGCAATCAGGCCGCCCACCGCGACACCGGTCGCGCCGGGCGCTGAGCCGAAGAGCGCTTGGTAGAACAGCACCGTCTCGACCCCTTCGCGATAGACGGCGAGGAACGCAGCGCCCGCCAGTGCCGCGCCGCTGCCGGCGGAGAGCGCCGACTTCACCTTGCCTTGAATGAAGCGCTGCCACTTGTCGGCTTCGGCTTTCGACACCAGCCAATAGCTCACCCAAAACAGCACAACGGAGGCGAGCAGCATCGAGACGCCGCCGAGCGCTTCGGCGGCATTCGTTGACGCGCCTTCAAACAGCAACGCGAACACGTACGCCGTGGCGAGGCTGAGCAGCACGCCGCCGAGCGCGCCCAGCACGATCGGCCGCTGCATCTGCGAATTGCCCGACTTTTTGACGTAGGCGAGCAAGGCGGTGATCACCAAGACCATCTCGAACCCTTCGCGCAGCATGATCGTCGCCGATTGCACGAACAGCGCGTACGGATTCGAGTGCGGCTGCAGCGCCGCCGCCACTGCGTCGAGATCGCCGTTGATTGCGGCAATGACGGTGACCGCTCGATCGGCTCCGCCGGGGTTGGTGAACGTGCCGCGCAAATCGAGGAATCGCTGCTCAATTTGACCCTTGAGCGTGGGGGCAACGCCGGCGAGCCGGCTTTCAAGCGGTTCAAATTGAAAGTAGGCGTCAGACGCCAACGACAGTGCTTGCGGATCGTTGCGCTGGTACGCCGCGAGCGCAGCGTCCAGCAACCGTCGCGTCTCCGCAAGCGCATCCGGCGCCGGCGCCGTCGCAGCCGGCGCTTCGGGCAGTGAGGACGCGAGCGCATGCACCAACCGCGCAACGTCATCGGCGGGCGCGCGGTCACGAATGCGCGCACTCAATTCTTCGACTCGACCAGGTAGCGCGGCCGCATCCGACGGTGCGATTGTCTTGATGGCTTCCGCCACCAACGGAGTGGCCGCGGTGACTTGCGCGAGCAACACCTCGGCCTCGGCCAGGTCGTGCGGGCTGGCGATCTCGCCGTTCGCGAACGCCTTCCCATATTCCACGCCCAACAGCCCCATCATCCGCCCGAACTTGCGAGTCGGGCCCTCGCCGCCGCTGGCGGCGCCGTCGCCGCCGTCAGGACCACCGAGGGACAACGCGCGCAGAAACGCGACGGCTTTCCAGCGCTCGTCATCGGTCAGCGAACGGAATGACGGCATCGCCGTGCCGGCGACACCGTCGCGCACGGTTGCGTACAGCTCGGCATCAGTGCGGCGGGCAAGCGAGGCGGGTTGCGAGAAATTTGGAGCCGGCGTCAGCAAGGCCGCCGCGTACACACCGCGGCCGTCGCCGGCGGCGCCATGACAATTGGCGCAGTGGTTCAGATACACGCCCTGCCCTTCGGCCAACTCGCGCCGATCGTGCGACAGACGCCAGACGTAGCTCAGCACATCCCATCGCTCTTGCAGCGACAGCACGTCTTCCCATGCCGGCATGGCCGCGCCGCGCTTGCCCAAGGTCACGACATGGAAGTGATCGTAGGGAGTTTCGCCACGCATGAAGGTTGGGTCGGTGAAGTTCGCGGGCTTACGTTCGAGGCGCGCAGCGTCCGGACCTTGTCCGTCGCCGCGCTCGCCGTGACAGGACGCACAATTCTCGCGAAAGATCGCTGCACCGCGCGCCGGCGACGGCGGCTGAGGCGGGTAAACATCGGCCGCAATCCCAGTGGCGGCGGTGACTGCCGCGCGCAACCCCGCGACTTGCGCCCGCACCACATCTGCGGATGTCTTTGCTTCGATGGCGCCTTCCAATGCGATGAGCTGTCGATCGATGTCGTTCGCGTTGCCGGTCTCCGCCAATTGCTGCCAGCGCATCCGGGCTTCGGCGAGAAAGCTGCGTGCTTCTTCGTACTCCAGCGGCCGGACCAACGTGCCGGAGTCGTCGCATCCCTCGCGGTATTCTTCGCCGACGACGGTGAGCAGGGTGAGCACGCGTTTCACCGCGTCGGGATCGACCGCGGCCGACGCTCCACGGACCAGCACCGCGGACAGTACGAGCGCCAAACAGCCGCGCCGAAACCGGCGAGAGTGTGGTCGATTGTCTTCTGCGCGTCGCATCGGCACCCGGCCCCCTTCTCAGGGGATATTGAAACTCATTTTCAATTAGCCGGAAATCGGCGTCCCTGTCAATCGTTTTGGTGGGCGTGCCCTCGGGGCGCGCTCGCCCCGGCCCCCAACAGGCGCGGAGCGCGCGTTCCTCCTGTCGGAGATGATTCGGTGCGACTAGCCGACCGCCTGCGTCTTCTGGCAGTCGCGGCAGCGGCCGTAGAGTTCCATCTTGTGGCCGCTGAGGCGGAAGCCGAGACGGCGGGCAACCTCGGTTTGCAAGGCTTCGATGCGCTCTTCTTCGAACTCGACGATCTTGCCGCAGCCCTCGCAGATCAGATGGTCATGATGTTCGCGGTTGACTCCGCTCTCGTAGCGCGCCTCGCCGTCGCGGAAGTGGCGCTCGACGGCGAGCCCGCATTCGGTCAACAACTTCATGGTCCGATACACGGTCGCGTATCCGATGCCGGGGTTGATCTGCTTCACCGCGTGGTAGAGTTCTTCGACGCTGCTGTGGCGGTTGCTGCCGAAGAACACGCGGGCGATGTCATCGCGTTGCGCGGTCGACTTCAACCGCTGCCGGCGCAGATGCTCTTTGAAAATCGCGAAGCGATCGGCGGTCGACAGCTTATCCTTGACGCGATGCACGGGCGGCCTCCGGGGCGGCACCTTCGAGCACGCGTCGCGCGGCGGGCGATATGTAGACGGTCTCGAGCGGGCGCGCGGCCAACTCGCCGGCGAGGATGTCGATCTGCGCGCTCACCGGCAGCCCGCGATCGAGCAAGATCAAATTCTTCTCCCGCACCCGACACCCGCCGCTGCGCACGCGGTAACCGACCTCGCGCAGCAAGCGTTCTTCGCGCACCTCGATGCCGATCTGCTCGGCGAGCTGCTTGAGCTCGTCGAGCAGCGCCTGTTCGCCGGCATTCGGTCGCACATTCTTCGCGGCCATGCGTGTTGCTCTTAACGGAGGGGTGCCGGCTTGTAAAGTAAGGCGCACCACCACGTCGACCCGGCGGCTGGGCTGGCGTCGTAGCCGCCTTTTTCGCTATAGAGGTGGCCGCAGTCGAATCCAGGGGGCCAATGCATGGAGGGAAGTAACGCCACCGCGCGCATCGCGGAGTGGGTCGCGCAAGCGCAATTCGAAGACGTGCCGCGGCGCGTGGTGGAGGAGTGCAAGAACCAGATTCTCAGCGTCATCGCCTCGGTGCACGCCGGGCACTTCACCGAAGCCGGCCGCACGGTGAGCCGCACCGTGAAGGAATGGTGCGGCGGCAAGGAAGCCACCTTGATGCCGTCGGGCGAGCGCACGTCGGTGTATCACGCGATCTTCGGCAACACCGCGCTGAGCATGGCGCTCGACTACGACGACTACTTGTTCGCCGGTCACACCGGTCACTCGGCGGTGCTGACGACCTTGGCCGTCGCCGAAAAGCAGGGCGTGAGCGGCAAGGATTTTCTGCTCGCGCAAACGCTCGCCAACGAGGTCGCCGGCCGAGTCGGCGCGTCGGTGATGATCGGCCCATCACACGGGCAGTTGTGGACCTTCGTGCATTTGGTGGCCAGCGCCATCGCCACCGGCAAATTACTGAAGTTGGAGAAGGACGCAGTGCAGTCGGCGATCGGCATCGCGCTTCTGCAACCCAATCGCAGCCTGCAACCCGGTTTCTTCGGCTCCGACGCAAAGGTGCTGCTGGCGTCGATGACCGCGCCGCTGGGTGTGCAAGCCGCCGAACTCGCCGCCGCTGGGTTACGCGGCTGCCCCGACATCTTGGAGAATCCGCAAGGCTTCGTGCAGACGTTCGCCACCACGCCACTGATGGGCGCCTTCGAGGGGTTTGGAAAGGTGTGGTTGACCGACACGCTCAGCTACAAGGCCTACCCCGGCTGCGCCTATCTCGACACGATGATCGACTGCATCCTCACGCTGGTGCGGCAACACACCATCGATACGCGCAAGGTCAAAGCCGTCCGCATCGCCACGGGTCCGCTCACCGTCGGCATGGACGCCCTCTCGGCACCCTACGTGAAAGGTCCGACGAGCTCGCCGATCACGCTGAACTTCTCCATCGGCTACAACGTCGCCGTGGCGTTGATGGACAAGGAGTTGACCCCCCGCCAATTCACCCGCGATCGGATCAAGGACCCGGCGGTGTGGGATCTCGCCGGGCGCGTGAGCGTGACGCAGGACGAAATCTTCGCGCAACGGATGCGTGACCGTTCGTTGCTTCGCATCACCAATACGCCCCTCGGCGAGCGCTACAGTCTCGATCTCGCGACGGCGGATCTGAACAGCTTTCGCATGTCGTTCGGGTCGCGCGTGCGGATTGAGATGGAAGACGGCCGCACCTTCGAGTTGGAGCAAGAAGTCCCGATCGGCGGCGCCGGCCGCTCGTTCGACGAGCGGCGCAAAGTGGTCGAAGACAAGTTCCGCCGCGAGACCCGCTACACGCTGCGCAAGGAGAAGATGGAGCGGGCGATCGACCTCATCCACCATCTCGAAGGCGCCAGCTCGTCGGGCATCCGCGACCTGGTGCGGCTGTGCTGCTCGGAGAAGGTCTAGTAGAAGGGCGCACCGCCGTGCGCCCTCCATCCGATCGACGCTACAACGCGATCAACACTCCCTCGCTCGGCGCGAGCGTGAACGAGCCGGCGGGAACCGCACCAATTGCGCGATCAGGATCTGTCGACAGCTCGACGCGTGCCGGTCCGGACGGCAACGCGATGGTTCGCGCCTCAGATGCAAAGTTCAGTGCGACGAGCCGCATCTCGCCGGCGTGTTCGCGCACGTACACGAAGGTATCGGGCGCGCGGTCGAGCGCGCGGTACGTCCCACGCGTGAGCGGGGCGCACTGCTTTCGATACCACACGAGTCGGCGATAGAAACTCAGCAGCGAGCGCGAATCGTTGCGCTCGGCCGCCACGTTGATCCGCGTGTGATCGGACGACAACGGCAGCCATGCATCGGGCGCCGTTGTGAAGCCAGCGAGGCGACCGCCACTCCATTGCATGGGCGTGCGGCATGGATCACGGCCGACGGCGGGGAAGCGCTTGCCGACCGGATCGCAAATCCGCTCGGCCGGAATCACGCCGTCGAGCATGCCGATCTCGTCGCCGTAGTAGACGAACGGCGTCCCGCGCAGCGTCAGCAGCATCAGCGCCGCGACCCGCGCGCGCGCGTCTCCGTAGCGGGCATCGTCGAAGCGCGAGCGGTGGCGCGGCACGTCGTGGTTCGAGAGCGTGTACGTGGGCTGCGCCGCCGGCGGCCACACGCGCTCGATCTCGTCGACCCGTTCGCGAAACGCCGCCGCGTCCCACGGGGTCCATAGGAAGGGAAAGTTGAACGCCAGCGGCAACTCGTCGTGTCCGTTGCCCTGATACGCTGCAATCCGCACCGGATCGTACAGCCCCACCTCGCCCACCATCGTGCCGGCGCCGTAGCGATCGAGGATTCGCCGCCAGCTCCGGATGACGTCGTGCACCTCGGGCTGATCTTCGTCGTGCAGGTGAACCTGTCCGCCGTAATGAATGATCGGATGCTCCTGGCTCGGATTCGGTTTTGGGTTGGATCGCAACGCCGCGTCCTTGACCATCTTGTGAATGACGTCGACGCGGAACCCGTCGACGCCGCGATCGAGCCAGAACGTGAGGACGTTCTCCATCGCCTCGACGACGGCGGGATTGCGATAGTTGAGATCGGGTTGCTCGACGAGGAACGAGTGCAGGTAGTACTGCCCGGTCTGCTCGTCGAATTCCCACGCCGGCCCGCCGAAGACGCTGACCCAGTTATTCGGCGGACCGCCGTCCGGCGCCGGATCACGCCACGTGTACCAATCGCGCTTGGAACTGGTTCGCGAGCTGCGCGATTCACGAAACCATGCATGGAGGTGCGAGCTGTGGTTCGGCACCAAATCGAGAATGACGCGCATGTTGCGCCGGTGCGCTTCGGCAACGAGCCGATCCAGATCGTCGAGCGTGCCGAACACGGGATCGATCGCGCAATAGTCGCTGACATCGTAGCCGAAATCGAACATCGGCGACGGGTTGATCGGATTGAGCCACAACGCGTCGACGCCGAGCGAGTTGGGCGTGCCGTCGTTCAAGTAGTCGAGTCGCTCGATCAGCCCCGCGAGATCGCCGATGCCGTCACCATTGGCGTCCTGAAAGCTGCGCACGTAGATCTGATAGAAGACCGCCTCGCGCCACCATTCCAGTGCGGAGTGCGGAGGGCGGAGTGCGGAATGTTCGGACTCACCGCGCTTCATACCGGCCTCTGCCACTTCCATTCCGCATTCCGAATTCGACACTCCGCATTGGTCTCATCCTTTCACCTGTTCCACGCAGGCTTTGAACTCGCGGTGCCAGTTGGTGACGGTGCCGAACTGTTTCAGGTAGGCGTCCAACCCCATCAAGGCACGGGCGAGGAACACACGGTGGCCGGGGGTCTTGAAGATGCGGGCTTCGAAGCCGATGGTGGCGATTTCCATCGCGCGCTCCACCGAGTGGAAATCTCGTGGATCGTAACGCCGGTCGACCATCACCGGTTCGAAGATGAGGTACATGATGCGCACCATCGGCTTGGGGTCGTCGCCCTTGTCGAGGAAGCCGAGCCGCACAAAGCAGTCCGCCATGGTGGCTTCATCGCGCGCCAAGATGGCCCGCGCCAACGTGTGGTAGGCCTTCCGAATGGGTTCAGGAAAAATGCGGATGGATCCGAAGTCGAGGATCACCAGCTTGGGATGAAAGGTGACCAGGTAGTTGCCCGGGTGCGGGTCGGTGTGCAGCACGCCGAACTCGAACACCTGCCGCCATAGGGCATGGAAATACTTCAGCGCCACCCAGTCCTTGAGCGCTTGATCGACGCCCGGGTTGAGGATGTCGGCGAACGGGTAGCCTTCAACGCGGCTCATGGTCAGCACGCGTCGCGATGAAAAGTCCGGGTACACTTGCGGGATCACGATCTCGTCGTCGTCACGAAACATCTTCTGGAACAGCGCGATGTTCTTGGCCTCGTTGACGTAGTCGAGTTCTTCGTGCAGCCGCTCTTCGAGTTCGCGGTAGACATCCGATGGATCAATCTTCTGCCGCATGACGTCGCGGCCGATCAGCGCGAAGGTCCGCAGCAGGGTTTTGATGTTCTGCAGATCCTGCTTCACCGTCTCATCGACGCCGGGATACTGCACCTTGACGACGACCTCTTCACCGTTCGGCAAGCGTGCCGCATGCACTTGCCCGAGCGACGCCGCGGCGAATGCCTGCTCGTCGAACGACGCGAACAACTCCTCAGGATACGCGCCGAGCTCGCGACGGACCTGCTCGCGAATCAACGGATACTCCATCGGCGGCACGTGCGACTGCACCACCGACAAGATATCCAGCGCTTGCGGCGGCAGGATGTCATCGCGCATCGACAGCATCTGCACCAGCTTCATGAACGCGCCCTTGAGCTGCTGCGAACCCTCGACGATTTTGATCGCGTTGCGAATGTGCGCGTCGAGCAATCCTTGTTGGCGCTTGCCGGCGGAACGGAACGGCCACTTGAGGGCTTCGACGACGTACGATGAGCCGACCGACGTCGCCAGCTCGCCGACCTTGAACACCCGCCGCGCCCGCCCGCGTGTGAGCGTGTTGCCGGTCCGCTGTTCGCTGCGTGCCGCCATGGATGACCGCAGTCTGGCGATTCGGCGGGTGCGCTGCAAGCCACCTAACCTTGATGTGAAAAAGATTTCACCACAGAGACGCGAAGACACGGAGGAGACAAGGAATTCGGAAGCTCGCAGCTGAAGGACCACGCCCGATCTAGGATGAAGTCGAGATGAAGCTTCGAAGCGAAGTCTTCAACCCTGGAGGATCTCATTCTCCGTGTCTCGGTGCCTCTGTGGTGAATTGTCTTCTGTCTCATTGGGGCGAGCTGGCCTCGGTGGAGCGTGACCTCCGGGCGCGCTCGGAGATCGCGTTCCACCGGTTTGACGAGATGCACGTCACCGCGCGATGCTGCGTGCAGCGAGGAGATCGCATGGCGTGGTTCGATGACTTTCGTGACAAGACGGTGGTGGTAACCGGCGCGTCGAGCGGCATTGGTCGCGAGACCGCTCTCGCGTTTGCGGCGGCGGGGGCGCGCGTGGCGTTGGTGTCGCGCCGGCGCGCAGCGCTCGACGAGGTCGCGCACGCCGTTACGGACAACGGCGGCGATGCCTTCGTCGCGCCCGCCGACGTCACCAAGCCCGCCGCCGTCCGAACCTGCCTGCGGGCGGTGCACAAGCATTTCCGCCGCATCGACATCGTGGTCAACAACGCCGGCATCATGATCCCCGCACCAGTCGTCGATCTGAAGCCGGCCGATCTCACCGCAATGTTCAGCGTCAACGTATTCGGCGCGCTCGCGGTGATGCAGGAAGCTGTGCGAGTGATGCAGCCGCATGGCGACGGGTGCATCGTCAACGTCGCCTCGCTCGCCGGCCGGCGCGGGGTGTCACCGCTCGGTGGCTATTGCGCCAGTAAGTTTGCGCTCGTCGGTCTCACCGAGGCGCTCCGGGTCGAGCTGCACAATACCAACATCCACGTCGCGCTCGTGATGCCCGGGGTCATCGACACGCCGATGGCGCAGAGTCTCGAACGGAACGACCAGTTCGGCGCGCTGTGGCCGTCGGCGCTCAACATGCCGCCATCGTGGGTCGTGTGGGCGGTCTTCGCTGCCGCCCGCTTCCGCTTGGTTGAGATCTCGGTTCCGCCCGGTGTCGCGACGCTGGAGAAACTCGCCGCCCTCGCCCCCGGCGTTGCCGATTCGTTCATTCACTGGGGGACGCAGGCGACGCAATGGCTCACCGGACTCATCGGCAAGCCGTGATGAATGCGGAATTCCTGACGTAGGGGAGCGCGGTCGCGCCCTATTCCGCATTCCGCACTCCCGCATTCCGAATTCAGGGCATTCCGCATTCAGGGAACTGCCATGCCGCGCTGCACCGCAGGCCGCGCGGCCATCGCATCGAGCCAGCGCTGGACGTTGGCAAACTCGCCGATTTTCTCGGGCATCATCGACTTGAACGGGCCCCACGCCGCGGTGACCCACGGATACGTCGCGATGTCGGCAATCGAATACGCGCCAGCGAGAAACTCGCTCTCGCGCAGGCCGACGTTGAGCACGCCGACGATGCGGACCGACTCGTTGACGAAGCGTTGGATCGCGTAGGGGATCTTTTCCGGGGCTTGATTGATGAAGTGGCCGGTCTGCCCGATGATCGGCCCGACGTGACTCATCTGGTACATCAGCCACTCCATCACGCGGCTGCGGCCACGCGCGTCGCTCGGGAAGAACTTGCCGGTCTTCTCGGCGAGATGGAACAGAATCGCGCCCGACTCGAAGATGCTCAACGGTCCGCCCGGCACGTCGTGATCGACGATCGCCGGGATCTTCTGGTTCGGATTGATCGCCGTGAACTCGGGGCTGAACTGCTCGTTCTTGGTGAGATTCACCGGAATGACTTTGTACGGCAGTCCGGTCTCTTCGAGCATGATGGAGATCTTGCGCCCGTTGGGCGTGGTCCACGTGTAGAGATCGATCATCGCAACACCTCGCAGGTTGACGGTGGTTCAATCACTACTCTGGCGCCTGCCTGACGCAAGCACGGTGCGGACGATTCTGAGGCTTGCATGCAATCGACGATCGGCGCGATACGCGATCGGCGATACGCCAGTGCGATGGAGCTGAACCGGTTTTCGTACGACTTTCACGAAAGCTCGTACCGGATTTACCGCTGGTTGCGTGATCCCGCGCCGGGGTACCGCAACGACGATCTCGATTTCCTTGAGTTGTCGCGCGACGCGGACGTCGTCGACGCGATCGTCGATCATCAGACCTACAGTTCGGCTAAAGGCACGGTGTTCTCCACGCGCTGCCAAGCCGCTCACGCCGCCAAACGCAGCGGCAGCTCGGTCACCGCGCGAAAGACGAGGCTGGGATGCAGCGGCAGCGGCGCGGTGGTCGTGCGCTCGAACGACCGCGTGCGCGCGAGCAACGCCCGCAGCGCGACTTGTGCTTCGAGGCGCGCTAGATTCGAGCCGAGGCAGTAGTGTACGCCGAACCCGAAGGCGAGGTGGCGGTTGTCTTCACGAGCGATGTCGAAACGCTCACCATCGACGAACTCGGCTTGGTCGCGGTTGGCCGAGCCCAGCCAGCAGACGACGAATTCGCCCGGCTCCACGATCTGACCGTGCAACTCGACGCGCCGCTTCGCCATGCGCGGATCGAGTTGCACCGGCGAGCAATAGCGCAGTACCTCTTCGATGGCAGACGGGACCAACTCCGGCTGGCGCCGCAACTGAGCCATCGCGTCGGGATGATCGAGCAGCGTCAGCACGGTGTTGCTGATGAGCGTCGTAGTCGTCTCGTTGCCGGCGACCAACAGCAGCACCAACATGCGCAGCATCTCGTCCTGCGTGAGCCGGGAGCCCTCGTGTTCCGCCTGCACCAACCCGGTCAGGAGATCCTCGCGCGGCGCACGACGGCGCTCGTCGGCGAGGCGCGCGAAGTAGGCGCCCATCTCATCGAGCAGGCGCGCCAATCGCTGCAAGCGATCGGGCGGCGGCGGGGCGAACAACGCGTTGCCCAGATTGGCCACCGCTTCGTCCGACCAGTGTTTGAACTGCTCGCGATCTTCGATCGGGACGCCAATGATCTCCGCGATCACAATGACCGGCAGCGGGTAGGTAAACGCCTGGATGAAATCGACTTCGCCGTGCGCGAGCGCCGCGTCGAGCAACTCGTGCGCGATCTCGTTCATGCGGGGTTCGAGGCGGCGAATGATCCGCGGCGTGAACGCCTGATTGACGAGCCCACGCAAGCGGTCGTGCTCCGGCGGATCTTGCCCGAGCATGCTCGGCGGCGGCAGTTGCTCGGGATCGACGCCCGGCGGCGGCGGAAACCGACTCGACCAGGTCGCGTGGTCTTTCAAAATCGCCATGACATCCGCGTAGCGAAACACCGAAGTGATGGGGATCGGCAGCCCCGGATGGCGATACGCGGGATACTCGCGGCGCGCGCGCGCGAACAGCGCGAAGGGATCGCGGCGCGTGGCGTCGTCGAACGGGTTGAAGGTGAAGTCAGCTTCGAGTTGTGTTCTCTGTGCGTGCATCGGGGGCCCTCACTCTGTCTTCAATCGACCGTCACTTCAGCGGCACGTAGTACGGCCGTCCGGCTTGTATCCATTCGGAGTACAGCTCGGCAAACGGCGCCCCCATCGGATCGAGCCCGCGGATCGGCATCGAGCCGCGACGGATGGTGAAATCGTGCGGCGCCAACTCGCCGGCGCGGACGAAGTGGCGCTCGGCGGCGTCGACGTTACCCGTCTGATGTAGATGCCACGCGAGCGTAAACTCTGCGCGCGCCAGTTGAACCTCGGGTGTCGGCAGCATCTGCCGTTGCCGCGCTTCGTCCTCGGTGAACGGCGCGGTGCCGTCCTTCACCCACGCTCGCAGCGCTTCGAGATGGGGCGCAGATTCGATGCCGGTGAGGTCCTTGAATTGATCACTGCCGAACGCGACGTCGTTCGGCCGCACCACGCGCCCGGCCTCGTCGATCCACACCACCGTCGGCACGTTCACCATGTCGTACCGATCCGCCACAATGTGCTCGCTATCGATCAAACTCGGATGCGTCGGCGCGGCAGCTTCGATGAACGGCCGGGGATCGTCGGCACATCGGTCCAGCGCGACGGTGATCACGACGAAGCCGAACTCCTTCAACTCGTCGTACAGTGCCTGCCAGACCGGCAGGTCATAGCGGCAGCCTCACCAGGACGCGTAGGCGACGAGCAGGACTTTCTTGCCACGATAGTCCGACAGCGAATGCGTGCGGCCTTGCCAGTCCGGCAGAGTAAAGTCCGGCGCGTTCAGCGACGCCATCGCGGCGATACGGTCCGCCGCCGGGACACCCATGCACGCCATTCGTGCATCGACATCGAGTGCGAGCGGTCGATGCAGTGCGGCAGCGAAGCGTTCGAGATCAACGCCGTCGTCGGTGATGAACTCGGCGCGATCCTTCACCGGAACGCAGCGATCGTCTTTGCACAGCCCTTGCGGCTTGAGTTCCCACCCGAGTTCGGTCCGCAACGCTTCCGGATCGATGCGGACGCGATCGCCCGCAAGCGCGGCAAGGAGGCTGAGCGGCCGCGCTTCATCGATCAGGGTAAAGTTGGTCTGTGTCATCCTGATCCCCGTCTCTGGCAAGGGGCTAGGTTGAATCGCGCGCTATGTCAACGCTATGAAGCGGGCGATGGCGACTCCGAGCGACGCGGCGATCCAAGCCCTGCTCGATCGTGCCCACATTCGCGATGTCATCCTGCGCTATGCGCGCGGCATCGATCGACGCGATTGGGCGCTGGTGGCCGCGTGCTTCGTCCCCGGCGCGCGGGTCGACTACGTGTTCGTGCCGGCGGCGCCGATCGAGGACGTGATCCCGGCGATTCGCACGGCGCTCGCGCGCTTCGCCAGCACCATGCACACGATGGCGAACCAGGTCATCGACTTCAACGGCGACGGCGCCGACAGCGAAACGTACGCGGTCTGCTATCACCGTATCGAAACGCCGGCGCCGCAGTTGTTCACCGTCGGGATGAAGTACTTCGACAATCTCGTCCGATACGGTGACGAGTGGCGCATCGGCCAGCGTCGCATTACCTTCGAGTGGCAATCGACGGCGCCGCTTGGAGAGTCGCTAGGCTAGACTGCGCGTCAACTCCACCAGACGCTGCTGCATCGCGGCGACGTTGCGCTGCATGAACTGGGTCAATGCCGCGTGATCGCCGCTGTGCTCGACGGCAATGCACTGAGACTCGACCTCGGCTTCGAACTCGTCCCAGTAGGCACGCACGCGCGGCCCGTTGCGTTCGAAATCGCGGGAAACGAGCCCGAGCAGTTCGTGGAATTGCCACCACGGCGACTCCGGTGCTGACGCCGCGCCGCCGCGCGCCAGCTCGACCGGCAGCGCGCCGACAACGTAGTAGGGCAGAAACACGCCCACGCACGGCGAGCCGAGGCTGCCCCAATACACCAACGGCTCCGACTCCGCGCCGAGTCGCGCGACCATGCTGGCGGTCGTGGTCCCAACCGGCGCGGCGTGCATGCAGACCGAGTAGTACGTCTCGCTGTCGGGCGCCGCGGCGGGCCTGAACACCGGCCCGCTCTCGTAATGATCGCGCAAGGCGGCGCGCAGCGTAGCCGGCGCGATCTTGCCCTGCGCGCCGTCAAGCAGCGCGCAGGTTCGCCGCTGTCGGCCGCTCGAAATGATGTCGGGAACCACGCTGCTGTCGCGATACGCGGCGGCAAAGTCGAAACGCCGATCGTTCGCCTCGCTCCACCAGCCATGGCTGACGGCGTGTTCGATCAGCCCTGGCGACACCGCGTCCCAATCGTCCCCGATAGTGAGATGATTCGATGCGCTGCCGGCGTCGCGAATACGGCGCAAGGCCCACCGACGATCGGAGGTTTCAAGCAAATAGGCTTCGCGGCGATCGGCGATCAGAAACGAATTGTGATAGCCCCAGTCCTTGTCGACGTAACCGGAACCGCCTTGGCCGTAGCGTTCGACCAGCGCGGCGATCACCTCGACGGCGTGGAACGCTGAGGTGCCGCGTTCGAGTCCGAGGCGAACCAGATCCATGCCGATGAGGCCCAACCCGGACAGCGGATCTTTGCTGAAGACGGTATGGTTGCCGATCGCCACGCCGTGCTCGTTGAGTCCGTGTTCGAAACCCCACAACCAGTAGGGCTGCGAACCGATCAGCCGCGCGGTCTCGCCGACTTGGTCGATCTCGATGTATTGGCAGCGCACTGTCGCGCCCGCTGCATGTCGCTGCCGCGGCACTTGCACCAAGCGTTGGCATTCGGTCGGCGGGTCGCGATCGCTGTTCTTCGCGAACACCACGCTGCCGTCGGCGGTCGAGTTGCTCAACGCCACCAGCGAATCGCACGAGACCCGCATCGGCCGCATCCGCTCACCCGCACCAGTCCCCACACCAATCACCACTTCTCCGCCAAGCGCTTCATGCCGCCGTCATCGCGTGAGTGACGCGAAAGGCTTGCTCGCGTGTGATGCCGGGTTGCGGCTCGTTCATGGTTGCTCCGCAGTAACGAAATGGATGACGTGCGCGGCGACCGCGGATTCGTGTCCGAAGAAAAAGTGATCGACGTCGCCCGGCAATTGAACACACGATTTCGGTTCCGAAAGGCCGTTGAAGAACCGCTCCAATGTCGTCGGTGGACAATACTGATCGCGTTCGCCGACAACCAACAGTTTTGGAATCCGACACTCGTTCAGAAAACTCACATCGATCATTGCCACGGGCGGGGCGATCGCTACTAGTCGCGCGACGTCAGGATGGTCGTGGCCGGCGAGCAATGCGACGTAGGCACCGAAAGAGTATCCGACAAGACTGATCGCGCCGGTATCGAGACGATTGCGCAAGAAGGCGATGGCCGCGCGCGCGTCGTTCGCTTCACCGACGCCGTTGGCGTAGGCACCCTCGCTCGCGCCGACCCCGCGAAAGTTGAAGCGCAACGTCGCCACACCGGCTGCCGACAGTCCCGCGGTTACGGTCGCAACGACGTTGTTGTGCATGTCGCCGCCATACTGCGGATGCGGATGACAGATGACCGCAGCGCGGGACGCAGAGGACGGCAAGGCGAGGCGGCCTTCCAACTGCAGCCCGTCGGCAACGAAGCACAGGGCCTGTTCCGCATGCAACGACACGCGCGGTCTATCGCACGCGGGTCAGGATCAGGCAACCTTGTTCCGAGCGGAACGGCGCCCGCCTTCGTCGCTGCGCGCAAGCGGAGCGGGTTACACCATCGATGTTACTTGATCGCTTGCGGATTGATCGGCGAGCCGACCGCGCCGGTGATCGGCAGCGGCGGCGCGACAAAGAGAAATTCGTAGACGCCATCGGCCGCGCAGTCGGCGGCCAGCTCTTCGAGGTCGAAAATTTCGCCGACGAGCATCCCCATGTTGACGATCGCCACGCAGTGCAACGGCTGGAACACGTCGGGCGTCTCGTTGGGAATCACTTCCGTCCCCCACGTGTCGGTGGCGTAGCCGGCGATTTCGTTTTTCGCCAACCACTCGGCGCACAGCACACTCAAGCCGGGCGCCGGTCCGCCGGCGTATTGCCCCCACGACTGCTCGGCCCGCACCTGGGCGATCTGTCCGGTGCGGATGAGCACGATGTCGCCCCGGCCGATCGCGACGCCGGCCTGCGCGGCCGCCGCATCGAGATCGGCGGGACGGATTGCTTCGCCGGGATCGAGCCAGGGCTTGTGTTTCAACCGCGGGATGTCGAGCAAGACGCCGCGACTGACGATCTTGTTCTTGACCTTGTCGATCGAATTCTTCTTCGCCCCGCTGCTGTCAACCACCTCGGGGCCCCGATCGTTGTACATCTTGCCGTCGAAGTAGATGTGTGAGAGGGCATCCCATTGCGTGGCGCACTGAAGCGGCATGGTGACCGCGTCGTCGCAGTAGCGAAGCCCCGGGATGAAGTCCTGTGCCCCGCTGGCGATGTCGCCGCCGTCCTGCAGCATGTAGTGCAGCGGATTGGTGCGACCCCCGAACCCGGTTTGCGGCCCGCGGCTGTCGAACGGGATCGCGAGCGAAAAGATTGTCCCCCGCTTCACCAAGCCGGCCGCGGCGACGATCTTGTCGGGCGTGATGTAGTTGAGCGTCCCCAACTCGTCGTCGTCACCCCATTTCCCCCAGTTGCGATACTTGCGAGCAAGTTCGCGCACGGTCGAGATGTCCATCGAGACCTCCTCATACACAGCCCGACTGCGGGCCCAGCGCGCTGGGCTCCTACAGCCGGCTGAACGACCTCATCAACGATTCAAGAACACCGGGCACGCGGCGTTGCGCAACACGTACTCGGTGGTACTGCCGAGGACCATTTCGATGATGCGGCTGTGGCCATACGCGCCGATGAAGAGCAAGTCGTGACGGTTCTCGCGAATGAAGTTGGCGATGCGCTCGGGCGCGTTGCCGGTTTGCTGCAGCTCGAAACTGGTGCGCAGCTTGTACGAGCGCAGATAGGCTTCGGCTTCATCGAGCACCTTACGCCCAGCCACCTCGTCTTTGTTCACCGCCAAGACCGTCAGCGGCAGGCCGAGCGTGCTGCAAAACTCGGCGGCGGATTGCATCGCCGCCGCCGCGCGCTGGCTGCCGTCGTACGCCAGCATCGGAATGGTGCACTCGTGAAATTCCGCGCTGCACACGAACACCGGTTTCGGCGACTTGCGGGTGAGGCTTTCCGCCGTGCCGCCGAGCAGTCCGGTCGAGAACTTTTCGTTCACGCCGCGATGTCCGATGACGACGAGATCGGCCGTGCGTGCCCGCTCGCACATTTCGTTGGCGACCACGCCCATCGCCAGGACGCGATCATGGGGAATGCCCCGCTTCTCGGCCTGGTCGGCGAACTCCTGCAGCAGCGCTTGGCCGCGCTCGTGCAACACTTCGCGCATCTTGGAGCTGAAATCGAGGTAGGGTTCGAAGCCGAGCGAGCCGGAGATGTCGTGAAAGAACGAACCCTCAATGGAGACGATGTCGACCACATGCAGTCCGACCACCGTCGCCCCCAATTTTTCGCCGAGCCAGAACGCGTAGCGCACAGCCGTGCGTGCGTGCTCCGAGCCGTCGAGGCCCACGAGAATCGTCTTGATCATGTACCGGCTCCTTCCGACGAAGGCTGGCGCTGCTCTACCACTCTTGAATACACGCCAGCAAGGCAGCCCAGCCGACAGTCCGTGCAAAGTGCATGACGATCTCCGATCGAGTCGCACCGGCGTCGTGCATGGATGCGATGACAATCGCCAGCTATTCGACTGCAATATTTTCGCAGCCAACAGACGCCTTCAGTCATGAAGGAGCGCGGGCGCTTCCCTTCAGCTCGGTATCCTTTTAAGGAGATCGTCGTGGAACAACGTACCGTCGACATACAGTTTGACCTCTTGCGTCGCCTACTCCTGCTGACCACCTGCCTCGTCCTCACCAGCGGATTGATCGGTTGCGGGAGTAGCGACAACGCCCCGCTCACTCCCACCGCCACCGCGAGCGTGAGCTCGGTGTCCCCCGTGGAGACGGCTACGTCGCTTGCTTCGTCAACGCCAACGACGGCGCCCAGCTTTACCCGCACCGCGACAACGACCGCGACTGCGAAACCCTCCGACACGGCCACGATGACGGTCACGCAATCCCCGACTCCGACGAGCACTGCACTGGCGACGGCGACCACCACCGCAAGCGTGAGCGCCACACCTTCGACCACGTCGACCGCAACCGCGACCGCGACGGCTACGGTCACCGATACCGCTACGGCAACCACCACCACATCGGGCACGGCGACACCGCCGGCAACCATCACGACAACCCCGAAGCCGCAGTCGGTGGCGCGGCAATGGGACGAGGAGATCCTCGGCGCGATCCGCATCGATCTGCCGCGACCGCCCATCCACGCCCGCAATCTCTTCCATCTCTCGATTGCGATGTGGGACGCGTGGGCGGCGTACGATCCGACCGCCAACGGGTACCTCACCACCGAGAAGCACGCCTCGGCCGACCCCGAAGCCGATCGGGCCGAAGCCATCAGCTATGCCGCCTTCGGGGTGTTGAGCGAGCGATACCGCCCCTTTCTTTCGGTGGGCGGAGCGACGGCGCTCGCGTCGTTCACGGCACGGATGATGGCGCTGGGATACGACCCGACGATCACGACGACCACCGGCGACACACCGGCTGCGGTCGGCAACCGGATCGCACAGGCCGTGATCAACTACGGATTGAGCGACGGCGCGAACGAAGCGAGCAACTACAAGGACCCGACCTACAGTCCCATCAACCCGCCGTTGATCGTCGCCTTGCCCGGCGCCACGATGGTGGACCCCAACCGTTGGCAACCGCTCGCGCTCTCACATCAGGTCTCTCAGAACGGGATCCCGATTCCGGGCAACGTTCAAGTCTACGTGGCGCCGCAATGGGGCAGCGTCTCTTCGTTTGCTGCGAATCTCAACACGTTACTGCCACCGCCACCGCCTAGGCTGCACGACCCCGTCAGCGATTCGGCATTCAAGCAAGCCGCGGTCGATCTGATTCAGGCGTCCAGCCAACTCTCGCCGGATGACGGCGTGATGATCGACATCTCCCCGGCCGCGCTCGGCAACAACCCGCTCGGGACGAACGACGGCGGCGGATACGAAGTCAATCCGGCGACCGGACAGCCGTACACACCCGAGATCGTGAAGCAGGCGGACTTTAAGCGAGTGATCGCGGAATTCTGGGCCGACGGACCAAACTCGGAAACCCCGCCGGGCCATTGGAACGTGATCGCCAACAACGTCGCCGATACGCCGGGCTTCGACAAGCGCATCGGCGGGGTCGGTCCGATCGTCAACGACCTCGAATGGGACGTAAAGGTGTACCTTGCCGTCAACGCCGCGGTGCACGATGCGGCAGTCGGATGTTGGGGAACCAAGCGGATCTATGATTCGACGCGCCCCATTTCGATGATCCGGTACATGGGCGAACTGGGACAATCTTCGGACGCAAATGGACCGTCTTACGATCCCGATGGCCTGCCGCTCGTCCCCGGGCTGATCGAAGTGATCACCGCGGAATCGTCGGCACCCCGCGGTCCGCACGAGGATCTCGCCGCATACGTCGGCGAAATCGCGATCCTTACGTGGCCGGGCGGGCCAGCGGATCCGACGGCGGAATACAGCGGCGTGCAATGGATTCGGGCGAAAACGTGGGTGCCCTACCAGAAAGATACGTTCGTCACGCCGGCCTTCGCCGCGTTCACATCCGGTCACAGTACGTTCAGCCGCGCCGCCGCCGAGGTGCTGGCCCACATCACCGGTTCACCGTACTTTCCCGGTGGGCGCGGCGGGTTTTTCGCGCCGAAGGACCACTTCCTGAAGTTCGAACTCGGTCCGAGCAGCGACATCGACATGCAATGGGCGACCTACTACGACGCCGCGGACCAAGCCGGACAATCGCGAATCGCCGGCGGCATTCATATTCTGGCCGACGATTTCAACGGTCGCATCATGGGCTCAATCATCGGTGACAACGTGTACGGCAAGGCCCGCACGTACTTCGACGGAACCGCGCTGAGCGGCATCCTCACACCGACGCCGGCCCCGACCTCAACGCCCACCCCCTCGCCGACCCCGACACCGACGTTGTGAAAACAAGCGCGCGGCTTCGGGGTTCGCGGCGACTGCTAAACTACCCGGCGATGCGCTGGCTGCGACGGACATGGGCAGTGTGCGGCGTGGCCGCGCTCTGCTGGCTGTTGGCAGCGCCAAGCGAGGCATGCGTCGGCGATTGCGACGACAGCGGCACCGTTACCGTCGACGAGTTGGTTCTCGGCGTCAACATCGCTCTGGACCTGTTGCCGGCCCGCCGCTGTCAACCGATCGACTGCCACAGCACCGGCGTGGTGACCGTCGATTGCCTCGTGCAAGCGGTGAACGCGGCGCTCTCCGGATGTCCGCCATCACCGACGCCGTCCGCGACGGCGACGCCGACGCCACCGCCGCCGACGGCAACCGTCCGCGCCAGCTCGACTCCGACGATGACGTCAACGGCGCTGTCGTTGCCGCTGCAACCGGTGCAGTTGATCCTCAAAGATCAACCGGGCGCGTTGTTGTCGATATCCGGGACCTCGGCGGCCGACGTCTACACCGTCGGCGCGGATCCGCAGGATGGATCGGGGCCGTACGTGCTGCACTACGACGGGCAGAGTTGGCACCGGCTCACGACGCATTCGAGCGGAACGCTGTGGTGGATCAGCGTCACGCCGATCGACGGCGCATTCTACATGGCGGGGGAGAACGGCGTCGTGCTTCGCTACCAACTGTCTACGCAAACGTTCACCCGGCTCCCGTCACTCGGAACCGGAACGCTGTTGTTCGGCGTGTGGGGCACCGACGCCAACGACATCTGGGGGGTTGGCGCCGACTTGTCGAACGGCAATCCGAGCGGGGTCGTCTGGCACTTCGACGGAACGAAGTGGACCCTCAACGGTGCAATCGCCAAGTTGGTCCCGCAGGGATTCCCCATCTTGTACAAGGTCTGGGGACGCAGCGTCAGCGACCTCTACGTGGTTGGCCAGCTCGGCCTGGTCTTCCACTTTGACGGCGCACTCTGGTCGCAACTGCCGACGGACCTCAACGGCGGCGATCCGGCGGATTCACCGCTGTTCACCGTGCACGGCAACGACCGCGACATCATTGCGGTTGGAGGATTCCTCAGCGGCGTGATCCTCGCGGCGAACGGTGCTTCGTTCAC
Source organism: Binatia bacterium (assembly GCA_035541895.1). Lineage (GTDB taxonomy): Bacteria > Desulfobacterota > Binatia > HRBIN30 > JACQVA1 > DATKMK01. Next base: position 82,059 of record DATKMK010000011.1, on the reverse strand, counting down.
GGACGTCGCCGCGCCGGGAACCCTGCAGATGAACGGCGTATTCGTTCGGAACGACGGCAGCGCCGCGGCAGTCGGTATCACCGGCGCCCTGGCGTTTCGCGGGTCGGGCGGCTGGCAGTATCAGCGACTCAACACCACGCTCGATTTTCACGGCGCCTGGATCGATCCTGACGGCGGCGTGTGGGCCGTCGGCGGCAACCTCACCACGGAACTCAACCAAGGCATCCTCGCCTACGGCGGCAACGACACGATCAGCAATAGCATCTTGCCCGACAGTGCCGCATCGTCCGCGTTCGCAAGCGCTCGATAGCGCACACGCACCCGCCACGGGTTAGACGTTGCTCGCAGTTCATGGTAACGGCGTTAATCGCAACCGCATCTGGTGAATGGAGGGTTCATGGGGCGAACTTGCCTCGTTCGATGGGCAGGCTGCCGCCACAAATTTCTGCTCGTCGGTTTCATTCTGCTCGCTGCCGGCTTGTCTGCATGCGACAGTGACAACGATAACCCGGCAACGGCGACGGTTCTGCGGTCGACGTCGACGCCCACGGGCCTGCCAACGTCGACGCGAACAAACGCACCGACACAAACCGTTGCAACCGCCCCGACCGGGACCGCGCTGCCAACCGAAGGTGCAACGATCACCCAGACTGCGACCGCGACTCAGACCGCCACTGCAACGGTTACGGAGACGGCGACCGCAACGGAAACCGCAACCGCTACCTCAACACCGACGGACACCCCGATACCCACCGCAACCGAGACCCCGACGGTAACCGCGACCGCTACGCTGTCCGGTCCGATCATCACCTCGCTGGCCGGCACCGGCCTCGCCGGCCTCAACGGCGATGGGCTGCCGCCGTTGAACACCAACCTGTATCTCCCGCAGGACGTGACGTGGGGTCCGGACGGCCGCTTGTACATCGTCGACTGGAACAATCACCGCATTCGCCGCATCAACAACGGCATCGTCGAGACGGTCGCCGGCAGCGGTGAGCTGGGCGACGCGCAAGACGGTCCGGCGCCCGACGTCAACTTCAACCACCCCACCAACGTCACCTTCGATCATCTCGGGCGCATGCTGATCGCCGCCTGGCACAACAGCGTCGTCAAGCGACTCGATTTCACCACCGACCTGGTCGAAAACATCGCCGGCACCGGCGCGCGATCGTACGGCGGTGACGAGGGGCTTGCCAACAAGGCTGCGCTCAACCTGCCGAGTTCGGTGATGGAAGACTCGCACGGGAACATCCTGTTCTCCGATCAAGCAAACTTCCGCATTCGCATGATCGACGCCGGCAACATCATTCACACCACCGTCGGCGTCGGCACGCCGGGCTACACCGGCGACAACGGGCCGGCAAAGTTGGCGCAGTTGAAATCTCCGCTGGGACAAGCGGCGGCGCCGGCGGGGCGGATGGTGCTCGACGCTCACGACCGCATCTACATCGCCGACACCGGCAATCACTGCATTCGGTTGGTCGACACCGACGGCACCATTCGCACCATCGCCGGGAACGGCACGCCGGGCTATTCCGGCGACGGCGGTCCGGCGACGCAAGCCCAGATCAACACTCCAAGCGATGTCGCGGTGACCCCCGACGGCACGCTCTTCATCGCCGACACTTTCAACGACGTCGTTCGCAAAGTGACGCCCGACGGGATCATCTCGACGTTCGCGGGGACCAACCAGCCCGGGTTCAGCGGCGACGGCGGCCTCGCAACCCGCGCGCAGTTGAACCACCCGTACGGCTTGGATGTCGGGCCCGACGGCACCGTCTACCTCGCCGACACCAACAACCATCGCATTCGACGCATCACCGCGACGCTGCCGGCCGATTACGATCCCAACGCCGGCGGCGACAACACTCAGATCACGATCATCCCATGCAGCGATCAGGTTGGCAGCATTTGTACGTACGTCGGCACCGGTGAAGAGGGCTTCAACGGCGACGGTCTCGATCGACTCGAAACCGCGCTGTACTGGCCGTTCGACATCGAGTTCACGCCGTCGGGACGCCGCATCGTGCTCGACTGGAACAACCACAAGGTGCGCGAGATTCTGCCCGATGACACGCTCACGACCATCATGGGTTCCGACTTCGTCGGCGACGGGCCACTCGACTTGAGTGACCAGACCGACCCGGGTGCAATCCCCACGACGGTCAACTTGAACCATCCGACCGACGTGCAGGAATTTTCGAACGGCGATATCCTCGTCATGGCGTGGCACAATCACAAGATTCGAGAACTGGTGAAGGCAACGAATCGAGTGAAAGTCATTGCCGGGTCGAATCCCGGCTTTGCCGGCGACGGCGGCCCGGCGAGGAACGCGCTCGTCAACCAGCCGCCGCACAGCGTCCTCGACCCGAACGGCAACTTGTTCTTGATCGATCAGCGCAACCAACGCATTCGAGTAATCTACAACTTCGACAGCCAGCGCGGCGACGGCATCATCACCACCATCGTCGGAAACGGCACGGTAGGATTCAACGGCGACGGACCGGCCTTGATGACGGAACTCAATCTGCCGGCCGGACCGAATCCCGAACCCTCCGGCGGTATTGCGCTCGCCGCCAACGGCTGGTTGTACTTTTCCGACACGCTCAACCATCGCATTCGTCGCGTGGACTTCCAGAGCGCTGACTTTCTCACCGCGACGGTCACCACCATCGCCGGCACCGGGGTCGCCGGCTACAGCGGCGACGGCGGTCCGGCGAGCAGTGCGCAGATCAATCGGCCGGGTGATTTGGAAATCGGTCCCGACGGCAACCTCTACTTCGCCGACACCGACAACGATCGCGTGCGCATGATCGATCTGACCAGCGGCACCATTCAAACGGTCGCCGGCAACGGGACTCCAGGGTACTCCGGCGACGGCGGTCCGGCTGTGTCGGCGCAGCTGTGGCGGCCGTTCGGCGTCGCTTTCGACAAGTACGGCGACCTCTACATCGCAGACACCTTCAATGGACGCATCCGCAAGGTAAATCGCGGCGGCGGTCCGACGCCGGTATTCCCGGCGAACTATCGCGCGTCGTACGCGCTCGTCCGCGACTGCCGCTTCAGCGCCGCACACGGTGGCGTGAACATCCGCGTGTGGGCCAACGATATCGCCGCGCAGCCCTACCTCGACAACGCGAACCCGTTGCCCGAGGGCAGCGTCGTGGTGAAGGAAGAGTTCAGCGGCAACAATTGCTCCGACGATTCCACCCTGGTGCAATGGCGCGCTATGCGGAAGGAGCCCCCCGGCTTCGATCCGCTCGACGGCGACTGGCATTGGCAACGAGTCTCGACCGAGCGCGTCGTCATCTTTGATACCAAGGACACCTGCATCGGGTGTCACATCGCACCGGAATGCCTCGTGCGCGACCACATGTGCACGGTCAACGACAGCAACCCTTCGCCGACGGAGACCGGCACCCCGCCAACATCGACCCCGACGGTCACCGGTACGCCCCCGACCGCAACCGCGACACCGAGCGGTCCGCGGATCACGCCGACGCCGATACCGCCGCCGTTCCCGCGGGGAACGGTTCATCAGGTACTCGGCAATCTCCCCGCGGCGCTGCTGTCCATCGCCGGAACCTCCGCCACCGACGTATACACAGTGGGTGCCGATCCGGGCGATGGAATGGGTCCCTATGTGCTGCACTACAACGGCCTGAATTGGCGCCGACTGACCACGGGCGCCAACGGCGATCTGTGGTGGATCTCGGTGACTCCGATCGACGGCCTGTTCTACATGGCCGGCGCCAACGGACTGATTCTCCGGTATGACCCGAACACGGGTCACTTCACGCAACAAAACACTCCTGGGACGGCGACCCTCTTCGGCATCTGGGGCACCGATGCAGCGCATATCTGGGCGGTCGGCGGCGATTTGTCGAATCCGACGACCGGCGGTGTCGTGTGGCGATTCGACGGCACGCAGTGGATCGTCGACTCCAACTTCGTGAACCTCGCCGCACAGGGAGTCCCGACTTTGTATAAGGTGTGGGGACGCAGCGAGAGCGATGTCTACGCCGTCGGCGCGTTCGCGACGGCGCTGCACTTCGACGGCATCCGCTGGTCGCGGGTCTCCGTCGACACCGGCGGAGTCGATCCCGAAGAAGTGCCGTTCTTCACCGTCCACGGCAACGCCGGACAAGTCGTTGCCTCGGGCGGTTTCCTCGCGGGGGTCGTTGATGAACTCGTTGGGGGTACGTTCCAAAACCGCCTCACTCCTGGCGCGCCGCAAATGAACGGCGTCTTCGTGCGCGCGGACGGCACCGGCGTCGCCGTCGGCATCGTTGGAAAAGTTGCGACCCGCAGCAACCAAGGCTGGGTCCTCCAAACCACGAGTCTCACCACCACGCTCGATCTGCACGGTGTGTGGGTCGATCCCGATGGTGGCATCTGGGCCGTCGGCGGCAATCTCACCAGCGATCTCAACCAGGGCATGCTGGTGTACGGCGGTCCCGCCGCGATCGGCAGCGCCATAACGACCGGCGTGTCCTGTCCGCTCGGCAGCGGATCGGGACCGATGACGGTAAGCTACAGCAACGACGTCGTGCCGCTGCTCGCGCGCAACAGTTGCACCAACCTCAGTTGTCACGGCGGCACGTTCCCAACCTCGGGCTACGATCTGCGCACCTATGACTCGATGTTCGCGCCGGGCATCGAGGCCACCAGCCTGCAAACCTGCGCGATCGTTCCGGGCGCGCCAGATTCGAGCTTCCTCATCAAGAAGCTGAAAGCCAATCCGCCGTTGGGCGTACAGATGCCCGACGGCTTGCCGCCGATTTCGGCAAGCGATCTGTCGTTGATTCGCACGTGGATCCTCGAAGGCGCGCGCAACGATGCCGCATCCACGCCGACGCCGACGGCCACGCCGGCTCCGACCGCGAATGCAACGCCGACGCCGGCGGGCTGCGCGGCGACCGGAGTCATTTGCACCGTCGCCGGCACCGGGCGGGCCGAGTTCAACGGCGACGGGAAGCCGGCGCTGCAGACTTCGTTCTACTATCCGTTCGAAATCGCCTTCGACCTGAACGATCGCCCGTTGATCCTCGACTTCAACAACCTCCGCGTGCGTCGACTCGACGCCGACGGCACGATCGAAACCGTCATGGGCAAGAGTTTCGAAGGCTATCCGGTCGACGGCGGGCTGGCGATCGACACGGCCCTCCATCACTCCAGCGATCTCCAGTACGACGCCAACGGCAATCTCTACGTCGCCGGCGACCACGTGCCGTTGGTTTTCCGCGTCGGCACCGACAACCGCGTGTTCACCGTCGCCGGCACGCAGAATCCCGGCTACAGCGGCGACAACGGGCCGGCACTCAGCGCGATGCTGACGACACCGTTCGGGGTGCTGCCGTTGAGTGACGGGAGCTTCTACATCGCCGATGTCGATGCGCAGGTGATTCGGTACGTCAACGCCGCCGGCATCATCACGACCATCGCCGGGACCGGCGTGCGCGGCTACAGCGGCGACACCGGGCCGGCAACAGCGGCCAAACTCAGCAATCCAACCCGGTTACATGCCGACACCAACGGCAACCTGTTCTTCTGCGACACCGGCAACCACGTCATTCGACGCATCGACACGAACGGCGTGATCACCACCGTCGCCGGCACCGGCAAGTCCGGCTACAGCGGCGACAACGGTCCAGCCACCGCCGCGCAATTCAACGGACCGTACGATCTGCACTTCGCACCCAACGGCGACCTTTACGTTGCCGACACCGGCAACAACGTGATTCGGCGCATTGATGGATCCGGCATCGTCACGACCGTGGTCGGCACCGGCCTCGGCGGATTTTCCGGTGACGGCGCGAACGCGAAGACCTGTCGGCTCAACCGTCCGTCGGCAATCACCTTCGATGCCGACGGTTCGTTGTGGATCTCGGACACGTTCAACCAACGCGTCCGCCGAGTCGCGGGTTTCTTGAGTTTGTTCTAGCGTTGGCGTGGGGCGCACGTCGTGCGCCCCATACTCATTCCGGCAGATCCGGCAGCGCGTTGGGTGTGAAGACCAAGCGCAGTTGCTGAACCACCTTGGTGCCGTCGGTATCGGCAATGCTCACGGTAAGATTGCCTTCGGTACCGTCGGGCGGCGCGGTGGACCCGACAGCGAATCTGGCTTGCCAACGCGCGTAGCCGTCGGCGGAGTCGAGCGGCGTCAGGACGAGGGCATCCTGGTCGATTACCGGCGACATCGCCGCGGTATCGATCCGTACGTGCACGCGCACAGGCGCGTCAGTGTTGAGGCAGCGGGCCTCGACGTTGAGGAACAGCGTGCCCCCGCCTTGCGATCCGCTGGCCACTCGCAGCTGATCGCAGTTCACTAAACGGCCGAAGCCGTTCGGCAACATCGGGGTCCCGGTGCTGTTGTCCACCGTGTTGCGACCCGCGAACACGACACGCCCGCCCGGACAAACCGGGGGCGGTTCGTCGATGCGGGGGCCCGGGCCGCCGGCGCAGCAGCTGGTCGCGAGCGCGATGATTTGCGAGTCGCAGCCGTAAGCCGGGATGCAACTGGGGATCGTACATTGATCGAGCGGTGCCACAACGAAGCTTTGCACGCCGTCGGCGGACTTCGGGGGCACGCCGTGATCGGTGGCGGTGAAGTCGACGACGAAGGGGCCAAGTTGCTCGGCCGCCGGGGTCCACGTCAGCATGCCCGTCATCTGATCGAGGTGCGCCCCGTCCGGCAGAGTCGTCGCCATGAAATCGAGCGCGCCCCCTTCGGGGTCGCGGGCGGGCAGCGCCAGCGCGATCGGATAGCCCGGGTAGGTTCGATACACCAGCGCCGGGAGAATCACCGGCGGCTGGTTGATCGGCGTGTTGGTCTCAGTCGGCGTGGCTGTCGGCGATGCGGTCGGCGTGTCGACGGGCGGACAACCGCCGAGCGCCGCGTTGACCGCCGCCACCAACTCGTCGACGCTGACGATGTGATTGCGGTCGCGATCGAGACTCTCGCAATCCGTCAGCGGGAGGCTGTTCAGCGCGATGTTGACGGCGCGAACGAGCTCGTCGACGCTTACGACGCCGTTGTGATCGCAGTCGCCGATGCAGACGCCGTCCGCGGTCGATGCCACCGCAGCCAACCCGACGCCGCAGCAGAATGCTCGCAGCCACCGCATGCGTTTGGTGTGTAGCATCATCCGAGTAGGCTCGCATCAAACCTCCGATAGCGCCCCGCAAATTCAATTGACACACTGCAGCGCGTTCCGTACTGTGCCGACGAAATTGTATCGAAGGCTGGGCACCATGCGAGGCAGACCGGTCGATCAGCACAGCACCGACGTCAACCAGTGCGACCCGACGCTCGGGTTTCAATTTCCGCCGCCCGAGGTTCGCCTCGCCGTTCGCTCGCTGTTGACGGCTCAGGCGCACATTCCGGTCACCGAAGCCGTCGAGATGACCGGCGACTTCCCGCACTTCGGCCAGCCGTTCGAAGACCCCGAGGAACGCAACCCAGAAGTTCGTGATGGGATCGCCGCTCGCATCAGTGATTTGCCCGGCTATCGCCCGCTGTTCGAAGCGGCGTACGCGCCCGGCACGCTGCTCTATTCCGGCGATCCGCAAATCCAACCGGGCGACGACATTCCGTACCTCGCGATCGCCGACGCAGTCGGTCGCTTCCTCGAAACGCTGGTGTTCACCAACGCCCCATGGGACCACTTTCTGGCCGGCGACGACAACGCCATCAGCGACGCAGCCGATCGCCGCCGATAAAATTGACGGCGACGAATTTCCCGACGTGGTCGTTGCGAACCAAACTGATGACACGTTGACCTTCTCGCGCGGCATCGGCGACGGCACCCTCGACAACCCGGTCGCGTATTCGGTCGATCACGCACCGTTCGGCATCGTGCTCGCCGACCTCGATCACGATGGTCGGCTCGACGGCGTGGTGTTGAACAGTCGGAGCAGCACACATGCCTCCGGCGTGGTACGGGTACTGATCAGCAACGGGCGTGACGGGTTCACGCTCGGGGCAACGTTGCAAGCCGACGATACGCCGCTGGCAATCGCCGCTCGCGACGTCACCGGCGATCGAGTACCCGACATCTTGGTTGCCAACCGCGGCGCAAACTCCGTATCCGTGTTCGCCAACCTCGGCGGCGGCGCCTTTGCGTCGCCGGTGAGTCTCATCGTGACGCCGGAGCCGACCGCCGTCGCGGCCGGCGACTTCGACGGCGACGGTAGCTATGACATCGGTGCGGGCGGCGCCCATCCCGCTGTCGCAACCAATCTCGTCACCACAACCGTGAGACGAGGCGACGGCAACGCGGACGGCGCACTCAGCGCGGCCGACTTGGTCGCATCGATGACCGCCGCCGTGCGCGCAGAGCTGCGCGTCGAGCAGGCCAGCCGCGACGCCCTCGATGCCAACGGCGACGGCGTCGTCAACCAGCAAGACGCATTGGCAACGATGCGCCGAATCTTCGGACGCGTGAGGCAACTGTCATGATCACACCGCTCTCCCGACGGCTGTTCATCGGACTCGCGCTGCTGTACGCAACCCCTGCGAATGCGCAGTCCCTCACGTTCCGCACCGCGACACTCCAAACACTTCCCAGCGAACCATCTGCCATGGCGGTCGGCGACCTCAACAACGACCAGCATCCCGACGTGGTGGTCGCCAACTTCCTGGACGCGAGCGTCAGCATCTATCTCGGCGGCGACGACGGATTGCTTACCTACGTCGATAGTTTCCCGGCCGGCGGCGCCGGTCAGGGCATCGTCATTCAGGACATCGATGGCGATGGGATCCCCGACGTCCTGGTGAGCGAGGAGGAGTCCGACTTCCTGCACCTGCTACCCGGATTGGGCGACGGAACGGTGGGCGCCCCGACGATGATTTTTTCCGGGCACGACCCCGTCAACATCGCCGTGGCGGATTTCGACGGCGACGGCGTGCTCGATCTCGCGGTGACGCTGTCCGCGGCCGGCGAGGGGAACGGCGACGTCAGCATCCTGCGCGGATTGGGAGGCGGCCTCTTCGACCAACCGCAGATCATTTCGCTCGGCCTCGGCAGCGAGGGTGTGGTGGCCAACGACTTTGATGGCGACGGCGCGCCCGACATCGCGGTGGCGAACAGCGGCCCCGGCACCATCTCCCTGCTGCGCAATCTCGGTCAGTTCAATTTCGCTGCACCCGTCAGTCTGACCGCCGGTGCGGGCGCCGGGCCGCTCGTCCTCGGCGACGTGGATGGCGACCACGTGCTCGACCTGATCGTTGCCAACACCGCGGACGATACCGCCGGCGTATTGCGAAGTCGTGGCGATGGAACATTTGATCCGGTGGTCATCCAATCCACCGGCGGTATCCAGCCATCGGCGCTCGTCTTCGCCGACGTCAACGGCGACGGGTTCGGCGACATCGTCATCAGCCACGAACGCTCGCAGAGCGTGAGCGTCTTGTTGGGTGTCGGCGATGGGGGCTTCGACGCGCCGCGCGGATTCGTTGCCGACGTCGGTCCGACGGCGGTCGCGGTTCTGGATGTCAACAATGACGGCCGTCCCGACCTGCTCACCGCCAATGGCGGTGGCATCACCCCACCGACGCTTGCGGAACTCTTCGGCGACGGCAGCGGACAATTCAGCGGCGTCGAACTACTCGCCACCACTGCCGCCAGCGGTGTGGCGGTGGCCGACTTCAACGAGGATGCGGTGGCCGACGCGGCGATCACGCAGCCCGACGCGAGGGCCATTGCGTTGTACTTTGGCGGTGGTCGATCGTCGCGACTGGTGCCGATCGATCGCGAAGCGACCGGCATCGCCACCGCCGATCTCGACGGCGACGATCATGTCGATCTGGTCGCCGGTTCTCCGTCTGACGTCTCGATTCTGTTCGGCGGCAGCGGCGACGCACTTTTCAGCCAGCCGATACGGGTCGCGCTCGACAACCCACCGGGATTGCTGGACATCGCCGACGTCGATCACGATGGCGCGCCGGACGTGGTGGTGATTTCGTCGGCATCGCCCGGACAATTGACCGTGCTCCACAACGATCACAATCGCGCGTTCTCACCGTCGTCGCCGGTCTCGCTCGGCACCCGTGTATTGAGCTTCGCGGTGATCGACTTCGACGGCGACGGCAATCCGGACCTTGCGCTCGGCGACGCAACCCGCGTTCTCACCCTGCGCAACAACGGCGACGGCTCGTTTGCGCCGCCCACGTCGATCGTCATCGGCGCGTCCGTGCTCGCGTTAGCCGCCAGCGATGTCGACGGGGACGGCGACGTCGACTTGGTGATGGCCACCTCGACCCAGGGCCAGGGGATCGTGCGGCTGTTGACCAACGACGGGGGAGGAACCTTCACGATCGGTCCACCTCGGCAGGCCGGCCAGTTGCCGACCGCGTTGACGGTGCGTGACTTTGCCGGCGCCGGATCACCCGCGCTGTTGGCAACCGACCGCATCGGCGACGCCGTCGGATTGCTGATCGACGCCGGCCACGCGAACTTTCAACTCAGCCAAACGGTGTTGGCGAGCTTGCGGCCGGTCGGCGTCGCGACCGGCGACTTCGATGGTGACGGGTGGTACGATGCCATGACTGTCGGCAACACCATTTGCCGACTGACAACGACCGGAGCCGACCCACAACTGCGCGGCGACGGCAACGGCGACGGCCGGGTCAATGCGGCCGATCTGGTTGCGTTGGCGCGGGAGCTGGCGGACGGCGATGGCACTTCGGTCGACGACGTTGCGCGCGGCAGTTTCACCGCGAGTCCCGGCGTCGATGCCGACGGCGACGGCCGGGTTTCGCGCATCGACGCCCGCGCCTTGATCCTGCGGATGATGCACCGGGTGCCGGCGCCTTGACCCGGTGCGCGTGATCCGGCGGCGTTCCTATGCTAGGGACGAAGTCGGGTCGGACGTGATGATCAATGGCTGACGAGGCGGTGATGGCGGCACCGGCCGATCTTCACACGCTCGCGGGTGCGCACACGTTGCTCCAACAAGGTCTCGGTGAACTCGCGCACGGTCGCGGATTGACCATTGATCTCGGCGGCTGCGGTGAGATCGGGGCCAACGGCGCGGCCGCCTTGCTGAGCTTGCAACACACGGCCGGCGAGCGGCAATTGCGCTTCGAGTTGCACGGCCTGTCGCCGGCACAGCTCGACGAACTGCGGCATCTGCCCGCGCCGCAAATGCACGGCGAGGGCTTCGAGCACGAGCTGAGCTTGTACCTCTACCTCGGGTCGATTGCCGAGGAGGTCGGAGAGCAGTGTGTCGACTTCCTCAGCTTGATGGCTGATACCGTGTACTGGAGCGCGCAGCGATTACTCCAACGCGGCCCCTGGCGACGCGGGCAATTTGTCCGCGAAGCCATCGCCATCGGCAACGAAGGCCTTCCCATCATCGCGGTGGTCTCCCTCTTGGTGGGACTGGTGACGGCGTTTCAAGCCGCCGACCAGTTGCGCCAATTCGGCGCCAGCATCTTCATTGCGAATCTGGTCGGCCTCGGCGTGTTGCGCGAAATGGGCCCGCTCATCACCGCAATTCTGATCGCCGGCCGCAGCGGTTCGGCGATGGCCGCCGAGTTGGGGACCATGGCGGTGGAGGAAGAGATCGACGCGTTGCGGGTGATGGGCATCGATCCCGTGCCGTACTTGGTCGTGCCCAAGGCGTTCGCCACGGTCGTCGGGGTGCCGGCGCTGACGATGCTGGCCAATTTGTTCGGCGTGCTCGGCGGTTTCGTCATCGCGGTCGGCTATCTCGACCTCGCTCCCGATGCGTTCTTCGCCCAACTCGGCGGAGCGTTGGCGCCGTGGGATCTCTTGACCGGCATGATCAAGAGCGTGCTCTTCGCCGCCGTAATTGTCAGCGTCGGCTGTCACTTCGGCCTGCGTTTGCGGGGCGGCGCGGAGGATGTCGGCCGTGCCGCCACCAACGCGGTGGTGGCTTCGTTGTTTCTCATCATCTTGGTCGACGGCGTGTACGTGACCATCGAGACCATTGTATGAGCGACGAGGCCTTGATCGAAGCCACCGACGTGGTCGTCGAATTCGGCGAGCATCGGGTGTTGAACGGATTGACGTTGACGATTCACGCCGGCGAGGTGGTGTGCCTGATCGGCGGCAGCGGCAGCGGCAAGACGACGTGCTTGCGAGCCATGCTCGGACTCGTCCAGCCCGCCAGCGGAACCATCACGGTGCTCGGGGTCGATTTGGCGCGCGCCGACGAAGCCGCGCGGGAGCAGGTGGCGCGGCAGATGGGCATGCTATTCCAGCACAGCGCGTTGTTGGGTGGATTGACGACCGAGGAGAATGTGGCGCTGCCGTTGACCCAGTGCGGCGATCTCTGTCCCGAGATGATCCGCAGCCTTGCGCGCACGCGGCTGGCGCAGGTCGGCTTGGGTGACGCCGTCACCAACTACCCACGCGAGTTGTCCGGCGGCATGCAGAAGCGCGCCGCCCTGGCCCGCGCCGTGGTCCACGAGCCGCGCTTGCTGTTCTGCGATGAACCATCCTCGGGCCTTGATCCGGCGACCGTGGTCGCCATCGACGAGTTGATGCTGCAGCTCCGCGACGACATCGGCGCCGCGCTGGTGGTGGTTACGCACCATCCCGCCAGCGTGAAGCGGATCGCGGACCGGGTCGTGCTGTTGCGCCAGGGCCGCGTCGCCGCGGATGGCTCGGTTGAAGCCGTGCGCGCGCTCGGCGATCCGTGGATCGACGGCTTCTTCAGCGAAGACACCGCCCCGCCGGCGCGTGGGCGCAGCGTGGCGGAAGCGCTCGGACTCGTCCCCGCCACTCAGCAGGTGGCATGAGAAGCCGCGCGCAAACCGCCCGGTTGGGCGTGTTCGTAGCTGTCGCCCTCGGGCTGATGCTGGCCACGCTGATCGGGCTCTCCGGCAGCGCCTTGCTGCAGAAGCGCGATCGCTACACCATCTTGTTCTCGGAAACCGTGTCGGGCCTCGAAGTCGGCGCCGCGGTGAAGTTGCTCGGGGTGCGCGTCGGTCGAATCGAATCGTTCCGCGTGCGCTCGGACGGCGTCGACAAGGTCGACGTAACCGTCAGTTTGGATCACGGCACACCGATTCGGACCAACGCGCGCGCGGTGTTGTCGGGCTCCGGCATCACCGGACTGTTGTTCGTCGAGATCACCGGCGGCACCGCCGACGCTGATCTCGTCTCGCCCGGCGGCGAGATTCCCGCGGGCCCGTCGTTGCTGGGCAGCCTGACCGGCAAGGCCGAGAACATCGCGCTCAAGACCGATGAAGTATTGACCCGCGTGCTCAGCATGACCGAGGAACAAAACGTCGACAACCTCAAACAGTCGCTGGAGAACATTCAAGTCGCCACCTTGAAGTTGAAGAACGTGCTCGAAGGCGTCGAAGGCACGGTGCCGGCGTTCGTGAAGGCGGGTGAAAAATTGAACCCGTTGATGAGCGAGTTGGGCGACGCCGCGGTCGCGCTGCGCAACGCCGGCGGCATCGTGGGAGCGGCGGCGGCGGATACCCGCAAAGTGGCCGTCAACCTCGAGACGTTGACGCGGCCGGATGGTGTCGTGTACGGCGCCGTCGATCAGTTGCGCCGCACGCTCCAAACCGCCGATACGATCATGGGCGGTGAGCACGCCGACCGGACGGCCAAAGACGTCCAAGCTGCGTTGCGCGGTTTCACCGACACGATGAACCAACTGACGCTGGTGCTGAGCGCATCGGGCTCAGACGTGCGCCGCATCTCCAATTCGCTGCGCGCCGCGGCCGAGAACCTCGAAGAGTTTTCCCGCGCCATTCGCGAAAATCCGTCGCTGCTGATTCGTCCGACGGAAGGGGGGGAATAGATGCAGAGGCTCGGGGTCCTCGCGGTGCTTGCGCTCGGCATCGCCGGCTGCAGCTTGACCGCCAAGCCGGTCCGGTACTTCGAGCTCCGCCCGACACGGGCGGAGCGCCAAGCCGGCCCGCCGCTGCCCTCGATCTTGGTGCCGGACTTCGGTTGCGTGGCCGCGTACGATCAGTTGCGCCTGGTGATCCGCAAATCGGCAGTGGAATTCGCCGCCAGTCGCAACCTCCAATGGACCACGGCGCCGGGGCGCATGCTGGCGCAGGGCTTGCGCGCGCGCCTGGAGGGCACCGGGCGATTCGAGACCGTCCGCCGCGAGGCGACCCCGCGCCCGCCGTACACGGTCGAAGGGCTGGTGCAAACCATCGAACTGAGCGAAGAGCAGGCGCCGACGGTACAACTCGCGTTGCACTTGAATATCCGCCGCAGCAATGACGGCACCGTGATCGACGAGGCCTCCATTGATGAAGCACGGCCGGTCGGCAGCCGCGATCCCGCCGCGAGCGTGTTGGTGTTGCGCGATCTGTACTCACAGGTGCTCGCCGGCGTGACCGATCGAATCATATCCGCGATCGAGCGTGACCTCGCACGGCCGGCCACCGCTGCGGCGCCGTAGCGCAACCTGCGGGCGCCTGGTAGGTTGTCGGTGTGACCCCGAAGCGAAGCGGCCTTCGTAAAACCACGCTGGCCGCTCTGGTGTTGTTGCCGCCGATCGTTGGTTTCGTGATCTACAACAGTTTCCACGTGAGCACCTTCGAGTGTACGGTGTGCATAGAATTTGAAGGTCGCAGTGTTTGCCGCACGGTGACCGGACAAACCGAGCAGGAGGGCTTACAGTCGGCCACTACCAATGCCTGCGCCCTGCTCACCTCCGGCATGACCGACTCGATCCGTTGCGGCCGGACGCGGCCGCAGAAGGCCGAATGCCGGCAACTCGTGGGCGCGGTCACGCACTAGCCCCACGGCACCCAACTGGAACCACAGCCCAAGACTTGGTATCAGCTACAGCCATCCGATCCATGGCTCCCCTACGGAGTAATCTCGATGTCAAAAGTCATGCTCATCAACGTCACCCACGCCGAAGAGAACCGCGTGGCGATCGTCGACAACGGCGTTCTCGAATCGTTCGAAATTGAGTCGTTCAGTCGCGAACATCTCAAGGGCAACATTTACAAGGCGACCATTCACCGCGTGCATGCGGCGCTCGACGCGGCGTTCGTCGACATCGGCGGCGACCGCGATGCCTTTCTGCCGCTAGGCGAGGTGTGCTTCCGCAACCTGCCCGACAACGGCCACGCCGAAGGCAATGGCCGCCGGCGCACCATCACCGACATCTTCAAGTCGGGGCAGGAAGTGCTGGTGCAGATCGTCAAGGAAGAGTTCGGCACCAAGCCGCCGACGGTGAGTACGTTTTATTCGCTGCCCGGTCGCTACCTCGTGCTCTTGCCCGGCTCGGAAGAAGCCGGCATTTCTCGCCGCATTGAAGGCGAAGAGCGCATCAAGCTGCGCCAGTTGATCGCCAATCTCCAGCCGCCGCCCGGTTGCGGCATCATCGTGCGCACCGCCGCGGGATTCGACCAGGATTCGGCCGAACTCGAACGCGACCTCAGCTACCTGCGCGGCCTGTGGGAGACGATTCAACAGACCGCCGCCACCAAGCGCGCCCCGGCGTTGGTGTATCGCGAGCATGACTTGGTGTTACGCAACATCCGCGATTACTTCACGCCTGACATCAATGAGATCTTCATCGACAACGAGGAGGTCTACCAGCGGGCGCTCGATTTTCTGCGCCATGCGATGCCGGCGCAAGCGCACGCCCTTCACGTGTACAAAGGCGATCAGCCGATTTTCTCGCGCTTCAACGTCGAGGCGCAGATCGAGACCATCTACAAGCGACGCGTGCCGCTGAAGTCGGGCGGCAGCATCGTGATCGACGGCACCGAAGCGCTGACCGCCATCGACGTCAACTCGGGCGGGTCGGTCCGCGGAGGGAATCAGGAGGAGACCGCGTTCAAGACCAATCGCGAGGCGGCGTTGGAGATCGCGCGGCAGTTACGCTTGCGCGACCTCGGCGGCTTGGTCGTGATCGACTTCATCGACATGCGCTCGCAGCAGCACATCCAAGAAGTCGAACGGACGCTGCGCGACGCGATGCGCCCCGACAAGGCGAAACACGAAATCGGCCGAATCTCTCGCTTCGGCTTGCTCGAGGTCTCGCGCCAGCGATTGCGGCCAGCCGCCGCGGCTGCAACCTACACCGCATGCCCGATGTGTGAGGGGCACGGACTCGTCCGCACACCGGAGTCGGCCGCGCTCGTCGCGTTGCGCAAGCTTCATCACCGGATCGGCCAAGGTGATCTGGCCGCAATCAAGGTGACGTTGCCGCGCGACGTGGCCGTCTATCTGCTCAACCAGAAGCGCGGCGACCTCGCGCAACTGGAATCGCACTACGGCACGCGCATTCAGATCGCTCTCAGCGACAAGCTGATGCCTCATCAGTCCGAGTTCGAGGAGCGCCGCCGTACCGTGACAGCGCTTGAAGCCCCGGTTCAGCCCGGACAGGTCGCGGCAACGCCGGCCGCGGCTGAGCCGCCTGCCAACGGCGGCGCTGCCGCTCCAGCGGCGGGAGCCAACGGCGCGACCGGAACCGAAGGTGGCCGACGGCGCGCGCGACGCCGCGGGCGTCGGCGCGGGCGTGGCAAGCTCGCTGCCGCCGCGATTGCCGAGGCGCTGTCCGCGCTCGGCGGCGCCTCGCGTACGCCCGAGCCAGCCGCAGCGGAGTTGCGGAACGGCCGGGAAGCCGAGCCTTCAGCAGCCCTGCCGCCACCCACCGAAGCGCCGGAGTCACCGACGGTGGTCGCGGAATCGATGATCTCCGAAGCGATCGCAGCAGCCGGCGAACCGGTTGCCGCCAAACCCAAACGGCGCCGAAGTCGGTCGACCGCCGGGACGCGTGCACGCACCACCAAACGTACCCCCAAAAGCGCAGCCGGCGAAAAGTCCGCAAGTGAAACGCCTAAGCGATCAACGCGAGCGGCAACGACCCGTTCGCGTTCGCGACGGGCTCGGCCGAAGCCGGCGCCGTCTGAAAGCTGAAGCTCGTTTCTCCTGCCGAGCTGGATCCGCGGTTTCGCATTGCTGCGATGCCGGTCAGGGCTGATTTCTCAGCCCTGACCCACGTCAGCTTGTCGAGACCTGAAGATCATCAAGTTTTATCGCCCCCACGCATCGGGAACGTGACGTGCGTGCACGAAGTTGTCCGCCAAATGCGGGAGGTCCGATATGAGAAAGATTCAGTGCGAAGCATGTCCGGTACGGCACCAAGGGGGGATCTGCGATCTGCCGCCGGAGGCGCTGGAAAACTTTCGCGCCGCCGGGGTGACGGCCATCTACAAGCCGCGCCAGGTGCTGTTCACCGAAGGCAGTCCAACGACCGGTTTGTACCTGGTGTGTCACGGATTGGTGAAGCTCTACCATTCCGATCGCTTCGGACGCGATCACATTCTCGAAGTGGCCGGCCCGGGCGCGGTGCTTGGTGAGTTGCCGCTCAACGGCGAGCAATTCCTCTCGGTGTCGGCAGAGGCAGTAACCGAATCGCAGCTCTGTTTCTTGCAGCGCGATCGCTTGGTCAACTTTCTCGAGCAGCAGCCGGCCACCGGCGTCCGGTTGATCGCCGCACTCAGCTCTGAACTCGCGCTGGCGCGGCGAAAGGTGCGTGACCTAGCGCTGAAAGGTGCCGAAAGCCGGCTCGCCGGGCTCCTCGTCCAACTCGCGCGGGCGACCGGCGATTTGACCTCCGGCCGCCGACTGCAGTTGCGCTATACGCGCCGCGAGTTGGCCGAAATGATCGGCGTCTCGACCGAAACCGCCATCCGTCTGCTCGCCAAGTTGAAGAAGAAGCGCGCCATCGGCATCGAGCGGCGCGACATCGTGATCACCGACGCCGACAAGCTCAGCCGCGTCGCCAACTACGACGAAGCCGAAGCCGCGTAGGAGCAGGAATCCTCGAACGGGCAGGCACCTCGCTTGCCCGTTTCACGTCAAGAGAAACCCTGACGCCGATCATTTGTCCCTACCGACCAAACGGTAGATTCGGGGCGCGATGGCGGCGTTCCCACAATTCAGTCGACGTGATTTTCTCCGCACGGCAGGTGCCGCGGCCGCAACGCTCGGCCTCGCCAATCTGCAGCTCGCATGGCCCGCTACGGCAGCGGTTGCGAACGAGGCCGCGCCGGCTGCGGCGTTGCTGCCGAACTATCGCGGCTGGGAGGACGTATATCGGCAACGGTGGACGTGGGACTCGGTGGCACGTGGCACCCACACGATGACCAATTGCGTGTCGGGCTGCGCGTGGGATTTGTATGTCAAAGACGGCATGGTGTGGCGCGAGGAGCAGAAGTCGCCCTACACCGCATCGAATCCGAGTCTGCCCGACTTCAACCCGCGTGGCTGCCAGAAGGGTGCATGCGGCTCGTCGCTGATGTACTCGCCCTCGCGCGTGCTCTATCCGATGCGGCGGATCGGTGCGCGCGGTGAAGGAAAGTGGCAGCGGATCTCGTGGGACGAAGCGCTCGCCACTGTTGCCCACGGCATCGTCGACGCGCTCGAGACCGAGGGGCCGGCGTCGGTGTTGTGTGAGATGGGTCCGAACATCGGCGCCGGTCCGAACAGCGCCGCACCGCTGCGCTTCTTTCGCATGCTCGGAGCACCGACGATCGATTCGATGGCGCAGATCGGCGACTTGTCGGTCGGGGCAACGATCACGCTCGGCAACGGTCACCCGTGCGGATCGTCCGATGACTGGTGGCGGTCATCGTATCTGGTGTTGTGGGCGTTCAACCCGTCGTCAACCCGCATCCCCGACGCGCACTTTCTCTGGGAAGCGCGTTACCGCGGCGCGCAGGTGGTCACCATCTGCCCGGACTTCAACAACAGTACGATCCATGGCGACCTGTGGTTGAATCCGAAACCGGGCACCGACGCCGCCCTCGCGCTCGGGGCGGCGCAAGTGATCATCTCCGAGAATCTGCACAATCCCGCGTACGTGATCGAGCAAACCGACTTGCCGCTGTTGGTTCGCAGCGACAATGGGCGGTTCGTGCGCGAATCGGATCTGCGTGCCGGCGGGTCGGACACCACCTTCTTCGTCTGGGATACGCAGCAACGACGACCAGTCGCGGCACCCGGCACCGGGGCGAGCACCACGCTGAGCAGTCCGGATCTTCAGGCGGATCTCACCTTCAGCGGCACGATCACCATCGGCGGCAAACCCGTCGCCGTGCGGACCGCATTCTCGCTCCTGCGCGAGTCGCTCGACGCGAAGTATCGTCCCGAGCAGGTTGCGCAGATCACCGGCGTGGCCGCCGAGACGATTCGCCGCTTCGCGCGCGGATTCGCGCAGGCGCCGGCCGCGTTGATTCTGTCATCATGGGGCGCGTGCAAATTTCTCCACGCCGACCTGATGCAGCGCGCGCAGATTCTGTTGGCGTCGCTGACGGGGAATCTCGGGCGTCCCGGCGGCGGGTGGCGCGCCGGCGGGTTCTTCGCGCCCGAAGGTTTCGCGCTGCTCGCGATCCAGGAGCGACTGGGGCTAATCGACTTGGCGACGTTCGCCGCCAAGAACTACATGGACCCCGCGCAAACCGAGCAATTTTTCGCCGACTATTTCGTGCCGGGATCGATCTGGCACCAAGTGCATGGCCGCTTGGAAGAGGTCTCCGGCAATCCACAATACGGCGATCTCAGCTCGCCGCGCTCGCCGCGCGACTACTTGCGCGACGCACTCAAGAAGAAATGGTTCCCGGTCGCGCCCGAGCCCGGCAAAGCGCCGCAGGTGGCGGTGTCGATCTTCGGTAACGTGCTGCGTCACTCGCGCAACAACACCAAGTTGCTCGAATCGCTGTGGCCGAAGATCAAGCTGACCGTCGACGTGAATTTCCGCATGAGCGAGACCGGGCGGTGGGCGGACGTCGTGTTGCCGGCGGCGTATTGGTACGAGAAAACCGACCTGAAGTACCTGGTCTCATTCATTCCGTACGTTCACCTCGGCGATCGGGCCGTCGCGCCGTTGGGCGAGGCCAAGCCGGAGTGGGAAATCTTTTCGCTGTTGGCAGACGCGGTCGCGCGTGAAGCGCGCCAGCGCAATCTGCGGGTGTACACCGACATCGCCGGACGCGAACGCGACGCGGGCCGTCTCGACGACGCGTTCGGCGATCGTGGCCGCTTCACGGCGACCGACGAAAGCAAGGCGATGGAGTTCGTCCTCAGCTATTCGTCGATCACCAAGCAGGTCAGCCTGGATGACCTGCGCCACGCCGGTGCGGTGCGCTTCCGCGCGACCGGACCGCCGGGCGGGACGGCGGGATTCTTCAGCGACTACTCACCGACCGATCCGCTGGTGCCGCACCAATGGTTCGTCGACCAGAAGCAGCGCTGGCCCACGCTGACCGGCCGGCAGCAGTTCTACATCGATCACCCGTGGTTCCTGGAATGCGGCGAAGCGCTGCCGGTGCACAAGCCGCCACCGCTCGCCGGCGGCGACTATCCGCTGGTGATGAGCGGCGGCCACACTCGCTGGAGCATCCATTCGACCTGGCGCGATCAACGCCAGCTACTTCGCCTACAGCGCGGCGAGCCAGTGGTCTACGTCAACGACCGCGACGCCGGCGCGCGCGGGATCAACGACAACGACCTGGTGCGGGTGCGCAACGATCTCGGCGCGTTCGTGCTGCGTGCGAAGGTTGCGAAGTACGTCCGTCCCGGCATGGTGTTCGTCTACCACGCCTGGGAGCCGTACCAATTCGCCGGCCAGCGGAGCGATCACGCGATCATCCCAAGCCCGTTCAAAGCCACCTCGCTCGTGGGTGACTACGGCCAGCTTCGCTGGCACTACGCGCACTGGGAGCCGAATCAGGTCGACCGCGACACTCGCGTCGAGGTCGAGCGCGCCTAGCGTTCGCCCCAACTCTCTCACAATCACCGGCATCAGCATTTTCGGCTGCGTGCGAGGATTTGCTTGCAGCCCTTCGCAGACCTGCGATCGGGGTAGGTTGCCGACCGCGCGCCTTCGCGCCCCCACTCGTCTACAGGCACGGGCACAAATGGTGCTGCCGATCAAGGCGGCGAGTCGAGACCCGCCAGTCAACTCCCGGGGGTGAGGATATGCACCATCGCCACCGCTTCAATCACTTGGTCGCAGCCGTTCTGTTTCAGTTGTTCGTTGCCGCCACCGTCAGCGCCCTGCCTCGTTACGGCCCGCTCGAAGTCGCGGGCAACCTTTCGGCGCAGAATGAGATCCGCAACTCGGACATCGACCACTTGTCGCTGGTGCAGCAGCGCAACACCTTCAAGTTGCGGGTCGACTACGACATGCTCGATCGCGGCCGCTTGATCGAGCGCTTCGACATTCCGTTCATCGAAAAGACCAAGCTTTTCCTCCTGTATCGTGGCGTCTACGACAGCGTGTACGACCTCAAGCCCGGCTTCGAGCAAACCGATATCTACGGCCGCAAGATCAACGACCCGGTGTACGCGAAGTTTCCGCCGTTTCCCGGTTTCTCCAAATTCTATCCGGAGAACAACCTCGACACCCTCAAGGGCGCCGAAGGCCTGCGGTTCGAAAATCAGCTCCGCGAGGCGTACTTCGACGTGAAGCTGAAGACGCTGCCGTTGAGTTTCCGCCTCGGGCGCCAGCAGATCGTGTGGGGCGAAACCGACAACTTCCGCATGCTCGACCGCGTCAACGCGCTCAATCTCACGTGGCACCTGCAACAAGAATCGTGGGACGAGCTGCGCATCCCCTACTGGATGATCAAAGGGCTGTGGACGATCGATCAACTCGGTCCGTTGTCGAGCGCGTTCGTCGAAGCGTATTGGAACCCCGGCGACTGGTCTCCGGCCAAGCGCGCGTTTCTGCCGCGTCCGTGGAGTGCGCCGATCCTGAATCCGCTCAACTCGGCGATGGGGCTCACGGGCATTCACCGCCTCTACCATGACACCAAGCTCTCGCTCCAAGGTGACTACAGCCGCGATCCCGGCGACAACAGCCAAGTCGGCGTACGCTTCAGCGCGGTCAGTCCACAAGGGGTGCAATTCACGCTCAACTACTTCTATCAGCGCTGGGCAGGAGACGATGGCACGAACGCCGCCTCCATCGCCGGCATCACCGGCAAGGCCGAGGGGAATAGCGCGATCGTCAACGGCCAACTCCCGATCGTCGTGGTGGCCCCATACATTCACACCATCGGCGTCTCACTCAACTACGCCGACGAAGAGTACACGCAGGCGGTCTTTCGCGCCGAGACCATCTACGAGATGGGGGTGCCGTTCAACGATTACTCCAAGCCTCTGTTGTGCGACCGCCCGCAGTGCACGCCGCTCAAGGGCGACGTCTTCGGCATCAGCAAGCACGACATGTGGAAGGGCATGCTGGCCTTCGATCGCCCGACCTGGATCCGGCCACTCAACCGCAAGTCGACGTTTCTCATCCTTGGACAGTTCTTCTGGCACTATCTGCTCGACAATCCGGAACTGAATCCCTCCACGCACCAGGGGCTGCGGGGTGAGTTCTCGTCGAGCAGCTACGGCGTTCCGCCCTTCACCGCCAAGCCGATCTACGATCGCGTCCGCGACTGGGAAGTGCTCACCACCCTCGCAGCCACGACGTTCTACCAAGGCGGGAAGATCGTCCCACTGGTCGTGTACATCCTCGACCCGGTCAACAAGTACAACATGGAAGTGACCTGGATGGTCGACTACTTTCTTACCAACAACCTCATCCTCAATCTCTCGCAACGCTACTTCATCAACACCACCAGCGCGCCGGTCTATGAGAGTTGGGGCTTGGGCGGCATCAACAGGGGCCGGTCGGAGACCGGTCTTCGGCTGACCTATCAGTTCTGAACGGCGAAGGAGTCGGTTATGAAACACATCGCCTGGATCGCGGTCCTGTTCAGCGCCGGGCTGGCCGTCGCAGAGGTGCAGCCCGGCGATGTCATCAAGAAAGAAAACCTTAGCAAAGCCCGTGACCTGATCAGTCCAGGCATCGCGTGGTGCGTTGAGCACGGCATGACCATCACTGTCGTGGCGCCGAAGAGGGTCGAGTGGCCGAGCGCATACCGCGCGGCCACGGAGGCCAATGCCGGGCAAGTACGGCTTTCGGCGGATGGAAACACGCTCGAAAACTACATCGCCGGCATGCCCTTCCCGGAGATCGACGTGAATGCACCCGACGCCGCCATGAAGATCATGTGGAACTACCAGTACAAGCCGATCATCACCGACGACGTGCTGATGCGCGACTTTCAGGTTCCGAGTGGCCCGCTCACGTATACGGCGCCGATGGTACCGGATCGCGAGTTCGTCCTCGGCGACTTCCGTCGCCTGTACTACAACGGCCGGCTCGTGGTCGATCCGAAACCGGCGCTGCCGAATCCCGACGCGATCCGATACAAGGAGATTCTCAGTCCGATCGTTGCTCCGTTCGATATGAAGGGCGTCGGACAGCTCTCGTTCCGCTTTCTCAGTGCCGGGCGCCAAGACGACACCTGGCTCTACGTGCCGGCCATTCGTCGCATCCGCCGCATGTCGACCTCACAACGCAGCGACTCGCTCTTCGGCCAGGACACCGATCAAGACTCGTATTGGGGATTCAGTGGCCACATCGCGTGGAGCGAGTGGAAACTGCTCGGCGTCAAAGAGGTCCTCGGCGTCGTGCATCGCGCCAACTATCCGCCCCAGCGGTGCCCGGGCGGTGCCGACTTCATCTACTGCGACAACTGGGAGAAGCGGCAAGTGTATGTGATCGAGGGTATCTCCAAGATGCCGCAGTATGCCTACAGCAAACGCATCCTCTACATCGACAAAGAAGCGTGGGTCGTCCTGTACTCCGACATCTACGACAAGCGGGGTGAGCTGTGGAAGATTTGGGTCGAGTTCTTCTCCTTCCGCAAGCAAGCGTTTCCCGGTTCGCAGGTCGTCTACGACGATGAGATGGGGTTTACCTCGGCCGCGATGATCGATACGCAGATGGACCACGCGACGGTCATCATGATTCCGGGACCGGCGTCTGCGGCCACGGCCGAAACCTGGCTCTTCAACAAGGGCGCTGCCGCCGGTTCGCCGTACGCACCGGGAAACGTCGAGGATGTCTTCACCGTGCCGCATCTGATTGAGGCCGGCCACTGACCACCGAGGCAGCAAATGGGTCGGCACAAACTGACGCGGGTCATCCCGCCTGCTGCCGCATGCCGCCGCATTGCCGATGCGTGCCAACTACGATGTTCACTTGGAGGTGAAACGTGGATCCATATGCTCTGGTCGGGTTGAGTGCGGGCGCGGGTCTCGCCGCCTGTTTGGTCACGTTCTATCGCATACGCGACCGAACAACCGAGCCGACACGGACCGTGTCGCAGTCGGTGTGGTGTGCGCCGCGTCGCCGACAGATTGCCGTCGACTTCGTTGAACGCACACAGACCGGATTGACCCTCCGCTCCGTACAGCACTGTCCGCTGCGCGATCTGGACGAACGCTGCAGCGAATACTGCTGTGTCCTCGCTCAGGTCCCCCCTCAGGCCTCGTCACCGCGAGCCTCCTGACCGCCGACTCCAATTCCGCCACCAGGGCCGCGCAAGCGGTCGCTGCCCCCAACGGCCGGCCCACGCGAACCGTCTACGTTGCGCCCAGGATGCGCTCCGGTGCGCCGGGTGAGACGATCGACCCGGCGGTGCGCAACGCCGCGGCGATGATGGTCAGCGTCGGGTTGTATCCCGAACCGGTGGGAAACACGCCGCCGTCGGCGCAGTACAGGTTGTCGAGGTCGTGGAACTTGCCGAACCGATCGCAGACCCCGTCGGCGGCGTCGGCACTGAAGCGCACGCCGCCGAGCACGTGACGTGATCGCGGCGGAACCGCCGGGTCGAATGGACTGAAGAATCCGAACGCGGCGCCGGCCGCTTCGAAGATGCCGCGCATTTGGAGCTTGTAGTAGGTTGACGCATCGAGCTCGAACGTGTGGTTCCGGTACGTCAGCCGCGGCACCGGCAAGC
Organism: Binatia bacterium; assembly: GCA_035541895.1. GTDB lineage: Bacteria > Desulfobacterota > Binatia > HRBIN30 > JACQVA1 > DATKMK01. Next base: position 57,227 of record DATKMK010000011.1, on the reverse strand, counting down.
CGAAGATGTCGCGGACGGTGGGGTCCAGGTCGACCCGATTCGTTGGCTGCGGCGCATCCTCACCTTGCATCGTCATCACCGCGATGTGCTGCTGGAACGGACTCTCGATCAGCAGTTGCTTGAACGACACGCCGACCAAACGTGCGAAGGCGACGGCCTCGGGCCGCAGACTTTCGCGCGCGGCGATGATCGGTTCCGAGGAGGTGCCGAATTCGATCACGCCGCCCAGCGGCCGCCCGTCGGGGTGAAACGCCGCGCCGCCCTCGGCGATGCCGCGAAAATCGCTGATCGCGTGGGTCACCGAGCGCCCGCGTTCGCCATGCAGTCGCTGCTTGAAGATGCCGACTGCGATGGTCTGAAAGTGGAACAACATGTGGCGGCCGAGATGCCCGCTCGAATTGCCCAGGCCGGGGCCGTCGGGATCGGAAAGCAAACACAGTCGCACGCTTTCGATAGCGCTGGCGGCCAAGACGATGATGTCGGCGGATGCGGTTTGGCGTTGGCCGTCGTTGTCCACGTACTCCACGGCGGTAATCCGTCGCCCGGTTGCATCGCGGAGCAGGCGGGTCGCGTGAGCGTTGTAGCGCAGTTGGCAGTTGCCCGTGAGCAGCGCCTTGCGCAGCGTGGTAACCGCCGGCGAGCCTTTGGCATTGCGGGGGCATCCGTAGTTCGAGCAGAACCCACAGCTCACGCAGGGCGGGCGGTTGTCGTACGGCTGCGTGTTGATTGCCGACGGCAGATTGAACGGCCGGTAGCCGCGCTGCGAGGCGCCCTGTGCCAACACGCGCGCGACGTACATCGGCGGCTGCGGCGGCAACGGGTACAGCGCGCTGCGCGGCGACGCGAACGGATCATGCTCGCTCCCGCTGTCGGCGCCGGCGACGCCCGAGAGCCGTTCTGCTTCCACATAAAACGGCTCGATCTCCTCGTAGGTGAACGGCCAATCGATGAAACTGGTGCCTGGAAATTCACGGCCGGCGGCTCGCAGCGCTGAAGCGAGCCCGAAGTCGATCGCGGTGAAGCGCGGATAACCGACGCCCGAGATCACCGCCGCACCGCCGACGTTGCGGGTCAACACGTTCACGTCCGGATCGGCGACCGCAACGTCCGCATCGCTTTGGCGAAAGGTGCGTGGCTCGATGAGCGGGTCCTGGCGCACGAAATTGCGCAGCGACAGCTTGATCTCATCGTTGCTGAACAGCGGCCAGGGCTGCCGCCCGCGCTCGTCGTAGCCGTCAAGCCCGGGGAACGGGTTGTCGCCGGATTCGAGCACCAGCACTTTCTTGCCCGCAGCGGTGAGCACGTGCGCCGCGGCCGAGCCGCCGGCGCCGCTGCCGATGATCAGGACATCAAATTGATCGAGGCTGGTGTTGCCGAGAATGCCGGGAATGCTCGACGGGAGGCTCATGGAGCCACATCGAAACAGAACGGGGACGCAAACGGTCCGCCCGGCTTCACCAGATCCGCGGTGCTGATCACGGTCAGGAAGGCGTTGACCGCGGCGGTGAAGCCGCGGCAGTCTTCATCAGGATTCGGGCCCGAGTTGGGTTTGTCGGGTCGCTCGCGGTACCCCGCAATCGATTCGTCGTAGATTGTGTATCCCAGCGGCTGGCTGTCGCCGTCGAAGTGGATCAGTTGCCAGCCGAGGCGATCGCGATTCCCGCCGTACTCCGGCGCACCGAACATGCCTTCGAGGGTGTGGTAGGTCAGCAGGGTGGTGAAGTTGGGATCGGACGCGTCGAGCACTTTGCGCTGCTGGTCGGCCGTGAGATCGACGAACGACTTACCGTAGGTTGCTCGGCTGCGCGTTTCGATCGCCGCCAAGCCGTCGTGATACTTCCGTCGCAAGTCAACGTCGATCGAGCCCGTAGCCAGCGGGTTGGCGGCCGCTTCCGGCACAGCGGAGGCCCCCAGCACTCGGATCTTCCACCCCAGCAAGCGCACCCGTGAAAGAGGAAGCGTCTCGCGGAAGAAGTCGGGCGGATAGTTGTCGACCATCGTTGCGGCGGCTCGACCGGACGCGCCGGGCGCCGCAATCCCATGACACTGCACGCATGCAGTTGCGCCGGTGTTGAAGTGCGGTTGTGGCTGCCGGCCGCTGAACGGGCCGCCGGCGTGCGCCGGACGGGCGCGAAACGGCGCCGATTCAGTTGTCGTCAAGTCGAGCACGTCGATGGTCCCATCACCGTTTGCGTCGCCATGCAGACACTCGCTCGACGTACCCTTCGCGGCCAAAATCGTCGCCGTAAGATCGGCCGCGTCAAAACGGCGATCGCAATTGGCATCGGCGCCCGGGAAATAGGTCAATAGGCTTTGGATGTAGTCGATCACGCCGCACTCGCGCGCGCCGATCTGCGTACCCGGCAGTCCCGGGATCGGATCGGACGGTACGATGCGCGCGGTGGCCGCGTCGAGGGTCGCTAATTCTTGACTCGAAAAAATGTCGGCAACACCGCCGTCCGCCCGCCGGCTCGCGGGCGCCGCACGCAGCCAGTGGCGCGGCACCACCGCCAGACCCGCGGCGACGGCGAAGACTCGCAATACTTCTCGCCGAGTTGCACCCCAGGACAATGGAACGTTCGAATGATCGGGCTGCATCGCCGCGTTTGCTCACCGCCGTCGCGGCGCTGCACTCCGCTACGTCAGCAACTTGGCCTGTTCTCGACTGGCGGTGGTCTCCAACTGTCTGCGGATCGACCACCCCGCGCCGACCAACGCACCGACGACAACCAGCGGCAGCAGCATCAGCAGGGCCGTGGTTAGGTAGTAGGTGTGCAAAACCGATGTCGGTTCAGAGGCAAAGCACTGCGGGCACGCCGCCGCGACGCGGGGCATCCACAACATAGCGCTTGCGCCGCCCGCTGCGCCGACGCTCAACCGCCTAGAGGAGATACACGAGGACATACAGGATCGGCCACACTCCAACGACGAAGAACCAGTAGATCCGGCAGGCTTCGACGGCGGCGACGAACCGGCTCGCGTCGCGCCCGGTGAGGGCGCCGCGCCGCACCAACGTCAAGGCGATCACCGCCCCGAGCACGTGCAGCCCGTGGGCGCCGATGAGAACGTAGAATGTTGCGCTGTAGAGGCTAGAGGTCGCGTGAAACCCGTACGAGAGCAGTCGCACCCACTCGCTGCCTTGCACGGCCAGAAACACCACACCGAGTAACAGCGTGGCCCCGAGCCATTCGCTCGTGGAGAGTCCGTGCGCGGCGCGATTGGCACGCACCGCGCGCTGCATCGTGTAGGCGCTCGCCAGCAAGACGAGCGTGTTGATCGTCGTCACCAACAGCGGCAGGCGCGGTTGGTCCGCCGGCGGCCACACTTCGCTGGCCGCGCGCAGCACCAAGAACGCGCTGATCAAGCCGGCGAAGAACATCGCCTCGGCCCCGACGAACACCAGCGTGCCGATCACCGCGTTGGGCAATCGCACCGCGCTCGATCGCGTCGATCGCCGCACGCCCGCGCGCCGTAACGCGCGGCGGTGTTCGTTCAAACTGATCGCCTGACCCGGCATCCAAGCTCCGTCAACGGGATCAATGCTTGAAGGCAATGTCCGGCAGCAGGGTCAGTACCATCGCGATCGCCAACAACAACGGCACCGCCAGGATCGCGTACACCATCGTCGGCTGCCCGCGGACATGCATGTAGTGCCGCAAGACGAGAACCGCCTTCACCGTCGCGACGGTAAAGATCAAGATCACTCCGAGTGTCTTGGACGGAACGGCGAGCATCACGACGCCGGCTCCCAACAAGACCACCAGCCACACCCAAATCGCTTCGTAGCTCACGGACTTCCCGGTCGAACTCATGGTCATCCTCCGACGAACACCGGATGTTCACGCCAGATAGAGCAGCGGGAACAAGAAGATCCACACCACATCGACGAAGTGCCAGTACAACCCCGCGTACTCGATGCGGTGCTTGATACGCTCCCACGCCTTCCCCCCGCACGCCAGAAACAGGATGAAGTTGAGGACAATGCCTCCGAATACGTGCAACCCATGCAGCCCGGTCATCGTATAGTAAAAGGACCAAAACGTACCCGTGGCCGGCGTGAAGCCGTGCTCGATCTCATGCGAGTACTCGTAAAATTTCACGCACAGAAAGGTGCAGCCCAACAGCACCGTGAACAGCATGAAGCGGCGGGCGGCGCTGCGATCGTTGGTCTCGGCTGCGGCGTGCGCCTTGACCACCGTCAAGCTGCTGGTAACCAGCACCAGGGTGTTGAAGATGGCAATGCGCGTGTTCACATGGGCGCGTTCGACTGCCCACCCGCCGGCTGCGATGCGACACAGGATGTAGGAGCCGATCAAACCGCCGAACACCATGATCTCGGACGCGAGGAACCACCACACGCCGATCTTGCCCAACGGCTGGGCGGTGAACTCCCGGCTGTCCGCGTGCCCGTGTTGTGCCACTGCGACCGAACTCATCACACACCTCGCGGGGCTGACGCGGGGACGTGCTGCGGCAGCCAGTCTTCGGTTGCGCCGGGAACCGAGTATTCGTACGGATCGCGGTAGACCGTCGGCGGCTTTTCGAAGTTGCCGTGCGGCGGCGGCGACGGGGCCGACCACTCCAGCGTGTTCGCGTGCCACGGATTCTCGGGCGCGCGCCGGCCGGCGAACAAGCTCCAGAAGAAGTTCACGATGAATGGGATCTGCCCGATCAACAGCACCACCGTCGCGTAGGTGGCGAACTGATGAATCGGCGCCAACGGCTTGAGAAAATCGTACTGCATCGGATTGTACACCCGCCGCATGTTGCCCGCGGCGCCCGCCACAAAGAGCGGGATGAACACGCAGTTGAACCCGAAGAACGTCACCCAGAAGTGCAGCTTGCCGAGCACCTCGTTCATCATGCGGCCGAACATCTTCGGATACCAGAAGTAAATGCCGGCGAAGCCGCCGAGGAACACCGATGGAAAGAGCGTGTAGTGGAAATGTGCGACGACGAAGTAGGTGCCGTGGAGGTAGATGTCGACGGTTGCCGACCCGAGGAAAATCCCGGTGACGCCGCCGATCAGGAAGGTGACCAGCGTGCCGGTGGCAAACAACATCGGTGTCGGGAAACTGATCGATGCGCCCCAAAACGACGCGACCATCGCAAACACCATCACGGCGAACGGCACCGAGATCAAAATCGTCGTCACGCTGAACGGCGTCGCCAGCGCCGGGTTGATGCCGCTGACAAACATGTGATGCGCCCACACGATGAAGCTGAGCACCCCGGTGGCGATCGTCGAGTAGACGATGGCGCGGTATCCGAAAATCGGTTTGCGCGTGAACACCGGAAAGATCTCCAGAATGATTCCGAAGCCGGGGAGCAGCACGACGTACACTTCCGGATGCCCGAAGAACCAGAAGAGGTGCTGCCACAGGAGCACGTCGCCGCCGCGTGCGGGCAGGAAGAACCCGGTCCCGATGGTGCGGTCGAACAGCAGCATCACCGCGGCCGCCACCAGCGGGCCCACCGACAACAAGAACAACACCGCGGCGGTCAACTGCATCCACACCAGCAGCGGCAACCGGAGCAACGTCATCCCCGGCGCCCGCATGTTCAGCGCGGTGGTGAGGAAGTTCACGCCGCCCATCAAGAACGAGGCGAACTCCATGGCCAGCGCCAAGATCCACAAATTCGCGCCCCAGTTGACGCCGGTGTACTGTGGATCCGCGGAGAGCGGCGCATAGCCCGTCCACCCGTGCGCCGCCGCGCCGCCGGGAACGAAGAACGAGGAGATCAGCACCGACGAGGCGGTGAAGATCGTCCAGAACGACATCATGTTGAGCCGCGGAAAGGCCATATCCTCGGCGCCGATCATCAGCGGAATCAAGAAATTCCCGAACGCGCCGAGCAAGAACGGCATGGCGACAAAGAACACCATGATCGTGCCGTGCATGGTGATCAGCGCGTTGTAGAAATCCGGCGGCACAACGCCCCCGAACATCGTCGGCTCCGGCACCCAGCCGAACCCGGGCACCGGCTCTTCCGGCCATGCGAGCTGGAATCGGATCAGCATCGCCGTCAGGCCGCCGAAGAGCGCCATGAACAATGCCAGCGACATGTATTGCCGGCCGATCATCTTGTGATCGACCGAGAAGATGTACTTCCGCCAGAACGGCAGCTCGTGATGGTGCATATCGTGTGCGTGCGCAACAGCCATGACCCGATTCCTTCTCAGCTTGGTTGGTTCGATCCCGCCGCCTCGTCACCGGACTTGGCGGTGCCCGACGGCCAGTGCTCGGCCACCCACTTCTGGTAGTCGGCCGCCTCGTGCACGAACAAGAACGCGCGCATGTTGTAGTGGCCGAAGCCGCACAGCTCCGCGCAGGCGATTTCGTACTGCCCGGGCTTCGTCGCGTTGAACCAGCCGCGAATCGTGCGCCCCGGCAGCACGTCTTGTTTCAGCCGCACGTTGGGAATGAAAAAGCTGTGGATCACATCGTTCGATTGCCACGTCAGCCGCACATTTTGACCGACGGGCACGTGCAGCTCGTTCTCGACCAGCAGATCGTCATCGGTACCGAACTGGTTGTCGGGGCCCGGATACGTGAAGTTCCAATTGAACTGCTTGCCGGTGACGAGTACGTCCACCCCGGTCTCGGGGCGTTGCTCCTTCACGTGCGCCCACACCGGCCCGCTCTTCAGGTCGATGCCGAGGTCGAGCACCAAGACGATCGCCACCGGTATCAACACCCAGCGCAGCTCGGCCCAAACCTCGCCGCGGTTGTACACCGCACGCTGTCCGGCACGGCGGCGGTAGCGAATGAAGAAGTAAATCAGCAGCCCCTCGGTGAGCAGAAACCAAAAGCCCACAATGTAGTAGATCAACGAAAAGACCGAATCGATGTCGCCGCCAAAAGTGGAGATGTTCTCCGGAAACCAACGCGCCAGCATCAACAACTCCTGTTCACCGTGCCCGAATAGAGTTTGTCCGCCAAGATCTGGCATGCTCGGCTTGCGGAAGTCAATGTCCCCGGCTTAGGTTGGTTGGCGGAAAATCGAGATCGCGTGGACGGTAGGGACCGATCACACCGCCGGCGAGCATGACACGAGTCATCGCGTTTCGTGCCGTCACGCCTCGCCGTTCGACCAACCGAACGGTAGGGAGATTGCGCGCGTCGTGAACCGTGCCGCACGGCCATGGTTGGCATGCTAGAAGATTGGCGAGGTCGCTCATGACAGCTCTGCACGCCACCGACGGACCGCGACTGGACGGTCTGCTGCATCCCGATTTCTATCCGGTCGCCAACGTGTTGCGCGATCAACTGCGGCGCTATTCCGGGGGAGCCGCGGTCTGTGTCTACCATCGCGGCGAGTGTGTAGTCGACATTTGGGGCGGGTTCCGTGACGCCGTGGGCACGCCGTGGGCGCGCGACACCATGGCGCCGAGCTTCTCAACCACCAAGGGCGTCGCGTCGACCTTGGTGCACGTCATGGTCGACCGCGGTCTGCTGGACTACGACGAGCGGGTCGCCAAATACTGGCCGGAGTTCGCGCAAGCCGGCAAGCACGGCATCACGCTGCGCCAGGTGCTGGCGCATCAATCTGGCCTCTACCACATTCGCCAGATGGTGGATCACGCCGAGCGTATGCTCGATTGGGACTACATGGTTCGTGCAATCGAGCGGACGCCGCCGATCCACAAACCGGGCACGCGCACCGGCTACCACGGCCTCACGTACGGCTTTCTGGTCGGCGAGATTCTGAAACGGGTGACGGGGCGTTCATTTTCTCAACTGGTCCAGGATGAAATCGCCGCACCACTCGGCCTCGATGGCATGTACGTCGGTGCGCCGGCCGAAGCCCTGGGGCGCGCGGCACAGCTCATGTGGCCGGCGCGTCGCTTGTTCGCAGCGAATCTGCCGCTGGCGCCGACGGGGGGACTTCGTGGCGCGATATTCTTCCAAGCGGCCGCCGGCATCGAAGGCGCACTGCGCTTGGCCGGCGTGCATATCGACGTGAAGAGCATCCTCGACGCGCTGGCGCCGCGCGGCATTAGCGCGTTCGACTTCGGTGCCGACGCCACCCTACGCGCTGCCATCCCCGCCGCCAACGGTTTGTTCACCGCGCGCGCGCTGGCGCGGCTATATGCCGCGCTGGCCAACGGTGGCGAGATCGACGGCGTACGGCTGCTCTCGCAACGGACGCTGACACGCGCCACCCAGGTTCAAAACCCGGCACGGCGCCAGGTCGTCGTCCCCTTCGATATGCGCTGGCGCCTCGGTTACCACGGCGTCGCGACCACCCGCGGCGTGCCCCGACGGGCGTTCGGACACTTTGGCTTCGGCGGCTCGGGTGCGTGGGCCGACCCGCGCCGCAATCTCGCTGTCGCCCTCATCGTCAACAGCGGCTTGGGTACGCCGTTCGGCGATCTGCGCATCTGGCGCGTCAGCGGCACCGTGCTCGGTTGCGCCGATCAGCGAGGGCCGCGCGTCCCGCGCGCGAACCGCAATTGGCAGCAAGCGTTGACCGAATTGGTGATTCGCTGAACGTTTGAACGGTCTCGCGGTTCGGCATAGCGTGCCGGCATCATGGCGACCCTGATCGCGTTCGACGTCGACGGTGTGCTGTACTCGTCGGAGCCGTTCATCGCCGACGCATACCGAGAATCGATCGAACGCGTGAATGCGCGGCGCCCCGGTTCGTTCGCACGGGTCCCGAGTACCCGCGACATTCTCGACCACATCGGCTGGCCGGTCGCGACGATTCTCAAGCGGTTGTTTCCGCGGGTCGATCGCGAGGCCGTCGAGTTGTTGCACGCGGCAACGCTGGACGTAATCTGCCGGCGCGTCGCCGAACGCGAGGGCCGACTCTATCCAGGGGTACACGAGGCGCTCGAAATGCTCGGCGAAGCCGGCCATCTGCTGGCGGTTGCCTCCAATGGGCGCCGGCGATACGTCGAAACCATTCTCGATACCTACGGCATGGCGCACTTGTTCGTCGAACCCATCACCGCCGACGAACGCGGGACCAAGCCGATGGTGTTGCGGGAATATCTCGAAACCTACGACATCACGCCGATAGCGGCGGTCATGGTCGGCGACCGCGCCAGTGACGTCGAGGCCGCGCAGGCGGTGAGCTGCCACTTCATCGGCTGCGACTACGGCCACGGCTACCGCCACGAGATCGAAGGAGCGGGGCCGGTGGTCAACCACCTGCGCGAAGTTCCCTCCGCTGTCGTCTACCTGCTCCGCGGGTGAGCCGACGCTTGGCGTCCGCCGGCCGCTGTGACTAGAATCGCGAACGGCTGAAGGAGGCCCGCAATGGGATTGGTCACTGAACGCGCCGTGAGCGCGCGCGAGTTCCTCTCTGAATGTCAGACCTTCAAACGCGACCATGCGCCGCAGGGCGCTTTTCTGCGCGGCCTCGTGATGGGCAAGTTGAGCGACGCACAGATCAAGCTGTGGGCGAAGGACTTTTACTACTACGTCGAACCGGCCATCCCGACCATCGCCGGCTGGCTCTCCAATGCGCCGACGTTGCCCGACCGCGAGATTTATCGGCTGATCGCCCGCAATCTCGCCGGCGAGATGGGTTACATCAAGGAAGCGGAGCATCACGATCTCTATCTGCAGTTCTGCGCCGGCCTCGGCATCACGCGTGCCGAGCTGCTGGAGCATCTGCCGCTCGGGTCGACGATCGGCGCGGCTTCAACCATGGGCTACTACTGCCGCAACTCCTTCGAAGAAGGCCTCGGGGCGTTCGGGTTGGCCGTCGAGATGGAAGTGCCCGGTCGTCCCAACGGCGCGAAGGTCATCTACGACGGCCTCCGGCGACACTACGGTCTCGACGACACGGCGCTCGAATTCTGGGCGATCCACATCGCAGCCGAAGAAGAGCACGGCGACAATGCGGTGAAGGCGCTCGAACACTGCGGGCAGACGCGCGAGCAGCAAGCGCGCATCCGTCGCGCCTTCCAATTCAGCGTGGTGTCGCACGCCGGCATGGTCAACGGGTACGATCGCTTCCTCGATCGATCGCAGTGAGTATGCTCCGCGATGAGCTGGTGGCGGCGATGGCGTCGTCGATCGGAAGCGCCGGCTGAGCCCTCCGACGGCGAATCGACGGCCGGACCGCGCGACCCGCGGGTCGTGCCGATGCCGAGCGAGCCGTACGTGTTCGAATGCCGGGATTGCGGCAAGGTTTTCGAAGCGCGCCGCCGGCGCGCGCAATGTCCCGAGTGCGACGGCTATGAGGTCGAACTCCTCAGCGACTGAAGCGGACCACCCCCACCGCGCGGCACGCATCCATGCGTTTCCCGATAGTCTCAATTTCGGCCGGGCGTTGGCGCGGGCGAGCGGGACGTCGTTCGCGCGCGTGGCGGTGCACCGGTTTCCGGACGGCGAAAGCCTCATCACCGTCCGCCAGCCCGTCGGGCGGCGTGCCGTGCTGGTGCGCTCGCTGTTCGATCCCAACGCCAAATTGATCGAAGTCGTGCTCGCGGCCGATGCGCTGCGACGCGCCGGCGCGCAGCACGTCACTCTCGTCGCGCCCTATTTGCCCTACATGCGGCAGGATAAGGTCTTCGCCTCGGGCCAGCCGATTTCGCAGCGCGTGATCGGCGACGTGCTCGGCCGCGCCTTCGATCGCGTGCTCACACTCGAAGCCCATCTCCATCGCACGCGCCGGTTGTCTGCGGTGATGGGCCGACACGCGTCCTCGCTGTCGGCCGCGCCGGCGCTGGCGGCCTGGATCACGCGCCGGGCGCGCGGCGCGTTGATCGTCGGACCCGACGCCGAATCGCGCCCGTGGGTTCGCGCCATTGCGCGCGCCGCCAACGCACCGTGGGTCGTGGGCACGAAGCAGCGGCTATCGGACCGCAGCGTTCGACTTCATTTTCTCGCGCTGCCGGCGGCGCGCCGTGCGGTGGTGATCGACGACATCGCTAGCAGCGGTACGACGCTGGCGGTGGCCGCACGGGCGCTCCGGCGGGCGCAGATCAATCAGGTTGACGCGATCGTCGTCCACGCCGTCTTCGCTTCCGGCGCAATCGAGACGATTCGCGCGGCTGGCGTGCGCCGCATCGTCTCGTGCGACACCGTGGCGCACCACACCAATGCAATCGGCGTCGCGCGCTTGTTCGTGCCCGCGCTTTCCCGTCGGTGAGCGTCGGGGCACCGACCATCGAGCCGGCGCGCGTCTGGAGTTGCGGTCAGGGATCAGCCATAAGTTTCACCGCTGATGTTCCGCTTGAAGCACTTGCAAATCGATACGCTCGGCGAACACGTCGTCTTCATTCACGAAGCCGCGGTTCGAACCGGCAACTTGGGGTTTCGCCCGCTCGATCGGGTTCGCGTCGTCGGCAGCGACGCGCGCAACCAGGCGAGCCGCGAAGTCGTCGGCATCCTCAACTTCTGTCGCGACGCGTTGGTCGAACCCGACGAGATCGGGCTGTCGGAAGTCACGTTTCGCGATCTCGGACTTCCCGAGCAGGCGCAGGTTCATGCCACGCTCGCGCCGGCGCCGCGCAGCGTCGATCTGGTGCGCGACAAACTCAGCGGCCATCGGCTCGATCGCGCCGCGTTCGAGGCCATCCTCGCCGATGTGATCCATCACCGTTACTCGAAGGTCGAGCTGTCGATGTTCGTGTTGGCGTGCGCGCTGCAAACCCTCGACCTCGAAGAAACCATCGCGCTGACCCGCGCCATGATCGACACCGGTGCGCGCTTGAACTTCGGGTCCGGCCCGATTGCCGACAAGCATTGCATCGGCGGCATTCCCGGCAATCGCACAACCATGATCGTGGTGCCGATCCTCGCAGCGCTCGGTGTGAAGGTGCCGAAAACGTCGTCGCGCGCGATCACCAGCCCGGCCGGTACCGCCGATACCATGGGCGTGTTGGCGGAGGTCGCTCTCGACCCGGTCAAGCTGCATCAAGTCGTCAGCGAAGTCGGCGCCTGCATTGCGTGGGGCGGCGCGCTCGACTTGGCGCCGGCGGACGACATCCTGATCACGGTTGAGCGCCCGATGGAGATCGACACCGAAGTGCAAATGGTCGCGTCGATCTTGTCGAAGAAGAAAACCGCCGGGGCCACGCACGCGCTGATCGACATTCCGGTCGGTCGCAGCGCCAAGGTCCGTACCATGGATCAGGCGCAACGGCTCGGCGAGTTGTTCCGCCGCGTCGCCGCAGCGATCGATCTCACCATCGACATCGTAATCACGGAGGCGCACGGGCCGATCGGTTGGGGAATCGGACCGCGTTTGGAAGCCCTCGATGTCCTTGCGGTGCTGCACCGCGAACCTGGCGCGCCGGTCGACCTGCGCGAGAAGGCCCTCTATCTCGCGGCCCGGATCCTCGAACTGGTCGGCGCCGTCGCGTCGAGCGGGGGGTACCACGCGGCCGCGGCGGCACTCGATTCCGGGGCGGCGGCCGCAATGTTTGACCGCATCGTCGCCGCGCAAGGCGCGCGCGAGATACCGCCGCCCGCGCCGTTCCGGCAGACGGTGACGGCGCCGGCGGACGGGCGCATTCGAGAAATCGATTGTTGGGAAATTGCGCGGGTCGCGAAGCAAGCGGGCGCGCCGGCCAACGTCGTCGCCGGGGTCAAGCTGCTGCGGACGATCGGCGACGTGGTCAAACAGGGCGAGCCGCTGTTCGAAGTGCACGCGCAGAGTCGGGCGCAGCTCGACTTCGGCTGCGCGTACGCCGCCGCGCATCCCGACATCATCCGCTACGGCTTCTGAGGCGCCGGCCGCTCAGTGGTGTTTCATGCCCGGCATCGCGCTGGCCACGCCGCCGGCGGCCGGCAGATAGCAGTCGCGCACGTAGTCGCGCACCATGCGATCGGCGTTGAAGCGCGCCGCCAGCGACACCACCGCGTGCTTCATGCGCGCCACCCAGCCGTGCGGCACGTTATCCGGGCCGCGATTGTAGTAGAGGGGCATGATCTCGTTTTCGAGGACGTCGTAGAGCGCCGCGGCGTCACGCGCGTCTTGCACGCCGGGATCGCTGTGCACGCGGCCGTCGCCGATCGCGAAGCCGTTGCGTCCGTCGAAGGCCTCCGCCCACCAGCCGTCGAGGATGGAACAGTTGAGTCCGCCGTTGAGCAACGTTTTCTGTCCGCTGGTTCCGCACGCTTCCAACGGACGGCGCGGCGTGTTGAGCCACACGTCGGCGCCTTGCACGATGTGCCGCCCGACGTTGATGTCGTAGTCGACCACGAATACCAAGCGGTTGCGGAACCGCCGGTCGCGCGTCAGCTCGACCACGCGCTGCAACAGCCGCTTCCCATTGTCGTCACGCGGGTGTGCCTTGCCGGCGATGATGATTTGCAAGCCGCCCCCCGAGTCTACCAACCGCGCCAGACGATCGAGGTCGCTGAAGAGCAAGAACGCCCGCTTGTATTCGGCGAAGCGGCGCGCGAAGCAGATGGTCAGCATGTCGACCGTCAGGTCGGAAGCGGTCGGAGCCCCATCGACCACGCCGGACAACGTCGCCTGCTCGGCGCACCGATTCGCGATGAAGTTCAACATCCCGCGCTTGATCACTTGGTGCGCTTCCCACAGGGCGGCATCGTCGATGGCGAGAATGCCCTCCCAGACGTTGGGATCGCTCATGCGGTCTTGCCAATCGCGCCCGAGATAGCGGTCGTAGAGGGTAAACATCTGCGGCGCCAACCACGAGGTCGTGTGCACGCCGTTGGTAATGTGTCCGATCGGCACCTCGGGCTCCGGGCGATCCGGCCACAAGCTCCGCCACATCTGGCGCGTCACGCGTCCGTGCAGCGCCGAGACGCCGTTGGCGTAGCGCGCCGACTTCAACCCCAGCACGGTCATGCAAAACGGCTCGTTCCCGTCGTGCGGGTTGACGCGACCGAGCGCCAGCAACTCGTCGGACGCAATCGCGACTTCCTGGGTGAACAATTCGAAGTGCTCCAGCAGCAGCCCGGGATGGAAGCGATCGTGCCCGGCCGCCACCGGCGTATGGGTTGTGAACACCGTGCGCAGCGCCACCTCGCGGCGAGCCGAGAAGAACGCCGTCCCTTCGGTAGCGGACCACTGGCGTGCCAATTCGAGCACCGCGAAGGCAGAATGACCTTCGTTCAAATGCAGCACTCCGGGTGAGATTCCGAGCTTCGTCAACATGCGCATGCCGGCGATGCCGAGCACCATTTCTTGGCGCAGTCGCAAGCGCTCGTCGCCACCGTAGAGCTGCGCGGTGAGCGCCCGATTCGCGGCCGAGTTGCCCTCCAAATCGGTGTCGAGCAGCACCAGGGTCGCCCGACCGATCTGAACCAGCCAGGCGCCGACTCGCACGCGCTCGCTGTCGAGCGGAATCTCGACCACCAGCGGCGCGCCGCTGGCGATCGCGCGCTGCATCGGCAACTGATCGATCGGCACCCGACCCAAACTGGCGACTTCGCCGCTTGCGACGCCGTCGCTGACCACCGCGCGGCGCAGCGGCAACTGCTCCAGCACGATATTGCCCGACGTTTCTTGTTGCCAGCCGTTGGCGTCAAGCTGCTGCCGGAAATACCCCTGCGGGTAGAAGATGCCGACAGCCACCAGCGGCACGCCGAGATCCGATGCGCTCTTCACATGATCCCCGGCCAACACACCCAAGCCGCCCGAATAGATCGGCAACGATTCGTGCAATCCGAATTCAGCCGAAAAGTACGCCACCGGATTGGGCCGCAGCAGCCCGCATTCAACGTCGCCCCACCGCCGCCGATTGGCGTGGTATTCCTCCAAGCGGTGAAAGGCTTGGTTGACGCGACTCTCAAGCGCGGTCTCGTCGGCGCGCCGGATCAGCGCTTCCGGTGGGATCGACGCAAGAAACGCGATCGGATTGTGGCGCGCCATGTGCCACGCCGCGGGGTCCAGATCACGAAAAATGGCCACCACGTCTGGTTGCCAGGTCCACCAGAGGTTACGCGCCAGCTCGTTGAGTCGCGTGATCAGTGATTTCGACAACGCTTCCACCGCATCACCCCTTGGCAACAACCCTCCCCTCAGTCAACCAGCGGCCGGCGCAGCCTGTGCAACTCCATGCGGAACACCGTCCCCCGCGGCGCGGCTGGCGCGAACTCGATGTGGCCGCCATGTCTGAGGATGATCTGCCGCGTTGCGGTCAGTCCGATGCCCAGCCGATTCGGCTTGGTGGTTTCGAACAGGCGAAAGGGGCTGATCCCGGCGGCGATCCCACTGCCGCTGTCCGTGACGGTGATGGTGAGGGTCTCGGGGATCGTTTCAAGAACCCGGATGTCGATATGGCCGGCTGCATCACCGATGGCCTCGACGGAATTTTGTAGCAGCTCGTCGAATATCCAATCGAGTTGGTCGGCATCGGCGTTGACGAGACCAGCGTCCGGCGGAAGGTCGAGCGTGAGATCGATGCCGCGCGCAGCCGTCGACGGTTGCCATCTCGCGACCGCCTGGCGCAAGCGATCGTGCAATTCGACCGGGGCCAGAGACATGCGCCGCCGCGAATCGGCAAACTCGGCCCAGTTCTTGAGTTCGCCGCCGATCGCCTCGGCTTCGGCGACAATTCGCTGCGCGGGCGGCGCCGCGTCGCTGATCGGGTGTGTCGGATCTTGCCCGGCCAAGTGGAGAACGAGTTGTGCTTGGACCGAGATGCCCGCCAACGGATTTCCAAAACTGTGCGCCAGCTCGCTGACGATCGCGACAACCTCCGCGAGCCGGTCATGACGTCGCGCGACGGGGGAAGCGGGCGCACAATCCTTCAGGGCCGCAGACAATGCATCAAGGGTGGCGACCAACGCGGCATCGTCCGAACCGGCCGCCCGCCGAGCTGCCAGCAACTGCCCGCGTGCACGGAGTATCAGGGCCTCAATGTCTTCGACCTGCGCCACTCGATTGCTCACTGATCCATTTTCCATTTCCACGGGTTGAAGTGCTAGAGGAATTCGGTGCCGTCAGTCCACGGCACCGAGGAGTACGGACCCATGCCGATAGAGTCGATCGATCCCGCAACCGGCGTGCGGCTGCAGCGCTTCCAACCGCTCTCGCGCCCCACGATCAATGGCAAGCTGACGCAGGCCGTCCGCGCGTTCGCGCGGTGGCACGTCATGCCGCTTGCGGAACGCGCCCGGCCGATGCGCCGCGCCGCCGAGATCTTGCGTGAACGGGCGCGCGACTATGCCGAGCTGATCACCCGCGAGATGGGCAAGCCGATCACGCAGTCGCTCGCCGAAGTCGAAAAATGCGCGTGGACCTGCGAGTACTTCGCCGCCGAGGCGCCGGCGTTCCTCGCCGACGAATTGATCGCCACCGGCGCGCGCTCCAGCGCGGTGCAGTTTGTCCCCTTGGGGGTGGTGTTGGCCGTCATGCCGTGGAACTTCCCCTTCTGGCAGGTGTTCCGGTTCGCCGCCCCGGCGATGATGGCCGGCAACGTCGGGGTGCTCAAACACGCCTCGAACGTGCCGCGGTGCGCGTTGGCGATCGAGGGGGTCTTTCGCCGCGCCGGATTTCCCGCCGGAGTCTTCACGACGCTGTTGATCGAATCGAAGGCCGTCGCCGCGGTGATCGGCGACGAGCGGATCGCAGCGGTCACGCTGACCGGCAGCGAGGCGGCCGGCATCGAGGTGGCGACCGCGGCCGGACGGCATCTGAAGAAAGTGGTACTCGAACTCGGTGGGTCGGATCCGTTCATCGTCCTCCGCGATGCCGACCTGGACCGTTGCTGCGCGGTTGCCGCGCAGGCACGAACAATCAATTCGGGGCAAAGTTGCATTGCCGCGAAGCGCTTCATCGTCGAGCGCAGCATTGCCGAGGAATTCACCCGGCGGTTCGTCGAGCAGATGGCGACGCTGCGGGTCGGCGACCCGGCTCACGAGGCGACTCAGGTCGGACCGCTCGCTCGACGGGATTTGGTAACGGATCTGCAGCGCCAAGTGCGCGCCTCGATGCGGCGCGGCGCACGGCTGTTGTTGGGCGGCGCGCCGCTGAAACGCCCGGGATACTTCTATCCACCCACGGTACTGAGCAACGTTCACCGCGGCATGCCGGCATACGACGAGGAGATCTTCGGGCCGGTGGCGAGCGTCCTCGTCGCCCGCGATGCCGACGATGCGATCCGGCTGGCCAACGATTCGCGCTTCGGTCTCGGCGCGAGCATCTGGAGCGCGGATCACGCGCACGCTGAAGCGTTGGCGCGGCGACTCGAAGCGGGCGTCGTGTTCATCAACGACATCGTGAAGTCGGATCCGCGCCTGCCGTTCGGCGGGGTCAAGAAGTCGGGCTACGGCCGCGAATTGGGCGCGTACGGCATCAAAGAGTTCACCAACATCAAGAGCGTCGTGATCGCGTAAAAGCACTGTCGCCGACCCCGCGGCTGGCATCACACGCCCGCACCAGCTATTGGCATTGGTGATACGCCGAACCATGACCCAACAGCGCTCCAGCCAAGACGCGCAGGCGAAGCCTGAGCGCTATCGCGAGCTGTTCGAGCTGGCGCCCGACGCTTACGTCGTCACCGACGCGCACGGCGTCGTCCGCGAAGCGAATCGCGCCGCACACGTCCTGCTCGGCGATCACCCGATCGGCACCGCATTCGACGCGCGGATCGCGGCCGATCAACGCCTGAGTTTTCAGGCCCGTCTCGGCGATCTCCAAGCCGGCCGCGCCGAGCAGTTGAAGGAATGGGTCGTCTCCTATGCCCGTCCCGACGACAAATCGGTCGAGATCAGTCTGACCGCGAACGTGAGGCGCGACTCGGCCGGGCAAGTCGTCGAAGTGCGGTGGTTGCTGCGCGACGCGACACAACGCAAGCGCGTTGCCGACATGCTCTATGATGTCGCGGCGCGCGCGCGCGCCATCGTCGAAACGGCGGTTGATGCGATCATCACCATCGATGCGCACGGAATCATTCAGTCATTCAACACCGCCGCCGAGCGAATGTTCGGTTATCGGGCGGATGAGGTCGTCGGACAGAACGTCAACCTCCTGATGCCCGCACCCGATCGCGAGCGCCACGACGAATACGTCACGCGGTATCTCCGCACGGGTGAGAAGCGGATCATCGGCATCGGGCGGGAAGTGGTGGGGCTGCATCGCAACGGCCGTATGTTTCCGATCGGCCTCGCCGTCAGTGAAACCCGGCTGCGCGATGGCCCGCTGTTTACCGGCATCGTCCGCGACATCAGCGAGCGCAAGCGTCACGAGCAGCGCCAGGCGGCGCAGTACGCGGTGACCCACGCGCTGGCGGAATCGGCCACGGTGGTCGAAGCGATTCCCCGCCTGCTGCGCGCCATCTGCGAGTGCGGTGGTTGGCACGTCGGTGAGATGTGGCAAGTCGACCGCGAGTCGCAACGGTTGCGGTGGTGCGGCATGTGGCACGATCCCTCGCTCGGCGCCGCCGCCGCGTTCGCCGACAGCAGTCGATCGTGGGCGTTCGCACGCGGCGACGGCGTGCCCGGACAGGTGTGGGCCAGCGGTCGGGCGTGCTGGCTGACCGATATCGCCGCGCAAGAGAGCTTTGTGCGTTTGCCGGTCGCTCACCGGCTGGGGCTGCGGGCCGCGCTCGGCCTTCCCATCCGCCAGGCCGGTGCGGTGACCGGGGTGCTGCTGTTCTTCAGCACCGAGGAACGCGAACCGGATCACGACCTCCTCGATCTCCTGGAATCGCTCGGCAGTCAGATCGGCGACTTCGTCGCTCGCAAGCGCAGCGAGGAAGCCTTGGAGCAAAGCAAGGACCGGTACCGGCGCTTGGTCGATCTGTCGCCCGACGCGATTCTCGTCAACAAGGACGGGCGCATCGCCTTCGTCAACAATGTGGGCGTCCGCTTGTTCGGCGCACACGGCGTGGACGAGCTGCTCGGTCGACCGGTCCTCGACCTCTTTCATCGCAACTATCACGCCGCCATTGAACAGCGGATTCAGCAGCTCCTGCATGGCAGCGGGGCGGTGCCGTTCATCGAAGAACGGATCGTGCGTTTGGACGGCAAGCCGGTGGACGTCGAAGTCGCGGCGGCCACCTTCAGCGATGACGGCGGCCCGGCCATTCAGGTCGTATTGCGGGACATCACCGAGCGCAAACGCGCGGCGGCGCAACTGTTGGAACTGGAGCAGCTCGCCCAACAGCGCGAGCGCTTGGCGGATATCGGCGCCATCACCGCGCAGATCGTGCACGATCTGGGCAATCCCTTGGCCGCGGTGTCGATGCACGCGCAGCTCATTCTGCGCCGCGCCCAACGCAGCAGCGACCAGCCGCTCAGCTCGATTCTCAAACCGGCCGATCGCATCGTCGCCGAAGTGCATCGATTGGGCGCGCTGATCAAAGAGTTCATGGAGTTCTCGCGCGAGCAGCGCCTCGATCTCAAACCCGTCAATCTCGGGCGCTTCTTAGCGTCGGTCGTCGAGCTGTGGCGTCCGCTCGCGAGCGCGCGGGCGATCGATCTCGCGCTGTCGGTGCCGGCAGACATCCCAACGGTGGTGGCCGACGACGAGAAGTTGCACCGTGTCTTCGAAAACCTGATCAAGAACGCCGTCGAAGCGATCGAGCAGGGTCCGGGCCGCGTCGAGATCGCCGCTAGCGTGCTGGACGAGGAGCGGGTGCGGGTTTCGGTCGCCGACACCGGTCCGGGCGTTTCTGAGTCGGTAGAAGTCTTTCGCTTGTTTGAGACGACGAAGCCGCAGGGATCGGGGCTCGGGTTGGCAATAGTCAAACAGCTCGTATCGGCGCATCGAGGGGGCATCGGATTTGCTGCTGCGAGACCCCATGGGGCTATCTTTCATGTCGACTTGCGAATCCGTGGTCCCTTCGGGTAGTGACGTCGAGGCTCAAATGGTTCTCTTGATGGATGACGATGATGCCTTCCGCGGCGCGTTGGCGGACAATCTGCGCGAAGACGGCTATGCGGTCGTCGACTTTTCCGGAGTCCACGAGCTCCCCCCTTTGGCCAAGCTGACGGAGGTGAAAGCCGTCGTGACCGACTACGATATGCCGGGCACCGACGGCTTGGCCTTCGCCGAACAGTTCCACGCTGTGCATCCTGACACGCCCATCATCGTGGTCACTGCGTACTCCACCCCGCAGCTCGAAGCCGACCTCGCTACTCGCACCTACCTCTCCGTACTGCGCAAACCCTTCGACTACGACGACCTCCACGAACTGCTTGGGCAGATCGTCCTTCCGGCGCATTGCTGAAGCCACGGCCGCCGCTGTCTCGCCAATGATCATCAAGCGCATCGTGGTCCCGGTGGATTTCTCCGAGCCGTCGCTGGCGGCGTTGCGCTATGCGGTCGAGTTGAACCAGCGATGCGGCGCAACCCTGCTGGTGGTGTTCGTCGTGGAGGTGATCTACTACGCCGCCGAAAACGTGGGCCGGTTGCTGGAAGAGCAGTGCCGCCAAGCCGAAGCCGAATTGGCTCGGCTCAAAACCAATCTCGCGCGGCAGGGCGTGACGGTGCAAACGATGGTGGAGACCGGACCGCCGTCGCTGGCGATCGTCGACTGCGCGCGTCGGCGCGCTGCGGATTTGATCGTGATGGCCACCCACGGCCGCACCGGCTTGTCCCATCTGCTGATGGGCAGCGTCGCGGAAAAAGTCGTCCGCACCGCCGCATGTCCGGTGCTCACGGTGCCGGCGGGCGCGCCACGTCGCCGTGCGGCGAAGTCATAGCGGGTGAAGCTTCTCGGTGCGGTCGGGTGATGCACCCTGTTCGCCGCCCGTACGCGCGGCGTCGAGCAACTCGATCACTTCCTCGTCGGTGGTTTGGCTGAAGTCGCGATAAAAGTTTCCGACGGCGCCGAACCACGCGGGCGTGCTCAGGCACACCACCTCGTCGACTTCGGCGCGCAGTGACTCGATCGTATCGAGCGGCGCCACCGGAACGGCCAGCACCACGCGACGCGGCTGCGCGCGACCGACACCCCGCAGTGCCGCGCGCATCGAGCCGCCGGTGGCGATGCCGTCGTCGACGACGATGACGGTTCGACCCTTCACCGGCAGCGGCGCGCGCCCGCCACGATAGCGCGCTTGGCGCCGCCGAATTTCATCGAGTTCGGTCGCGACTTCGGCTTGCAGATAACGGTCGGACACATGGAGAACCTCCATCACGTCTTCATTGAGGACGGTTTGTGGGTGGTCCCCATCGACAACCGCGCCGAGCCCGAGTTCGGGCTGCCCGGGCGCTCCCAACTTTCGCACCACGATCACGTCGAGCGGCGCGTCGAGTGCGCGCGCGACCTCATAGCCGACCGGCACCCCTCCACGCGGCAGCGCCAACACGATCGGCTGCTCCCCCTTGAAGCGCATCAGCGCGGTTGCGAGACGACGGCCGGCGTCCTTGCGATCGTCGAACATCATGGGTGGTGTTCTCCCGTCCTTCGGGTCGCGCGCAAATGGCGAGCGAACCACCCGGTGGCCAACTCGACGACCCGGTCCAGCGTACCGGGTTCCTCGAACAAGTGCGTTGCGCCGGCAACGATCTCCAATCGTCGCTCGCAACGAAGCTGCGCGTAGGCCCGGCGATTCAACTCCAGCACGTCTTCATCGTAACCGCCGACGATGAACAGCGTGGGTGCGCGCACCGCCGGCAGCGCACCGACTGCGAGGTCGGGGCGCCCGCCGCGCGACACGACGGCTTGAACGGTTTCGTCGTCAGCGGCCGCGATGAGTGCCGCCGCGGCACCCGTGCTGGCACCGAAGTATCCGATGCCCAATCCCGCAGCCACGCGCTGCCCGCGAAGCCATGTGGTCGCGTCGCGCAAGCGCTCGCCCAGCAGCGCAACGTCGAAAACCTTGCGGCGCTCCGCCGCCTCGGCCTCGGTGAGCAAGTCGAACAGCAGCGTGCCGATGCGCGCGTGGTGCAAGGCGTCGGCGACGTAGCGGTTGCGCGGACTCAAGCGACTGCTGCCGCTGCCGTGGGCAAACACGACGAGCCCGTCCGCACCGGCGGGCACGCTCAAGAGCCCGTCGAGGACCGTCACGCCTGCGTGCACGTGTACCGCCGAGGTCGGTGCGTCCGCATTCGACTGTGCGAGCGGTGCCATGGCAGCAGCTCAGCCGCGGGTGCGCTCGCGCGCCTCGGCACACGGCAGACAGGTGTCGGCCGTCGGCACCGCCTGGAGTCGCGACAGCGGAATCGACTCACCGCAGTTCACGCAGCGGCCGTAGTCGCCGGTCGCGATCCGTCGCAGGGCGGCGTCGATGGCCTCGATCTCGGCCTTCCCGCGGTCATCCAAACGGGCTAGCAAGCGAGCGATGTTCTCTTCCTGCCCTTCTTCCTCGGTTTCGGGCTCGACGTTGTTGTCGAGCCAACGCAGGTTGTCCTCGACCCGCGCGACTTGTTCGAACAGCACGCGCCGCCGGTTCAAGAGGGTCTGTCGGAGCTCGTCGATTGACGGCATGGCTCAGCTCCTTCCTGTGGGCAATCTCGGGAGCCCCACCCACTGCTCGGAGCAAGTCATCGGCCACGGTCACGGCGGTGCGGTGCTTACCAAAGCCTGCGGCCGAGAGTCCGAAATTCGCTGAACCTAGAGAAGCAGCGGCCACCGCCGTAGCAGCAGCGAGAAGTAGCAAAACAATGCCGGTGTCGGGACACGCCGACGGCTACTGGCAGGGAACTTGCGCCTTCACAGCCCCTGCGAGCTGGTTCTTTGGCCGCGGAGGCAAGCGACATGCAGTTGCCGGTACAGATCACTTTTCGAGGCATGAAACCGTCCGAGGCCGTCGAAGCCCGCATCCGAGAGCGCGCCGCCAAGCTCGACGGCTACTATGACCGCATCATGAGCTGTCGCGTCGTGGTCGAGGCGCCGCATCGGCATCACCATCAGGGCAAGCTCTTTCACGTCCGCGTCGACGTGAAGGTCCCGGATGGCGAGCTGGTCGTCAGCCGCGAGCCGGCGGAACACCACGCGCACGAAGATGTGTTCGTCGCCGTTCGCGACGCGTTCAACGCCGTGCAACGCCGCCTGGAAGACTACGGCCGGCGTCAGCGACGCGACGTCAAGACGCACGAAACGCCGCCGGCCGCGCGGGTGGCGAAGCTCTTTCCGGCCGACGACTACGGCTTCATCGAAACGCCGGACCAGCGCGAAGTCTATTTCCACCGGCACAGCGTGCTGAACGGCGGGTTCGATCGCTTGACCGTCGGTACCGAAGTGCAGTTCGTCGAGGAGCTGGGCGACCAAGGTCCACAAGCGAGCACGGTGCGCATCCTGAAACGGCGGCGCGCACAAGGCGACGGCGACTAGTTGCGCGAGCGCGGAGCGCGCGCAATGATGCTGCGGTCATCGGCGCCACCCCGATGAATTCGGCCCCAGCGCTCTCGGACACCGCGCGGACGATTTTGCGCGAACGTTATCTGCGCCGCGACGACCGCGGCGAACTGGCCGAGGATGCCGGCGGCATGTTGCGCCGCGTCGCCGCCGCCGTCGCGGCATCGGCACGCGGCTTCGGCGAGGATGCCTCCGCCTGGGAGGCGCGCTTTCTCGAACGACTGCAGCGAATGGAGTTCCTGCCCAACTCGCCCACGCTGATGAACGCGGGCCTGCCGGGCGGCCAACTCGCGGCCTGCTTCGTCCTGCCGATCGCCGATGACCTCGACTCAATCTTCGCCGCCCTCAGCCGGATGGCCCGGATTCATCAGACCGGCGGCGGTACGGGCTTTTCCTTCAGCGCGCTACGTCCGCGCGAAGATCGCGTGCGCTCAACCGGCGGCATCACCTCGGGCCCGCTGTCGTTCATGGATCTCTTCGACCGGACCACCGCGGTGATTCGCGCGGGCGGACGCCGACGCGGCGCCAACATGGCGGTCCTGCGCATCGATCATCCCGACATCGACGAATTCATCGCCGCCAAGCGCACGCCCGGACGCCTGGAGAATTTCAATCTGTCCGTCGGCGTCACCGACGTGTTCTGGTCTGCAATGGAAGCCGGCGAGCCGTTCGCGCTGCGTAATCCGCGCACCGGGACGATTGCGCGCACCGTCGATGCCCGCGAGCTGTTCGACGCGATGGCGGAGGCCGCGTGGACCAGCGGCGATCCCGGTCTCTTGTTTCTCGACGAGATCAACCGTCACAACCCGACGCCGGCGCTGGGTGTCATCGAGGCGACCAATCCCTGCGGCGAGCAGCCGTTGTTGCCGTACGAATCCTGTGTGCTTGGGTCGATCAATCTCGCTGCGTTTGTCGCGTTGGCCGGCGTCGATTGGGACCGCTTCGGCGCCGCCATCGACGACGCCGTGGTGTTTCTCGACAACGTGATCGAAGCGACCCACTATCCGTTCGCCGAGATCGACGCCGCGACTCGCCGTACCCGCAAGATCGGCCTCGGGGTGATGGGGCTGGCCGATCTGCTGGCGCAGATCGGCGTAGCCTACGACTCGGCCGAGGCGCTGGCGCTCGGCGGCCGCATCGCCGAGTTTCTCGCCGTGCGCGCCCGCGCGGCCTCGGTCGAACTGGGGAAGCGCCGCGGCCCGTTTCCCGCATTTCGCGACAGCGTGTGGCCGGGCCGCGGCGTCCGCGCATTGCGCAACGCCACGGTCACGTGTGTCGCGCCGACCGGAACGCTGAGCGTGCTGGCCGGTACTTCCAGCGGCATCGAGCCGTTCTTTGCGCTCGCGATTCGGCGCCGGCTGTTCGGCGGCCAAATGTTCGTCGAGATCAACCCATCGGTCGCGGCCGCCTTGCGAACGCTCGGCGTTGTGGGCGAGTCGGCGTTACGCGAACTGTCGGTACATGGTTCGCTGCGCCGGCTCGACACGGTGCCGGCCGCATTGCGCCGGCGCTTCCCGATCGCGTTGGAGATTGCCCCGGAAGCCCACGTTCGCATGCAGGCCGCGTTTCAGGTGCACGTGGACGCAGGCGTCTCCAAGACCGTGAACCTGTCGGCCGATGCGCCCGCCGCCACCGTGCGCGAGGTGTTCCGGCTCGCACACGATCTACGGCTCAAAGGCATCACGGTGTATCGCTACGGAGCGCGGCCGGCCCAGACGCTGTCGCTGGTTGACGAGGAATCGCACCGCGAGTGCCGCGAGTGCGCGGTGTGAGCGATCCCGTCACGTTGAGCGCCGCTTGATCGGCGTGGAAGAACCAGCGATCAAGGACGACATGGCGCGCGAACCACTCGCGGGCGAATAGGCGGCCGGCCAGTGCACAAGTGAGCCGTGCCGGCAACAAGTCGGCGACGCTCCACGTCGTGGTTCGCGAACCGAATCGGTCTACAATCTGTCGTTCGTAGCCGGCGAGATGTGCGCGATCATAGCAACCGTTCGCCTGCACAATCGCGTCGGCCGCGAGCAGTCCGGATTCGATTGCGGGACGGATGCCCTCGCCGCTTTTCGGGTACGCGAGACCGGCGGCATCACCGATCAGCAACGCGCCGTCGGCAATCAGGGGACGCGGGGCTTGATTGTAGAGCAGGTACGGGTGGCCGCGAAACTTGGCCGGGAGATTCGCCGGAATCCGACGGCGGCGTTCGAGGAAGGCGACGAAATCGGCGACGTGGTCGCCGAGCTTGGCGTTGTCCTGCCGTCCCAGACCGATGTTGATGAAGCGGCCTTTGCGAAACACCCACCCGTAGCCCTTCAGATCGCGGGTGAAGAAGATCTCCGGCACCTCGGGCTCGACGGCGCACGCGCGCTGCTGATCCGCGGTCAGCTCGAACTCGGCTTCGTGTGCGGCGATGATCGGTTCAGCGCTGCCCAGCCGTGCCCCGAGATGCTGCGCCACCAGACAGAAGTGACCGCCGGCGCCAACCAGCATGCGCGCGCGCAGCGTGCCGTTGATCACCCAAACATCGCTCAAACGTTCGATCCGGCCAACCGGCGCGCCGAGTTGCAGTTCGGCGCCGGAGCGGTGGAGGAGAAAATCGTCGAACTCGCAGCGCCGAATGCCGTAACTCACCGGTCGGTCGTACACCACGCGCGATTCGGCGTCGCCGAGGCGACTGACGCGAAAGCCGGTGATCGGCTGCCACGTGCGTCCGCCGGCGGCGTACGACGCGCCATCGATGCCGAGCGCCGCCACCACGTGCGGCGTGATCCACCCGGCGCACAGTTTGTCGCGCGGAAACTCGGCGCGATCGCAGATGACGACCGTGAATCCGGCGCGACGCAGTGCGCGCGCGCAGCTCGAACCGGCCGGCCCGCCGCCCGCAATCAGTACGTCAAACGTGTCGTCGCTGGCCACCACCGCGCACCTGCGCCGCTCACTCGTACAGGTACGCGCGGTTCCACGGAATCGCGTTGTGTTGCGCGCGCGCGAACGTGACTTGAAACAGTTGCAGCAAACCGGTCTTGAACGCCGTGGTGGTGCCGGCGAGATAGAGCCGCCAGGCGCGAACGAAACGCTCGTCGAACATGGCTCGCACCTGATCCACGGAACGCTCGAAGCGCGCCAACCACTCGGCGGCGGTCTTGGCGTAGTGCAGGCGCAAGTTCTCCGCGTCGAGGACCGAGAAATTGTACGGCTCGAGGATCTCCATCATCTGCGTCAGCGTCGGTGGACGGGCGCCGGGGAAGATGTGCTTCTCGACCCAGGCGTTCAGGTGCATCGGGCGATTGCGGCCGATGGAGTGCAGCAAGCCGCGCCCGTGCGCCGGCAGACACCGATCGATGACGCGCCCAAGTTCGCGATAGTGATCGAGGCCGACGTGTTCGAGCATGCCGACCGAGACGAAGGCGTCGTACTGTCCCGACACGTTGCGATAGTCGTCTTCGACGAACTCGACGCGATCGGCCAGCCCCTGCCGCTGCGCTTGCTCGCGCGCGTAGACGATTTGCTCGTGCGAGATGTTGAAGGCGCGCACGGTGACGCCGTAGCGGTGCGCCATGTGCAGCGCCAGCGCGCCCCAGCCGCAGCCGGCCTCGACCACCCGCTCGCCCGCGCGCAGCGCCACCTTGCGGCAGACATGATCCATCTTGGCGAGCTGCGCCTCGTCCAGCGACACGTCCGGGGTCGGGAAATACGCGCCGGTGTAGAGCATGCGCTGGTCGAGCCACAGCCGGTAGAAGTCGTTGCCGAGGTCGTAGTGCGCGTGAATGTTCGCGCGCGAGCCGCGCAGCGTGTTCGAGCGCGTCGACCGTTCGCGAAAGAACAGTCGGTCGACTCGCGGGTTCACCGAAACCGAATAGACGGCTTCAAGCAGCCGCACGAGATCCCCATCCACGTCCAAGCGGCCATCGCTGTAGGCCTCACCAAATGTCACCTCCGGCTGGTAGAAGAATCGCAGCAGGGTCCACGGATCATGAATGCAGACGCGGGCGACGGGCTCGCCGTCGGCGACATAGACCGTATCGCCGTTCCACAGATCGACGCGAATCGCCGGCTCGCCCACCGCACGGAGGAAACCGTGGAGGAGCCAGCCGGCGACGGATCGCATCCGACCGGTGATCCCGGTACTCGGCCTGACGTGAGGAATTCCGGAAGCAGTCGGTGAAGAAGTCGCGTGTTGAGACGCCATGGTTCCACCTCCCTTGGCGCATTCGCTGCGCACGCTCGATTGCGCGCTGCTTCCCTATAGCACAACTCGCCGCAGATGAGTGCCGCGATGTATTTCGACCGGCCGCGTCAGTCGGCTCGACGCGCTTGTTAGCCATGCGTAGCTGCATTCCGCGGTCGAGCGTCCTTGTTTTCTATCTAGCGACGCGCGCCCAGTAGTCGTCTACGTCGGTTTGCAATTGCTGCAGCACCGGCTCCTGCCGAACCGGCTCGAAGAGGTGGCGATAACGCGCTTGTGGCCGGAGATACTCCTCGACCGGATGGCGGCGGTGCGGAACCACGGTGTGAATCACCTCGCCCCCGTGCGCTTCCTTGAGCGGCCACACGCCGGTGTCAACGGCCAGCCTGGCGACTTCAACCGAGTCGGCCGGTTCGATGCCCCAGCCGGGCGGACACGACGACAGGCTGATGAACATCTTCGGCCCGCTCAGACGCCCGGCGCGCGCGACCTTGTCCATCAGGTCGAGCGGGTACGCCGGCGACACGGTGGCGACGAACGCCGGTTGCTGAGCGCGCCACAGCTCGAACAGATTTTCCTTGCGCGTCGGCGTGCCGGCCGGCGTGGTCGCGGTCCGCGACGCCAGCGGCGAGGCCGGCGACATCTGGAAGCCGGTGTTGGCGAACGCTTCGTTGTCGTAACAGAAGTAGTAGAAGTCGAGACCGCGGAAGACCGCGCCGAGCGTCGACTGCAGCCCGATGCCGTTGGCCGCGCCGTCGCCGCTCACCACGACCACGTTGAGGTCGTCGGTTTTCGCTAGCTTACCTTTCGCGATCAGCACGTCGAGGGCGTCGCGTACTCCCTGCGCCCCCGCCGGCGCCGACGCCATCGCGGTGTAGAGCCACGACGAGTGGAACGGCGTGAACGGGAAGACGGCGAGCAATGTCATGCAGCCCGCGGCGTTGACGAAGACCACGTTGGGCCCGAGCGCTTTGTGAAACAGGCGCAACGCCAGCAGCCCGCCGCAGCCAGCGCACAGGCCGGTGCCGCCGGCGAGAAATTCTTCGCGTGGAACTTCCTTGATGCTCTTGTAGATTTCGCGGCGGGTGTTCATGATCCCGACTCCGCGCGCTCCCCGTGGGCGGTCCTGAGCATGTCCAGCATCTGGCGATGCTCGCTTTCGCTGAAAAGCAGCCACGGCTCGGGCGAGCCGCCGTTCAATTCGGCATCGCGCAGCGCGGCGAGGATCTGATCGAATTCGACGCTGCGGAATCGCCGCCCACCGAGACCGCCAATGACCGAGCGCAGCGGCGGGCCCCCGCGACCGTAGAGCGCACTGGCAATTTCCGCGAACAGAATCCCACCCTTGCCGACCGAGATGTTCTGATCGATCACCGCCACCGCGCGGCGGCCGGCAAGCAGGCGTGCAATCAACTCGTGCGGGAACGGGCGCAGGAGTCGCAGCCGTAGCAAGCCGACCTTCTCGCCACGCGCCCGCAGGCGTTCGACTTCGCCCTTGCCGGTCGTGCTGAAAGAGTTGGACATCACGATGACGTATTCGGCATCATCGAGCTGAAATCCTTCGACGGCGCCATAGCCGCGCCCGAAGCGTTCGCGGAATTCGGCGGCAATCGTGTCGTGCACCGACAACGCCGCCTCGCTGGCGCGCTGCATCTGGTACTTGAAGAACGTGTATGCGCTGCCGCCGAGGACGGCGACGCCTTGTGCCATCGCGTGCGAGGCCGACAACCGCGCGTGCGCCGGCTCGTAGGGTGGAAGAAATGCACGCACGGCTTCCGCCGCCGGCAGGTCGACCGGTTCGCGCGTGAACGAAAGATAGAAGCCGTCGAGATTGACCAGCACCGGCAGCAGCACATCGGGATGCTCGGCGAGACGATACGCCATCAGGATGGAGTCCATCACCTCCTGACAAGTCTCGGCGTGCAGTTGCAGGAAGCCGCTATCGCGCGCGGCGAGCACGTCGTTGTGATCGGGTTCCAGCGTGATCGGCGCGGCGAGCGCCCGCGCCACGTTGACCAGCACCAGCGGCACGCGCCAGCCGGCGATGGTGTAGAGCATCTCGAAGCCGTAGACCAACCCTTGGCTCGAAGTCGCGGTGAACACGCGCGCCCCGGTCGCCGCCGCCGCGCCGGCTGCCGTCAGCATCGAGTGTTCGGAGTCGAGCGTGACCATGCGGGCGGCGAGTTGCCCATCGCTGATCCAACGCGCGAGCGTCTCGATGATTTCGGTTTGCGGCGTGATCGGATACGCCGGTACGTAGTCGACCTCGGCGAGGCGCGCCCCCCAGGCCGCGGCGGCGTTGCCGGTGAGCAGATCGCGCGTCATAGCTCCGCCTCCCGCTGCTTGTGAATCGTTTGCGGCGGGCACTCGGTCACGCACACCAAACACCCTTTGCAGTGATCGTAGTCGACGCCGGGATAGTTCTGCGCGTCGAGGTGAATTGCGGCTTCGGGGCAGAGCGCGAAGCAGAGGAAGCAACGCGTACAGCGCGACAGGTCGATGACCGGACGGTACACGCGCCACCCTTCCATGTGGCGCAACGCGGAGGTCGCTTCGCCCGACACCCACGGTGCGGCGATGCGTGCGGGCAGGCGCGGGACGGTGAAGCGGGTCAGCGACGGTAGGACTGCGGCGGCCGCGCGCTCAGCAACCGCGACCTCTGGCGCCGCTTCGAATGCACGCCGGGTGGCGATCAGGTTGCGCTGGAGCAGCTCGCCGCTCACGCCGATGGCGTTGAGTTCGCCCCGCACCGCTTCGGCCAGAATGTTCCAGGACGCCAACTTTGCGACCTTGGTCGCGAATCCCGCGATCGGCGCGCTCAACACATGCTGGCCGATGGCGTCGAGTGCAATCGACGAGACATCGAGCGCCTCTACGCGCCCCGGAATGTTGTAGCGCTGCTTCAGCTCCGCTGCGCTGTGCGCGGTGTTCACCAGCGTAAGACTTTGTTCATCGAGTCCGTCGATGACCGCGGCTTCCGGATGGGCAAGCAACGAGTGGTCGAGTAGAACCACCAAGTCGGGCGCTTCGATGTAGCCACGTTCGTGGATTGGCCGGTCACTCAATCGCACGAAAGCAACGACGGGTGCGCCGCGACGCTCGGCGCCATACACGGGGGAATCCTGCACCGTGAAACCCGCAAGAAACGCCGCACGGCTGACGATGGTGCCGGCGAGCTTGACACCTTGGCCCCCGCGGCCGTGGAATCGCAGGTGACGAATCATCGGTAGTCACGCCCGTTCCTCGCTGCCGGCGTCGCGGACGTACTCGAACGCCTCGGTGATCATCGCGAGCTTGCGGATAGCGAGGGCGACAAACTCGACACCCAGATCGATCACCTTCGTCGGGTTGTAGCGCGTCACAAGATCGAGATAGGCCGCATCGACTCGTGCGCGGTCGGCATTGGACGACAGCCCCAAGACGCACAGCGCCCGCTCCAGGCCCGGGTCGCGGGCGACGTCCGCCGTGCCCGAGACCCCAGACACGTCCGACGGTGGCACAACCGGTTCCGCCACCAATGGCGCATCGTAGGCCGCCATGGCGGACCCCAGCAGGTGTTCGAGATCATCGGCGCGCAGCCCCAACTGTGCCGCGATTGAGCTGAGCGTGGCCAGTTCCCGCGCCGTGACCGACCGATCGCTCGCCGCGATCTCGCACAGCACCGCCATGATCACCAAAGCGGCCTCGGGACTGATGTCCGCGAGCTGGTCGCAGGCGGCCACCAAATCCGGCGGCTGCCGAATCGCCCGCTGAATCTCGTCGTCGATCAGATCTGACAGCGGGCCGAGTCCGATACCCTCCAGCGCCGTTACCACGTCACGTTCGGCAGCGGTGATCCGGCCGTCGGCGGTCATGACAGCAACCGCGAGCCTGACGACCAGGCGCCGCGGATCAACATCGGTAGAGTTCATTCCTACCTCCGCCGCGAGCAGCGACCGCGGACGGTGATGTTCGGAGCCAACGACATGCCAAGTGCACGGCGGCGCGGGCCGCAATGATGCCGACCCGTCCGTCTCACCGGTGCGAAGCTCCAGCACAACCTGCGTGCGGAGCTGCGAAGCGGCTATTTGCGCCGACTGCTCGATTTGCGCAGTGACCGAGCCGATGCGCTCCGACGCACGGCGGTGTGTGGTTGGCGCTGCTTGGCCAACTCCTCGTCGTGCCAGCGACGTAGACCATTGCGGATGTACTCCGGATCTAGGTCGAGGATGCGGCACACGCTTTCGAACGAAAACGGGCGGCCGCCGGCGTCACCGAAGATCCACTCTTCGGCTTCTTCGAACAGGCGGTGCTGGTGGCGGTTCTGAGGGATCAGATTCTTTTTGAAGCAATGAATCGCGTCGTCGAGCAACGCAATCAACAGATGCCGTTCAGCCGCGGCGCCTTCGTTTCGTTTGTGCAGAAACTGGCGCGGCAGGATGACGTCGATTTCCGACAAAGGGTCGTGCTCACGTCCACGCGGTCTGAGCGTCGGTCCGTGTTTCACCGCACCTCCGCGAGTATCGCACCGGCATCGGCGCCGCTCGCGCGCGGATTATGGCACCATCGTGTGCGTATCGAAACCAATTTCTGGAATCAAAAGCCGCGGCGCCGTCTATCGGCTCGAGGACGCCGGCACCGCCAGGAGATGCTACTTCGGCGGAGTTGGCGGAGACGGTGGCGTGGCCGGGCCGGCGGCCGCGGGCGTTCCCGATGCGGCCGGCGGCGGCATGCCGAACTGCTTCAAGCCTTCCGCCAGGGCCCGAAGCCGCTGCGCAACCAGATGGTGGACGGTGCCGGTCTCGCCGACGGCGCCGGCTTTCACCCCGGTGAGCACTTCCAATCCTTCATCGATCGTCCGAACCGGATACAAGTGAAACTGGTTCGCTCGAATCGCGTCGACCACTTCGGAGCGTAGCACCAAACCATCGATGTTCTGCACCGGCATCACGACACCCTGTTGACCGGTGAGGCCGACGGCTCGACAGGTGGCGAAGAATCCCTCGACCTTTTCGTTGATGCCGCCGATCGGTTGGACCTCGCCCCACTGATTGACACTCCCCGTCACCGCGAGGTCTTGGCGCAGCGGGATTCCACTGAGGCTCGACAGCAACGCGTACAATTCGGTCGACGAGGCACTGTCGCCGTCGATGCCGGCGTAGGACTGCTCGAAGACGATGCTTGCGGTGAGACTCAGTGGGAAGTCTTGCGCGTACACACGTCGCAGGTAGCCGGACAAGATAAACACGCCTTTGTCGTGCGTGTGACCGCTCAACTGTGCCTCGCGCTCGACGTTGATGATGCCTTGTGCGCCCATCGACACCGCCACGGTCACGCGCGACGGACGCCCGAACTCGTAGCCGCCGATGTTTGCCACCGCCAGGCCGTTGACTTGGCCGACGCGGCGGCCGTCGACGTTGATCAGGAGCACGCCGTCACGAATCAGCTCGCGGAGTTTTTCTTCCACGCGATTGAGCCGAAAGACGCGCTGCTCGAGCGCACGTAGAACGTGCGCGTCGTCCACCTCCGTGGCGCCCTGCTTGCGGCACCAAAAGGTCGCCTCGCGCATGACGTCCGCCAATTCGTCCCATTGGCTGGGCAGTTTGCGCCGATCGTTCACCGAGCGCGCACCGAATTCGAGCAGTCGGGCCACCGCGGTTGCACGGAATTCGGGGAGGTGCTCGTCCCGCACGATGCGGGCGATGTGCGCGATGAACGCCAACCGCGCGGGCGCGCCGTCGACCTCGAAGCCGAAGTCGGCGCGAATCTTGAAGATCTCGCGGAACTCTTCGTCGAGGAAGTACAGGATTTGGAACCACTCCGCCGGACCGGTGAGCACCACGCGAGTTGAAATCCTCATCGGCTCGGGCTTGAGTGTGGTGGTCGCGAACAGGGCGAACGGATCGTAGGCCTCGATTTCGAGCTCACCGCTCCTGAGGCAGCGTTTGAGCGACCGCCACACGAGCGGCTCCGACAGCACGTCCATCACGTTGAGAATCACGCAGCCGCCGTGAGCGCGCAGCAACGAGCCGGCTTTGACGCGCGTGAAAGTAGTAACCAGCTTGCCTGACGGATCCACCATCCGCTCGACCGCGCCGAACAGGTTTTTGTAGGCCGGAGACGATTCGACGATTACCGGCGCGGCGGTGATGGCGCTGTTGTCGACCAGCACGTTGACTTCGTAGTCGACGAAGCTGTCCGCCGGACCGGCAGCGAGCATGCCGGCAAACGGGAACGGGGGCGGCGGTTGCTGTTGCTCGCGGAACGCGTCGAGGTTGTCGAGCATGTGCTCGCGTACGTCCGTGAGGTACTGCAGCACCTCCGGGTTCTGATACCGCTGCGTGATTTCGTCCATCAACGGACCGATCACCTCGCCGGCCACGCGGCGCTCGACTTCCTTGACTTCGCGGCCCAACCGGCGGCCGAGGGCTTGCTGCCGCCGCAGCATGGTTTTGAGGTCGCGTGCCAGCTCGCGCTCTTTCTGCCGCAGCTCGTTTTGTTCGGCTTCGCTCAGCTTCTGAAACTCCTCGGGTTCCATCGGCTGCCCGTCTTTGCGCAGCGGGATGAAGAAGATGCCGCCCTGCGGATGAAACTGCACGAGGAACCCCTTCTCGGTCGCGCGCTGTTGCAACGCCCGCGCGATGGCTTCGCCCTCGTGGCCGTAGCGTTCGGAGAGTTGTTCCTTCTCTTCTTCAAACGTTTCCTTGCGAAAGGTTTCGGGCAGCAGTCGCTTGAGGTCGTCCACCAATTCCTGCACGTCGCGACGGAGCTGTCGGCCTTGTCCGGCGGGCAAGTAGAAGGCCCGCGGGCGATCGCGGTTCTGGAAGTTCTGCACCAGGACCCGGTCACCCGGCCGCGGCAACGTGCGCGTCAATTCCGCGATCAACGCCGCGAGAGTTTGCTCGCGTTGGGTACCGCCGAGGCCGCTGACGTAAATGTTGAACCCGGCGTGGGGGACGCCAAGTCCCAGTTCGAGCGCGGCGAGTGCACGCTCTTGGCCGGTCCAATCGGGGGCGATGGCAACGTCGGCCGTCGTACCGAAGGCAAGATCTGCCGCCGGGACAACGAAGGCAGCCTCGTCGGCTGTCAACTCGCGCGGCGGGCCGGCGGGCAGCGGTGTGTCGTTCACCGCTTGGCTCTCCGGACGTGAATGGACAGCAGCCCACCGACGACGGTCGCTTCGACGTCGTCAGGGCTGACGACCGCCGGCAGCATGATGGTGCGCTGCAGCGAGTGCGACTGTTGTGTGCGCGTCCACCCTTCCGCGCCTTTGCGTTGCTCGTCTTGCTGCCGATGCCCTTTCACGATGAGTTGGCGGCCGTGGACTTCGATCTTCAAGTCATGCGCCCGCAAACCTTCGACGGCAAACTCCACGATCCACCCGTCGTCTACAGGCCGAATCTCCACCGGAACCAGCGAACGCCCGACCGCACCCCATGGCCGATGAATCAGCTCGTCGAACAGCCGTTCGATCTCATCGAGAACCGTTGGCACCGCCATCGAACGGATCGTTAGCGCGGACCCGTGGACGGTGCAAGACTATGCGAACACGCGACTCCTAGTTGACACCCGTAGGCGACGGGCCGGCGTCGGACACGATCAACTGGTTCACCACCATCACGTCGTCACCCAAGTCAGCCAAGGCACGGGTTGCCGCTTCGCGCGCGCGCCCGCTCGATTCTCCGCGCAGCCACACCCAGCCGTTGGTGACGGAGAACGACAGGCGCGCGCCGACGAGATCGCGGCAGCCGCTGAGACGGGTGCGCACTTCGCCAACGAGTTCGGCGTCGCTCCGAGAGGCGTTGCCCAATCCAAATCCGTCGTGCCGCTCTTCGATCATCGGCACGACGTCGTGGAGTTGCTGCACGGACTGCGGGTGGGTCACTTGCTCGGTGGCGGCGCGGACCACCGAACCGTGGCCCCGCCACCCCGCCGCGGCCGCGCCAACCGCGACAACGACGATCAGCGGCAGCCACGACCGCGCGCGCGCACCCGGAAGTCGCGGCGGGGTGCGTGGGTGTTCGTGCCCCCAGTGTTGCAATGCGGGCCCCAACGCCTCCGCGACTGTTGCCGGATCAGCCAGCGATTCGTCATGCAAGGCTTCGATCACCAGGGCACGCAACGCTAACGGATCGCGGAGCGTGCGACGGAGCTCATCCAGCTCACGCTCGAGCCGTTCCGTGACTTGCGAGTGATTGCCCACCAACATTTGCCGCAACCGCGCCACCACTGCATCCACTGCGCTCGCCATCATCCCAACCTCCCTCCTGGGCGGAACGCCACGTGCGGTCACTCCTCGGCAAACGACACGATGATGCGATTGCCATCGGTTGCGACTCGGTGACGTGCCGGTTGACGGAGTGCGATCATCAGTCGGGTCGTCGCGGGGTCGGCCCGGGTCGCGACGACACGAACTTCCTTGACCCAGGGTCCGACGCCGGTGACGACCGCCGGTACCGGCTCTGATCGGACGCCGGGCAAATCGAGATCGAGCCGATCCGCGACCGCTTGCCGCAGGGCCCGGGCCGCAACCGGCGCGCTGGTGTCGATGATGATGGACGATGGTTCCAGTTGGCGCACGTCGAGCAACGTTGCCTCGCCGTCGGGCGCGAGCGCTGCCAATTTGTGCGACCACACATCCGCAGCGATCGGCGGATTTCGCTCGCTCGCGAGCACACGCCACGGCGCCCTCGGTTCGACGTAGTCGCGGACCAGGGTCGCTCCGTCGCGATGTACAAGAACCGCGTAATCGGCGGCCGCAACCGTCGCGAGGACGGACTCGGCACCAACATGCTGTCGCATCTCCCGGGCAGTGGCCTGCCACGCGGGCGCCGGCTGATAGGGGACATCCTCCGCGATCAACACCGGCGTGACCCCGGGAATGGCCAGCCGCGCGAGCGCTTGTAGGTCGTCGTTGCGCAGCAGCACGCACCCACGGGTCTCGCGTGGCAGAAATGGCGCGGCGACACGATCGGAGCCGTGCAACCAGATGCCGGTCCCACCGCGATGTTGGGAGCGATCCCACGCATTGGGATAACTCAACGGCAAGGCGAGGGCGCCGTACGCATCCGGAAGATCGTCACCCGGCAGCAAATCAGTAATCACGTACGCTCCATCGGGTGTGCGGTGATCGCCGCGCCGGCTTTTCGCACCCATCGCCTGGCCAGTGGTGCAGGGCAACGTTCGCACGAGGCCGACGCCTTCGCCTTCGATGTGGTGGTAGAGGCGGGCGGTCTGGGTGCGCTTGTCCACCACCAACGCGTACGGCGCCTCATCGCTCAGCACGATCGGCGGGACGAGTTCGTCGGCGTGACTGGCTCGCTGCATTGTCTGCAACAGCGGCTGCAGCTCGATCGAAACATCCGCAAGCGCGGCGAGCGCGCGCAGTCGCTCGGCGATGGCGGCGTTTTCGGGATCGTGTCGCAACATCGCTTCGTACTCCGCCCGAGCTTGGGCGAGATGCACGTCGGCGAGCGCAACCGGATCCCGATCGATCGCGGCGGCGGCGCGGAAAGCGGTCTCCGCCGCGTGATCGTCCCCGGCCACCGCCGAAAGGTATCCGCGCATTCGATGATAGGGAGCCGACGTCGGTTCCAGGCGTACCGCCTCGTTCGCCGCGGCGACGGCCGAGGCGGTTTCTCCTTCGCGGAACAAAACGTTCGCCAGCGCTGCAAAACTCGCTGGCTCGAGCGGTGCTCGCCGGACCCGTTCGAGGGCGGCGGTTCGCTCCCCGGTCGGCGCAGCAAGCGCGCGCACACTCGACGCCGCGCTCCCGAACACCCAGAGAGCAATCGCCACGGCGCAACGAATTTGGCGCGACCGAATCGCGCGCGCGTGAAATGGTCCGTCTTGCGATACCACGGGTACGAACGGATTCGCCACCCAACCTCCTCCACCAGCCGAGCGCCTTATACCGCACCGCCGCAAATGACGAAAGCAACGAGACACTCGCTGCGACTTGGACCAGCCGCAGGGTTGCCAGCACGACCGCCGCGCGCCGCCACGTCACGTGGGTGCGCTCGCGTGGACACCGGTACTGCCGCTTGGTAGGGGTGGTCGCAAAGGCGGAGTGACAACGACGACCATTGGACGCGTGATCGAAATCTGGCGCTACCCGTTCAAGTCGATGGCGGGGGAGCGGCTTGAGCAGGGTGCGATCGGGCCGCGTGGACTGCTTGGCGACCGCGGCTGGGCCGTGCGCGATGAACACGCCGGCGAAATTCGTGGCGCCAAGAAGCTCCCCGCCTTGTTACAGTGCAGCGCTCGTTACGTCATCGAACCGGAGGCGGACCGCGTGCCCCCGGTCGCGATCTCACTGCCCGACGGTTCGGGTGTGCGCAGCGACGCGCCCGAAGCTTCCGTTCGACTCTCAGCGTTGCTGGGCAAGCCCGTCAGCGTCTGGCCCCTCCAGCCGGAAAGCGCCGTGGATCACTATCGGCGCGCCGCTCCCGACAACCCCGATTTGTTCGCCGAACTGCGCGATATCTTCGGTCGCAATCCGGACGAGCCGCTTCCCGATCTGTCGGTGTTTCCGCCCGAACTCTTGCAGTACACCTCCCCGCTCGGGACGTACTTCGACGCGTTCCCCCTGCATCTGCTCACCACGGCGTCGCTGGCGCTACTCGGTGGGCGGACACCGGAAGCAGACTTTGCCGTTCGTCGCTTTCGCCCGAACATCGTCGTCGAGCCGGTCGATCGCACGCCCGCTCTCGTCGAGAACGCGTGGTGCGGGCGGGCGGTGCGGATCGGCCGCGTGCAGATCAAGGTCGAAATGCCCTGCGTGCGCTGTGTGATGACAACCTTGTCACAAGGCGATTTGCCCGAGGACCCGCGCGTTCTGCGCACCATCGTCCGTGACGCCGACCAGAACCTCGGCGTGTACGCAACCGTGGTGACGCCGGGCCGCGTTGAGGTCGGTGACGCAGTCACGTTGGACTAGCGGCACCAATTGCCGACACCGGAATGACCCGCTACGCAGTTGATTTCGCCGACGTGCGGGCGGCGGCGGCGCGCATCGCCGCGCTCGCGCACCGCACACCGATCGCGACGTGTGCGACGCTGAACGAATCGGCGGGGTGTGTTCTGTTCTTCAAGTGCGAGCATCTGCAAAGGGTGGGCGCGTTCAAGTTTCGCGGCGCGGCGAACGCGGTGATGCGCCTCAGCGAGCACGACGCGTCGCGCGGTGTGCTCACCCATAGCTCGGGCAATCACGCACAAGCGTTGGCGCTGGCCGCGCGGCTACGGCGGATTCCCGCTCACATCGTCATGCCGAGCACCGCCCCGGCGGTGAAACGGCGCGCCGTGGCGGGCTATGGTGCGCGCATCATCGACTGCGCGCCGACGCTCGCGGCCCGCGAAGCCACCGCCGCGCGGGTCGGTGCGGAAACCGGCGCCACGCTCCTTCACCCGTACAACCACCGTGACGTCATCGCCGGCCAGGGCACCACGGCCCTCGAACTGCTCGATCAGGTAACGGATCTCGACGCGATCGTGGCGCCGGTTGGCGGCGGTGGACTGCTTGCCGGCATCTGTATCGCGGCGAAGGCGTTGCGGCCCGCGATTCGCATCGTTGCCGCCGAGCCGAGCGGTGCCGACGATGCGGCACGCTCGCTCGCGGCGGGCCGGTTGATCCCACAGACCGCGCCGCAGTCGATCGCGGACGGGCTGTTGACCAGCCTGGGCGAACTAACCTGGCCGATCATCCGTGATCATGTCGAGCGAGTCATCACGGTCAGCGACTCCGAGATTGTGACCGCGATGCGTCTAGCGTGGGAGCGGGCGAAGCTGCTGATCGAGCCGAGCGCCGCAGTAGCGGTCGCCGCGGTGCTGTCCGAGGCGTTTCGCTCACTCAACGGCGTCAACCGAGTCGGCGTGGTGCTGAGCGGCGGCAACGTCGATCTCGATCACCTACCGTGGTGAATCACGGCACGTAATACGCGCCCCGCAAGACGAACATTTTGTCCTGCGTGGTGACGCTGCCCGTCACCGTGCACGCATCGCAGACGCCGCGATTTGTCGAAGATCGTTTGCTGAATCATCGCGCACGTGCTCGGGAACGTCGCGTTGCACGTGCTGGCATAAGCCGGCCGCACGAAGGCGGCCATCAGGCTGAGCCCGATCCCGGACTCCAGCGAATTCGCTCGGGGTGGGGCGAGCCGATGTTTACGTGGCCGCAGCGGCGATGCTATGCAGGAGAATCGCGCAAGGGGACGCAAGATGAGAGCCGCAGTAATGGAAGGGTTTCGCCAGCCGTTGTTGGTGCGGAGCATGCCGGATCCGACGCCGCGTGCCGACGGCGCGCTGATTCGCGTCGAAGCCAACGGGATCTGCCGCAGCGATTGGCACATCTGGAACGGCGATTGGCTGTGGTTCGGCATCCAGGTCCAGTTTCCGCACGTGCTCGGTCACGAGTTCTGCGGAGTGGTGGAGGATGTGGGTCGCGAAGTGACGCGCGTGAAGAAGGGCGATCGCGTCTTGGTGCCGTTCAGTCAGGGCGAAGGGACGTGCGAGTGGTGCCGCAGCGGTCATCACAACGTATGCGACACTCCGCTCACACCGGGCGTGGCGTACTGGGGCGGCTACGGGCGTTACGTTGCGGTCCCGTGCGCCGATGTGAATTTGGTGGCGTTGCCCGACTCGATCAGCTTCGTCGACGCCGCGAGCATGGGGTGTCGCTTCATGACCTCGTTTCACGGCGTTGTTGATCAAGCGACCGTTACGGCCGGAGAGTGGGTGGCCGTGCATGGCTGCGGCGGCGTCGGATTGTCGGCGGTCCAAATTGCCACGGCGCTCGGCGCCAACGTCGTCGCGGTCGACGTGTCGGATGAGAAACTGCACGCGGCGAAGCAGCACGGCGCGGTGGCCACGGTGAATGCGGCACGTGACGAACCGGTTGGTGCGATCGCGCAACTCACCGGCGGGGGCGCCCATGTGTCGATCGACGCGCTCGGCATCGCCGCCACCTGTCGCAACTCGGTGGCGTGTCTGCGTAAGCGCGGGCGCCATTTGCAGATCGGGTTGACCTCGTCGGCGGAGCAGGGCGAGGTGGCGTTGCCGATCGATCTCATCGTCCTCAAGGAAGTGCGCATCATCGGCTCGCTCGGCATGCAAGCGCCGCGGTTTCCGGCGATGTTGCAGATGGTCGAAAGCGGCAAGCTCGCCCCGGGAAAATTGGTCAGCAAGACCGTCGCGCTCGAAGACGCCGGCGCGGTGCTCGCGTCGATGGATCAATTCGCGACGCTCGGGGTGACGGTGATCAACCAGTACTGAGCGCGTCCGCCGGCCGATCGGTGATCCAGCCTTGCACCCACGGCAGCAGCACGTACGCCGGGAACGCCAACACGAAGGTGAAGGCGAAGTACGCCGGATAGCCGAGCACCGTGGTACCCCATCCGCTGACGCCGCCGGCGAGCGAACGGGTGAAGCCGAAGATCGCCGACAGCAGCGCGTACTCGGTCGCCGCCTGCTGCTTGTCGCAGATGTGCATCAAGAAGGCGAGAAACGCTGCGGTACCAAGCCCGCCGGTGAAGCTTTCGAACAGCGAGGCGGCGTAGATGCCGACGCGTCCCGCGTCGCTGTAGGCAACCGCCGCGTAGCCGAGATTCGAAAACGCCTGCAACAGGCCGAGCGCCCATAGTCCGCGATAAATCCCCCACCGTGTGGTCAACGCACCGCCGGCCAGCGCGCCCACGACGCTCGCGAACACACCAAAGGTGGTGGAAACCAACCCGATCTCCGCGGCGCTGAAGCCGCGGTCGACCCAGAACGGTTTGACCATCGGGCCCATGCTGGCGTCGCCGAGCTTGTACATCAGGACAAAGAGAAAGATGCCGGGCGCGCCCGGGCGGCGCAGCCATCGCCACAACGGTGCCAACCATTGTTGGCCGAGATCCTCGCCCACCTGAGCGACCCGCGGCGCATTCGAGATCAGCACACCAAGGCTCACCAGGATCACCGCTGCTAACCAGTAGACGGCCGGCCAGCCGACGACATCGGCGAGCATCACCAACCCGCCGCCGCCGGCAATCAACGCGGCACGATAGGCCGAGACGCGTACGCCGTTGGCTATGCCTTCCTCGCCCGGGTCCAACAGGCCGATGGTGTGCGCGTCGATGGCAATGTCTTGCGTCGCCGACGCCGTCGTGAAGAGCAGGAGCAGCGCCCACAGCCACCACGTTGGTCGGGCCGGGTCGCACCACGGCAACACAATCAGCAACCCACCCATCATCAGCAACGCGCCCACGATCCACTGGCGGCGTTCGCCGAAACGGTCCACGAGTGGCGCCCAGAACACCTTGAGCGTCCACGGCATGCCGAGCAGGCTGAGCCATCCGATTTCAACCAGCGAGACGCCGTGCGTACGAAAGTAGACGGGCAAATTGTCGATGGCGATGCCGAAGGGAAATCCCTCGGCGAAATACAGCACAGCCACCCACCACAACTTCCGCCGCCATTGCATCGCCGCGCACAGTCATCGAAGCGGGCGCGCGAGTCAATCCGGCAGGCGGAGACGCCGGAAAACAGCGGGGCGTCTACGCGAGGAAGCCTTGCGGCGAGTAGGTGAATCCACCTTTGCCGTCGGTGAGCACCCCGTTGGTCGTCGTGCTGTCGAGCCCGAACCAGCGATGCAGGATCTCTCCGTACATGTGCCGAAAGTCGAGTTGGACGACCATGTTGCCGTCGTCGTCGGGCTGGTTCAACGGCGGATAGGCCCCGTAGACGCCGCCGGCCACGTGGGAGGGTCCGGTGGACTGCGCCACGGTGGGTCCAACGATGAACATTGGGGCCGCCGTCCCGTGATCGGTGCCCGCTTTGTAGTCGCCGCTGCCGTTCTCCTCGATGCGCCGGCCAAATTCGGAAAACGTCATGATCACGGTGTTCTTGTAAAGATTGCCGTCCTCAATGCAATCGCGCCAAAACGCGGAGATTGCGGTGCTCACGTGGTACAGCAGCTTGCCGTGATACTCGCCAGAGAAATCGTCGGCGACCTTTTGCGCAAGCGACTTCATCGAAAGCGGGGTGTGAATCCCTTGTTGCGAATGGGTGTCGAATCCGCCGATGCTCACATGGAACACGCGGCAACCGAGCGGGTGGTTTCCCGGTTGAGAGCCCTTCATGAGGGCGAACACGGTCCGCAACGAACGCGCCAACCAAAAGTCGTCCGCGCCATTGACTCCGAATCCCCCACCGCCGTTCATTGTGCCGTTGAGCACGTCGTTGAGGTTCTTCGCGAGCAGTTCGTCCGCCGTCCGGTAGGCATCGACCTTCCCTGCCGCTGCGGCGCCCGTCCTCCCGATGACCTTCAGGAATTCGGCGCTGTTGTTACTTGCGGTCCCATAGATCTGAGCGAATTGATTCTTGTACACCGCGGTCAACGCATCGTCGAAGCCGTAGCTGACGGGAAACTCCAAATCGTCCAGGCTATCGAAGGCCAGGACTGACGAATTGCCGTAGAACAGCGGAGTCAACTCATAGTCCAAGTCGACGCCGGGCACCGCCAGCGATTGCATCGCGCACAGGTTGTCGAGCGTGCGGCCCATCCAGCCGGAGGCTATGCCGGTTTGGTCCGGATCGGAAAAGTACCAGATGTTTTCCGACTGGAAGTGCGACAAGTTCGGATTCGGGTAGTGCACGCCGAGCAGGACCGCCAGATTGCCCGAATCATAGAGGGCCTTCAGGCCTGTCATGTGCGGGTGCAAGGCCAGTCGCCCGTTGTGATTCGGGTCGTGCCCGATTTCGGTCGGCGTGAGATTTGGGAGGGATGAATTGCCGACGTCGATCCCAATGGTCGGGCGCACGTTCTCGTACTGCATCCGATCGGCGCCGCTGCCGTTGGTCATCGGGATGACCGTGTTGATCCCGTCGTTGCCGCCGCTGAGTTGAACGATGACGAGATTGACGCCGCTTTCGCAGGGCTCCAGGGCTTGGGCCGCGCGGGCACGCCACCAAATCGAAGGAAACGCCGACGCGGCCGACATGCCGGCAGTGGCTTTGAGAAACTGTCTGCGTGAGAATCGCACGCCAACCTCCTTCCGCCGTGACCTAGTGCACGTGATATTGCGGCAAGGTGAGGATGAGGTTCACCAGACCGCGAACGTAGGTGTCGAGATAGTTCGGGTCGGTCAGCTGCAGGTCGGCGTCGGTCGCACCCAGCCAACTAACCAACGCGTCATTGGTATCGGGATCGATCTGCATCGGGCCGAGCAGGGTGAGGAAACGATCCACCACGGCTTGGCGCGTGGTTGCGGTGGGATCGACATACCCTTTGAGGTTCCAACCGAGGTGTGAATTTCGACTGGCGTCGCTGTTCGCGATGTCGCGCGCGAACTCAAACCGCTTGAGCAGCGTCTGCGACGTCACCCACGCCTGATTGCCGTCCCAGCCCTTGACGTTGGGAGGATTGAACAGGGTTTGTCCCATGGCACTCAGTCGGTCGCCGATGTACGTGAGTTCGCTGCTATCGAGCTTGCCGTGGAGCATCTTGACCGAACCGACGACGTACTCGACGGGACCCTTCACCGTGCGCGTCACATCCGCATAGAATTCCTCGCGCAGGAACATCGCCCTCAGCAGCGATTTGAGACTGTAGTTGTTCACCTTGGATTTCAGATCGGGGGTGTTTTTGAATTCGTCGGCGAGCGCATCGATCAATCCGAGATCTGCTCGCGAAGTTCCGGCGTCGACCGCCGGGTCGTACGCGAAGAACTTCCATAGCTTTCGCGCCATGAAACGCGCGGCGGTGGGCCGCCCTTCCGTGTCAATGTGATCGAAGATTTTGGCGACCAGAATCTGATACTCAGTTTGCGGCGCGCTGTAGTTCGGGGCCATGGGGTCGTTGCTTTGGACGCTGAACCGGTTCGCGAGGTTCTGGGCATCGGTCTCGCCCGTGACGGGTCCGAACAGCGTCTTGGCCCCGGTATCGTGGCGGCCCGGCGAGAAGTACGCCGCGATCTTTCGCTTCTTGTAGTCTTCGTTGACCCCCCATCCGGTGAGGATCCGCGCGGCTTGGACCACGTCACTTTGCGCGTAGTTGCGGTGACCGTTGAAGTCGAAGACGCCCAACGTGAACAACTCCTGGAGCTCGCGAGCGTAGTTTTCGTTGGGCCGCCCGACCTCGTTCAGTTGCCCGTCGAGCCACCACAACATCGCCGGATCG
Source organism: Binatia bacterium (assembly GCA_035541895.1). GTDB lineage: Bacteria > Desulfobacterota > Binatia > HRBIN30 > JACQVA1 > DATKMK01. The sequence goes on along the minus strand of DATKMK010000011.1, from coordinate 12,719 downwards.
ATGGTGATCTGCATCACCAGATCACGGAAATCACCTGTGGCGTACGCTCGGAATAACGCGTTCTGCCGCGCGTGATAGAGGGTCGTGTTGACCTTCGAGCGCCCGGTCGCGAAGTGTCCGTGCAGGAAGAGCACCATCTTCTCACGCAACGGCGTCCCGCTGTTGCGCATCGCATTGATCCACCAAACCGTAAGCTTGTTGAAGTCGGAGTCGTCGTCGGACCGAAGTGTTCCGGGCCCGGCGGACTTCGACACGCCAAAGGACAGCACACGGTCGACGGCCTTGTCGGGTGTCAGGTTGGCGAGTTGCGCGACCTGCGACGCCTGACTCTTTCCCCTCACCAACGAGCCGTTGTGGCCGAAGCCGGCGCGCCGCAACAGATGCGCGGCGGTGTTGTAGTTCCAATTGGCCGGGCTGATGTTCGCCATGCCCCCCCCGTTCGTGATGCGACCCGGAATTGCGCGGCTATGATCGAAGACAACAGGGGCTCTGTCAACCGCAATCTGCGCTCGAAGGCATCGCGCCGCGCCGGCGACGGCCCAACGCTGTTCCTCCGGTGATTGCTCCGACTTGGAGCCCCCCCTATAATCGGCCTGTGCACTTCTCTGACGATCGGGAGGAAAGGTAGCCGGCATGCAGACAGCGTCGACGCGAGGCGAGTTGCGAGACAGTGGCTATCAGGTGCGCAGCGTTCGCGCCGAAATGCGGCGCAACCTGCTGCAGCGCCTGAACCGGAAGGAGCGTATCCTCCCCGGCATCGTCGGCTTCGACGACAGCGTGATCCCCGAGATCGAGAACGCCATCCTCGCCGGTCATCACATGGTGTTGCTGGGCGAGCGCGGCCAGGCGAAATCGCGCATCATTCGCGGCTTGACCAGCTTGCTCGATCCGCTGGTGCCGGTGGTCAAAGGCTGCGAGATCAACGACAACCCGTTCGAGCCGATCTGCAAGGAGTGTCGCCGCCGCATCGCCGAGCACGGCGACTCGATCGAAGTCGAGTGGATCGATCCGGACCGCCGCTACGCGGAGAAGTTGGCCACGCCCGACGTGTCCATCGCCGATCTCATCGGCGAAATCGATCCCATCAAGGTCGCCGAGGGCCGCTACCTCGCCGACGAGGAGACCATCCATTACGGCCTCGCGCCGCGCACCAATCGCGGCATCTTCGCCATCAATGAATTGCCCGACCTCACCGAGAAGGTGCAGGTCGGCTTGTTCAACCTCATGGAAGAGAAGGACGTTCAGATCAAAGGCTACAAGATTCGGCTACCCCTCGACATCGTGGTCGTCGCCAGCGCCAACCCGGAAGACTACACCAATCGCGGCCGCATCATCACGCCGCTCAAAGACCGCTTCGATGTGCAGATCCGCACGCACTATCCGCGCACCATTGAAGACGAGATCGCCATCATGGAACAAGAGCTGCCGTCACTCGACCGCGCCGACCGTACCGTCGGCATGCCGTCGTTCATGCGCGAGATCGTGGCGCAGCTCACCTTTGAAGCGCGTGCCTGCAATGAGATTAATCAAGCGTCGGGTGTCAGCGTGCGCATCAGCATCAACAATTACGAGAGCGTGCTGAGCAACGCCGAGAAGCGCGCCGTCCGTCTCGACGAGCGCGAGATCGTGCCGCGCATCAGCGACCTGCACTCCATGCTCGCCTCAACCGCCGGCAAGATCGAGCTGGAGTACGCCGGCGAGGAAAAGAAGGCCGAGGAGTTGATCGACCGCCTGTTGCATCGCGCCATCGTCAAGGTGTTCGATAAGTACCTCACCGCCGACAAGCTCAAGTCGGTGATCGAGTACTTCGAGAAAGGCTGGGGCGTCGAAGTGTCCGACACCATGCCGGCGACCGAGTACCTCGATGCCTTGCGCGCGATTCCCGGCCTGCAAGACGCGATCCGCAGCCTCGGCGGCGTCGAGAGCCCAGGCTTCATCGCCGCCGCCACCGAGTTCATTCTCGAAGGCCTGCACCTCCACCAGAAGCTCAACAAGGACCGCGACGGCGGCCGGTACTCCTACCGCGCCTAGCGGCGCGGTTCGCATCGCATATGGCTGATCGCAGACCGTATATGGTCCAAACTGCGCTTCTCCTTCGAGCGACATGCCATAAGCGATCGGCCATCTGCGGCGAGCGAAGCGAACCATGCTGAAGATCCGCTACACCGCCTGGGACGGCAGCCAGCGCGTCCAACTCACGGCCGATCAGGTGTTCGAGAAGCTCTCCGAGTATCTCTCCTACACCGACGACGTGCAGCAGGCCCTCGACTGGATGATGCGCCAGGGGTTCGACTGGGAAGGGGTCGAGGTTCGCGGTCTCGACGACTTCGTGGAAGAGCTGCGCGAAGAGATGCGCAAGCGCTACCGCGAGTTCAACCTCCATTCGGCGCTCGATGAGATGCGCGACAAGTTCGAGGAGATTCTCGACCTCGAACGCGACACCTTGAATGAACAACCGGCGAATGACCGCAGCAGGGCAAAACGAGAGTTCCTCGACAATCTGCCGCACCGACTGAGCGAGGCGATCGAGAAGATGCGCTCGTATGACTTCGAAGACGCCCAGGCCGCCGGCGACTTCGAAAGTCTGCTCGAAGAACTCGACAATCTGCGCGACCTCGAAGAGTTTCAACGCCGCTACGGCGATTTGTTCCACGGCCAGAAGTCGCTCAGCTACTCGGAGGCGCTCGACCTGATGCGCGAGATGTCGCGGTTGAAGCAGCTCGAAGCGTCGCTGCTCAACGGCGATCTCGAACAGGTCTCGCTCGATGACTTGCGCGAACTGCTCGGCCAGCAAGCCTTCCAAGATTTCCAGACGCTGAAGCAGGTTCAACTCTTACTGAAGAACGCCGGCTACCTGACGACCAAATCGAATCGGTCGCACCTGTCGCCGAAGGGCGTCCGACGCCTCGGCCAACTCGCCTTGCGGGACATCTTTCAAGGCTTGTTGCGCGACCGGCCCGGCGGCCATCAAGTCGATCACCGCGGCATCGCCGACGCGCGGCCGGACGCCACCAAGAAGTACCGCTTCGGCGATCCGATGAACCTCGATCTGGTCGGAACCCTCAAGAAGTCGCTGGCTCGCAAGCTGGGCACCCCATTGGCCATGGAGCCGAGCGACTTCGAAGTGTTCGACACCCAATACGCGACCACTACCTCGACGGTCTTGCTGCTCGACATGAGCTGGTCGATGAGCTGGGAAGGCCGCTTCGCCGCAGCGAAGAAAGTGGCGATGGCGATGGAGAGCTTGGTGCGCGCGCGCTTTCCGCGCGACTACTTCGCCGTCGTCGGCTTCTTTACGCGCGCGGTCGAGCTGAAGCTCAAGGATCTGCCCGAGGCGAGCTGGAACATGGGCGATCCGTTCACCAATCTGCAAGACGGGCTGCGGCTCGCCGGCGATTTGCTCAATCGCCACCCGAGCACCAACAAACACGTCATCGTGATCACCGACGGCCAACCGACCGCGTACTTCTCCCGCGGCCGCCTGTACTGCGAATGGCCGCTCTCGTTCGGCGGCATCAGCATGCGGGCGGCGCAAGAGACGCTCAAGGAAGTCGAGCGCATCACCCGCCGCGGCGTGACCATCAACACCTTCATGCTCGACGACAGCCCGAGCCTGCGGGCGTTCGTCGAACGCATGACCCGCATCAACAAAGGCCGGGCGCTCTACACCCGCCCCGACCGCCTCGGCGAGTACCTGCTCGTCGACTACATCGGCAAGAAGCGCAAACGCGTCTGACGCATGTACGAGATCAAACGCTTCCCGTACGACGGCACGGTGGACGCCGACGGGCACGTGCTCGAACCCGCCTGGCTGTGGGAGCGCTACCTCGAACGGCCGTACCGTGATCGCGCGCTGCGTATCCGGACGGACGCCGACGGCCTCGAATACCTCGAGCTGGACGGCCGGCCGAGCGAGCGCACCGTCAAGGGCGTGCTCGGGTTGATGGGTGCGATGGGCGACGAGAACGCGCGCCCGTCGCCGGAGCGCCGCTACATGGACCACATCCCGTACGGCGCCGGCAACGCGGCCGAGCGGGTCACGTTGCTCGATCGAGAGCACCTCGACTGTGCCCTGCTGTATCCGACGATTCATCTGTTGTGGGAATGCGAGGTCACCGACCCGGAGATCTCGCTCGCCTATTGTCGTGCGTACAACCGCTGGATCGCCGACTTTTGCCGCGACTCGGCAGGCCGTTTGGTGCCGATCGCCCATCTCACGCTGCTCGATCCCGAGGGATCGGCGGCCGAGCTGCGGCGTGCCGTCGCGGACGGCTGCAAAGGCGGGTGGGTGGCTCCCTTCACACACACGCGCAAGGGCCATGGTCATCCCGATCACGATCCGTTGTGGCGCGCGGCAATCGAACTCGATGTGCCGATCGCGATCCATCCAACCTACGAGCCGTTGTCGGCGACGCCGATCCGTTTCGACCGACTGGGACGGGCCAGCGAGTTTCACTACAACGTGACGCTGCGCCAGGGCGTGCAGCAGGCGTTCCTCACCTTCCTCGACTATGGCACCCTCGAACGCTTCCCGACGCTCCGCCTCGGGCTGCTCGAATCGGGCATGGGGTGGCTCGGCGCGTTCCTCGATCGCTGCGACGCGGTGTTCGCGACCATCTCCGGACGCGCCGTACCGATTCGATCCAAGCCGAGCGAAATCTTCGCGCGCCAATGTTTCATCTCGGGCGATCCCGACGAAACAGCCGCGCCGCATGTGTTCAATCATGTCGGCGCACACCTGTTCATGTGGGCGACCGACTACCCGCATCCCGACCATCCGTCGACGTGGGTGGATGCGCTCAGCCGCCAGGTTACCGGCCTCTCGGCCTCGACCCGCGCGGCGTATCTCGGCGAGAACGTTCGCCGAATCTACAAGCTGTAAAATCGCCCCCGCACGGCTTGAACGTCAGGAGCCGTGCTTGCTGCAGACGACGTGTGCACCCCGGAGACTGTAGTCGCCCCCTTCGGGGCACGGCGGCACGTGAATCCCGGCATGCTCTAGATCGTCGAGTGAACGCGGCGGGTGGTCGTGATCGGCGACGTACAGTTGCACGTCGCGCTCGATCTGTTGGCGCTGCGTGCGACAGGCAACGTCCTTGGCCGCCTCGATGCTTTGGATCCCTGTCTTGCGTTCGCTCGTCATCGAGGACTGAAAATGGAAATACCCGAAGTACAACGCCGCCAGCACCAGCATGGCCACTACGATCGACACGAAGCTGAAGCCGCGTTGCCGGCGATGGTTCATTGCGGGTTCTCCGGGGCCGGCGACAGGATCTGGTCGCATTTGTCGCCCATGCGAGTGCCGTCGACGATGGCGCACAACAGCTCGCGCCGGATGCGGGGCCCGCCGTCGACGACGCCGTCCGAGCGCACCTCGCCGATCCCCGGTTTGATCCAGGTGGTTGCCGCCAGGCGCGTCGCGCTGTTCGTCAGTTGAATTGCCCGGACCGTTCGCACTGCGAAAACTCCGGTGTCGTCGCCGGCTGGGCGGCTGGCTGTGCTGGTCTGCTCGACCCGTCCCCGCGCTACCACCTTGCCGTTCCGTCCGTCCTGCATTGTCACCGCCGCGGTTGCACGGCGCGTCGCGGTCGTCAAGGGGACCGCGAGACCCGGCAGCGGCGGGTCGTAGGAGACGATCACCCCCTGTTGCATCCAGCCCTCGCTGATCAGCAGCACCGAGGTCCCGTCATCGCGCAGGTGCTGGCGCCCCGCCGGGACACCGTCGACGGTCAAGTCGAGGATGAACTCGCCGGCAGCGTCGAGCTGTGAGAGATGTTCGACCTGTAGCGGGTTGTTCCCGTGCTTGCCGGCGACGCGGTACACGAAATGGTCGCCGTGATGATGTGGCACCAATTCCTGCAGGGTACCGCCGAACAGCACCTCTTCCTTCGCCGCCGGGGCGCGGAGGAGCGCGCAGCCCGCGAGCATCACACAAAGACTGAGGAGCGCGCGCACAACCCAAGTCACCATTCACCCCTCACCACTCACCCCTCACGACTCACCACGCACCATTTTCACCCGCGCGCCGCCGCATGGTTGAAAGACGAATCGGTGGGCGGTGGCGCGATCGGCACTGCCCAATCGTTCGCGGTAGAAGCGGCGGTCGAGCAAGTCGAGAAAGCCGGCGACCGCGTCGCTCTCGACCAGCGCCACGATGCACCCTCCGAATCCGGCGCCGGTGACGCGCGCGCCCAGCGCGCCCGACTCCTTCGCGGTGGTCACCAACTCTTCGATCTCGGGGCAACTGATTTCGTAGTCGTCGCGGCAACTCGCATGCGAGGCGTCCATCAACGCGCCGAATCCCGACGCATCGCCGGCCTGCAGCAGTGACACCGCCCGCTCAACGCGATCGGCTTCGGTGAACACGTGGCGCACGCGCCGCCACAGTGCATACGGCTCGGTGACGTCCGATGGGATCTGACAGTCCGCGCGCAACTGCGCCGGGCTGGCTCCAACGACGCGGGCGATTTCCGCGAGGGTCAGCGGCCGCGGTGGCAATCGGGCCTCCAGTGCCGGCAGGAACTCGCTGAGCGCGCGGCCGGGAAAGAGCTGCGCAACGTCACCCAGGCGCGCCAACGCCCGCGGCAGGGCGGGCGCAAGCGACACGTCGCACACGCGCGTCGCCAACCGGCACTCGATCACGCGCTGGTTGTACGCCTGGCGCGCGCGGCCGGATTTCTCGGCGGTCACCAAACAGTGACACACGATCACGTGGTAACCCGCGGGCAACGGCACGGGCTGCACGCGCAGCGGGAAGAAGTCGATGCGCAACGCCTGGCCCGCTTGCGCTAACAAGCTGACGGCTTGATCCATACCGCCGCTCAATGTGCCGACGTACCGTTCGGCTTGCGGGAGCAACTCCGCCAAGTCGGCGAACGGGATCTCGATGTCGTTGACGGCGAGCAACGCCAGGGCGCTGGCCACGACCAGCGCCGATGATGAGGATAGCCCCGCGCCGGCCGGAATATCGCCGCCGACCAAGAAGTCACCGCCACGGCACAACTCGCCATAGCGGGTGCGAACGAGTCCGTGTGCTGCCGCCTTGTGATAGTTGCCCCAATCCCCGTTCGCGTATGCCGGCAGGTCCGCCGCCAGGATGTAACTGCGCGCGGGGAAATCGGCGTCGCGGAGATTGCGGAGGCGAACGCCGCGATCGCCCGCCGCTGCGACCGCGATCCGCACGGAGCGATCGATCGCCATCGGCAGCACCGGCAAACCGTTGTAGTCGGTATGCTCGCCGAGGAGATTCACGCGTCCGGGCGCTTCGACGAAGTGGGTCGCCGGCCGACCGAAGCACTGTGTGAACCGATCGAGCAACTCGTCGCCCTGGCGGCGCTCGGGCGCTGGAAGCGATTCGACAATCATACCAACACGGAATCCGCGGCCGAGGCGTTGCGCGCCGGGAAGTCGCGCCGCGCGCGGTGCAGATCTTCGGGCGTGCCGACATCGCTCCAGTAGCCGTCGATCGGCACGCTGAACACCGGACGTCCGTCCGACACCATCGCCGCGATCGCCTGCGGCAACTCGTACTCGCCGCGCGGCGACGGCTGCACACGCGCCGCATAGTCGAAGATGATCGGATCAAAGACGAAGACGCCGGCGTTGTTCCAGCGCGTCGTCGACGTGCCCGGCGGTGGCTTTTCGACGATCCGTGTGACCCGGCGGTCGCGCTCAACGTACACCGCCGCTCCCGCGCGGGGATCGTCGGTGTCGTTGAGGGCGAGCAGCGCGTCGCACGGGCGAGCGTGAAAGCGCGCGACCAGCGTCGGATACAAGTCCGGCTGCACCAGAATGTCGCCCCAGCTCAGCGCGAATGGCACGGGAGCGATCACGTCGCGTGCGAGCAGCAGCGCCCGCGCGGTCCCGAGCGCGTGTTCCTGTTGTCGATACACAATGTGCACGCCCAGCCGCGCGCCGTCGGCAAGCGCCGCCTCGATCTGGGCGCCGCGATACCCGGTGACGATCACGAACTCGCGCACCCCCGCGTCCGCAAAGCCGGCGATGATGTGCTCGATGATCGGTCGCTCCGCCACCGTCAGCAGCGGCTTCGGGCAGGTCGCCGTCAGCGCGCCCATGCGCGTGCCCCGTCCCGCGGCCAGCAACACCGCTTGCATGTCGATGAGAATAGTCAGCGCGCCCGGGAATTGCGAGCGAGAAGTTCCTCACTCCGCATCGAGCCAGACGATCTGCGCTCGCGGTTGATCGCCCCCGATGCATAGTCGGGCAACGCTGCGCCGCAGACGGAAGCGGCGGCGACCGCCACCGCCGGGGTTGATGAACAGCACGCCGTCGCGTTCGTCGAGGTACTGCACGTGGCTGTGACCGAAGACCACGACCGCGGGCCGCTCGCGCGCGATCAACTCGGTCACCGCCGGCAGCCAGCGCCGCCCGGCTTGCGCCTGATGCACCAGCAGTGCGCGCAGCGATGCACACCGGATGATCCGACGATCCGGCAGCCGCTGCTGCAAGACGCTCGGATCGGCGTTGCCGTGAATCGCCGTCACCGGTGCCAGTTCCGCCAACTCGTCGAGGATCGCCTCGCTGCCGACGTCGCCCGCGTGCCAGATCTGATCCACGCCGCGAAACGCTCGGCGCACACCGGGGTGGAGCTGTGCATGCGTGTCCGAGATCAACCCGATGACCATGATGCCGCACCACTATACCCGTTCGCCCGCGCCCTGTCGTCGCCGTGAGATCAACCGATTTCCTCGCCGCGTCAGAAGCGATAAAGGGGCCGGCATGCACGTGTTGGTCGCCGGCGCCGGCGCCCTCGGATCGGTGTTCGGCGGTCTGCTGCGCCGCGCCGGCTGCGCCGTAACCTTGCTCGGACGCAGCGCGCACCTCGACGCCATCGGGCGCGATGGACTGCGCATCAGCGGGATCTGGGGCGAGCATCACGTGCGCGGCTTCGAGTTGTGCACGACGCCGCCGCGAATCGTCACCGAGACCATTTTGCTCACCGTCAAGTCGTACGACACGCGCGCCGCGATCGAGTCGGTTGCACCCTGTCTTGCACCCGACGGCGTGGTGATCTCGCTGCAAAACGGGCTGGGAAACGTCGAGACCATCGAAGCGGTGGTGTCGCCGGCGCGCACGCTGGGGGCACGCGTGATCTTCGGGGTCGAAGTCACCCAGCCCGGTTGTGTCCGTGTCACCGTCTACGCCGATCGTGTGCTCGTCGGCGCGCGCCGCTCCGGAGTGCATCCGGCGCTCGATGAGCGCGCACGCCAGTGGACGGCGCGCTTCGACGCCGCGGGCATCCCGTCGGCGTACAGCGACGACATCGAGGCCGCGCTGTGGGCGAAAGTGTTCTACAACGCCGCGCTCAACCCGCTCGGGGCACTGCTCGGGGTGGGGTACGGCGCGCTCGCCGAACACGCCGACACGCGCGCCATCATGGACGCCGTCATCGACGAAGCCTTTGCCGTTGCGCGCGCCGAAGCGATTCGGCTGCAGTGGTCATCAGCCGCGGAGTACCGCGCGCTGTTTTACGATCGGTTGGTGCCGAGCACGTTCGATCATCGCTCGTCGATGTTGCAGGACCTCGAACGTGGGCGCCGGACCGAGATCGAAGCGATCAACGGTGCGATCTGGCGTCGCGGTAACGCGCACAGTATCGTCACCCCCGTCAACGAGACGCTCACGCGTCTGGTGCGCTACCGGGAGCAACGCCGATGACCGAACTCCGCATACAAGCAGCCAGCCGCGCCGCCATCGAAGCGCACGCGGCGGCTTGTTATCCGCACGAAGCCTGCGGATTCGTCGTGCAGCGCGACGGACGCGAAGAAGTCGTGTGCGTCAGCAACATTCAGAACGACCGGCATGCCGCTGATCCGTCGCTGCGCGACGCGCGCACCGCGTACACCATGGGCAAGGAAGCGGTGCCGATCCTCACCGGTCACGAGCGCGGCGATCTCATCATTCGAGCGATCTTTCACTCGCATCCGGATCACGACGCCTACTTCTCCGCCGAAGACCGCAAGCAAGCGACCGTTTGGGACGAGCCGAGCTATCCCGACGCCGGTCAGATCGTGGTGTCGGTGCGCGAGGGCATCGCAAGGGCGGCCAAGGCGTTCGCGTGGGACACAGCGCACCGCGACTACGTCGAGATTCCGTTGACCATCGGCTGACAACCGTTGCGCGTGCCGCCCGGTCCGTGTAGGCAAGGTCGCCGACACGCGATGAGTCGGTTGGTTCCGATCATTTTGTCGGCGGCGGTGACGCTGCCGGCCTTAGCGTTGCGCTTCGGCGGTGTGCACGCCGCGGCCGGCACCGAAGCTGCGCTGTTCGGCGTCGCGATTCTCGGGGCGGCCTTCCTGCTCACCTGGGCCGCCGAGGTGGCGCAGCTCGACATCTCGCAGGGGCTCGCCTTGGCGGCGCTGGCGCTGATCGCGGTCTTGCCGGAATACGCCGTCGACCTCTACTTCGCGTGGAAGGCGCCGCACCATCATGAGTACACCGCCTACGCCACCGCCAACATGACGGGCGCAAATCGGCTGCTGATCGGAATCGCGTGGCCGCTGATCGTCGTGCTGTTCTGGTGGCGTGGGCACGGGCGCGAACTGGAATTGCCGCGCAGTCGCAGCATCGAGTTGGTGTTCTTGACGATCGCGACCGTGTACTCGTTCGTGATTCCGCTCAAGGGCACAATCTCACTCCTCGACATGGTGGTGCTGGTGGGATGCTTTGTCGGCTATGTCTGGCGGATCGCACAGGGCGAGGTCGAGGAGCCCGAGTTGCTAGGGCCGGCCGCTGCGCTCGCGCTGCTGCCGCCGGTGGCGCGCCGCACCGCGATCGGGTTGCTGTTCGTGTTCTCGGCGGTCGTGATCTTCGGGTCCGCGGAACGCTTCGCGGAAGCGCTGGTTCACATTGGCACGCAATCCGGCATCGACGAGTTTTTGTTGGTGCAGTGGCTGGCGCCGCTGGCCTCGGAAGCACCGGAGGTGGCGATCGCCTGCATCCTCACCTTCCGCGGCGACGCGCAGGCCGGCATGGGGGCGATGGTCTCGTCGAAGGTGAATCAGTGGACCCTGCTGGTCGGGACGCTGCCCTTGGTTTACAGCATCTCCGCCGGCGCGCCGAGCGCGTTGCATCTCGACGCGCGTCAGGTCGAGGAGATCTTGCTGACTGCGGCGCAATCGTTGTTCGCCGTCGGCGTGCTGGCTAACCTGCGCATCTCGCTGCTCGAAGTGGCGGCGTTGTTCATCCTGTTCGCCGCGCAACTGTTCTATCCCGATCCCTACGTGCGCTACGGCTTCTGCGCCGCGTACCTGGTGCTCGGCGTGATTACGATGCTGCGCCGAGCACGCGATCTCCCGGTTCTGTTCCGCGAAGGGCTCTATCCCAGCGCGTCAGCTCGGTGAGCCGGGCCGGACGAGCGGGAGCGATACCCGCACCGTGGTGCCGTGGTAGGTTTCGCCGTCGATCTTCAACTCGCCGCCGTGCACCTCGGCCAAGCGCCGGGCGATCGTCAACCCCAATCCGATCCCCTGTTGCTCGTAGAGGGCTCGCTCGAACTGCACATAGGCCTCGACGCGTGCGACCTCCGCCGCGCTCATACCGCGCCCTTGATCGCGAACCGTCAGCTCGAACCGGTCGCCGACCGCGGTCTGAACGGAGACCGGGGTGAAGCGCGGCGAGAACTTGCAGGCGTTGTCCACCAGTTCTTCGACGATCTTGACGAGGTAGTCGGAGGGCATCGCCACGTCGCCGGTTTCGCCCTCGATCACCAAGTCTCTGGAGCGCCCCTGGGTTTCGGTGGCCCGGCGCGCCGCGCGCGCCACCACCGCGGCCGCGTCGTCGGTTCGGGATGCCTTCAGCCCGGCCAGCATCGTGGGGTCGGTGGCGGACGCTTCGATGCGAGCGAAGATGAGAAAGTTTTGAATCAGGTGGTGCAGCCGCTGGCCGCACTCGACGATTCGGCTGGCCATGTAGCGGATCTCTTCGGGCTTGGTGGCGTCGGGGCCGTCCTTCAACAACTCCCCGTAGCCGATGATTCCGGTGAGCGGTGTGAGCATTTCGTGCGGCAAATTGTCGAAGGCCTCGCCGAGCCGCCCGATTTCATCGGCGCCGCGCACGCCGGTCGACACCCCGCGCGCGCCCTGAGCGAGCTGCCCCGCCGCCAGCGCCACGCGGTCGAGCCGGCGGGTCAGGAAGAACCCGAACGACACGCTGATCAGTGCGATGCCCATGAGGCCAGCCAGCCCAATGATAACCCCTTCGGTGAGCGCATTGCGATACGATTCTTCAATCGGCGCGCTGGAGAACTCGATCGCCAGCGTCCCGAGCAAGCCCGCGGCGTTGCGCAGCGGCCGACGCACCCAGAGCCGGTCGCCGCTGTCGACCAGTTGCTTGTGGGTGCCGATCTCCGCCGGTGCGGTGCTGGCGACGACTTTGTCTTGATCATCGAGGAGAACGACGGAGACGATTCGCGGATCCGACGTCAGGCCGCGGAGGTAGAGGTGGAACTGATCGTATTCGGCCGTCAGCAAGGTGTGCCGCGCCTGGGTTTCGAGGAGGCCCATCGCGATGGTTTGGGCGGTCGTCAACTGCTCGTAGCCCCGCGCGCGCGAGGGTCAGCACCAGCATCAATCCCAGCACGATCGCCTGGAGGATGAGCATGGTCGCCGTGATGCGGCATTTGAGCGAAAGTGGTCGCATGCGATCACCGTTGTTCGGTCGGGCGGCGATGCAGCGCCTCGCTCAGGTACATTTCCGCC
>DATKMK010000010.1:0-39450 GCA_035541895.1 Binatia bacterium | reverse complement strand
GCAACGTCGCAAAACATGTGCTGCTGAAGCGCGAAATGCGTGATCTTCCAGCCGTGATTGACGCATAGATCGTTCACGACGGGAACGATGCCGTACGGCGTCCGGGCAATGTGGTCATACAGGATGTAGTCGTTGAAAATCAGAAACCCGCCCGGCTTCAATTTGGCCGCCGCAGCTTTCGCGTCGCGCAGCACCCAAGCGTACCGGTGGTCGCCGTCGATGTAGATGACGTCGTAGAATCCGTCCGGACGCTCGGCTAGATTCGTCGCGCCGTCTCCGTCAAACACTTCCATCTGGCCGCTCGCGATCTCCGCACCAAATTGCTTTTCGTAGAATTGCCGGTGGGTCAGGCCCTTGAACACCTCGGCCGTTGATCTGCCCCAAATGACCGGGAAGTCGTGAAAAGGAAAAATGTCGTAGGCATGGAACAGCTTGGGATGGAGCTGCTCGATCAAGAATCGCGAGAACTCGCCGAATGCCACCCCAAGCTCCGCGACGGCAGGGTGTTCGGGGACCTTCAAGGACTTGATCAGCTCGTATCGATCGGCACAGAGCCGCGCGCCCGCTACATGTTCCGGCCGCAATTGGGGTGGAGTTTGGGGCGGCTCGAAGGTTTCCTCGGGAACGACTGTTGCCGCTGGATTCGACGCGGCATCTGATTTCTTCGCCGCCTCCAATTGCGGACGAGGCGACAGCGCGCGCGCAACTCCCTTGAGTTTCTCCAAAATCTGATCCGTCATCGGGCGCATCGCAACTGTCCTTATCGCATTGCTTCCGCGCAGAACCGCCGCCGGACAGTCTCATACCAGCGGGGCCGAAGCCCCCGCAACCTGCTGCACGGCTTGCGCCGAGTCAATTCGAGGACAGCTTCCTGCGCTGCGCATGTTGAGGCCATCCGGATCGTGTGATACCCGGCACGGTCGAATGGCTGCGAGCCAGGTGGGCGCTGCGTCAAGCGCGAAAGGCTCGGAATGGTTTCGGCTGCTACCGTGGTCAGCCGCATTGATCAGCGCCGCCGCGTATGCGCCGATCCTCGGCAGCTATTTTCTCCACGACGATTTCAACCATCTCTACAACATTGCCAACAAGGGCTTCTGGCACTTCGTGCTCACACCGCATGGCGGCCACGCCCACTGCACGCGGAACGTCGTGTTTTATTCGTTTTACCGGTTCTTCGGCCTGGACCCGCGACCGTACTTCGCGTCGGCACTGCTGACCCATGCACTCAATGTGTATCTGTTGTGCCGCATCATCGAGTTGCTCACCGAGGACTCGCGCCTTGCATTCGTCGGGGGGGTGCTGTGGGGCACCTGTAGGGCGAACGAACAAACGATCGGCTGGTATTCCGTGTATGGGCAGGCGCTGGCGACCTTGCTCACGCTTTGGGTGCTGTTCGATCTTTTGCGATCGGGCCGCACGCGCATTTCCATGGCGCGCATCGTTGGTTGGTGCGCGTTGCAGTTGGTCAGCCTCACGTGTTTTGGTACCGGCATCGGAACAGCGCTGGCGTTTCCGGTGATGGTGTTCCTGCTCCTCGCCGGTTCGCCGCAACGAAGCCGCGCGACGCTCATGACCGCGTCGCTCTTCGTGACCGTACCGGCGCTGTATTTCGCTCTCGTGAACTTATACGCGACTTTGTACGGACAGGGCGGGCCGGTTGACGCAACGATCTTGAGACCGCACAACTTCGATCAGCTTGTTGGCGTGCTCAAAATGCTGGCGACCTTGATCCAGTACGGCATCGCCGACCTGTTCCTCTCTCTGTATGCAACCGAGGGCGCAAGGGAGCTTCCGCTCGCCGGCCATGTGGTTGGCGCGGTCTCTATTGCCGCCATCGTGATGACATTCGCGTTCGGCACAACCGTCACCCGACGAAGGATCGCAGCCTTCGGCGTTGCCTTTCTCGCCACGTACGGGATCATCGCCTTCGGACGGGCGGTGCCCGTACTAGTCTTCTTTGGCAGAAGTTTCGCCTGGGGAGCCGCGGAACCTCGCTATCACTACACGACCGTCGCACTGTTCTCCGTCATCCTGTGCCTCACGCTTCACGAGGCGAGGCGTGTTCCCGCGCTGCGTCGCATTCCTCTGCGCCTGCTCCTGCTTGCATTTGCGGCGACCAACCCGTTGCTTCGCCTGCCGCCCGGTGGCGTCATCGACCAACACGTCGGAGCGCGTTCCGCAACGATCGGCGTGCTCAACGCGGTCGACGCAGCCGTTCGCTCAGCGCCGCCCGGTCAGACGGTCTTGATCAACAACAGGGCATTCGCCTGGAGGTCGATCCTGGTTCCGCCCGAAGGCTTCCCGGGATGGGCGGCGGTGTTCATGATCGCCCACTCGGACAATGTGTTGAACGGCCACCCCGTGCGCTTTGTCGAGCACGATCCGAAGGTACTAGAGGCCCTACGGGCGCAAGGGGGCCGGGTTGCCACGCTAATAGTTGGACCCGGCGAACCGTCGACGTGAGTTGCTCTTACCGGGTAGCGCTCGTCGGAATCGCTTGCGAAAACGGCGAGAGCCCTAAGCCCGATCGCTGCGCTCGTAGAGAAAGATCCCGGGAATCCTTGAGTCAATTTGCCTGTAGTGCTGATTGAGGTACGGAATGAACGGGTCACTCGGCCGGATGAACAACCCCACGACGAGTACGTAGCGTACCCTTCGGGCATCCAACACGGACTGAACTTCGCGGAATTGGTCGGGAGCATTGTAGCCTGGGATCAAAAGCTGAAACGGGGTCGGGTTGATACTCGCGGTGGTCAGATACAGCGACGGATACCCCTGGTAGATGAACAATTCCCGCGACGGGACATCTGCCAACAACTGGTTGACCCGCTCGATCATCTGAATATCCGACTGGCGCTCGAAGTTCACCCTGCCGAACGCCGTCATGTACGAGAGTCGATACTGTTCCTGGCTGCGCAGCCAGTTGTGTCGTAGCTGAAGTGCGAGCACCACGAGTATCGCCCCGTGAATGCACCCCATGATGACCACCGGAGCCGTCGATTTCTTGATTCGCTCAATCGGTCGCTCCAGAAGCCACGCGAGCAACGTCAGAAATACGGGAGCAATGAAAGCGATGTGAATGAAATCGGGATAGTACGCGATCGACAGCGTCGAGAAGACAGCGAACCCACCGATTGTCATCAGCATCCGGAGCTCGCGCCACCGTTGGCGACGCCAGCTGACGATTGCCCAAACCACAGCGAGTGGCAGCAGTGCTGGCGAATACTTGAGTGCCAGCGGGAACGTGTAGAGCGCGAGATCACCGGTTCCCCAACCAACCTCTCCCCAGTCGGAATGGAACGATCGCTGATAGTTGAACAGCGGATGCACGACGAGCGCGCGCACCACCGGCTGCAATCCTGCATTCGCGATGCTGCTGCTCAGTATCGGAACGACAGCAACGACGATCCCCAGCGCGTAGGTCAAGATTGTCCGCATCAGAGGCCGTGCGGCCGTCACCCCGTCGAGCAACGCGTCCACAACCAGAACGATCGCCACCCCTGCACCGATGACGACGCCCTTCTGCTGCTGAACGCATATGAGAATGCCGGCAAGGACGCCAACAAGTACCGGCGCGCGCGGCCCATGAAAGGATTGGCGGCGCAGCAGCGCCAGCAGCAGGCCCTGGGTGATCAGCGTGCTGAGCCAATGAGGACTGGCGTAGGGCCAGACGGGCTGGCACAGAGCCAAGAACGAGCAGGCAGCGGCCAGCGACAACATGGGCCGCACAGCGACGACACGACACGTGGCGTAGGTAACGACGGTAATCGAGGCGTGAATCACCGCCGTAACCAGTCGCGCCGTCGCCATCGACACCCCGAACAGCCAGAAGCACCCGGCCATCAAGTACCAGGCCGCCGGCGTAACCAGCTCGAAGATGTCGCGGTAGAGCGCCTGCCCCTCCACAATGCGCTTCGCCTCGTACAGATAGAGCCCTTCGTCCGACGCACTGAGGTTCGGGGGAAAGCTTGCAACGTACACGAACGCGCCGGTGAACAGGAGACCAACCAGCCAGAATTCGGAACGGCGGAGCGCAACCGCGATACTTGCGCTCAGACTGTTCGCTAGTGACCGCTCCGTGTCACACACCGATCTTTGCCCCGGCTGTCATTCATCGGCCTGGATGGAAGGGGAATTTCGTTCCAATCGCTCAGCCCAAAGCGCCCTAGTCACACTTCCGCCATTGGCAGATTGCGAAGCACGAGAACCGCTTCCCACCCCAGCGACTGAGAAGTCGCTCAACCCACAGCACTAACGGCGCATACACCGCCTTCAACCAAACCGGGAGCCGAAAGACCATTGAGTTGAGAACGAGCAGGAACGCGATGTTGCCGCCGTAACGCTCCACCACAGGGATGAATTTGCCGGCGCATTGCTCCCTCAAACCGACGATGTCGATCGCCGCTTCGTTCGCCAGAAACAACCGGTCGAACCGGTACCAGATGCGACGGAACAGGTCCGGCACGGAACCCGAGTGCGGCTCCATGAAGCAGAGCGTGCCGCCGGGCCTCAGCACGCGGTGAATCTCAGCAAGCGCCTTGGGAACGTCCGGGTGCAGATGATGCAAGCCCGCAACGATCACGACGGCGTCGAAGCACTCCGACGGCAGCCCCGACTCGGTAATCGAAGCGCAAACGGCACGGCAGTCCGGCCAGCGGCGCCGAAACGATTCCATCCCCGCCTCGGAGATGTCGAGCCCGGTCACATGCGCACCGCGTTCGAGCAGCGCGGCGGTCGTCTGCCCGCTCCCGCACATGGCCTCGAGCACTTCGCGACCGCGAATGTCGAGCCCCGCCAGCAACGGCTCGTCGATGAACTCCCGCCGGTAGCGCTGACTCCATTGGTCGCCGTAGTGCGCATCGTATTGTGCCGCCAGGTGGTCGTAGTGATCCTTCTGCGCTGCACCCCACTCGCCGGGAGTCCGCTCATCGGCCGGGAACGACGGCGAGGGCGAGGAACCACGGAGCGTCATATCGGCTTCTGAGCCAGGCAAAGAAGCGACATCCCGAACGGCGGCGGAACGTACCGGCCCAGCCACCGCTCGAGATCCATCAGGTGCGTCATGAGCCGGTTGACACTCGCCGGGATGTCGTACAGTTGCCCAAGGGCGTCGACAGATGCTTGATCGCCTTTCGACCCGTTACGCCCGAGCGCTCTCATCAACATCGCCGCAGGAAAGGCGACCGAGTTCAAGTAGTGCACTTGGAGCACCTTGAGACCGTTCCGCTCAATTAGATCGGTCAAGGCCTTGCGCCGGTACCGGCGCCTATGGTGGTTGAGTTCGTCCTTGTAGCTCCAAAGGAACGGGAACGCCGGGACGTGAATCAGGACGTGGCCCCCGCGCCGGCAAACGCGCGCCATCTCCCGCACGCATCCCTCGTCGTCGTCGAGGTGTTCGATGACATCCAATGCCGTCACCAAATCCAAGCACTCGGTGCCAAACGGAAGAACGCTTGCGTCACCCTGAACGAGATCGTTCAACCCACGACGGTGGCAAAACGACAGCGCCAGCGACGAGCCGTCGTAGCCGCAGACGAAGCGCTGCTCAGTCGCCAACTCCTTCAGCATAATTCCGGTGCCGCAACCAAGATCGAGGACCCGCGAGGGAATGGGTACCAGCGTCTCGTTGATCACTTCCAGGAATGTCCGACGTGTCCCGACGGACCACCAAAAATGCTCCTCGATATCGTAGAACTTTTCGTAGAGTTCCGCCTCCATTGCGATCGCGAGTCCGCGCCCCAACGAGACGCCGCGAGATCGGCGTGTAACTGGCGGCACCGCTGGTGTCAAACGACGCCGACGGGCCGCTGCATTGCATATGGAACAGCGGCCGGTCCGGCACCCCAGGGGTTGTGCAGGCAACCGGCTTTCAATCGGGCACGAGATGAGCTAATCGAACCGTCCGCACCGATTGGAACGCATCTTGGCGAACGCTTGGTTCACCGTGGCCGTCGCACGACTTCTGGAGGCCACCTCGGTCGGGGGGTGCCTGTTTCACTATACGCGGGTTCCCGCCTACTGGGGCACGACAGAGCGCATCGAACGCGCGCTCGAGCTCCGACCCAACGAACGCCTTCTCGATGTCGGCTGCGGCACTGGGATATGGACCTCCCTGGCTCGCGGGTTCTATGTCGGACTCGATACCGACCTTGCGCTCCTGCGATACGCTGCGCGCCGGGCCACAGAAGCCCGCACCGCCCTGGTCAAGATGAGCGCCCTTGATCTCGGGTTCGTTGGCCAGGCGTTTGACCGTGCCGTGATCATCAACGTCATTCACCACCTTGATGACCTCACCGTCGATCGACTGCTCGCCCAACTCAAGCGTGTCGTCCGCACGCGGGTGGTTGTCGCCGACGTTGCGCCGGAGTATGCGAACCGAGTGGAAGCCTTCTTCAATCGGCATGATCGCGGCGCCCACATCCGAAGCACCGAGGCGCTGCGCAATCTGCTGGCCCGGCACTACACGATCGAGCGAGAGGAGGCTTTTCACAATTGGCTCCACACCACCAGTCAAGTTCTCTTCACCCTCGCGCCGAAGAACGGAGCCCCAACGTGGACGTAAGCGTCATCGTCCCTTGCCGCAACGAAGCCGAAAATCTGCTCGAATTGACCGAGCGGGTCCACAAGCTCTTCACGTCGCGAGACGTGACGGGCGAACTCATCCTGGTCAACGACGGCAGCACGGATCGGACCGGTGAGCTGATCGACGAGTTGGCGGCCAGCCACGACTTCGTCCGCGCCCTCCACCACCCGCACAATCTCGGCATGCCCGCCGCGTGGCAGACCGGCCTGCAGGCGGCCCGCGGCCGCTACGTGGTGGTGATGGATGGCGATCTCCAATATCTGCCCGAAGATATCTACCGCCTTTACCGCGAGCTGACCTACTCGAACGCCGACATCGTGCAGGGGTGGCGCAGTCACATCGGCCGGCCGCGCGATTTTCGCTACGTCATGAGCCGGACGCTCGACATCTTGCTGCAGCGGCTGTTCGGCATGAAGTTGTTCGACATCAAGTCGGGCTTCTTCATCTGCGAGCGCGAAGTCTTCGCCCACATCTTGCGACGGCGGTTCTCCTACGCGTACTTCCAGACCATGATCATGGTCTCGGCGCATCACAAGGGCTATCAGATCCGCCAGATCGAAGCGCTGTTCGAGGAGCGCAAACTCGGACGATCGTTCATCTCCAGCTTCCCGTTCCGCATGATCATGCGGACGCTCGGCGATCTCGCCAAGGGATTCGTCGAATTTCGGCTCGTATCCGATAAGACGGACGTCTTGGCCGATTTCTTGTCGCGCCATCCACCCACCCGACCCGACGATACCGTCGAGTGGTGGCGTCGCGCCTACCTCAATGTCTTCGGCTGGCTGATGCCGTTGCATCACTGGATGGTCTCACTCCCGGCGATTCGTTACTACCAGCAGCTTCGCCGGACGCAGTGGCTGAGCCGTGACGACGTCCGACGGTTGCAAGAATCTCGGCTGCGACAGCTCATCAAGCACGCGTACCGTCATGTCCCCTACTACCGCGAAATGTTCGATCGCCTCGGAATCAAACCCGACGATATCCGCAACCTGGAGGATCTGCAGCAACTACCGGCGTTGACCAAGGACGACATCCGCAACAACCTCCACTTCGACTTGATGTCGGATCACCACAACAAGCGACTGATGCTGGCGGTAACAACGAGCGGCTCCACGGGCGAGCCGCTGACACTTTACGCCGACAAGACCCAACTGGAAATGCGCTGGGCCACAACGTTGCGAAACATCGAGTGGACCGGCTATCGCTTCGGCGATCGCCAGGTGCGCTTGTGGCACTCCACGCTCGGCATGACCCGCCGCCAAGCCTTCCAGGAGCGACTCGACGCGCTCCTGAGTCGCCGCAAGTTCTTTCCGGCCTTCGAGATGAACGAACAGACCATCGATCGTTACATCGAGTTCCTCCGGCAGACTCGACCGGTGCTCATCGACGGCTATGCCGAAGCATTTAACCTGATCGGCAACTATCTTCGCGCAGGCCGGGTCGACGGTGTGCAACCGAAGGGTATCGTTTCGTCGGCTCAGACGCTGTCCGAAGAGAGCCGGACTCTCATCGAGCAGGCGTTCAACGCCAAGGTGTTCGACAAATACGGCAGCCGGGAATTCAGCGGCATCGCCCACGAGTGCGAGGCGCACGCGGGGCATCACATCAACGCCGAGTCCTACATCGTCGAGATCATCCGCGACGGTCGGCCCGCTCGTCCCGGCGAAACCGGTGAGGTGCTGGTCACCGACCTGAACAACTATTGCGTGCCGCTGATTCGCTACAAGCTCGGCGACCTGGCGACGGCGACGGACGAGCAATGTCCGTGCGGTCGCGGGTTGCCGCTGATCGGCGCGATCCAGGGGCGCACGCAAGCGATCATCATCGGCACGAACGGTTGCTTCCTGCCGGGCACCTTCTTCGCCCACCTCCTGAAGGACTACGGCCACATCGTGAAGCAGTTCCAGGTCGTTCAGGAGCAACTCGGCGCCATGCAGTTCAAGGTGATCCGCGGGCCCCGCTTCTCGGAGACCGCACTGGAAGAAATCTTGGCCAGCTTCCGCCAGCATCTCGGCAGCGATATGATCATCAATGTGGAATACGTCGATCACATCCCGCTCGGGCGGACCGGCAAGCACTATCACAGCATCTCCAAGCTGAAGATCGCTCCCGAGGTCTTCACGCAGTATCGGCTGCACGGTGAGGCGATCGATGCAGGAGAAGGAGCCAATGAGAACGTCGCGCGTCGCAGTGGTCAGCAGACCTGATCTGCGCTACCCATCGGTCGTCCCGTTCGACCCGCCGAATCCCGTTTATGCGGCGGTGGCCGACTTGCTCGCGGCGCTGGGGTTCGACGCCTCCCGCGCGGGCAGCCCAGAGTGGAACCCGCTGGGCGATTTGGTGGCGCCGGGTAGTCGCGTCGTCATCAAACCGAATTTGGTGACGTCGCGGGACTTTCACCGCGACCTGACCGACGATGACCTGTGCTGTTCATCGACCCACGCGGCGGTGCTGCGCCCGTTGGTGGATCTCGCGTTGCGAGCGGTCGGACCCGAGGGGTCGGTGATCCTGCTCGATTGTCCGTTGGAAGGCAGCGATTTCGACCGGACCGCTCACGTCCTCGGGGTGACGCCGATGCTGGACCAACTTGCCACGCGGATCCAACGTCGGATCCCCCTCCTCGATTTGCGCAGCTTCCGCCTCGGTCGCACGATGCTGCTGGACGATCTGCGCGTGGCCGGGCGCTCGCTCAACGCTGGAATCTTGTCCCCGCGGCCCATGCCCGGCGATCCTCGGGGCGTGGCGGTAATCGATCTGGGGCGCGACAGCGCTTTCGTTGGCCATCGCGCGCCGGCCAATCGCCTCCGATTTCATCGCAGCCACAAACGATCGCCCATCCAACATCACAGCAACGGGAGGAACGAGTACAGCATTGCCCAAACCGTCCTCGACGCGGATCTGGTCATCACCGTACCGAAGTTGAAGACACACAAAAAAGCCGGAGCCACCATTTGTCTGAAGTCGGTGATCGGTCTGTCCCCATACAAATACTGGCTCCCGCATTTCACCGCGGGCGCGCCGCCGCACGGCGACGAATATCCTATCCTACCGTCGCTGTGGTACCGGTTCGTCCACCAACTCACCCGTTTTCCCCTGCCCGGCGATCGCTCCGGCGTGCTGCGTGCGCCGTCGTTGACGGGCCACGATGAACCGATCAGTGACGGAAGTTGGTCGGGCAACGATACGATCTGGCGCACGGTGGTCGATCTGAACCGGATCCTGATGTACGCCGACAGGCGTGGCGCGTTGCAGAGCACCCCCCAGCGGCGCTGCCTCAACATCGTCGACGGAATCGTCGCCGGCGAAGGCGACGGACCACTGGCCGCCACGCCCGTGCATTGCGGCGTGTTGGTGGGTGGGCTCAACGCGGTCGCGGTCGATACCGCCGCCTGCGGCATCATGGGCGTTGATCCGGAGGTGGTGGGCTATCTGACCGGTTCGCGCGATCTGAAGACCTATCCATTGATCGACTACGACAAGGTCGACACAATCCTTGTCGACGGCGCGCTGCCCCGCTTTGCGTTTCAGTTGCCACCGGGCTGGGAATCAACACGGCGACACGTTGCGTAGTCAGCGATCCGCGAACGCCCGACCGTCAATTCGCAATCGGACGGACTCGTCCGACCCGCCCCGTCAGAGCGGCGCTCAAGACACTTTCGCAGGCCCGGCGTCGCTGTTGGTGCTGTTGGCTCCGCTTGTCTTGACGCTGATTCAAGCGTGGACCCATCGCTGGATGACGGACGATGGCTTCATCAATGTCCGCGTCGTTCATCAGCTTCTGGCGGGCAACGGCCCCGTATTCAACGCCGGCGAACGGGTGGAGGCGACGACCAGCCCGCTGTGGTTGTCGTGCTTGGTGCTCGGCAAGCTGTTGTTCTTCTGGCTGCCGGTCGAATGGGTCGCCGTTGTCCTCGGCATCGTAACCACGCTGGGCGCCGTTGCGCTTGCCGTCATTGCTGCCCGCTCCGCGTACGGTACCGCGCGGCTGCTCCCAATCGGTGTACTGGCCTATGTCGTCTTGCCGCCCGCAGCGGAATTCGCGACCTCGGGACTCGAAATGGGGCTGAGCCTGTTGTGGATGTCGGTCTGGTACGTGCTGCTCCTGCATGCCGCAGATCGACCTGACGGCCGCTCGTTGTCACTCGCTGCGCTCGTAGTGGGACTCGGTCCGCTCATCCGTCCGGACTTTGCAGTGATCAGCCTGCTGGCGGGCGCGACCGTACTCGCATTGAACCGATCGTGGACCGTTCGACGACTCGGTGCGATCGCCGGAGCCGCGCTGGCACTGCCGGCGAGCTACCAGCTCTTTCGTATGTGCTACTACGGCAACCTGCTGCCGAACACGGCGTATGTGAAGGAGGCGACCACCGCGAACTGGCCGCAAGGTTGGCAGTATTTGCGGGACTTCAGTCAGCCGTATTGGCTCTGGGTCGCAGGCATCGCCGTGCTCGTCGCCGCGCTCGCGAGTCGGCGGCAAGTGCCGAAAACTCGCCGCATCGTGTTTGTCACCCCGCTGGTGGTTGCCGCGGTGTACGGCACGTTGATCGTCCGCGGCGGCGGCGACTTCATGCACGCACGGATGCTGCTGCCGGCCGTATTCGCCGCGCAGCTACCGGTGGCCGCCGTTCCAGTGCGCCGCAGTGTGACGGCGCTGTTCGTCGCCATTCTGCTGTGGGCGGCCGTTCCGCTCAGAGCCGGCGGCCCTCCCTACAAGGGCGTCGGACCGGCCGGCATCACCAACGAGCGCGACTTGTACGTTGGCAAGCTGGACCACCCGATCACGATCGATGACTACGCATCAAACGGCCTCGTCATGCTCGGAAGGGGCGCGCGGGAACGGTCGGAGCAGGGACAACGGAATGTCGACGACTTCGGCGTCATTTGGTCGGCCAGCCAACCCCTGGACCCACATGCGCCTGCCTTTGCTCAGCGCGGAGTATACGCCATCGCGGCAATCGGCATGGTGAGCGTCGCTGCCGGTACCAACATCTACATCGCTGACCACATCGGCCTGGCGAGTCCCATTGCATCACGACTGCAGATCGCCAAGCGCGGCCGGCCGGGACACGAAAAGTCACTCCCGCCGAGTTGGATCTTCGCGATGTTTGGCGACCCCGAAGCACCCGCTCCCAAGATCGCGCCCGCCGACGCGATTCACACTGCGCGCCAGGCCCTCGCCTGCCCCGCGATTCAGCGCATGCTGGCGCGCGCACGCGAGCCGCTGACGCTGCGGCGGATGGCGCGCAACTTCGCCGAGTCGTTCACCGACTTCACGACCAGGATCGATCCCGACCCGTCGAAGGAACTGGCCCGCTGCTCCGCCGCGCTGACGGACCACACTCCCTAGGGGTGGCGCACACCGTCGAGGCGCGAGCCACTCTCTCACTACGCTGGACGCCTTCGACTGCTAGTGAACGTAGCCGAGTGCGTGCAGCTTCTCGGTTGTCGACGCGTCGAGTGGTGTTGGCGCGGACGCTGAGTTCTCACTATTCGCCATCCGCCGTGCGAAGCGATCCAGAACTCCGCCAAGATCGCCCGCCGGCGGCGACGGAGCTGTCGCGGTTGATTGCTCCGCAGCGTCGTCCGCAAGGTTGTACGTCTCCGTGGAGCCGTCGACCCGTTGAATCAACTTGAACGAGTCGACAATCACGCTCCGACGGTGACGCTTCGGATTGCGCCGCTGAAACTCGTAGTAGGGAAACAATTCGCTGTACACGGGCCGAGTTTGCCCGGGGGCAAAGCGAGCGCGTAGCTTCTCGAGCCAGGGATACGAACGCCGAGGTTCAATCAGACCGCGGAGTGATCGGCCCTCAAACGTCGCAGGCGGCGCCGCTCCGCTGTAGTCGAGCAGGGTCGGCGCCACGTCGATGAGTGCGACGGCATCGTCAAGCTCGGTCCTCTCAACGGCATGGGGAGGACGAATCAAGAGGGGGACGTGCACCACCTCGTTGTACAGCGTCCCGCCGTGGCCGAACTTGCCGTGGTCCCTCAGTTCCTCACCATGATCGGCGGTGACGACGACAAGCGCATGGTCGAGCCACCCGCGATTCTGTAGCTGGCTGAAGAATTCCGCCAACCGGGTATCCAGGCTCAGCACTTCAGCCTCGTATAGATCTTGGAGGCCGCCGAGGATCTCATCGTCGATCGGCTCAGGACCTCGATCCGACGCGGCCGCGCCCTGTTCCCGCAACAGAGCGAAATATCCGTCGATCCATTTGCGTGCGCGCTCCACACCGCGAGACCGCGCTTCCAGCGGACCACGCTGTCTCATGATCGCGTCCAGTGTCGAACCGGGCGGGCCAAACGGAATGTGCGGCTCCATGTAATGAAGGTAGAGAAACACCGGCCGCGCCCCGCTCCCGGTCGGTTGCTCGTCGAGCCACGTGAGTGCCGCCGAATTGACCTGATCTGCGCGACCCTTGCCGATTCCCTCACTCGGCGGCGGCCCGATGTAAGCGAAATGGTCGAAACCCTGCTCGTACCCCTGCCACGAAACCAGGACATTGGCGGAGAAACTCGCCGTCGAGTACCCACGGGCCTTCAGAGCCGCGGCGACGGTCGCTTCGCCCGCAGCGAGATTGACGCCAAACTCGGTGACGTGGTGTTGCGACGGGTAGCGTGAGGTGAACAACGACGCCACCGACGGCTTGGTCCACGAGCTTTGTGCGTAGGCCTTGCGGAAGACCGCACTGTGTTCCGCGAACGCAGCAAGGAAGGGCGTCAGCGGCGGCTGCGCCCCGGCTGGCTGGTAACACGACACGCGGTCGGCTCGCAGTGTGTCGATGAGAAGCAGGAAAATGTTGGGAGGGCGGACCTCGCCGTGCCCGCAGGACGCGAACGCCAGCCCACAGATCAGTGCGAGCGCGACGCCGCGACGATCAACCGGCTGGATCGAGGAACAAGAACGCGTCCAGCGTGCCGCCGTGCCCACCTCGCGCAGTCGTGTCACTCGCTCAACTCCGCCGGAACCTTTTCAAGTCCTCGATCACGACCCGTCGCGTCGCCGGAGAAAAGGGATACCGCAGCATCGCCAGAAGGCTCGCCAGCCGTTCGGAACGAGCGACCACACGCCTCACCAACCGCCCTGCGCCCGACGGGGCGCCGTACGAAAGGAACTTGTGTTCCTCCGCTTGCGCCCTGGTGTCGTCGCCGAGCAAGCGGTACGCCTCCGCCAAGGCGCGATGATATTCGGGGTTGGGGCCAATCACCGGCGGATCGTCCGGAATCCGAGCGCCCACCAAGCTCAGCAAGCGCTGCGGTTCCGCCTCGTCCGGCGCGTGAGCGCGCGTGAGGCGGGCGATCGCAGCGACGGCATCATATCGGCCCGCGCGAAATTCCTGCTGCGCAAGCCGCACCAACTTCGCAACCGTCGCATCGGTCGGCCGCACCGGCGGGGCGACCGACCACAGCGCCCGGTCAAACTGCGCGCCCAGCGGTGGCTCCACTTCGTGCGCATTCGGCCACACCGGATCGAGCGCCGCGCGCACGACGCGCGCGAGCGCGGGTCGCGGGAGGACACCGAGATACGTTGGCGGGCTCTTCGGATGGGCCACTTTGAAATCGTGACCGCGAATGGCCTGGTGCTGGGCTCGATATGCAACGAGATCGCTTCGCAGGCGATCAACCGCAGCGTTGGTCGCAACGCCGCCGTGCAACTGATGGAAGGTCGCCTCGCCGAGCAAGATCACGAGTCGGGCATCCGGCAACTCCACTGCGCGACGAAAGGTATCGAGATTGAGGAACCCGCCACCGGGTGCATCAAAGCGCTCGTCCGCACCACCAAGCGCGTCCCACGTCGCGCGGCGCAGAAACAGTCCGTTCGATTCCTGCAGCGGGTACAGCCATCCATCGACCGATGACTCGTCGAGCGCCGCAATCTCGAAGAGTCGATACCCATCGCGCGGCCACTCGATCGATGCCAACAGCGCGTCTTCCCGCGTCTCGTTGTATCCCGCCTGCATCGACCAGCGCTGGAAGTCGTATCCGAGATACCAACCGAGCGTCGCGACGATCGCGCGCTCGTAAAGCCGAGCGCCGTGGCGGGCAAAATGCAGCAGCCCGGGCGTCACCATCCGCGCCCCGTCGATCATCACGCCGATGACGTCGCCCTTGGCCTCGGCGAGGCCCACGTTGATGGCGTGCGCCGGCGACGGTGGGGCCGGGTCGATACGAACCAAACGAAAATTGCCGCGCAGATCCGCGATTGCACTGCGGTCGAACGGCGGATTCGAACCGTTGTCGACCACGATCACTTCGTAGTCGTCGGGATCGATGTCACGCTGATAGCTCGCGGACAATGACAGCAAGGTGCGCGGGGCCGCGCGCGGGATGTTGTACACCACCACCACGACCGACACGTCCGGACGCCGGCGGGGTGCGCCGGCGTCGCCTACCCTCACCTCACTTGCCATCGGCTGACAACTCAGTCCGCGCCGGTCACCGTTCGAGGTACTGCCTCACGCAGTCGTCGACAAACTCCAACGTACTCAGGCGCTTTCGCAGCATCTGCCAGTTGTCGTTGGTCCACTGCGTGACAGCGGCCGCCCCTCGCAATACTCCGTGCAGCTCTTCCGTCGACATGCCGGCGACGTCGCCTTGTCGCACGGCTTCGTGACAGGGGAAGTCATCGAACGGGAGCGGCTCGGAGAGCACCGCGGCGCCGCACGCCGCGGCCATCAATACGCGCACCTCGAATTGCTCCCGTCCATCGGCGTGGACATTCAGCACGCAGCGCGCGCGCCGGTACAGATCGGCAAGTTCGTTCCCGACGATGCCGTGCTCGATCCATTGAAACTTGAACGGCAGGATCCGCAACCGATCGAGCACGCCCAGCCGGTACGTGGTCGCCTTGCCGACGAAAAGAAAGTCGATGTCTCGCTCGCCGCCGCCGATCGGGTGAAAGACCGAGCAATCGATCGGCAGATGCCGATAGCCGGTAACCCGAATGCCGCGGTCCTCGAACCACTTCGCGCTTCGGCGATCGTAGTGAAAGAAGAGATCGAAGCACTTCGCCACCAGATGCACGTTCGCGTACACGCGTTCGCGGATGTCCGTTTGCTCGGAGCGCTCCACCCCTCCCTTATCGTAGGTGGGCAGGGGCTCGGAGGAAAATCCGATGCGGATGCCCGGGATCATCTGGATGAAGCGGGCCGGATACAGTTCCGGACGAAAGACCAACGTCACATCGGGCGCGTACGCCAGCAGGCACTGAAATGGGTAGGTCGAGTGATGGTCGTAATCAAAGCCACGGATATTGTCGGCGCTGTCATGCCCCTCGATGAAGTTGTTCTCGAAGTAGTCGCGGTGACCGATACAGGCATACCTCATGTTTCTCGGCCCTTGCGCAACCGTTGCACGAAGTCGGCGGCGAACCGGAGCGGTGCCGTCACTCGCCACGAGAGCGACTTGTGCAGCGCTTCGACTTCGAAGGCCCTTCGCCAGATTTCCTTCTCCGCATCCAACGCCTGCAACCGGGCCGGGAAAGTGGAGGCGAACAATTCCGCGGCGGAGCGGATTGCTTCGCGCACCAGTTCCGACGCATTCCAGATCTCGAGGAAGTCCTTGACCGGTTGGGGTTGGTTCTGGCCGACGAAGAGCACCCCGAGACCGAAGGAATGTGTGAATTCAATCGACGGCCATTTCGACTTCAACTCGTCCCACAGCAAGTACACGCCGAAGTTGCGCTCGCGCACGCCGATGTCGTGGAACATGCAAATGCCGCGATCCGAAAGCGAGGAGAACCACGTCGAGAAGTCAGCCGAGACCGCCTCCAAGGTGTGATATCCGTCGATGTGCAAGAGATCGACGACGCCGTCGGGCACGCGTTGGCGTGCGCTATTGAAATCGGCGCGGATCAATCGCGCCATCGGGTAGGCCAGTGCGCGACTCGTGAGCTCCTCGAACAGCGCGTCGCCGCCATGATCCCCCGCGTGAGGATCGCCCACGAAGTGATCAACCCCGATCACCTCGGCATCGATTTCATGAGCTTGGCAGGCGTCGCACATCGCGAAAAAGCTACATCCACGGTCGACCCCAAGCTCCACGATCCGGCGCGGCCGCGCCAGACCGATCAACGCGTGCAGGAAGGCCAAGTGCCCGTTCCACGCGCTGATCGGGATCGCGCGCGGGGGGGTGTTCATCCACGCGAACACTTGCTTCAGCAGAGCCAACTGGGTCGCCGCTTCGCTGTGGAAGACACGCAGTTGTATCGGGGTCGGAGCCGTCGACGCGTCAGCCACCGAGGTGTTCGTCGCGCCCGGCGGCACTCCATCGGCAACAACGTTTCCGGCCTCTGTCGCCGCATTCCCGACCGAAGAGCACGTTCCGGATAACTCGGCTCCGTTGGCTGCAATCTTCACGATGCCCCCTTCGCTATCCGTGATTGCGAAATCGTTCGCGGTCATTGCCGGACTGGCGGTGTCCGCTTCTGTGGCCATTCGACGTTCCACCTCGCGCCACAGGATTAGCGCGGGGGTCAACTGCCCGCCGCGTTCCAGCATGGAACGATCGCAGCCTTTTGGGAATCGGAATTGATGCGGACACGCCTCGAAGGAAGCCCCGTTCGTGCCGGCCTGTCCTTTGGTCGGCCAACTGTAGTGCAATACTTGCTCGCGCACGAGCGCGGCCCGCTTGTCGGCGCTCGACACATAGTATTCGTCGGCCATCCGCACCCAGTGGAAGCCCTTCCCGATCCGGCGCCACGCGTCATTATAGTAAGCGAGGTTGCCCAGCAACAGCTTCTGTTCGGCCTGCTGCAAGGACCGATACGGCAGATGAAACAGGTTGAACGGGGCATCCTGCGTCTCGGCGGGCCGCTTCTCGTCGAGGCCGGTTCCGTGATTGCCCTGGAACACGGTCAGCTTATCGGCGAGCTGTTCGGCTACTGCGCGGTGAATCACGACCTTCGGAAAAGGGCCGCCCCGCGACGCTTCCAGAAACGTGGCTGCCGACAGCCCTCGCCACTCGGCCAGGTCGGCTGGAACGAGGTTGCGCCAGCGCATACTCAAGCACTTCCCGGGCTGCACACCGCTCAATGCCGCACGAAACTCCGCCCGGCTGTTGAACGGAAGAAACTCGTCGGTATCGAGGAGAAACAGCCATTCGGGCTGTTCCCGCCGAAAGATCTCGTGGGTGAACCACGTGGTCACTTGCGCTTGCGGATAGCCGCTGGAGCGAAGCCGATAGAGATGGACCCGGTCGTCCTTCGCCGCAATCTGCTGACACATTTCGTAGGTGCCATCGCGAGATTCGTGATCGCAGATGTAGATGACGTCGAAGAGTTCAAGCACCTGATCGAGGAAATCCCCGATGATGTCGGCCTCGTTTTTCATCATCGAGAAGACGGCTAAGCGATTCGTCGTGAACGCAGTACTCATTCAAACCTCAACCTATCGAATCCGACGATCCGTCGCGACTCCGCAGGGACTGCGCCAACGACTCGTCCAGCATTCGAGATCAAATATTGAACGCTGGGCAACGGTGTCAAACTGCAGGCTCCCCCAAGAGGTCGCGGTGCTAACTCGGCACGTCCGGACCCTTCTCCGCCGATCTCGCTTCCACCGATCGGTTGTTCCCGGCCAATCGACGGAGGACGCGCACGAACCAACGCTGGCGCAGAGCGCCGATGAAAGCCGCTACGCCATCAATCGCCGCCGCCAATCGATCAATTGTACCTTCCATTCTCACAAGCTGCTCGGCCTGACCGGCCTGACGCAGCTCCAGCCCCACGAGCTGTTCGCTCTGAGCAGCTTGACGTAGATCCATCCCCACGAGCTGTTCGCCTTGAGCCTGTTGCCGAAGGTGCGACGCCAGAAGCTCTTGGCCGATGAGATCGAGCCGCGTCGTCATTTCTGCGCGCAGCTTCTCGATCGCTTCGTGCATGTGGGTCGCGACGTAACGGACCTCGTTCGCCTGCAACCGGGCCGCGGCCACCGCCGCGGGGATCGGCGCGGGCTCGGGCATTGGCGAAGCCGCCCCGCGCGCAATCGCCACGCTGGAGCCCTGTTGCGCGGGGCGCTGGCGGAATGCCTCGAAGCACAAGCTGCCCGCGCGAGATTGTCCGTCCACGACGATCTCGGCACCGGGAATCTCTTCGGTGGCGATCCCAGTCAGCGGGGCAATCATCGAATGCGGGTCCGAGCATGCGAGACAAAAGGAAAGCCGCCGGCCGGCCGACTGCTCGACAGGCGGGAAGGTGAAGGCGACCCACCGCTCGTACCACACATAGCCGGCGCGGGTCTCGACGACCGCGAGTTCGGCGCCGTCCTCCCCGCACAATCGAAACGTCAACCAGCCGCCGGTCGGCGGACCGGTCGGCGTGAACCGAACGTCGACGCGCACCAAGCCGTCTTGAGCGCAGATGAATCGCTGCTCGACACGATGGCCGGCAGCGATCGGCGCGAGCGGAGCGCCGGGTCGGTCGCAACGAACGACGCTGTCCAACGGCTCGAACCGAAGCAGCGGATCACGGAACTCCGACAGGCACCACTGATTCTGCAGGCGGGCCGCCGCCGCTTCGAACGCCAAGCGGCAGGCCTCATTGCCCCCTTTGAGCGCCATGCCGTAGACCGCAAACGGCTGCTTGGCATCGCCTTCAAAGAACACCGCGGTCGTCTCGAAGACGGAAAGCAACTGGGCCATGCCCTCCGGGGTGAACCGCACATAGTCGGGCATGTGATGGATCGGAAGATTGAACGGCATGCTCGCAATGAGCACCCCACCGTCTTGGAGAACTCGGTAGAGTTCACGCACGGCAACAAACGGGTTGGCAACGTGCTCAAGCGTTTCAACCACGATCAGCGAGCCCACCGAGGCGTCGCCAAACGTGAGCCGGTGAATGTCTTCGATCCGATCGACGCCAGGACCCGAGACGACGTCGCAACCTACGTAACTCTTGCCGGGGAAAAGGCTGCGAAGGTTTGCATAGCCCTCTTGGCCCGGCGCCTGGAACGAGCCGATCTCCACGATCGGCTCGCCCATCGCAAACGCCTGCGCCGCCAGCTCGACGAACACTTTCACATCATCGTGCATATCGGCGTTCGCTCTGGCGCGCCGCATCGCGCTCGGGCAAGAGTCGGAAGCCGAAGTCGGCATGCAAATCGGCCAGCCCGTCTCGGCAAGTGCTGCCGGTGACTTCGAAGTGGAGAAAATCGTTCACCCAGTCGTGAAACACCGTGGCGTTTCGATCGGCGACGGCCGGGTGCACGCGGTACCGCCCGTTGCGCAGTGCCGCGGTGAACGGCACTCGAACCTCCACGGTCTGACCGGCGCGCAGCGTGCCCGTCGAGATGGCGAGCCGCAGCGTGTTCGTCGCGTAAATCAGTGAGTGAACTTTGTCCATGATCACGATGCCGAAAACCGCCTCGTCCGTTTCCTCGGTAACCTCGGCCAGCAACACGACGGAGGGGCGATCACCCGACCGCACCTGCGACACGCGGCCGCCGGCGCCATCCTCAATCCAGCCGTCGACGTACCGTATTCGGCCGTCGCCAAAGCGAGCCGCATCACCCGCAATGACAGCCTGTGGAAGCGCGGCTGGCTGGACCGATTCGAGATACTGAGTAACCACGCGGTCGCTGTCGCCGATGGCAGCGACCTTGCCCTCGTCGATCCAAGCCGCACGCGTACACAGCCGCTGCACGGCGCTCAAATCGTGCGTCACCAGCACGATGGTTCGCCGTTCGCGCTTGAGGTCCGCGAACACCTGGAGACACTTTTCCTGAAAGTCGGCGTCGCCCACTGCCAGGATCTCATCGAGCAGCAGGATGTCGCTCTGGCCCTGCAACGCGGTGGCGAAGCCCAACCGCATCCGCATGCCGGTCGACAAGCTCTTCAACTTCGCGTCGCGAAAACGCGGCAGGCCGGCGAACTCAATGACCTCGTCGATGCGGCGGGCGACATCGCGGCGCGGGTACCCGAGGACGGCCGCGTAGAGTTGGACGTTCTCGCGCACCGTCAACTCTTGGCTGAAGCCGAGCCCCAACTCCAACAGCGCGGTGGCGCGCCCGCGCACGTGCACGGTTCCGACATCCGGGAGCAGCAAACCGGCGATGACCTTGAGCAGCGTCGACTTGCCCGAGCCGTTGCGCCCGATGATGCCGATGAACTCGCCCGGCTCGACGTCGAGATCGACCCCGCGCAGCGCTTCGAAGCGCTCGTAGGTCACCGGCCGGAACAACGTCAGCATCCGCTCCGTGAGCGTCGTCTGCCGTTCGTGCGGCAGGCGAAAGGCCTTATGCAGGTTGCGCACTTCGATCGCGTTCATTGGAGGCGACTTGCCCACACCGCGCGGTTGATAGCGAGAGGGAGCGGTTGGCTCAAGGTTTAACATGAGATTGGGCGACGCGACAGTTGAGGAGGTGCCGGCGCCACGAACTCGATCGCGAACGTGTTTCACCGGATACTCAACGAATCGGTCGACTGCAAACGCCACGAGGTTCAAGGGAAGCAATCCGACCCAGAACAGCGCGGCTCGAGTCATCGGCGTGCCGATCGCGATGACGCCGGCGGCAATGCATGCCGCTACGTGCCAATGAAGCAGGAACATTGGATACGAAAGCCGCCCCAGCATGTCGTCGAGACTCCGCAGCCGGGACACCGCGGTGCTTCGCTGGCTCAGTCCGACCACCAACACGGCACTCAGCACTAGCGACAGGTAGAACCCAAGCAGATACGGGTCGCCCCATCCACGTGCACCCACCAGATTCACGAGATACGCCACAAACACACATCCAAGGTAGCCAGCCGAAATTCGAGGCATCCGCTCGCGGAAGTGCCACAGGACCGCACCGATGCTGAAGGGCAGGCTGGCAGCGGCGAGCGGCGTGTATCGCTCCACGATGAACGGCCGGTCCGCATACACGAGGTAACCCGTGTAGGCGACGCTCGCGGCAAACCAGAGCACCACGCCCCGTCGCCAACGGCAGAGCAGCGGGAACGCGGCGTAGAAGCACAGCTCGACATTCAGCGACCAGGCCGGCGGGACGAGTCGCGCGGGAACGTCCGCGGTCAGCCCGAACAGCGCCAGATTCGAGAACCAGACCGCCGGCGATGAGGGCGCACGGAGAAATGGATGATTGATCGCAACCGGGCCTCCAGGGACAAAGGTCACCAGCCCAAGCGCGACCACCACTGCGCACCAGTACGCTGGGTAGATCCGCAGGGCGCGATTGAGCGCGAAACGTCGGATCCCTCGCCAGTCGAGCCCGTACACCTCATGCAGGATCTTCGTCATGAGGAACCCACTCAGCATGTAGAATCCGAACACGGAGTAGATACCCGCCCACGGCGGCTCAGTCGCGATGTGCGCCACGACCACCATGAGCGCGAGGAAATATCGGTAGCTGCCAAACACTGGGCGTTCTTGTCTCCGTGGGATGACTCAGTAGCGCCTTCTCGCAAAATGCGTCAACGGCTGATGCGACCTCCCAGCGTGGTCCATCATCCGGCAAACTGGTCACCAGCGCCGCAGCGTGCTAGCCGAAGGCCGGCGACGACCACGCACGTCATGAAGATTGAAGCCGACACTGATTGGGATGTGGATGCGTTGTCGCACGTCTGGCCCCGCGGCCTCGACGCCAGCTTCTATCATGGTCGTATCCTCGAACTGACGGCGGCGATCACCGCCAAAGGCCGCGGCGGCTCGGTGTTGGAAGTCGGCAGCGGAAACGCCGGCTGTTCCGAGCGACTCGTTCGTGCCGGGCTCACGTGCTTCGCGCTGGAACCTTCCCGCTCCATGATCGAGCGGGCTCAGTCACGGATGGCGGAAGCGGGCCTGCGGGTCACCATGGTGCGCGGCATCGCCGAGCAGGCGCCGTTTCGTGACCACGTCTTCGATCGCGTGCTGAGCGATGCCTCGATCGACCATCTCGCCGATCCCCGCCTCGGCGTGCGCGAGATGGCGCGACTGCTCAAACCCGACGGACGCCTGATCATCGGCGCCGTCAACTACGGCGGGCTCACGGTTCGTGCCAGTCGGGCCATCTATCGCGTCGGGCGGACCCTGGGACGCATTCCACCCGATCAACGCCAATTCTGGGACACCCCGGTTCCGTACGAGCACACCTTCGAATGCACGCTGCCGGTGCTTCGGCAACTGTGCGGCGAGTGGCTCGCCCTCGACTACGCGCGCGGCGTGTCGATCGGCTTCGCCTTTCCCGGATGGGGAACACTGCTCTCGAAGCTACCCGCTCGCGTGGCGGCCGGCCTGCTCGTGTGCCTCGATCGCCTCGCCTATCGACTGCCGCGCATCGCCGACTACATCGTCTCGGTGTGGAAACCCAAAGGCGCGGATCGACCGGGATAGAGGCGGCGTCCGTGGTCCATGCGCGAGCCGGACTCCGTTCGCGGTGCCTTCGTCACGGAGATCGAACCTTCCTCGCCGAGGTCGCCCGAGACACGATCCACACGGCCAACAACGCGAGCAGACTGACGGCCGAAATCACCGCCCCGTAGGCGAACGACATCGGCCGATACTCGAAGACCACCTCATGTTGTCCCGCCGGCACCGCGACCGCGCGGAAGAAGCAATTTGCCCGCGCGATCGACGCGGCGATCCTGTCGACCGACGCCAGCCAGCCGGGATAGAAGGCGTCGGACAAGACAACGAAACCGGGCTGATCGGTCTCCACATCGACTCGCACTTCAGCCGGCTCGTAATGCGTGACGGTCACCCGTGCCTGCCGGCTCGGTACGCTGCCGGCATCGATACGCGTGTCCTCGATCAGCAACGTGCTGCGGGGATCGAAGGTGGGCGCCACCAGATCACGGACGCAATTCGAGCCCGGCGCGCGTGCACGCGCGCGGTCGACGAAGAAGGCGCGCGGCAGCGCGGCGGGATTGTCGTATGCGACGACGGTCCCGAAACTCGCGATCGGCCGCAGCGGGATATCCGATTCGAACCAGCGCGCGACCCCAACCTCGCCGGTCGCTTTCCTCTCGGCCAACACAAAGCGAACGCCGCTCGCATTGAGCAGGGCGGAATTGAATCGCGCACGCGGCGGATCGATGCCGCCCATGAAGACGCTCACGGGACCGTCGCTCTCCGCCTCCGCGCCGACTCCGCGCGCCGCACCAACGAAGCGTCGAAACTCGCTGAGCGACATCGGCTCCACATCGTTGAGCATCGGCATTTCAAAGTAGGTTCCCAGCTTCGCCCACGCCCCCTTACCCGGCAACAGAGAGAGCGTGCGCGCTGGCAACTCTCGAACGAGGACGTCGAAGAGCTGCCGATGCTCTTCGTAGCGCGGCACCACGTCGAACGGCGACACGTACCCCGGCCCAGGTGCCGTCATGAACAGGGCAATCGGAGCCGCATACACCAGCACGAGCGCCCACGCCGAATCGATCCAGCACGAAATCGAGCGCTGCGGCGTCGCGGCTGCACCGATCACCACCAGCAGCACCGCCAGCTCCAGCACGACACCCGGCAGCCAGGTGCGCGGCGTGCCGTTGTGGATCCCGAGCAGGACGCGCACCCCGATCACGACGAGCCCGCCGATGACAACGGTTCGCGCGCCGGCCCGGTCACGAGATTCGAGACAGGTCTCCGCACCGGCGGCACCGAGTACCGCCACGCACAGCGGCCACAAGATCAGCAGCCGGATCGGTCCGCGAAACCAGCTCCCGATCGGCAACCGGGAGAAGAGCGTAAACAGCGGCGTCGCCGGCCCCACCGACAGCACGGCCAACACCGCGGCGCTACCGGCAAGCAACCAGGCTAAGCTCCGCCGGCGCCAGCTCCACCATCCGATCACTGCCAGGACCAGGGGTGCCGGCCCCTGGGCCACTGAAAGAATCTGCCAGGGATCGACCGCAAGCGGACTCCGTTGCGCCGCGGTCAAGCTTCCGACCGCTCGCACGCTTCGCCCGAGCAGCTCGATGGTCGGCCACAACTGAAAGGCCGCCGCACCGAGCGCCATCCCCGCCGCTCCAATCGCCAGCGCAGCGATGCGCGCCAACGTTTGCGGCGCGTCACCTGCACGCGCGATCCCCGCCACGATCAGGTACGACGCCAACAGCAGAGCGGTGTAGGCGATCGTCTCGGGATGTCCGGCGAGAATCTGCAACGCCCACGCCGATGCGAGTCGCGCGCCGGCTGCCGCCGTGGGCTGCACGATGAGCCGAGTCGCGCAGGCGAACACCACCGGCACCCATGCGAGGCTGTTGAACTGCGGCTGGTCGAGGTAGCTCCCGATGACGCCGACCGCAAATGTGTACGCGGCTACACCGATCGCGCTCGAACGGGCCGACAGGTTCACGAGACGACACAATCGATAGATGCCGCCGGCGGCCACGGCCTGATGGGCGATGCAGGTCAGGAACCACGCCCACCTCACGTCGCATACGAGATAGAGTGCGTTGAGGGGGTAGCCGGCCCCGACGTGAAGCGTGGCCAACAGCGGCGTGCCGAGCGCTTGATAGGGATTCCACAGCGGAACCGACCACCGCCGCCACTGCGCGGCGGCTTCGCGCATGAGCGGCACCCAGTAGATCAAGGCGTCGATGTTGGCGAGACTGAGCCGCGTCCCTTCGGCCAGCGCAACCCGCAGCCACCAGATCGCGCAGCAGCCAGCGACGAGCCACACGCCCAAACGCCGGCGTTCGGCGGAGAGCGACGACCGATGTTCGATCACGACGGACTATCTACACTTGCCGGGACGATAGCATCCAGCCCCCGCACCAGGCTCGCGACGGCAATCGCCGGTTAGAAGTACTCCACCACGCGTCCCTGAAGGCGACGAAAGGTGAGAAAGCCGACGATGCAGACCACGACCGAGTAACAAGTCGTGATGAGCAGTCCGCGGGCGCCCGGCCACAGGCCGTAGATGAGCGCGCGCCGGCTGTCGCCGATGATGCGGCCGACCGGGTTCACCCACACCAGCCAGCGCCAACGCTCGGGCACCATCAAATCGAGATAGATGATGGGGGTCAGCCAAAAGCCAACTTGCAGCACGATGTTCCACAGGTAGCCGATGTCTCGGTAACGCACGTACAGCGGCGCGAGCAACAGCGCGATGCCGAGCGTCAAGGCCACCAGATCGACGATGAGCAGCACAAAACAGATCGCAGCCGGCTGCAGACTCGTCCCGGTCAATCGAATCAGCACCATCAGCACGGCGAGATTGATGGCGAAGGTCAGTGCCGCGCTCATCAGCGACGCATAGACGACGATCTCGCGCGGCAGGACCATCTTGGACAAGATGTCCGCCCGCGCCAACAGCGCCCCCGCACCGCCGGATGTCCCCTCGGAAAAAAAATTCCACAATGCGATGCCGATCAGCAAGAATCCGGGGTAGTTCGGCACGTCCAGGCGCATGAACGCGGTGAACACCACGTAGTAGATCACGAAGAACATCAGCGGATTGAGCACCGACCAGGCGTAGCCGAGCACCGAATGCGTGTAGCGGATCTTGAAATCCTTGAGCGCGAACTGCAGGACCAACCAGCCGTAGCTTGCGACGCCGCGGCCGGGCGCGCTCAGTTGCGGAGGCTCGCCGCGCGGCGTTGGCCGCGCGGTTGACTCCATCGGATCACTGCCGGCGTGCATGGCGGGTTGCTCAAAGCACGGGCGTTCGGACTTCGCAAGAACGAGCGTGATGGCGGGGCGCAGACGGTGGAACGTCTACCCGGCGCCGATTCCCGATGCCCCGGGAAGTTCGGAACCGTGGGCATCGAGCTGCGCAAACGGAATCGGTCGGCCACGGATCGCGTCGAGCATACCACGCCCAAATGCGCGCTCAGCGGCTACCTCGCCGACCCAGTATGCGCGGGAGGCGTCGGCGCGCGCGATGATGCGACGGAGACCGGCGCGACCCAGTCGCGCCAGCCACGCCGCGGTGCACAGGACTCCGAAGCGAAGCAGTTGCCCCAGCGTGCCGTACCGGCGAGCCAGCACGACGCCGTTGCGGCCGAGGATGTACCACATCAGCGCACGCTTGCGGCTCGGGGTCGCACCGTCGCCGCCACGATGCAGGATCGCCGCGGTGCCGGCGTAGACGACCCGGAATCCCGCCGCACGCGCACGCAGGCACCAATCAACGTCCTCGTTGTATGCGAACAACTGCTCGTCCAGCAATCCGATGCGCTCGATCGCACGGCGACGCCACAGATACCCATTGCCGATCAGCCACTCGACATCTCGAACGACCTGCCATTGCGGTCCGTCGATGGCGCGCTCGCCCGCAACGCGCACCACAAAAGGACCGAAGGTGATCCGGCCGTAGGCGCCCCACAACCGACGGGGATCCTCCATCAGCACGTTGCGGCAACCGACGACGCCGATGCGAGGATCGCTCTCGGCGATGCGCACCAGTTCATCGATCATGCCGGGTGTCGCTTCGGTATCGTTGTTGATCACAAGCACGTAGTCCGCGCCGTGCTGCAGCGCCCAGCGAATCCCGACGTTGTTGCCGCCGGCGTAGCCGTAGTTCCGGTCGTTCTCGAGAACCATCACCTCCGGAAATTGAGCGCGGAGCGCGGCGACCGTTCCGTCGCTCGAGGCATTGTCGATCACCACCGGGACGTAGTTCGGGTACGTCACGCGCGACAGACTTGTGAGGCAGCGCACCACGTCGTCGCGGCGATTCCACGTCAGGATCAGCAGCACCACTTTCGGCGTGTCCGTCACGCGTGCACGACCCCCTGGTAGAGCCGGCGCGTTTGCTCGGCGATTGACTCCCAGCCGAAGTGCGTCTGCACGTAGCGGCGGCCACGGTCAACGTTTGCACGGCGGTCCGCGGGATCGCGCAAGAGGTCACGCAGTGCGGCCGCCAAAGCGCGATCGTCACCGTAGGGCACCAGACGGCCTCCGTCTGCCGCTCGGACGACCTCACCGCAGCCGGAGTCGTCGCAGACCACGACGGCGGTGTTGCACATGAGCGCCTCGATCGGCACGAGACCGAAGATTTCCCGTTCCGACGGGTAGGCGACGACATCGGCGTCGACATAGGCGCGCAGCTTTTCTTCGCCGTCCAATAGCCCGACAAAATGCACCCGACCCGCGACGCCGCACTCGCGCGCGAGCGCACGAACCCGCGCTTCTTGCACCATGAAGTTGCCCGCGACCACCAGATGGACGTCGGGATCGAGGGAGGCGAACGCGCGGATCAACACGTCGACGCCCTTGCGGGGAGTAATTTTTCCGACGAACGTGACCAGTGGCGCTTCGGCCGCGATACCGAGCCGGCGGCGAAAGCCACCGCGCGGCGGCAACGCATCGTAGTCGCTGAGGCGGACACCGTTTGGAATCACCGTGATGCGTTCGGCGACAACGCCGGCCGCTCGATAGTGCGCGACCTCCGCCGAAGACACGGCGATGCACGCGGCCGCGTGTTGCAGCACCGATCGCATCCCAAGCACATCGATCACGCGCTTCACCGTCACGAAACGCTCGTACGGCGGCACCGTGCCGTTGGCGGTGCAGACGTATGGGAGCTTGTGCGCGCGCGCCGCGCGGCTCACCACCCACTCGAGGGCGTGGCGATGCGAATGAATGTGCACCAGGTCGAACTGCGAGAGCTGCTCTCGCACGGCACGCAACAAACCGCGAGGGAGGTAGAGCTGGTGACGATACGCCAGCCGGTTGCTCACGTTGGGGAAATAACGAATCTGGATTCCGTCGACCACCGCGTCGGTTCGGGCGACACGGCCGACTTGATCGAGGGCATCGGTCGTCCACACCGACACGGACTCTCCGGCGCGCACCAACGCCCGACAGAGCTCGAACGCGCAGCGCGGCACCCCTCCGTAGGCCCAGGCCGGGTAGAAGCTCGGGCTTACGTGAAGAATGCGCACGAAGTATCCTTCGCGTGGATCACGCGCCCTCGCTCACTCGCTGGCCAGCACGCTTTTGCTTCGCAGCGCAAGGGTGAGAACCGAATATCACGGCCAATAGCCGCACACTCATGTTCGTGTGAACCGGTAGATGCCGAGCAGCCTGTACACGCTCAGCGGCGCCCATCCTTGCCGGGAGAGTTCCTGAAGCAACCGGCTGCCTTCTTCGGCGTGGGTCGAAGTCATGACCACCCACACCGACCCGCCTGGAGACGACAGAGTGCTGAGGTACGCCTGAACATCGGTGCGGACTGCGTCAGGAGCGGCCAAGATGCGTCGTGCATCCACTACGCCGGGCATGCGCTCCGATTCCAATGGATACAAGCGGCACGAGAAGGAGCGTTCGGACCTGTCAACACGGTGTGCGCGATCATCCCACTGGTAGCCCAAACGACTCAAATAGTAGACCGTCGGTAGCCCTCGGAGTCCGGTGAAGACCACGACATCACCGTTTGCCACCTCGGCGTCCAGAACTCTCGCGGTTGCGTCTGCATAGTTGAACTGCGGGACCGCTTGGTAATAGCGAAGCAGTTTCGACCCGATGGGGACAGAGAGAAGCAACGCGATCACCGCAGCTACGATCGATCCGGCAGGCACCGCGCGCTGCGTCTTGGCAAGCGCGAGACCCACGATCAGCGGAAAGGCAGGGAAGGCTACGAGATCATAGCGTCCCGGCAGGTATAGCGGTCGCAAGAAAAACGAAACGACCCATAGAACTGCCAGTGGGAGGGCCAGCGTGATTGCGAGCCACGCCTTCCGCTCACCGAGCCGTTTGATGCCCACTGCTCGATCGCCCCATGGTGCGCAGACCCAAAACGCGAGGATGGCGAGGACGGTCAATCCCAGCACCCTCAGGGCGGGGGGAAACTCCAGAGTCGTGAACTGCTTGAGGAAGATCGGTCCAAGGCCGGCTTGGCCACCTATGGCAAAGAGTTCGAGCGTCCGTGGAATGGCCATCGACGGCGGTATGTTTTCCCAGATGGGCCGAATCCAATCCTGGGCCGCACCAGAACGTGCCGTCACCCCAAACCCCCACACGACCCAAGGAAGAAAGCCAAGAGCGCTTGCGAGTGCTGCGGCGAGGTACCGCCTCCAATACGATCGCTCCCCCGACACCCACAGCAGGCACACACCGGAGAGCAATCCGAGAGCCGCGAAGTAGTGGGTGTAGAACGCGACCAGCATCGACAGGCTCGCGAGCATCCAACCGGACCATGAATTCGTTCGCAGAGCGCGCCAGACCAGGGTCTGAGAGACCAGCAAGAAGAAGACGAGGCACGCGTAGGCGCGAGCCTCCTGCGAGTAGTAGATGTGAATCGGTGCCAGCGCGGCCACGGCACCGCTCCACAGCGCGACACGCGCATTGAAGATCTCCAGTCCCGTCCACAGCACCGTTGCCACGAAGCACGTGCCCGCGATCGCCGACGGAAATCGCAACGTCGCTTCGGTTGTACCCACAAGCGACAGCCACGCTCGCAGGAGCAAATAGTACAGCGGTGGGCTGTCATCGATCAAAAGGATATGGCGGAGTTCCTGCGTCGTAGCTGCGTACCAGGAGAAGGCCTCATCGGTCCAAATGGCCTGACTGCCAATTCCATAGAGTCGCAGGAGGAACGACGCGACAACGATAACTACGCCGCCCGCCAGGAACCTCGAGTCAAGTCGGGACCGCGGTGCCACGATCTACCAACTCACTCCCGCCGACCATCTCGCGACAGCCTCGACGGGCACTCCGCTCTTGCTGCAGACTCTCACGATTCGGACAGCGCCGCCAATTGCTTGATCGCATCCGCTTGCGGATAGTAGCGCAACGCCTGCACGGCGAGACCCGCAGTCGCGCGCGGGTCGGATTTCGCCAGCGCCACTAGCGCCTGCTCCAGGGTTTGACGCAGGTTGTCCGTACGCGGCGCACCGAGCGCCAGCGCCTTGAGATAGTTTTCAATAGCGTCGCGGTAGCTGCGATCCAATTGTTGACACGCGGCCAAGCCGATGAGGCCGTCGGGAATATTGGGGTCGAGCTTCAGCGCCGCGTCGAACTCGGCGCGCGCGGCCGACGGACTGTTCTGCAGGTAGTAGGCCTGCCCGAGTGCCGCGTGTAGCGTCGCCGATTTCGGCACGCGTTTGACCGCATCGTTGAACGCCAGCACCGCGTTTCCGTACGCGCCTTGCGCCAAGCTCACGCGCCCAAGCCCGATCAGGAGATCCACCCGGCCCGGCGAACGGTCGAGAGCAGCCTGATAGTATCGCGCAGCATTCTCCAGGTTTCCGATTCGCTCGTAGACCGTCGCCAGATCGATGTAGGTGCGAGGATCTCCGTCGTGGATGCGCAAACTCTCTTCCAGCAGTTGCGCCGCTTCGGCGTATCGGCCCTGCTGAACATACCCGTGCGCGAGACCTTCGCGAGCCTTGAAGCTGCCCGGCACGGCCTCGATCGTCGCGGTCCACAAACTCATGAAGTCATGCCAGTCTCGGTTTCGCACGATCGTGCGTGTGCCGTACGCAACGATCAGCATCGCCGCCAGAAGCGCGCCGACCCTTGCGCCTTGCTGCGGGAGTGCACCGGCCAGAAGACGTTCGCCACCGACGGCCAGGACCACGCTGAAGCCAACGGCGGGCA
This sequence comes from Binatia bacterium, assembly GCA_035541895.1. GTDB lineage: Bacteria > Desulfobacterota > Binatia > HRBIN30 > JACQVA1 > DATKMK01. The sequence continues at coordinate 8,419 of DATKMK010000010.1, read as the reverse complement.
AATACATCCAGCGCTCGCCCATCATCGCCCACGTTGGGAACGCAACATTGGACACCAGGCTGTACGTTGCGAGGGCAAACACTATGGCCCACGTCACCAGCGGCGCGCCCCGGACGGCCAGGGTAGCGATGAGCACCACGCACCCGATCGCCACTGCACTCAGGGCGACGCGCCAATCCAACCACGATTGAATGATCGGGACAGCACCGATCATATAGTCGGCCGACAGACGGATCGGCCACACCAGGAGCCGCAGGTAGCGGCCGGCGATCACCACGGCATTCGGCAAGCGGGTCTCGATAGGCAAGCCCAGGAGCGGATTCATCCCTTCGCTCATCGGCGGTTGTACGCCGATGTGGGCTCGCCACATCAGATATGCCAGCAAGACCAGCGCAAGCGCCCCGTAGAGCACCCCGCGACCGCCACGAAGGCCGGCGGTGAACTCACCCCATCGCCACTTGCACCGGATCGCGAGATCGGTCGCCGCCGCTGCCGGGATCAGGGTGGCCGTGCTCTCTTTCGACAACAGCCCGCAAGTGAACGCAAGGATCGTTGCCCCGGTAAGCGCCAGCCGCACGGCGGGCGATCGCGCGTGATATGATCTGACGTCCAGCAGCACACCGAGGACGACGCACAGGCCGGCGACTATCTCAGCTCGCCCCACGACGGCGTTCAGCGCCTCGCTGTTGATCGGATGAGCCGCGAATAACAGCGCGGCGACCAACGCCACGCCCATCTGGCCGCCCAGACTCACGACCAGCACGTACGCGACGATGCTGGCGATCGCGTGCAGAGCGATGTTGACCATCCGGTAACCCGATGGCTGCAGCGCGCCCACCGCATAGTTCGCCGCAAAGCTCAGCGTAATCAGAGGGCGATAGAGATGATTGGTTGATGCAGAAGCCGTCCATGACGGCGTCGTGAAGATCCGCAACATGTCTCCGGACCGCACCGCATCGTTGGCCACGATGGCGGGAACGTCGTCGTTGATGAATTCGTTACTCAGCGTGTTGGCGTACACTGCGGTCACCACCGCCGCGATCAACAGCCCATTCAGAACATCTCTCACGATTCTCTCCAATTCGCGTGTCCCGCCGGCAATCGCACGATGGCGTGGACATCCGTATTCCTACCTTCGTTTTCGGACGCGAGACAAGGTCTGGAACCGCCTAGCGCGTCGCCCCCGCGGCCCGCAGCGCCTGGGCGCGTTCGAGCGCCGCATCCGCATCGGGTTCACGACCCAACTGGCGATAAACCGCTGCCAATCCGAACAGTGCCTCGGCCGAATTCGGCGCCGTTGTAAGAACCGTCTTGAACGCGGCCTCGGCCTCTTGCCATCGATTTGCCTGCTGATACGCGTGCGCTAGGTTCAGTTGAATGTCAACATCGTTCGGTTGCAACTCCAGCGCGTGCCGGTACACCGCCTCCGCCTCGTCGATCCGGCCGAGCCGCAACAGCACGTTGCCGAGATTGCTGTACGGCTGCGCCGACTGCGGCTGCAGCTCGATGGCCCGGCGATACTCCGTCTCGGCTTGAGTCAGCCGTCCCTGTTGGTAGTACACGGCGCCCAACTCGTTGTGGATGTTGGCGGAGTCGGGATTGGTCTTGACCGCGATCTGAAGATTCTGCTCCGCCTCGGCCCACTGCCGTCGCAAGTACGCCAGCTTGCCGAGGCCGCGTCGGACTTCTGCGTCGACCCAGTTCAACGACGTCGCCTCGAGCAACACACGCTCGGCATCGTCGAGTCGGCCCATCTGGATGTAGAGAAACCCCAAGTTGCTGCGGGCATCCACCATCTTCGGATCGACTGCCATCGCCTGCTGGTATGCCGCCTCGGCCTGCGCCCAAGCGCCCATCCGCTGATAGACGTGTCCGAGACTGTTGTGCACCTTGGCAATCCCGGGGTTCAATTGGGCAGCCGCGCGAAGCTCGGCCGCAGCCTCGGGCAAGCGGCCGGCCTGCTCGAGAGCATTCGCGAGATTGTGATGGGCGCGCGGCTTGCGTGGAGACTTCTGAACGACGTCCGCCCAGAGTGCAACCGGATCTCTCCACAACTGATTGCGCGCGTGTGCGGCGATGCCGGCAACACCCACCAGCACACTGAAGCTGACCAGCACCACAGGCACGGGCCGCCGGGTGCGGCCCGCACACTGACCGACCACGCCAACGATCACCATGATGAACCCGGCGGACGGCAAATACAGCCGATGTTCGAAGATCACGTCTGGGAGCGGAATCAACGACTCGACCAACAGCGTGGTGAAGAAAAACGCAATTCCGAAGGCGACGATCGGGAGCCGCCGGCGCAGACGGACGGCAAGTGCGACCAAACCCGCAAGCAATCCGGCCGAGAGCCACGTTCGCGGCTCCCACAGGCTCTGCACAACGGGATAGTCGTAGTCGAGGTTCTGCCCGATCGGCAGAACCAGCAGCCGCAGGTACGTGCGGGCGACGTTCACCTGGGTCAGCAGATACTGACCCGGCGGCATCGTTGCGTTGGTCACGAACAGTTTGCGGACATCCGCGGCTTCGACGCGGCGGTAGATGCACCAAACGATCACGCATGACGCCACGACGGTCAGCCAGGGCAGCAAGCGCCGGAGTCGGCCGCCCACGGTTGCCCAAGAGGTGCGCAAGAGAATCACCTCGGCAAGGAGGACCGCGAGCGGAAGCGTCGCATCAATCTCCTTCGCCAACAGTCCGCATACGAAGGCCGCGAGAGCGATGGTCAACAACCCCAAGCGCCTTGCGCGGGCCGCCCGTTGCCCTCGCAACTCTGCCGCTCGCAGGTAGCCGAGCAGTGCCAACAGGTAGAACGCAGTGGCCAAGACGGCGGCTCGCTGGACGATGTAGGTGACCGCGCTGGTCTGAATTGGGTGACTGACGAACAACGCCGCTCCCCCGGCGGCCAAGATCAGCTCCACGAGGGCGTGCGATTTGGCGCCGGGATGGAGACGATTGTCGGCTGACGGATCGAGATCGGCCGGTGCAATTCGCTGCATCAACAGCAGCAGGCCGAACAGCATCCATGCCGTCGCGATGTGTAGTGCGATGTTGACGGCATGGTAACCCGCGGGCTGCAGGCCGCCGATCTCGTAGTTCCAAACAAAGCTCGCGTAGACAAGGAAGCGTCGCGGGTTCCATCCCCACAAGATCCACAAGCCGGCGCTCGGGGCGTGTTTGACGAACGGATTGCGCGTGATCGACGACTCGTCGTCGAAGGTAAACGGGGCGTCGACCACGTTCGCGTAGCAAACCACTCCCACCACCGCGATCACCGCCAGCGCCAGCCCGCACACCAGCCGACCGCTCGCCGTCGACAACGGCCTGAACGCACTCGCAACCGTTCGCAAAGGATCGCTTTTGGTGGACGGTGCGTGCGAGCCGGCGCGACGCCTCTGGACGGCCGACATGACGCTACGCCTGCCGCATCAGGCGGTGGTGGTGGGTTATGGCGCGCATCGGGGCGTTTTTCAGCAGCCCGGCCGAGCGCAATCCGATCGAAGCGCTACGCGACGGCGTCGCCGGCGAGAATTCCAGTCATTCCCCATCCGCATCGGCAGCCGTAACCTCAATCTCGGCCGCCCCATGCCCCTTCTGCCCTTTCTTGTTGGTGGCCACGACCGTCGCTTTGTAGGTCCCCGGACGAGTATAGGTATTCTTGACCTCCGCGCCGGCCCCTTGGTAGCCGTCTCCGAATCGCCACTCGAACCGCATGTCTTCTTCGTCATCATCAGGGTCTGTACTGCGGGATTGAGCGCTCAATTCCACTTCGAGCGGCGCCTCGCCGCTCGATGGTGACGCGGACACGTCCACATCAAAGGCGTACCGGAGAACCGTAATTTCCACCGAAGCATCGTCGCTGCCGTCCGACCAATTATAGGTCAACACGGCCTCGAACTTGCCGGGCCTCTCGTATCGGTGCCGCTGCGTCGTCCCGCCCGTGACGATCGCGGTATCGTCGCCGAAATTCCACGACAGCGTCAAATCGGGCGGGCCGTTGATGACGTCCGCCGAGAACTCGACCTCAAGCGGCGCCCCACCCTCGTTCGAGTCCACGTCCAGCACCACGGAGGGCCGGATCTTTGGATCGTACGTCGGCTCGTTCGGCTTCAGCGTGTCCGCTTCCTTCCTCACATCCGGCGCCGGGCGACCGAGAAGATCGTCCCGCGGTGGGATATTGAGCGCGATCTTCCCGCGAGTGCGAGACTCGACAGGCGCCTCCATCTTGTGCAACACGTCAGCGACGGCATCCGGCTGCGGCTCCCCCGTGCGTTGCTCGCACGTACACGCGGGCATGGTGAGTGCGATCACACCAATCGAACAGACGACGTCGCGCATTGTGAACCGTGTCATGAGCGAATCCTAGTGAATCAGGTGCGACGGAGCAACGGCCATCGCGGCAACCTCTCGCCGAATGCGCGTGTCGCCGCGGTGTCGCCACCGCGTGCACTGCGCGCTGCCGTCGAAGGTGCCATCCTGGTGGGCGCGACCGTTCTTGTCTACCTGCCCGCGCTTCGCGGAGGGTACATCTGGGACGACGCGCTGTACGTCACGGACAACTTTACCCTCCGCTCGGTTCACGGCTTGTACCGAATCTGGTTTGAGCCGACGTCAACACCGCAATACTATCCGTTGGTCTTCAGCTCGTTTTGGTTCGAGTATCGCCTCTGGGGACTCGCGCCGCTCGGGTATCACGTGGTGAACGTCGCGCTTCATGCCGCGAATGCGTTGCTCGTCCGGCGACTACTTCGCCGCCTCGCGGTTCCGGGATCTCTGTTTGCCGCCGCACTGTTTGCGCTACATCCGGTTCAAGTGGAGTCGGTTGCGTGGATCAGCGAGCGGAAGGATGTCCTGTCCGGTCTGTTTGCCCTGTTGACGGCGCTCGCCTGGCTGCAATTCATCGACGGCAGAAAGAGGACCCCGTACGCACTCGTCGTCGTCTCGTTCGCGTGCGCGCTGCTGAGCAAAACCGTGACGTGTACGCTTCCGGTGACGCTCTTGCTCCTAGGATGGTGGAAGCACCCGGGCGCATGGCGCCGAAACGTGATCCCGCTGCTGCTGTTGGTGCTCATGGCCGCGGCGGCGGCGAGCATCACGGTGTGGCGCGAAAGCATCGTCACGGCCGCCATGCCGCACCTGCCCCCTCTCTCCCTCGGCGAGCGCGTGCTCGTCGCCAGCCGGGGAATTGGATTTTACTTGGCGAAATTGCTCTGGCCGAGCGACCTGATGGCGATCTATCCCAAGGGAGCGATTGACGCGGGATCGCTCCGGCAATATGGACCGCCCCTCGCGATCACCGCAACGGCTCTCCTGCTGTGGTGGTTCCGAGCGCGCGTTGGACGCGGAGCGGTGGTGGCAGCCCTGTCATTTGTGGTCGCGCTCCTCCCCAGCCTTGGAGTGCTGCCCTTCGGATACATGGCGTATTCGTATGTCGCCAACCACTTTCTGTATCTAGCAAGCGTGAGCTTCGTTGGAGCGTGCGCCGTGCTTGCCTCCCGGGTGGTCCGGGTGGCACCGATGCCCGCGCGGGCGGCAGCGGTACTCGCAGGGCTGATCCTCGCCGTAGTGGGACGGCTGACCTGGAACCACGCGGGTCTCTATGAAAGCGCCGAAACACTGTGGCGGGCGAATCTCGCCGGCAACCCGACCTCTGCGACTGTGCACACCAATCTCGCATTCGCCTTGATGGGCCAGGACAAACATGACGAGGCGATCTCTCACTATGAGGCGGCCGTCAGCCTCGATCCCAACAATGTCTTGGCGCGCAACAATCTGGCGGTCGATCTGATTGAGCGCGGTGAATACGCGCCGGCATTCGAGCATCTCTCGCGTGCGTTGGAGGCGGCGCCGATGAGTCCGACGGCGCTGAGCAATCTCGGGGATCTGCTCGTTCGGCAAGGGCGTTTCAGCGAAGCCCTCGCATATCTGACGAACGCGCTCCGGTTCCAGCCGGACTCTCCGGTGACCCTCAACAACCTCGGGGTTGCCCTGATTCGCATGGATCGTTTCGCGGAAGCGCTGCCCTACGTTGACGCGGCGGCACGCCTCAAGCCGGACTACGCCGAGGCGCACAATAGCCGCGCAGTCATCTTGGCCATGCAAGGCCACAAGGAGCAGGCGGCCCAGGAGTTCGCCACCGCGTTGCGATTGAAACCAGGGTACGCGGACGCGGATCGGAACCTGCGGATCCTCACCGGGCAATTGCAGTAGCTTCCTGAAAACGCGACGCACTCGGCGAAAGTTGCGGTTGTCGCGTCGAGGACGTTGTGGTACAGACCACGCCATTCCATTTTCGGCCGGGGGAGGATCGCCAAGTGTATCGACAGATCTATCGAGGGTCTTTCGCGCTCGTCGCGTGTGCACTGATCGGATGCGCGGCGAAGCAATCCACTGTCGTGACCAGCACGTTAGGTCCAGCCCCCGAGCCGCCGCTCGCCCACGCCTTCGGTGCCATTCCGACATCGCTCGCAGGGACCTGGCTGGTCGTGTTGCACTCGAAGCCCTTGCTGGACTTGACCAAGGCGCTGCCGCCCGACCCCAGCCGTCCGCCGCTGCCGCCACCGAACGAGCGCGTCGTCAACAGCTTCGAGACTTTGCGCATCGCCCGATCGAACGCCGAATGGCGTATCGAGCGGCTTGCAACGATTGTCGCGCCCGAACTTGGAGACGCAAATCAGAACACGAACGCAAGGCTGGTGCCGCTGGTGCCCACGGCCGACCAACTGCGCGCGCAAGCGGCGGCCATCGCCAAGGCAGCACCGCTACCGCAGCCGCCTCGCCGTATCCAGTTGTATACGCCTGGCGCGCCAACACCGCCCTTCGCCAAGATCAACCAGCCCGACGTTCAGTTGACCTTGGGTTTCCTCTACGGGCCGGACGCCGACCAGATCGCAACCGGCTGGTCCCTGCAATTCGTCAGCCTGGCCCACGATCGCATGTCGGGTCGTTTCGATTCCAGTTCAATCGGCCGAGACGTGCATGGTCTGCCGCTCTTGGCCCCAACAGGCACCACCGGCCAGTTTGACATGTATCGTCTCCAGTAGGTTCCTCGCGACTCCCCGTCGAATCGCTCCGCCTTGCCCCTGTGGGGCGCAGCAGTTGCGGCGACATTACCGGACTGCCGCTTCTACGTCCGGACTGCCGCTCCTCCCCACCAGAACATGTCACTCATCAAGAACCAACCGGACGCGGCGCCAACGGAACCATCCAGACTGCGGCTTTCGACCTATCAAACTCGGCCAGCGTAGCTCGACTTTCTTCACACCACTCGGGAGCAACTTCAGCTCGGTCGCCGGAAACGACTGGGACGCTCCGCCAACGCAACCACTCACGCTTCCGGTTCGACCCGTCAGCGAGCTGGGACCGAAGATGCCAAGGCCGATACACAAGTCTCCGATGCTCTGACCGCAAAACGACAAGGCCCGTCTCGGATCACTCCGAGACGGGCCTCGCCAGCTACCCGAACCACCCGCGAATGCGGGTATGTCCGTTCTACTTATGCGTCAAGAACATGTTGACCGCAGGCTGGAGATAGCGGACCGGGCCAGGCAGACCCGCGCCGGCGTTGACCTGCGTCGATGAGGTAATGCCGGTGCAGAACACGCCGGTATTGATCGGCGAGTAGATCGAAGGCGAGCCATGTGACTCGATCGAGGCCACGGTGGTATCGCCTTCGAAGCCGTCGATCGTATCGGCGAAGTTACACTGGCCGGCGCCGCACTCCGCATCAGACTGGCAGCCGATGGCACACTGGCTGGCATCGGTGCTCACGCAGCCCGGACCCTGCGCGGTGTCACAGTGTCCGCAGAATTGCCTCGGGCCGCTGATGTGCGACGAGGTTGACGGGTTCATCGTGACCGTTCCCGTCCCGGTTCTAAACGGGTTCGGGATCAGGCCCTGACTGAACAAGCTCGAGGGAATGCATTCGATCGTCGACGTGTTATCTGCAGTGGTGCAGGCAGTGCTTGTGCCCGCCGTGAAGTTGAGTGTGTTGACCGTGCAGACGTTCGTTCCGGGTGACGGGCAGTCACCGCTACTGGAGCATTCGAGTGGGCCTGCTACCGGCACACCCGTCGTCGCGTTGATGCAGTTACCAACGCACTTCTTGGTGCGGCAGATCGGGCACGCGTGGTATGATGCACAGGTTCCGCTGGGGAACAGCGTGCCCGTGACCAACACGTCGGTCTTGATTGGCGCTAGGCTGGCATATGCACCCGTCGCAAGGTCGATGGTTGCAATTGAGGCGTTGCCGTCGCCGATGTTGCCGAGGGTCGTATGCAGGCAGTCCGCCAACGGCGGCAAGCTGGTTTCACTGCAGGTTCCGGTGACCGTCAGCGTGTTGTTCGGCGGCGAAATCGAGTGACTCACGCAGCAGTTCGCCGCACCGGAGGTACAAACCGCGTCGCTGGCGCCGCAG
>DATKMK010000009.1:0-2000 GCA_035541895.1 Binatia bacterium | reverse complement strand
CGGCACTTGCCGATCGAACCGCTGCACGCGACCTTGACGGACCTGCTGAGCGACAACGCGCTGCGCTGGCACGGCGTCGAACTCGACGCGCCGGACTGGGGCCGCGAATCGCACACGCTGGCAGTGACGATGCGTTTGTTCGGTGATCACTCGCTGTTGCACGCGATGATCAACGCGTATTGGGAGCCGCTCGATTTCCAGTTGCCCGATGTGGACGTCGACCACGGCGCTTGGCGGCGCTGCATCGATACGGCGCTGGTTTCCCCTCAGGACATCTGTCGGTTGGAAGATGCACCGGGCGTCGATTCGCCGAGCTACACAGTCGAGTCGCGGTCGGTCGTTGTCCTGGTCGCCCCTGCGCAGGCGCCCGCTACGGTCACTCGATGAATCGGAGCAGGCACGCGTCTACGAGCCCCGGATGCGAAGCCTAGTGTTCGACTTCGAGTCCGTGCGCCAGGCGCAACTCGCGTAGCATCGCGCGGTTCTTGGTTTGATGCGCTTGCATGCGCCTAAGGATGTCATCGAGCGTGCGTACCGCCTCGATCACGTATGGCCCTTTGTTGAGCATCACGCATTCGGCCCGATGGGCCATTGCGGCGTCGGTGATTTCCGCGCGTGTCGGCATGCCGTCTCTTGCCAGCGTCTCCAGCACTTGGGTGGCCCAGATGACCGGAACGTGTGCCGCTTCGCAGATCCGCAGGATCTCTTCCTGAACCTCGGCGAGACGTTCGAAACCGCACTCCACCGCCAGGTCGCCGCGGGCGATCATGACCCCGCAACGCGGCGCACGCATCGCCGTCAGCAGCATCTCGGGCAGATTTTCGAACCCGCGGCGCGTCTCGATCTTGAGCACGATGGCCGGCTGGCGACCGCCCAGGCGCGCCAGTTGGGCTTGCAGCGACTCGACGTCCTTCGCAGTGTTGGCAAACGACAACTCGACGAGATCTGCGTGCTGCGCAACGAACGGCAGGTCGTCCAGATCCTTGGCCGTCAACGCGTCGAGGCGCAGATCGCTGTCCGGCAGATTGATGCCCTTATCGGAGCGCAGCTTGCTGCCGTTTGGGTGGGCATGGGTAATCCGGACGTGTACGCGCGTGGGTTCGACCTTCTCGACCACACCGCCGATCTTACCGTCGTCGAACCAGATCGATTCGTTCGGGTTCACGTCGTCGAAAACCTCGGGGATCGTGCAGCCGATCGTCGCAGGCGTCAGGATCCGCCGCGTGCGGTCGTAGGTCGCGGCTCGTCCGGCGTGCTGGTCACGTGTCAGGAGCAATCGATCGCCTTGCATCAACACGATCGGTTCACTTTCGCTCGGCAGCGCGCCGATGGTGGCTTGCCTCTGCGCGTCTTGGTCACCGTTCTCGGTGCGGCGAAATACGGTGCCGCAGACGACGTACGCAGTTTTGGTCGCCTCCGCCCAGCAGCCATCGTCGGTGACGTCGACGATCGTCAGTGCGCGTCGAGCATCGCGCGCGTCGGAGAACGTCACGCGCTCGCCGCGAACGAGGCTGGTCAACCACGTCGACGGAACCGGCACACAAACGTTCGCCGGCGACGGCGGCGGTCGAGGGATATCCTCGCGTGTTAACCAAACTCGTGCAGGGGCGGCGACCCGCCCAAAGGAGTCGCGCTTCGGACGTATCCGCAGCACCGCGGGGCCCGCTTGTAGTGGTCCCGTTCGCAGCTTGGGGCCCGCTAGATCCATGACGACGCGGCATTGCCGCCCGACGGCTGTTTCAGCACGGCGCAAGTGGTCGATCATGCGCAGCCACGACGCCGAATCGTCATGGGCGCAATTGATACGCATGGAGTCCATGCCGGCCTGCAATAGATTGTGGACGAGGAGATAGTCGTCCGCGGCCTCGGACGGCATCGTGACCATGATCCGCACGCCGCCGCGCTCCGGTCGGTTCGCTCCGAGCAAGGCTTCGCTGTGTTGCGCGAGCAGCCGCTCGCCGCGAGTGAAATCCAATACGGGAGGCTCCGCGTTCGGTACC
>DATKMK010000008.1:0-4788 GCA_035541895.1 Binatia bacterium | reverse complement strand
CTTGGTCGTGTAGTACTCGTGACCGGACTCTGGATCTTTCACCAGATAGAAGCTGCTGCAGGCGGTCAGGCCGAGCGAGGCAGCCGCGAGCGCGATTGCCGCAAATCGGGATCGAACGTTCATGTTTCCTCCAAAAGTGGCTCCGTTGGCCGATCGTCAATCTCCTATTCCCACGTCCCACATTGATTACCGCAACTCGCCGGCCGAATTGCATCGGTAACTTCGCGGCAGCCGGGGCCCGCCTTGGTCGCCAACAACTCGATCGTGCCGCACGTCGTTACGGATGTAACACCTGACCGCCTACCTGAAACCACGCAGAAACTCCGCCGCGTTCCACTGTTCCCGCAAAGCTTGGTCGATCGGGGAAACGAAAATGCGATATCAAACCTCTCACAGTTCGGCCATGCCCTTCATTCGCGCGCAGTTTCAATTGCGCTCCGGCTCGATTACACGCGTTGCGGATTTCATCGCGCTGATGAAGCCGCGCGTCATGTTGCTCGCGGTGTTTACTGCGTTCGTCGGGCTGATGATTGCTCCTGTCCATCTCGATCTCCTCTTCGGCTGCATTGCGATTCTCGCGATCAGCGCGGGCGCGGGCGCCGCCGGCGTACTCAACATGTGGTACGACGCGGACATCGACGCCGTGATGACACGCACCGCGAGACGACCGATACCGCGCGGCAAAGTCTCTCGCAGAGAGGCGCTTACGTTCGGGCTTCTTCTCGCGGGCGGTGCAGTCGCGGTTCTTGCTGTCGCAACCAATGTCGTGGCGGCGGGATTACTCGCGTTCGCGATCTTTTTCTACGTCATCGTGTACACAGTCTGGCTGAAGCGCCGTACTCCGCAGAACATCGTCATCGGCGGCGCCGCCGGCGCCCTTCCACCCGTGATCGGTTGGGCCTGCGCCACCGGCCACGTGGGGCTGGCGCCGTTCATTCTGTTTCTGATCATCTTTCTCTGGACGCCGCCGCATTTCTGGGCGCTTTCGCTCAACCGCGCCGACGAGTACCGGCGCGCGCGGGTGCCGATGCTCCCGACAGTCGAAGGATGGGGCGCAACGGCACGCCAGATCCTGATGTATTGCGCGCTGTTGGTACCGACGTCGGTGTTGCCTTGGGCGCTCGGGTTTGCGGGCGTGATCTATGGCGTGGTTGCGCTCGCCTGCGGAGCGATCCTGCTTGCGCTCGCTTTCAAACTCGGCGGTAGCGAGAAGGCCGATCGACGGGTCGCCCAACGCCTGTTCGCGTTCTCGATCTTCTATCTCTTCGCGCTGTTTGCCGCGCTCCTGGTAAGCCACCACGCCGAACGCTCCGCGGTGACGCGAAACGCAGCGCCGACGCTTGCGCCATCGGTGCAACGTCAAATCCCCCCCGACCAGGCGATAACGCTGCCTGCCGGCGGCACCATCCGTACGGAGGCTTGTTGAGATGTATGCCCGACTCATTCCACTACTCCTGCTGAGCGCGGCGAGCCTCGGCTGCGGCGGCGGCGTGCTCGATCCGAAAGGACCGATCGCGCTGGCCGAACGGCAGATCATGTTCAACTCGCTCGGCATCATGCTGGCGATCGTCATCCCGACGATCATCGCGACCCTCGGCGTTGCCTTCTGGTATCGGTCGTCCAATACGCGAGCGCGCTACCTGCCGGATTTCAACTATTCCGGCCGTCTCGAGTTACTCGTCTGGTCGATCCCCGCCATGACGGTGCTGTTGGTCGGCGGCGTCGCCTGGGTCGGCGCACACGATCTCGATCCGCGCAAGCCGATCGACTCGAACGTCAAGCCCATGGCCGTCCAGGTCGTTTCACTCGACTGGAAATGGCTATTCATTTACCCCGAGGCGGGCGTCGCGAGCGTCAACCATCTGGTCGTGCCGGTCGGAACGCCGATCAGCTTCGAGTTGACCTCCTCCAGCGTGATGAACAGCTTCTTCGTGCCGCAACTCGGCAGCCAGATCTACACGATGTCCGGAATGGCGACGCACCTCGAGCTGCAGGCCGACCATGTCGGGGTCTACGCGGGGTTGTCAGCCAACTTCAGCGGCGAAGGCTTCGCCGACATGCGCTTTGACGTCGATGCCATGCCGCCAGAGCAGTTTGAACAGTGGGTGAATGCAGCGCGCAGCGGCAGCGGACCGGTGCTCGACAGTGGGGCCTACGCGAGCCTCGCCCAACCGAGCCAGGCAGTCGCGCCGTTCACCTATCGCGCCGTCGCTCCCCGAGTGTTCGACGACATTCTGAACGCCGGAATGCACTCGGGGCATTCATCACACGGCGGCGTGTCGGACTCAGACACCGGAACCCATTCGGGGACCCATTCGGAATCACACATGCATTCAGTCGCGCAGAGGGCAACACCATGAGTCTTCTTGGCAAGCTCAGCTGGAGTGCGATTCCGTTCGATCAGCCGATCATCATGGGCACGTCGGCAACGGTGATCGTTGCGATCGCGGCCCTTCTTTCGTGGGTCACCGTGAAGGGCTATTGGCGTTACCTGTGGACCGAGTGGTTCACGTCCGTCGATCACAAACGCATCGGCGTGATGTACATCGCGCTTGCGATGATCATGCTGCTGCGCGGCTTCGCCGACGCCATCATGATGCGCGCGCAGCAGGCCATCGCCGCCGGCGGCGCTCAGGGCTATCTGCCGCCGGAGCATTTCGATCAGATCTTCTCCGCGCACGGCACGATCATGATCTTCTTCATGGCGATGCCGTTCGTGATCGGGCTCATGAACTTCGTGGTGCCGCTGCAACTCGGCATTCGCGACGTAGCGTTCCCCACATTGAACTCGGTCGCTTTGTGGCTGACCGCGTCGGGCATTCTGCTAACCAACGTCTCGCTCTTCGTCGGCGAGTTCGCGAAGACCGGCTGGGTCGCCTATCCGCCGTTGAGCGAACTGCAGTTCTCGCCGGGTGTCGGCGTCGACTACTACTTGTGGTCGCTACAGCTCTCCGGCATAGGAACATTGTTAGCCGGGATCAATTTCGTCACGACGATTCTCAAGACCCGAGCGCCGGGCATGACTCTGATGCGCATGCCGGTCTTCTGCTGGACGGCGCTCGCGACCAACTTGCTCATCGTCGCCGCGTTTCCGGTGCTGACCGCGACGTTCGCAATGCTGCTGCTCGATCGCTATCTCGACTTCCACTTCTTCACGCTCGCCGGCCAAGGCAACCAGATGATGTACGTGAATCTCTTTTGGGTGTGGGGTCACCCGGAGGTCTACATCCTGATCCTGCCGGCGTTCGGCGCGTTTTCGGAGATCGTCGCGACGTTCTCGGGCAAGCCGCTGTTCGGTTATCGATCGATGGTCGCCGCGACGATGGCCATCTGCGTGCTGTCGTTCCTCGTCTGGCTGCACCACTTCTTCACGATGGGTGCAGGCGCCGACGTCAACGGCTTCTTCGGCGTCATGACGATGATCATCGCTGTGCCGACCGGCGTGAAGGTCTTCAATTGGCTATTCACGATGTACGGCGGCCGCGTGCGCTTCGAGGTGCCGGTGCTGTGGGCCATCGGCTTCATGGTGACGTTCGTGATCGGCGGTATGACGGGCGTGCTCATGGCCGTGCCACCGGTCGATTTCCAGGTGCACAACAGCCTTTTCCTCATCGCGCATTTCCACAACACGATCATCGGCGGCGTCGTGTTCGGTGTCTTCGCCGCCTACAACTATTGGTTTCCCAAGGCCTTCGGCTTCACGCTCGACGAGCGCTGGGGCAAAGCGTCGTTCTGGTGCTGGCTCATCGGCTTCTATGTCGCATTCATGCCGCTCTATGCGCTGGGCTTGATGGGCATGACGCGGCGCATGCAGCACTACGACGACGTGAGTTGGCAGCCGTTCCTGATCGTGGCCGCGATCGGCGCCGCGATCATCCTGGCGGGCGTCGTCTGTCAGATCGTCCAGCTCGTCATATCGATCCGCACGCGCGAGCAGCGTCGCGACCTGACCGGCGATCCCTGGAACGGCCGCACGCTGGAGTGGTCGACGGCCTCGCCGCCGCCCGCGTGGAACTACGCGGTGCTGCCGCACGTCACCACGAGAGATGCCTTCTGGAACATGAAGAAGGCCTTGCGCGAGGTACCTAACGAGACAGCAGGGCCGCGCGAGTACACGTCGATCGAAATGCCCAAGAACAGCCCGACCGGTTTCGTCACCGCATTCTTTGCGGTCGTCACCGGCTTTTCTATGATCTGGCACATCTGGTGGGTGGCCGGTCTCGGACTGTTCGGTGCATTTGCGACCGCGCTCGTGTTCGCGTTTCGTGAGCAGGAGGAGGTGGAGATACCGCCGCCGCAGATCGCGCAGTTCGATCACATCCATCCGACGGAGGGCGCGCTATGAACGTCGCCGTTGCGTACGAGATCGAACCCGGGACTGCGACAAGCGCGACCGAAGAGCGTCCCGTCTCGAAGCGGACCGTTGTTGCGTACGGTTTCTGGCTCTTCTTGTTGAGCGACATCGTGATGTTCTCGGCGTTCTTCGCGAGCTACGCGGTGCTCGTCCATGCGACCGCAGGAGGCCCGACCGGCGCGCAACTGTTCAACCAAAACACGGTCGCGATCGAGACTGCGTGCCTGCTCATCTCGAGCTACACGTGTGGGCTCATGTCGTTGGCGATCGGCTCGCGGCGACGCGCGGCCACATATCTCTTCGCCGCCGTCACGTTCGTTCTGGGCGCCGCGTTCTTGAGCCTCGAGATCCGCGAATTCGTGAACATGATCGCGCACGGCGCGACGCCGCAGCGCAGCGCGTTCCTGTCGGCGTTCTTCACGGTCGTCGGCTGC
>DATKMK010000007.1:0-2866 GCA_035541895.1 Binatia bacterium | reverse complement strand
CATCATCGCGATGCCGCGCTTGCCCGCGAGCGCCACGCCCGCGATCAACGCGACCGCGTCGCCCTCGTTCGCCGCGCTCACGTAGTGCAGCGATCGGTCCTGCAACACGTAGTTGATGAACGGCGTGAGGTACGAACACGGCACGCCCGCGTACCATTCGAAACCGCGCGAACGCGCCGCTTCGACGAACTGTGCGGCTTCGATCATGCCTTGCCCTCCGGGTGATGCGGCGTTTGCGAGTGTGTGTAGACACCCTGGGCGAAATCGCCCGCGCGGCGGAAGTCCTCCAGATCGTTCACACCGCGCCAGTGGCCGCGCACGTATTGCACTTCGATCTTCTCGCCGTCCGCGATCAGCGCGTTGAGCAGCGCGGGCATGTCGAGCGTGTCGAAGTCGGCGCGCGTCTGCAGTTGTGTGAGCTTGCCCGCGAGCTTCGCGCGGCCCGCGCCGCGCACGTTCACGAGACCGATCCAGCGGCCGTGCGGCGCATCGTCGTGCTCGCCCTTCGCGGCCGGTTCGCTCGCCACGCGCTCGAGGAACACCTTGTTGCCGAACAGGCCGCGGTCATCGCCCGACGAGCACCATGCGAATTCGCGCGTGCTGCTGTTCTCCGGCTCCGGTGACGAGTCCACCACCACGCTGAAGTCCGCTTCGCTTTCCACGAGATCGCGCAGGATGTAGCTGCGGAACAGCAGGTCGCCATAAGCGATAACGGTGTCGTTCTCGAGCTCGCCCACGGCGCACGCGAGCGAAGCCAGCTCGTTCGTCTGCGCGAAACGCTCGTTGCGCACGAGCTTGATGCCGGCCGTGTCGATGGCTTCGGCCTTGTAGCCGCCCACCACGGTGATATCGTTGACCGATTGCTTCTTGAACGCGTCGACGAGCCAGCGCAGCAGCGGCTTGCCCGCAACGGGCAGCATGACCTTGGGCTTGTCCGTGGTGAAGGCATCGTCCGAGCCGCGGCTCGCGGCGAGCACGATCGCCGAGCCCGCGCCGCGCGAGGACGCGCCGAGATAGCGGTTCTCGGCTTCCGAATATTCGTCGGCGTCTTGCAGTCGAAAAATTTCGTTGACCGTAGCAATTCGGTCTTCCACTTCGACCAGCGTTTGCGTGTCGTAGATCGTCTTCGTGACGGCCTGCATGGCCGACACGGCCGCGCGGATCTGATGATTCGCCCAGATCACGCAGCTGATGCCCGCCTTGCGGAAAACGTCGGTTGGCGTGCTGTAGTACTTCGTCGGCACGATCACGAGCGGGCCGCGGCCCGCCCACTCGCGCGCGAACGTCAGGATCTCGTCGGGTCTGGAGAGCTTGCTGTGGATGAGGATCGCATCCGCACCGGCACGACGGTAGGCCTCGGCGCGCCTGAGCGCTTCGTCCATGCCCCAGCCCGCGATCAGCGCCTCGACACGCGCGACGATCGAGAAGTGCTCGTCGGTCTGCGAATCCTTGCCCGCCTTGATCTTGCCGCAGAACTCGTCGATGTCGGCGAGCGGCTGCGCCTCGCCCTTGATGAAGCTGTTGGTCTTCGGAAACTGCTTGTCCTCGATGCACACGCCAGCAATGCCGCGCTGCTCCAGCTTGCGCACGAGACGGCGCACGTTGTTGAAGTTGCCGTATCCAGTGTCGCCGTCGAGCAGGATGGACAGGTCGCTCGCATCGGCCATGAATTCGAGGTTGTCGACCACCTGGGTCCAGCTCGCCTCGTTGTTGTCGCGCACGCCGAACTGCGCGGAGATCGAGAGGCCCGAGCCCCAGATCGCCTTGAAGCCCGCCTCCCGCGCAATGCGTGCGGAGAGTCCGTTGTGCGCTTCCATCAGAAATTCGAGTTCGTTGCTGATCAGCATCTCGCGCAGCCGCGCGCTGCGGGATATCGAAACAGCGACGGGAACCCGTGCGGGATCGCGTGCGTTCATTCTTCTTGCTCCAATGGACGTCATGAAGGCGGCAGCGGGGGCTGCGCCTTGCGCGTCGCATCGTTGGGAAACCCTCAGGCCGCCAAGCCTGGCCGCCCAGGGCCAACGGCGCGACGACGGGGACTAAAGGCGCAACTATATCGGAAATGATTCGCATCCGCAGTCGACTATCGCAAATCGTGGCAAATCATGGATTTGCTGTGAAATTTGTGGCTTTGGCGCGGCGTTCACGCACGTTTCACCACGGCGTCATATGCGCTGGATGGATTTGCTCCTCCAACTGGTTGCGCGTTTTCGTGTTTGAAAACACGCGGGCGCACAGTGATGCGAGTCCGCGAGTGATTTCAGGGGCTGAACTTTAGACACCCGAACGCCGTCGTCGACCGTTGGCGAGCCGCGGTGGCGAGACAGCGAACGAGACTGAGATTGCGATGAAGCGAGCATGCGGGGCCGCACAAGCGGCGTCGACTGGCAACTCAACGGGCGTGACGCGCTTCGGGCCTTCGGAATTTCCGGGACTTCCCATGCACGGGAGTGTGGGAGGCAAGCCCGGTAAATTCGCGACGCATCCATTGGGCGACCAGGCCAGCGGTGACGGGCTGACCGATTCTCCACGGCGCAATTTTGTGCATCGGGAAGTCGTCGGCAATCGCCAGGCTGAGCAACTGCGTGAGTGTCCACGCGCACGAACGAATCTTCTCTGCATCCAGAGTTTGAGTACGGTGCGCGTCTGCTGCCAGAGATTGTTGAATCCCCACCATGCGTCGGACGCTTCAAAAGCGTGTCCAGCCTCCGGTTGCACGCGCCCATTTTTCTCCTGGACTAATGAGCGGCCGCCGATTGGTCGGGTTTCATTCGACTGGTTGCTCCCTGGTCTTGCTGTCAGCAATCGGAAGTTCCTTCCGTCCATTGCGTCGGAGCACTATGCTCCTCATCAGGTGAGGTGCGAG
>DATKMK010000006.1:0-6911 GCA_035541895.1 Binatia bacterium | reverse complement strand
CACCTTCACGTTGCAGGGGAGGGCGCCGGTGGCCGCCAGCCAACCGTCGATCGCCGCGGCGTGCATCACGGCGCCGGCTTTATCGTCGGCGCTACCGCGCCCGTACAGCCGTCCGTCGCGCTCGACCGGCTCGAATGGGTCTGAACTCCAACGCTCGCGGTGACCGGGAGGCTGGACGTCGTGATGGGCGTAAAACAGCACGGTCGGAGCGTTGTCGGTGCCGAGCCACTCGGCGGCGACGTATGGGTGTCCTCCGTTTACAGCGAGCAGGCGAACGTTGCGCAAGCCGACCGCTTCGAGCAGCGCAGCCGTGGCCTCCGCCGAGCGGCGCACTTCAGAAGCAGGAAATCCGGCGGCGCTGACGCTGGGAATGCGAATCAGCGCCTCGAGCGCCGCCCGATGTTTCGCCTGGCTCGCGTCGATTCGAGCCAGAACCGCGTCGAGAGTGTTGCTTGCCGACATGCGGTGACGGTACTGGTCGTCCCGGCTAGCGTCAAGCTGACGGCGCGCGGCGGCGGCGCGCACCCAGAGATCGCCACCGAGGTCTACCCGAGGACGCGCGTGTAGCCCGCCCACCACAAGGCGATGAAGCCGACGGCAACTGCGGCCGCGATGATAAGCGCAACGAGATCACGCGCGCCGAAGCGATACTGCTCGAAGCTGGACCGCTGCAACTGCGACTGAAAGCCGCGGGCTTCGAGTGCCATCGCCATGCCGTCGGCGCGGCGCAGGGCGCCCATGAACACCGGCACCAGCACCGGCACATAGCGCCGCGCGCGTTCGAGCAGGTTGCCCTGGTCGAAATTGAAACCGCGACAGCGTTGTGCCTGCACCACCGTCGAAGCCGACTCGATGAAGACCGGCACCAAGCGAAAGGCCAGAGTCAACGTGAACCCAAGCTTGTAGGGCACGCCGACTTGCGTCAGCGCGTAGGCGAATTCTTCGATTTTAGTGGTCGACAGAAACAGTAGACCAACCGCGAGAAAGGTCGCGAGCTTGATCGCCATCCCGAGCGCGAAGGCGACCGCGACCGGCCGAATCACGATCGGGCCGAGCGTCAGCCACACCGCCCCGGTGCCGCGATAGAAGAGTGTCCAGATGAGCAGTGTCATCACGAAGACCATCACGAACAATACGCGGAGGCGGCGCAGGTTCGAGAGCGCTCCGGCCCATCGGATCAACGCCAACACACCGGCTGCAATCGGGAGCAGCAACTCCGGTCGCTCGCTGAGAAAGGCGGCGACGAAGAAGCAAAACATCGCGCAGACCTTCACCGTCGGGTGCAATCGATGCAAGGCGGTGTCGCGGTCGAGATAGAGGTACAGGCGCATCAGCGTCCCCGTCGAGCGTACACCGCGGTGAATTCCGCGACCGACAGCGGAGTGAAACCGAGCCGGAGGCCGAGCCGTGTGACGTCGGGGACGCGAAAGTGGCAACGCTCGAGCAAGTCTTCGTGCGCGAACAGTTCGCGCAGCGGTCCATCGAACAACACGCGCCCCTGCGCCAGCAGCACGCCGCGTCGTGCGTACTCCGCAACCACCCACGGACTATGCGTGATGATGATGAGCGTCATCCCATCGCGATGGAGCCGACTTACCAGCTCCATCATCTGACACTGCTCCGGATAGTCGAGGCCGGTAGTGGGTTCGTCCAGAATCAGCGCGCGCGGGCGCAGCGCCAACAGCGACGCGACCGCCAAGCATTGTCGCTGCCCCTTGCCCAGGAGAAACGGATCGGCCGACTCACAGCCGGACAGGCCGACGGCGTGCAACGATTCGGCGACGCGTTCGTCGATCTCCCCTGGCGACAAACCGAGATTACGCGGGCCGAACGCCACCTCGTCGGCAACGGTGGCCGCGAAAATTTGCTGATCGGGATTCTGAAAGACGTAGCCCACTTCGGCGGCGATGCGATCCAGCGACATTGACGCGATCGGTTCGGCCCCCAGCCGCACCTGACCACCCGACGGCGGCAGAAGCCCATTGAGGAGCTTCGCCAGCGTCGTCTTCCCCGATCCGTTTTGGCCGATCAGGGCGATGCTCTCCCCGGCATCGACGCGCAGGGAGACGTTGTCGACCGCCCGCCGATCGTTTTCATACGCGTAGGTTACCCCGTCGGCGTGAAGAAGGGGCGCATCTGCCACGTTGGGCCTTGAGGTTACGATCGGAAGGCTGATGTCGTCGTTGGGCAGCGCAGCCGCAACCGCGTCCAACGTCCGCGCCGTCGGCGCGAGCTTCAAATCGGCGACGACGCAGTCGAGATCGGCCGGGCGGACCGCATGCCGCTTCAGCAATCCGACTTGCGGCAGAATTTCTGCGGGCGGCCCGATGGCCGCAATGCCGCCATTGGCAAGCAGTACAACCCGATCGGCGTGCTCCGCTGCGGCGATCTCGTGTTCGACGAGCATCATCGTGTAGCCGTCGCGGCGCAACCGCGCGAGGACCGCGAAGATCTCGGATTTGCCCAGCGGATCGAGATCGGTCGTCGGCTCGTCGAAGACGAAGATCGGCGGCCGCAGCGCCAGCGTGGCGGCGATCGCCAACCGTTGCTTTTCCCCGCCCGAGAGCGTTGCCGGATCACGATGCTCGAAACCCGTCAGCCCGACCGCTGCCAGTGCCTCAGGAATGCGACGACGCATGTCGGCCAGAGGGACACCGAGATGCTCCATCGCGAAGGTGATCTCTTGCAGCACGTTGGTGGCGAACAGTTGCGCCTCGAAATCTTGCGACACCAAACCGACCACGCCGGCGAGATCGGCGACGCGCTCGCCGCTCAGGGTGCGGCCGAGGATCTCGATCTCGCCTTGGAGCACCCCGGCTTGAAACGCGGGAATGGTGCGATTGAGACACTTGGCCAGGGTGGTCTTCCCGGCTCCGGTCGCGCCCATGATGGTAACGAGTTCGCCGCGGCGTACGGTCAGATTCACGTCGCGCAACGCTGGCGTCGCGGCATCGGCGTAGGTGAACGACACCCCGCGCAGCGCAATCGCAATGTCCGACACGGCTGCGGCTATAGCAAGAAGAGGCCGAGCAGCAAGAGCGCCATCGCCGGCGCCAAACCTAAGCCGACCGCAGCGGCATGCGTGGACGATTCTTGCGCGACCGGCAGAAACGGCGGAACCAGTCGGCCCGTGGACAAGAGATTCCCGAGAATCATCCCGCCGGTGATCGCGCCAACGACCAACAACAGGCCAAGGACACGGGTGACTCGGCGGCGGCGTTGGCGCACCGCCAGGACATCGGTGTAGCGAAGCTTTGCGCTCTTCACGCGCGGGTAGATCACGCCGAGCAAGATCGGGGTGAGCACCGCCGCGACCAAGAAGTCGTTGAGAAAAATGATGTTGCCCAACACCGAGAAGGGGACAAAGCCCAGCAGATTGATGCCCCAGCCGATGGTGAGTGCGCAGGCGCCGCTGGCCAGGGCGATCACCACGACAAAGACGATCCACTGCACCGGCGACCGTGGCACCGGATCACGATCGCCCATGAGCGCGGTCCAGACACGATAGGGCACAAAGCCGTAGAGGAAGTTGCCGAAGAAACCGAACAGGTCGCCGGGACCCAAACCGCCGAAGAAATCGCCGATGATATTCCCGATCGCGGCGCCCCACGCACCCGCCGGTCCGAACAAAAACGAACAAATTACCGGCACGGCGTTGGCCGGCCGGAACTCGGTAACGCCCGGAATGATCGGCAGCACCTTGAACGGGATGAGAATCGCCGCGTACAGCGATGCGCTCATGGCCGTCAGCACGACCATCCGAGTGTTGCGCCACATATCGATGACGTCGCGCATCGCCGTGCCCGACCTGCTAGCCCGTGCCGCGCGGCGACGTCAAGTGAGGTCGCCGCCTGACAGCACGCGTGCGTTGCCCCGCAGCGCGTCGTGTACTACTTCCCAAGTGTGACAGGCGACAACACATCGGAGGCCGCGCATCGTTCCGGCTACGTTGCGATCATCGGCCGGCCCAACGTCGGCAAGTCGACGCTGTTGAACGCGATCCTCGAGCGCAAGATCGCTGCCGTGACGCCCAAACCGCAGACCACGCGTACCCGCATCCTCGGGATCAAGACCTTACCGAACGCGCAGATCTTGTTCATCGATACGCCGGGTGTGCATGAAGCGCGCGGGCTGCTGAACGAGCGCATGGTCGCGGTCGCCAAGCATGCGCTCGCCGAGGCCGATGTGATCCTATGGCTCGTCGATGCAGCCGCCGGGGTACAAGCAGCGGATCGCCACGTGCATAAACTAGCGGTCGCCAGCGGGAAACCCATATGCGTTGCGACCACCAAGATCGACTCGGTACGGAAAGACGCGCTGCTGCCCTTGCTCGACGAGTTGAGCCGCCTGTGTCCCGATCGCGCCGTGGTGCCGGTCAGCGCCGTCAGCGGCGACAACGTGGATCGCCTGCTCGCGGTCATTGCCGACGCGCTCCCGGCCGGCCCGGCATTCTATCCGGCCGAAGACATCACCGATCAGAGCGAGCGTGCGATCGTCGCCGAGATCATTCGCGAGAAGGTGATCTTGGAAACCCGCGACGAGGTGCCGTACGCGGTAGCGGTTCACGTCGATGAATTCACCGAGAAGCCCGAGCAGTCGCTGGTTGTGATCAAAGCGACGATTCACGTCGCCCGCGAATCCCAGAAGCCGATTGTGATCGGCCAGCGCGGCGCGCGCATCAAAGCCATCGGTCAGGCCGCGCGGCGCGAGATCGAGGTCCTGCTGGAGCGGCGCGTATTCCTCGAATTGTTCGTGCGCGTCCAGACGGACTGGACCACCCAGCCGGCGCGTCTCAAGGACTTCGGCTTATGACCAACTCGCCGGCGGAACGCGAGTCGACGCCGGCATCGGCGTCGCCGTTGCCCATCGTCGCGATCGTGGGGCGGCCCAACGCCGGGAAGTCGACCTTGTTCAATCGGCTCATCGGCGGCCAACGCGCGGTCGTCGACGCTACGCCTGGCGTCACTCGCGACCGCAACGAAGCCCCGGCAACGTGGGAAGGGCGTTCATTTGTCGTGGTGGACACCGGCGGTGTCGACGAGGAAGGGCATGGCGGCGACGCACTCACCGCGGCGGTGCGTGCGCAATCGCTGCGAGCAGCCACCGGCGCCGCCGCGATCATCGTTCTGTTCGACGGCCGCGCCGGCTATTCGACACTGGATCGCGCGTTGGTGCAGCGTGTGCGGCAGTTCACCGTCCCGATATTCTTTGTCGTGAACAAGCTCGACTCTCCGCGCCTCGATGACGATGCCGTCGACTTCTTCAGCCTCGGCGCCGAACGTGTTTATCCCATCTCCGCAGCACACGGCCGCGGTGTTGCCGAATTGATGGATGATGTGATGGCGGCTCTGCCGCTCGAGATTGTCGCGGGTGCCGAATCGGAAGAAGAGCCAATCGCCCTCGCGATCGTCGGACGGCCGAACGTCGGCAAGTCGTCGCTCCTCAATCGCCTGCTCGGCGAAGAGCGTGCGATCGTGTCGCCGATTCCCGGCACGACACGGGACGCAGTGGATTCGCTCGCGACGTTCAAGGGTCGTACCTACCAGCTCATCGACACGGCCGGCATTCGGCGCCGCCCGAAGGTGTACGAAGCGATCGAACGCGCCAGCGCGGCGCGGGCGTTGCGCGCGCTCGACCGCGCGGAGATTGCGTTGATCGTCCTCGACGGGACGGTCGAGCTGGCCGAGCAAGACGCGCGCATTGCCGGCTACGCATGGGAGCGGGGCAGGGCGCTGCTGCTGGTCGTCAACAAATGGGACGCTATCCCAAAGCGGCAACGCGACGAGGGCAAG
Organism: Binatia bacterium; assembly: GCA_035541895.1. Lineage (GTDB taxonomy): Bacteria > Desulfobacterota > Binatia > HRBIN30 > JACQVA1 > DATKMK01. The sequence goes on along the minus strand of DATKMK010000006.1, from coordinate 1,119 downwards.
TTTCACGCGACGCTGGCGTGGCGCTACCCGACGCTGGCCGACGTGCCGCTGGTCTTCGTGTCTGCCCTCACGGGCTTGGGCATCGACCGCATCATTCCAGCGGTGGAGAAGATCACGGCGGCGCACCGCGCGCAGTTGCCGACGCCGCGCGTAAATCAGGTCCTCAAGGACGCCGTCGCCGCCCAAGCGCCGCCAAGCATCCACGGCAAACGGCCGGTCTTCTACTACGCCACCCAAACCGGCCACGCGCCGCCGGCGCTGACGATTTTCATGAGCGACCCGCAACTGTTGCACCCGGCGTTCGAGCGCTACCTGCACAACCAGTTCAGCGCCGCCTTCGAGTTGATGGGCACGCCGCTGCGTTTGCGTTTCCGTTCACGACCGCGGGATGACCAGCGCGCGCGACCCGCACGTGCGCCGGCCCGCAAGCGCACGCCGCGCCCGCGGGGTCCCCGGCGCGTGCGGTAGATCGGCGCGACTAGATTCTCTGCGCGCGGTATTGCCGCGCGCGCTCGACGTAGTTGAGGGCTGATTGCTTGAGGTGCGCGATCTCGTCATCGCGAAGTGGTCGTACAGCCTTGGCCGGGCTGCCGAGGACGAGGTGGCGCGCAGGGAGTTTTGTGCCGGGCGTCACCAGCGCGCCCGCGCCGATGAGGCATTCGACGCCGATCTCGACGCCGTCGAGGACGATGGCGCCGATGCCGATCAGACAGCGATCGCCGATGATACAGCCGTGCAGCACGACGTTGTGACCGGCGGTGACGTCGTCGCCGATGAGCGTGTTGAAGCGATCTTGGGTCACGTGCACGGTCGAGTTGTCCTGAATGTTCGTGCGGGCGCCGATGCGGATGGCGTTGACGTCGCCGCGCACCACGACATTCGGCCACAGACTCGATTCAGGCCCGAGAACTACGTCGCCGATGACCAGCACGGTCGCATGCACGTACGCGGACGGATCGATCTGCGGCTGCTTGCCGCTGAACGGGGACAGCATGGCGGCTGGAATAGCGAAGGTGAGTCGCGTGGGTCAATGTGGGCAGAAGGGCACAGATCGACGTGACGACGCTGTCGTCATTCATCATGACATATGACGAGGTCGTTGGCGGCGCCCAATCACTT
>DATKMK010000005.1:0-47162 GCA_035541895.1 Binatia bacterium | reverse complement strand
CGAGGGGCTCAGCTCTCGGCACGTGCCCGAACGAACCTGCTCGACGAGCTGCAAGATGCACGAGACCTGCAGCTCCGCAACCTCGATCAGGGAGAAATTCCCGACCGGGCTGTTGGGACCGTTCAGCATGAAGAAATTCGGAAAGTCGGGGATCGCGATCGCCATGTACGCATACGGGCCATCTTTCCAGACTTGTTCGAGCGGCGTGCCGTTGCGTCCCACTACCTCCATCGGCCGCATGAAGCGATCGACGCGAAACCCGGTAGCCAGGACCAGTACATCGAGCTCGTGCAGCTTGCCGTCGCGGGTTCGCACGCCGGACTTCTCGATCCGCTCGATGCCCTCGGTGACCAGCTTCGCGTTGGGACGCTGGATGGCGTCGTAGAAGTTCTCCGACATGATCAGCCGCTTGCACGCCGCGCGGTAGTTGGGCCGAAGCCTCTCCCTGAGCACAGGGTCCTTCACGCTGTTTTCGAGATTCGCGACGCAGGCGTTGTGGATAGCTTGGAGCTGCGGCGAGTTCAGATCGGCGAGGTGGTTGGCAAAGCCCTCGGTGAACATGCGAGCGACCTCAGATCGGAGCTGCTCGATCGCCTCGGGATGCGTGCGGAACTGCGCTTTCTCCTCCGGGCTGTACGCCGGATTGCCCATCGGCATGATCCATTGCGGGGTGCGCTGGAACAGCGACAGCTCGGCCACCTGATCGACCAGCGCGCCGACGATCTGGATCGCGCTCGAACCGGTGCCGATGACGCCGACCCGTTTGCCCGCCAGCGGCACGGTGTGGTCCCAGCGAGCGCTGTGAAACATCGCGCCGGCAAAGGTGTCGAGACCTGCAATGTCGGGGTAGGCCGGATGGTGTAGCACGCCGGTCGCGGCGATCACGAAGTCTCCCTCGTCTCGCGATCCGTCGGACATCGTGATCGTCCAGCGCCCGGCCGCGAACTCGCAGCGCGTGATCTCCTTGCGATACTGAATCCGCGCGCCCACGCCGTAACGCTGCGCGATGTCCTCGAAGTATGCTTGGATCTCCGCGCCCGGTGAGAAGCGATGGCTCCACTCTGGATTCAACGCGAAGGAGTAGCAGTAGAAGTGCGACGGCACGTCGCAGGCGATGCCGGGGTAGGTGTTCTCTCGCCACGTGCCGCCGAGGCGATCGGCCTTCTCGTAGATCGCAAAGTTGTCGAGCCCGGCTTCCCTCAACTTGATGGCGCTGAGGATGCCGGACATGCCCGCGCCGATGATGAGGAAGCGCGGGGCGGTCGAAGTCGAATTGGTGGATACCGGGTGGCTCTTGCTCGTCATATCTCCTCTGCGCATTGCCTGTGACGCATACGAACCTCTTCTATGGCACGGCCTCACCCCGGGTCAATTTCAATCCGCCCGGCCGATCTAACGGTGACGTCGCAAATCCTCGTGGGCGGCTCGTGTCTCTGATAGATGAGCGCGGATGAAGGGCCGTCCGTTCTTGCTGCCGCCGGCGGTTACCTTGGACGCGCTGGTTGCCGAAGTTGGCAAGAGTGAGAGGCCGGATCGGCCGGCCCGCTGATACTACACCGACGGAGGTTCACAATGAGTTCCTCCATTCGATTTGCAGAGCGGAAGCTCTCACGGCGCAGATTCTTGGGTGGCGCGGTGGTCGGCGCGGCGGGTGCGTGGGGATTGTCCGCGGGGCTGACCCGCCTCGGCGACGATCCGGCGCGTCCGCCGCAATTGTACGAATACTTCCTCGACAACTTTTGGTTCAAAGCAGCCGATCTCGAACACCAACCCATCAACCCGCCACTCAAGGGAACGCACAAGGCGGATATCGTCATCATCGGCGGCGGTTTCACGGGGCTCTCGTCGGCCTTCCATCTCAGCGGCATGTTTCCGAACAAACGGATCGTCCTGCTCGAAGGCGCGTGTTGCGGGTACGGCGCGAGCGGGCGCAACGGCGGATTCTGCGACGCCGGATTCTCCGGTCTGCTGCCGTGGGTGCACGAGTCCGGACCGGAGCTTGGCCGCAAGGCATTCGATGCCAGCCTCTACGGGATCAACCAGATCAAACGGATGGTCACCGAGCACGGCGTCGCGTGCGACTTTGAAGAGAACGGCATGCTCGAAACCGCGATCAACGACGCGCAAGCCACACAGCTCGAAGCCCATCAGGCCACGTACAAAACGATGGGCCTCGCGACGACGTTGCTCCAGGGTTCAGAATTGCAGGCCGAAGTGCGTTCGTCGCGCTACGTCGCGGCGCTCAAGTTCCCGTACGGCGGCATCGTCAATCCCGCCAAACTGGCGCGCGGCATCAAGCCGATCATCGAGCGCGCCGGCGTCGAGGTGTTCGAGCGCACGCTCGTGATGCGCGTGACGCCCGCAAAGACCCATCGCATCGAAACCGAAATGGGCGAGATCAGTGCCCCGGTGCTCGTGCTCGGCCTCAACGGCTACGCGCCGCATCTCGGGTTCTTCCGCGATCGGGTCTTGCCGTTGTGCAGCTACGTCGTGGCTACCGAGCCGCTCAGCGCGGCGCAGTGGCAATCGATCGGCTGGCAGCACCGGCAGGGCATCGCCGACATGCGGGTGCTGTTCGACTATCAGCGGCCGACGGCGGACGGACGCATCGTCATCGGCGGCTCCGACGCGCCGTATTTCGCCAACGATGCGCTCAGCTCGGGCAACTACAAGCCGGCAATCGAGACGTTGACGAAGAGTTTGTTCACCACCTTTCCGCAACTGGAAGGGTTACGCATCGACCACGCGTGGGGCGGCACGATGGGGTTCACGATGGACTTCACGCCATCCGTCGGCGTCCTCGGCGACGACAAGAACATTTTCTACGGGGTGGCCTACAACGGGGAAGGCGTCGCCTTTTCGCAGACCGCCGGTCGCATCATCGCCGAACTCATGGCCGGCGAGGTGAGTGATCTGACGAAATTGTTCGTCGTCAACCACGCGATGCCGTACCTCGGCCCGAGCAGCATTCGCATCGTGTTCGAACGCCTCTACAAGTGGTACCTGATGCGAGCCGGCTCCAAGACCGTTCGGTGATCAGCCGACGCGCGCGCGGCGCGACTGTCCAGCGTCGCGGTTCTCAATCGGCCGCTCTAAGGAATCCGGCGCACCGGCATCTGCTGCGTTCGCAAGCGAAGTGGTGTCGCTTTCTCGGCAACGATCGCCTGGTTGCTCTCGCTGTAGGAGAAGCAGGTGTTGCGCATCCCCGGGATGTTGTTGATGACGAACGCGTGCCGGCGCGCCGGAACATCTTCGCGCGCCCGCTGCTCGGCAGACACGCCCTGAAACAGTCGCACGAAGTGGAGCTGGTAGGCGGCCTGGGCGATTTCAACCAGCAGCTCCGAGACCCGATGGCAGCCGGCGGCGCCGCCGACGATCTTGCGCGCCTCGCCGGTGAAGCCGCGTGCGACCCGCATGCCCACCAGCCGCTCGACGTTCGAATGCGTCATGTTGCACACGTTGGTGAACGGCCCGTTGCGCACCTCGCTGCGCGCGGCGACGATTTCGAGCGACGGGTGCAGAATCTCAACCTCCGCGTGCACGTCGTGCACCTCGTCTTGGAGAAACGCCTCGATGAGAAATCGATCGCCCGCGATCGGGTAGATGTTCACTTCTTTGGTTCGGTGATAGATCGCTGCAACGTCTGCCATTGGTCTTTCATACAGGACGGCGGTGGGTCGAGCCACCGCCTTGCGGCGCACGGCAGGAGTGTTTTCGGTCGGGTCCAGCCAGATTTTCATTTCGTCTTTCGCCGTATACAGTTGTCCCTCAATGAATCCCGTTTTTCTGGAGCGATGTCGATGCGTAGTGCTGCGGTGAGAATCCCGCTGAGAATCCTCGTGCTGGCCGTTTGGTGGCTGAGGCCCATCGGGGCGCAGGCGGCGCCGATAACTGTGAACCTCGGCGAGAGTGCAGAAGACTTCGTCGAGTATGGTCTCGGGGCCAATGCCGATAACCTGGGAACGTATGCCTTTGATCAAGGCGCCTGCGCGTTTGACGGGTCGAATACGAGCTGCACGCTGTCTGGCGCCTTCACGGGATCGTCGGCGCCATTCGGTTCGGGAACCTACACGCTGGTGACGCGCTACGTTGGGAACGACCGCACGCAGGCATTGGGCGGAACGTCGCTTGCCAGCGAGCCGGATTTCTTCACCTACACCTCCGGCTCGCTGAGCACGTCGATCACGCTCAATCTCGTGACCGCCAGTCGAACCGTGGTGCTGCCGCTGTTCGCCGACGGGATCTTTGCCCCCGCGGTGACTAGCTTCGCGTTTAGCTTGGTCCCTCCCTACACGTGCAGTGGGGTGCCGGTGGATCCCTGCACGCCCGAGCTCGTGGGCCTCACGAACGGGGCGATCGGGCAAAGTCGTGTGACGACGGTCGTGTCTTTTGATGATTCGTGCGTCGGCGACTGCGACGGTAATCGCAAGGTCACGGTCGCAAACCTCATCGAGCTGGTGAATATCGCGCTCGGCAACGCGCCGCCGTCGACCTGTCGGGATGGGATTCCGAGCGGGACCAAAGTCGACGTTGCCCTCATCGTCCAAGCCGTGAACGACGCTCTGAACGGCTGTGCGATCCCCTGATTCGGCGCATTTGGGAATGAGGAGCCCGCACGGGACTCTCCCTCCGGGAGCGGTCTCAATTGGCAGCCGCGGCGCGCAGGTGTAGACTAATTGCATGAACTTTTATCGCAGTCGTACGACGACTCACGGCCGCAACATGGCCGGCGCCCGGGCGTTGTGGCGCGCCACGGGCATGACCGATGCCGATTTCGAGAAGCCGATCATCGCCATCGCCAACAGCTTCACCCAGTTCGTGCCCGGGCACGTGCACCTGCACGATGTCGGGCAGCGGGTGAAGCAGGTGATCGACGCCGCCGGCGGCGTCGGGGTCGAGTTCAACACCATCGCCGTCGACGACGGCATCGCCATGGGTCACGGCGGCATGCTGTACTCGCTGCCGAGCCGCGACCTGATCGCCGACAGCGTCGAGTACATGGTGCAGGCGCACGTCGCCGACGCGCTGCTGTGCATCTCCAACTGCGACAAGATCACGCCCGGCATGTTGATGGCCGCAATGCGTCTCAACATCCCGACGGTGTTCGTCTCGGGCGGACCGATGGAAGCCGGTACCTCCAAAGGAACGCACGATCAGCACGGCAAGCCGCTGCCCGAGAAGATCGATCTCATCGACGCCATGGTGGCAGCGGGTGACGATGCAATCTCTGATGAGACCTTGGCCGACCTCGAACGCTCGGCATGTCCGACTTGCGGCTCGTGCTCCGGGATGTTCACCGCCAACAGCATGAACTGCCTCAACGAGGCGCTGGGCTTGGCATTGCCGGGCAACGGCACCATCGTCGCGACCCACGCCGCGCGCTGGCAACTGTTCGAAGACGCCGCGCGGCGCGTCGTGCAACTCGCCCAACGCTATTACGTCGACAACGATCAGAGCGTGCTACCGCGCAGTATCGCGACCTTCGAGGCCTTCGAGAACGCGATGACCCTCGACATCGCGATGGGCGGCTCGACCAACACCGTGCTCCACCTGCTGGCGATCGCACACGAAGCCGGTGTCAAGTTCACCATGGCCGACATCGATCGGCTGTCGCGCCGTGTCCCCAACATTTGCAAAGTCGCGCCGTCGTCGTCGTATCATGTCGAGGACGTCAACCATGCTGGCGGTATCTTCACCATTCTCGGCGCACTCGATCGGGCCGGGCTGATCCACCGTGAAGTCGGCACCGTACACGCGACCATGGGTGCGGGGATCGACGCCAACGATGTGCGGCGAAAGACGGCGAGTGAAGTGGCGTGTCGCCGCAGCCTGGCCGCACCCGGCGGCGTCCGCACCACGGTCGCGTTCTCGCAGGACAAGTACTACGCCGACCTTGATCGCGATGTCGCCAAAGGCTGTATCCGTGAAGTCGAACACGCCTACAGCCGAGACGGCGGCCTAGCCGTGTTGCACGGCAACCTCGCCGAAGACGGTTGCATCGTCAAGACCGCCGGCGTCGATCAATCGGTTTGGAACTTCGAGGGGCCGGCGCGCATCTTCCACTCGCAGGACGATGCGTGTGCTGCGATCCTCGGCGATAAGATCAAACCCGGCGACGTCGTGGTGATTCGCTACGAGGGGCCGAAGGGCGGACCCGGGATGCAGGAGATGCTCTACCCGACCTCGTATCTGAAATCGAAGAATCTGGGAAAGGTCTGCGCGCTGATCACTGATGGCCGCTTCAGCGGCGGCACGTCGGGATTGAGCATCGGCCATATCTCGCCCGAGGCCGCGGAGGGCGGCGCGATCGCGTTGGTGCACGAAGGCGATCGCATCCGCATCGATATCCCGAATCGCCGCGTCGACGTGCTGGTCGACGCCGCCGAATTGAAGCGCCGGCGCCTCGACATGTTGTCGCGCGGCGAGCAGGCCTGGAAGCCGGTCGGGCGCAATCGGCCGGTGTCGCAGGCGTTGCAAGCCTACGCGCTACTCACCACCAGCGCCGCCCGCGGCGCCGTGCGCGATTTGAAACAGATCAAGGGCTAACGCGGCCCGCTGTCACTCGCAGCTCGGCTACCAGAACATCAAGAAAACCACGCCAAGATAGACCGGCGAAAGCACGAGGGTCGCCCATCCGGCATAGGTCAGGAAGTCGGGCATCTCGACCTTCGCTTCTCCGGCGCCTTCCGCCACCGCCTTCACCAACAGATTGGGACCGTTGCCGATGTAGGTGTTGGCGCCCATGAATACGGAGCCCACACTGACGGCGGCGAGCAACGCGGGCGAATGCGTGGCGAGGGCGGCGAGATCGGCACCGTGGCCGGCATGCGCGGCAGCCAAGCTGGCGAACAGCAAATATGTCGGTGCATTGTCGAGCACGCTCGACAGGACGCCGCTCATGAAGAACAAGCCGATCGGATGGTGCACCGGCAAGTGCGGCGCAATCTGTTCGAGCGAGTGCAACGCCGGCACCATGGTGATGAAGATGCCGAGGAATAGGATCGCGACTTCCTTGAGCGGTCCGTAGTGGAACGTGTTGGCATCGCGGACTTCCTTGGGCGTCAACGCCAGGGATAAGCCGATGAGCACCCCATACCCCAGCTCACGCCACGGGCTCGGCAGCCCCAGCGCCGAGCACGTGATGATGCCGGCGGCAATCAGCAGATTGACCTTTCCGTCCATCTTTACCGCGGTCTCGTGCGCGGCATCGAGGGCCAAGTCTTCCGGGGCTTCGCGGCCGTATGCCCGGCGATCCCACAACCAAAAGGCGGCGAGCAGAAAACCGGCGGCGAGCAGCCACGCCGGCCACAGGTGGAACGTGAACGTGAACGGCACGCCGTGGAGATACCCGAGATACAACGGCGGATCGCCCAGCGGCGTCAGCAAGCCACCCGAGTTCGAGACGATCAGAATGAAGAACACCACGATATGCGTCTTGATTCGACGCTCCTGATTGGCGTCGAGCAACGGACGAATCAGCAACATCGACGCGCCGGTGGTGCCGATCAAGCTGGCCGCGACCGCGCCGATGCCGAGGAACGAGACATTGACCAGCGGCGTGCCGCGCGGATTTCCCGACAGGTGAATCCCGCCGGCGGTGACGTAGAGCGCCGAGATCAGCGCCATGAACGCGACATACTCTTCGAGACCGTGGATCAGCAGCTCGCGTTCATGCGGGCCCGGCACCAGCAGGACGACCGGCGCCGAGCAGACGGCGACCAGCGCGATCGGCGCCGCCGGATGCTCCCAGATGTGAGGAACCAGAAGCGGCAGCAGCGCGATGCCGAGCAGCATGCCGATGAAGGGGACCGCCGCAAGACTTTCCACGCCTGGCTTCTTGCCTGCGAGACCCATGCATGGTCAAGCCCGGAATTTTTTCTTGACGCGTGCATTGTGCCCCGCTCTTTCGGTAACCTGGCAGGGCACCATGACAGCGATCCACAGGGTTGTGATCATCGGCGGCGGTTTCGGCGGCTTGTATGCGGCGCAGGCGCTCAAGCGCGCGCCGGTCCGCATCACGGTCGTCGACCGCCGCAACTTTCATCTGTTTCAGCCGCTACTCTACCAAGTTGCGACCGGTGGCCTGTCGCCGGGTGAGATCGCCTCGCCGCTGCGCGGCGTCCTCAATCGGCAGCGCAACACGGCGGTGCTGCTGGCCGAGGTGATTGATCTCGATCCGGCAGCGTATCGGGTCGTGTTCAGCGACGGCGAGATTGAGTACGACACACTGATCGTCGCCGCCGGCGCGACGCACCACTATTTCGGACACGCCGAGTGGGCGCCCCTCGCCCCGGGCTTGAAGACGATCGAAGACGCCACCGAGATCCGACGGCGGATTCTGTGGGCGTTCGAAGCGGCTGAACGCGAGGTCGATCCAGAGCGGCGCGCCGCGTGGCTGACGTTCGTGATCATCGGCGCCGGACCGACCGGCGTCGAACTGGCCGGCGCGTTGAGCGAGATCGCGACCCACACGCTGGCGCGCGACTTTCGCACCATCAATCCGTCCGATGCGCGCATCATTCTGATCGAAGGCGCCGCGCGCGCCCTCCCGCCATATTCGCCGGCGTTGTCGGCCAAAGCCGCCGCGGCGCTCGAGCGGATCGGCGTGCAACTGCGGACCGGGGCGCTGGTGACGGCGATCACGCCCGAGTCGGTCACGGTCCGGGCCGGCGAGCGCAGCGAGTCGATTGCGACGCGCACCGTGTTGTGGGCGGCGGGCGTACAAGCTTCGCCGCTCGGGAACATCATTGCGGCGAAGACCGGCGCGCAACTCGATCGCGTCGGGCGCGTCATCGTCGAAACGGATTGCAGCGTGCCCGGTCATCCCGAGATTCTCGTGATCGGCGATCTCGCGCATTTCCGTCATCAGGGCGGCACGCCGCTGCCAGGCGTCGCCCCGGTTGCGATGCAACAAGGGCGCTACGTCGCGCAGGCGATTCGGCGCCGTCTGGCCGGTCGTTCGGTTGGGCCGTTCCACTATCGCGACAAGGGCAGCATGGCCGTGATCGGCCGCCGCGCCGCGGTGGCGAAGCTCGCCGGCGTCGAGTTCAACGGCACGCTCGCGTGGCTGGCATGGCTGTTCATTCACCTGATGTATCTTGTGGAGTTCGACAACCGCGTGCTGGTGCTGATCCAATGGGCGTGGAACTACCTGACCTGGAATCGCGGGGCGCGCTTGATCACCGGCGAGAGTCCGCTGCCGCTCGATCGGTAGCGTGGACACGCCGCCCTTCCTTGGTGACGGCGTAACGGCTACAAATTTTTCGTCTCGGATTGCTGCATGCGGTTGGTTGTCAAAAGCACCGTCATCGCAACTGGCATCTATCTCATTGTCCTCGCCGGCCTGGCGGTCCTCACCGAATACGAGGTCCGGTCGATCACCTCGTCGGTGATGGAGGACACGGCGAACCTCATCGGTCGTGAGGTCGCCGCCAGCTTATCTGACGCAGCGCTGGCCCAACTGCTCCAGGGCGATGCGGCGACGCGGCAGCGGCTGGTCGAGACCATCTCGGACCTGAGCAAGCGGTCCAATGTGGTGGCGGCGATCACGGTCGCTGACGACGCCGGCACAGTCGTCGTCAGCGACGATTTCGAGATCGGGCACCAGCTCGCGATTCCGGCGGTCATCTTTCACGGCTCGATGGAACCGCAGTTCCTCAGCGCGCGTGGGCGCTCGGGCGGGAAGTACCATCTGTTCGTCCCGTTGGTGCGGCAAGACGGCATCGTCGGGTACATCCGGCTGGCTCTCAAGAGCCGGCGTATCGCGGACATCTATCGCGGCGCGTGGCAACAGATGGTGGTGGCCGGCCTGGTGGGCTTGATGGGCATCGGCGTATTCGCGGTGTTGCTGCAGGTACGCTTGTCGCGCCGCGGCGAAGCGTTGGCGCGCACCGTGGAGGCGAGCGCACGCGGCGAGGCGGTGCCGACCGATGGCCGGGATGAGTTTGCCGCCGTGATCGAGGCCGCCGGAAAACTCGGGCGTGAACTCAGCGCCACCCGCGAGCGCAGCTCGCAGGCGGAGCGCCGGATTGCGGCGCTCGCGAACTTCATGGACGTCGGGGTCGTGCTGATCGGGGCGCACCAGCGGCTCGAGTTTGCCAACGCGACCACCTGCGCGTTGCTGGGCACCGCTGACCAGTCTGCGCTCGCCTCGCGTTGGGACCAACTTGCGCCGGTATTCTCCGCCGCCCTTGAACGGATCACCGGCAGAGACGGCGGCGCGCACATTGACGCGGAGGTGTCGGTTGCTGGTCACGTGCGACGCGTGCGCCTGGAGGCTCACCAGCACGGCGAACCGGATCGCGACGAGTATTTGGTCTTGATCAAAGATCGCGACTTGCTCGAAGCCTTCGAGACCGACATGCGACTGGCAACGCAGATGCGCGGCCTCGGCCGCGTCTACAGCGCGCTGGCGCACGAACTGCGCGCTCCGCTCGGTGCGATGGAACTCAACCTCGAATTGCTCAGCGAGGCGCTGAACTCGGCCGACGATGACGCGGATCAGCGCGAGCGCCAGAAGCGGTATGCGTACGTGTTGCGGCAGGAACTGGCGCGCTTGAATCGGTCGCTGGTTGCGGTGCTGAATCAAACCACAACGCCGAGCACGACCCGCGAGCGCTTCGACCTGTGCGAGTTGATTCGCGACCTCGACGCGTTGTTGGCGCCGCAAGCGAAGCAGCAGCACGTCGAAGTCGAGTTGAGCTTGCCGCCCGCCGGCGTTCCCTTCACGGGTCATCGCGATCGGATGAAGCAAGCGCTGCTCAACATTGCGGCCAACGCGTTGGAGGCGATGCCGGAGGGCGGGCGGATGTCGCTGTTGATCGACCGGCACAACGGAACCGCCATGGTCTCCGTGCGCGACAGCGGCCCGGGCATCCCACCGGATATCCTCGAACACATTTACTCCATGTACTTCACGACCAAGGACGGCGGCACAGGGATCGGGCTGCACGTGGCGCGCGCGGTGGTCGAATCGCACGGCGGCCGCATCGAGGTGGACAGCCACATTGGACGCGGCACGTGCGTGCAGATCACGCTGCCGCTCACCCCGGTCGAGAGCTGAGGACTCATGCCGCACGCACTGGTTGTCGACGACGACGAGAACTTCTTGCTACCGCTCGCCGAACTGGCGGCGCAAGCCGGCTTCACGACCAGTGTGGCCAAGTCGCTGAAGGACGCGCGCGCGGTGCTCCGCGGTCAGCCGCCCGATCTGTTGCTGGTGGACCTCATGCTGCCCGACGGCAAGGGGATCGAGCTGCTCGACGACCTCGATCCCGGTACACCGACCGAGGTGGTCTTGATCACCGGTCACGCCAGCGTCGACAGCGTGGTCGACGCGCTGCGCAAGGGCGTGTCCGACTATCTCACCAAACCCCCGGACATCCCGCGACTGAAGGCCGTGCTCGCCAACATGGCGCGGGCGCACGCGCTGCGCGAGGAAGTCGGCTCCCTGCGCGCGGAGTTGCGCAAGCTGGGCCGATTCGGCTCGCTGGTCGGCGCCTCGCCGGCAATGCAGCACGTGTACGACTTGGTAGCGCGCGTCGCTCCATCAGACGCGACCGTGCTGATCACCGGCGAGAGCGGCACCGGCAAGGAGTTGGTCGCGGAAACCGTGCACGCGCTGAGTCGCCGCCGCACCCGTCCGTTCCTTCCGCTCAACTGTGGGGCGATCTCGCCGTCGCTGATCGAAAGCGAACTGTTCGGTCATGAGCGCGGCAGCTTCACCGGCGCAGCGCACGCGCACCGCGGCTACTTCGAGCGGGCGAACGGTGGAACGATCTTTCTCGATGAAGTGACGGAGATGCCGTTCGAGTTGCAGGTCAAGCTGTTGCGAGTGCTCGAAACGTCGTCGGTGATCCGCGTCGGTGGCGAGCGCCCGCTGCCCGTCGACGTACGAACCGTGGCGGCCACCAATCGCCATCTCGAAGAGTTTGTGGCCGAGGGCAAATTCCGTGAAGATCTGTTGTACCGCCTGAAGGTCTTCCCGATCCAACTGCCGCCGCTGCGCGAACGGGTCGACGATATCGAACTGCTCGCCGAGCATTTTCTCGCCTTGCTCAATCAAGCGAACGGCACGAGCAAAGTCTTCACGCGAGCGGCGATGAGCCAACTACGCGCGCATCGCTGGCCGGGTAACGTGCGCGAGCTGAAGAATCTCATCCATCAAGCGTTCATTTTGGCGGATACTGAAATCGGCGTCGATTGCCTGCCGCCGGAGATCCGCTCCACTGCGGCGTCGGGGCCGAGCGTGCAGATCAAGGTAGGGCTGTCACTGGCGGAGGCGGAGCGGCGATTGGTGTTCGCGACATTGCACGAATGCAAAGGGGACAAGCGCCGCGCCGCCGAAGTGCTCGGAGTCAGCCTCAAGACGCTGTACAATCGATTGAAGGCGTATCGGGTCGAATAGGTGTGACAAATCGCGGCGCGCGGTGCAGGCTCCGACGGCGCCAGTGGGGTGGCGCCGTCGGAGTCGTACCGCGTGGGAGGAGGGTAGGCCGTGGCCACCTCCACGCGGAATCATGCGAACACACGCGCGGAAACGTGCGAACACGCGGAAGCGTGGGAACACGCGGAAGCGTGGGAACACGCGGAAGCGTGGAAAGGCTGCACCCCGACGACGCCGGTGGGCAAAGGTGGGCGCGAACGGCGCCGCCGGGGCAAAGCGCGGAGTGATGCGACATTCACGTCCGCGCTGGGGGGATCGCTGCCGATTGCTCGGCAATGTCGAACGTGGTGAGCGAGGACGAACTGACAACATCGGCTCAACGGCCGTCTAGAGGCGCTGTGTCTCGACGGAGATGACATTGAGCGGTGCGCGACCATCTGATTCCGAGGGGCGTATTCAAGCGCCGATAAAATGCACCGCGTCCTTCCCCTCGATCATCCGCGGCGTCATCACGTAGTCCCCCTTCACTGTGGCCGCCCAGATCGTGTTGCTCGGCTTCGGCCGCCCGAGCGTGGCGACATAGGCGACCCCACTGGTGGCCGCTCCAACCGCGGCGAAAGCCACTTTCGTCGGGCAGTAGACGACGTTGGCAACCACCGTCCCGGCGTAGGTCATCGGGCTGTAGTGTTGCTGGTGGTCGTTGTCGATGCTGGTCGCAACGCCGGCCGCTCCACCGGCGGCCGCCCCGGCGATGAGCAGCGCGCACCCTGCGGTCTGGAGTGCGAGCCCGAGTGCGAGAACCCGCAACAGAATCCGACCCACTGGTGGTTTCATGGCAATTCCTCAACTCGGCTCGGTCCTGGACGCCTCAGTGGCGTCGCACGTTGATTTCAATGAACGCTCCACGGTCAGCCAAGCGCGAGAGCCAACCGGCCGCGGAGCCGTTGAACGCCGACGCGTCGGCGCGGTCGATTTCGAGCCGCAGGTGTACCGTGCCCGATTCGAGTGCGGTTTCTCGGACGTGCTGCCGCAAGGTTTCCAGATTGTAGCCGTTCACCTCGCCGAAGAAGTGAAACGCGTCACGATCGGTTCGGATCTCAGCATGTAGCATGGCGCTCCTCCTTGTTGGCGTATTGGTGTGCAGACGACGCGCGGCCCGGCGTCGATGAACACCGCGGGGGGGGCGATGTCCATCGAGAGTGCGCCGGGACCACGCGTGTTGATGCAGTCAAAGGCAAGCGATGTGCCATCGGCGCACGCGCTGCGACGCGCCGAAGGTGAAGCAGTTCGCAGGTGTTCGAGCCAACGCGCCTCCCATTTTCTGCACGGATGGGATGTAAGAGTTTCCATCCCTCTCGCTGATCTCCCCGAACACTCCGCGGCCGCGTGCGTCTGCATACGGTGCCCCGACAGCGCCGGTGGGACGACGCTGTCGGGGCGAGCGCGAGACGGGTTCACCCACTACATCACTCACCACGCCGCCTCGCGCAGCTTCGCGAGTAACAAAGTGCACCGGTCGCTTGTTCACGGCGTGGGGCGCAAGCGCAACGACCGTGCCACCCGACTTCAAGGGAACATGAAACGCATTCGCGCCCATCGGGCGGCCACGGAACGACTACGCGCACCCGAGTTTTCAATTCTGGCGTGTAAGATGTTCACTCGATTGCGAGGCGGTGCAACTTGCGGCGGCTCGCGTTCGAACGTAGAGACATCGTTGCATGTCGAGGCAGATCAACATCCCGCGCCGCGTTGCCGACCTCGCGTGGGATCGGTGGGTCGCGCGCGATCCGGCCACGCTGGTGTTCGTGATTCGCGACCACGAGATGTTGTTGATCCACAAGAAGCGGGGGCTGGGAGCCGGGAAGATCAACGCGCCGGGTGGACGGGTCGAGCCGGGAGAAACCCCGCTCGAATGCGCGGTGCGTGAGGTGCAAGAAGAACTATGTACGACCCCCGTGTCGTTGAGCTGGTACGGCGAAAACCGGTTCCAATTCGTCGACGGCTATTCGATTCACGTCCAGATCTATCGTGCCGACGGTTGCGATCGCGAACCGCAGGAAACCGACGAGGCGATTCCGGTCTGGGTGGCGCTCGACGCGATTCCGTACCACTGCATGTGGGCTGACGACCGGTTGTGGGTGCCGCTGGTGATCCAGCGCCGGCGATTCTCCGGCCGCTTCATCTTCGACGGCGACACGATGCTGGACCACGCCGTCGAGCTGCTGGCACCCCGGCTCGACTTCACTCGCACTCTAGGTTGACCCCGTCGGGGCTGATGCACGAACCGCTGCAACAATCGCTATCGAGCGTACAGGCGGCACCGCTGGAGAGGCAACCCGTCTCCGTTGGTGTCGGGGTCACCAACAGCGGCATTCCCTCGAAAACCAGATCTTGCCCGCACGCGGTGAGTGCGATCAGTGCCCACAGTATCGCCAGCAACGCGGTCCATCTCAGGTCGGTCCACCTCATCATCTTGCAAGACGAGCGAGGCCCGAGATTTGGTTGACAGAAAATCGCGGTCGGAGTGTTTCGCAGTACTAGCGGGCGAACTGTTGTACCAACTCGGGCGACACGCGGCCGGTGCGTGCGACCTCGGCGAAGAAGCTGGCGCTGGGGCGCGGGCGGCGTTCCAGCGTCTTGCGATCTACCTCGATCAACCCGAACTTGGGTCCGTATCCAAAGTTCCACTCGAAGTTGTCCATCGCCGACCAGTAGAAATAGCCGCGCACGTCGCCGCCGTCGCGCCGTACCTGCTCGACGACCGCGAGATGGTCGGCGATGTATTCGACGCGCTGGCGATCGTCATCGAGGCAGACGCCGTTCTCGGTGACGTAGACCGGCAAGCCAGTCGCCGCGGCACGCCGCAGCAGCGGCGCAAAGCCTTCAGGATATACTTCCCACGCCATCTGGGTGATCGTGCGGCGCTCGAAGTCCGCGGGCGCCGGCCCGCCGGTGTTCGCGTCGTAGCGCATGCGCGTGTAGTACTGCACGCCGACGAAACTCGACGACGCCTTCAGGCCCGCGATCTCCTCGTCGGGCCGGCCGGGATAGCGGAACACGCCGGTGCGCAATGCCTCGTAGCAGGCGCCGGTTGACTCCGCGTCGCGTCGCGCCGCCAGCGCGCGGTCGCCGTCGGAACTGGGATCGAGCGGCTCGTGGGCTTGCACGGCGAGCGTGATGCCGATGAACGGCGTGTGGGCGGCGTGTGCCTTCACCGTCTCGCACGCCAGCGTGTGCGCGCGAAACAGATTGCAAAGCACCGCTGCCGACAACGCTGGATCTTGCAAGCGTGGCGGAAAGTAGCCGAAGCGGAATCCCAGCTCGGCGACGACGGTCGGCTCGTTGATGGTGCACCAGCAGCGCACCAGATCGCCGTACTCGCGTGCGGCCAGCTCGACGAAGCGCCTGAAGGCATCGAGGTTCTCGCGCTTCGAAAAGCCGCCGCGCTGCGCAAACCACACCGGCGAGGTGAAGTGGTGCAACGTCACCCACGGCTCCATCCCGGTGTCGCGCAGCGTCCCGAGCACTTTCCGATAGTGCTCGATCTCGCTGCGATTGATCTGCCCTTCGCTCGGTTCGATGCGGCTCCACTCGATCGACATGCGATGCGCGGCGTGGCCGAGCGACCGGCACAAGCGAAAGTCTTCAGCGAAGCGATGATAGTGATCGCAGGCGACGCCCGACGGCTCGATCGCGTTGGTGGTGGGTGCCAACTCATGCGCCCACCAATCGTTGTGGCGGTTGTCGCCTTCGACTTGGTGGGCAGCGGTCGCGCTACCCCACACGAAGTCCCGCGGAAATTCCAACGTGCGATCGATCATAGTTTGTCTCCTCGAATTCACCGGCTCGGATAACACGAACCGCCGAGCCCGCAAACGGCCACGGTTACTCGATCGAGCCCGCGGGCGTGCAGGCGACTTCCCACAGATGGCCGTCGGGATCGGCGAAGTAGCCCGAGTACCCGCCCCAATCGGCGACGCGTGGCGGTTGCACGACGGTTCCGCCGGCCGCTTCGGCCTCCGCGAGTACGCGTTCGACTTCCGCGCGCGTGCGCACGTTGTGCGCCAGGGCGATGGCTTCGAAGCCGTGGCCCTCGGCCGACACGTTTGCATCTTTCGCGAGTAGCGCTCGCGGATACAATCCGAGCGTGATGCCGGTCAGACGGAAGAAGACTGCGTCGGGGTAGCGATCACCCACCGGCAGGCGCAAGCCATCGCGATAGAACTGCAATGACCGTTCAAAGTCGCGCACGCCCAACGTGATGATCGTGATCCGCGGTTCCATGGACTCTCTCCGCCACGCCCTGAAGATCGGGTTGATGTCTGCTGCGATTCGTCAAGTTACCGATGCCCGACCACCTCATTGACTGGGTTGCAATCGCTGAACTAGTATCCTGCCGCACGCCATGCTGTCCACCACGTTCGAGCCGGATGCGGCCAGAGTTGAGCGCATCGCCTGGGCGCTGCGTTCGGTCCCACGCATGGCCTACTCCGTGCCGCACGTGTATCCGACCGCCGCGCCGGCGTATACCCACGCCCCGATGGCCGAGCGGCCACCGCTCGCGCACGATCAGCTCCGCCTGTACGTGCACGTGCCGTTTTGCCGCTACCATTGCACCTTTTGCTACTACGCGGTGCGCATCGGCGCCGACGCCGAGGGGATGGCGCGCTACGTGCGCGGATTGTTGGCGGAGCTCGCATGGGTTTCGCCGGGCACGCCGCTGTCGCAGCTCTTTGTCGGTGGCGGCACGCCGACCGCGCTGAGCCCCGACTTGCTCGACGCGCTGCTCGACGGCGTGTTTGCGCGCACGACCCGGATCGCGAACACGGTGCACACGGTCGAGGCCTCACCCGAGACGGTGACACCCGAACACGTCGAAGTGCTGCGGCGGCACGGTATCGGGCGCGTCAGCATGGGCATTCAGACGCTGGACGATTCGGTACTCGATACGGTTCATCGCGATCAAACCCGGGCCGAAGCACTCGCCGCCTGCGATCTCTTGGTCGACTCGGGTTTGATCGCCAATGTCGACTTGATCTACGGCCTGCCCGGACAAAGCGAACACGCATTTCTCGCCGATCTGCGCGCGCTGGCAGCGCGCGGGGTGCCGTCGGTAACCTTGTACAGTTTGCGCATCAACGAACGTACGCCGGTGACGAAGGCGATGCGCGACGCGGATCACTTCGACCTCGCCGGTCTGATGCGCTGGCGCGCCTTCGTCCAGCGAAGCGCGGAAGACCTCGGGTACACCCAAACCCGCTGGCACACGTTCAAGCGGCTCGACTCGATCGCGCGCTTGCACCAGCGACTGCCGTGCTTCGACGAGGACATGGCGGGGTTCCAGTTCGGAATCGGCTCGAGTGCGCGGTCGCACCTCGGCTACACGATCTATCGCAACCACGAGCGGATCGACGCCTACCTCGAACGGATCGAGCGCGGGCAGAGCCCGGTCGAGGAAGTGTTCCCACTCGCCGCCGAGGATCGCGTGACCCAGTTCATTGCCCGCACGCTCGGCGACGGCGGCCAACTGGTTCGATCGCACTACGAAGCCACGTTCGGGCGCGAGGTGGATGAGGACTTTGGCGAACTCCTCGATCGTCTCGTCGATGCCGATCTGCTCGAGGACGAGGACGACCGCATTACGCTCAGCGAATCGGGTAAATTGCTCTACGACGTGGTCACGCTCGCGTTCTATCCGCAGCGCGCGCGCGAGTGGCTGGCGTCTCGGGTGGGGTTGGCGGCGGTTGGCCGCAATGGACATGAGGCGATTGCAACGTGAATCGGGTGTAGCCGACGGAGCGATGCAGGGCGCCTCTACCGCGGGTCGGGCAACGCCTCTCACGCAATGCATTCCGGGCTGGGAACGGCGCGCGTCGGACCCGCGGCTCATCGGGGTCATTCCGGGAGAAGGAATTGGCCCCGAGGTGATCGAGGCGGCGTTGGCGGTGCTCGCCGCCGTGACGCAGGCAACCGGGTCCCAGATCGACGTGCGCCGCCTCGAACCAGACAATCCGGATCGGGGCGGTTGCCCTCCGCTCAACTACGCGGACTTCTGCGACACGATCTTCGCGGCAAACGGAGCCGTGATGAGCGGGCCGATGGGCGGGCGTTCGGTTTACGATCTGCGGGCGCGGTTCGATCTCTATTGCAAGCTGGTGCCGCTCCGTCCGTCTGCATCGCTCGATGACGTGGCGATTGTTCGCCCCGACCGGTTGCGCGAGGTCGACGTGCTGATCGTGCGCGAGAACGTTGGCGGTCTGTACTTCGGCGAGTCGGGTCGACGAGAAGACGGGCGCCTCGCGCATCATCATTTCTCGTATCATGCCGATCAGGTGACGCGCATTGTCGATGTCGCCGCCAAGCTGGCCCGCGGGCGACGGGGTCGGTTGTCGGTGGTCATCAAACCGGGCGGCCTTCCCGATGTGAGCGCGTTGTGGCGTGAAGTAGCGGAGGCGGTTGCCCGCGACGGCGGCATCACCTTGGAGTTGCTCGAGGTTGACAACGCCGCCTTCCAATTGGTCGCGGACCCGCGGCGGTTCGATGTCGTGGCGGCGCCCAATTTGTTCGGCGATATTCTCGCCGACGCCGCCACGGTGCTGCTGGGTTCGCGGGGGATGTCCTACTCCGGAAATTTCGGTCCCGACCGGCGCGCCGTGTATCAAACTGGGCACGGAGCCGCGCACGATCTCGCGGGCTCCGACCGCGCCAATCCGATCGCACAGATCCTGTCGCTGGCGATGATGCTGCGCGAGAGCCTCGATCTGACGCGCGAGGCCTGGGCAATCGAAACCGCGGTCGAGCATGTGGTGGCCTCGCCTGTGCGATCGCAAGACATTGCCGGACCCGAGAGCGTCGTCGTCGGCACGCGAGCGTTGGGCGAGTGCATCGCGGCCGCGGCGGTTCGTTCTTTGGAGCAGCGCACTGCGGCGGCATGAATGTCGATCCGTCGAAGGTGGCGCTGCTGCTCGTCGACCTTCAGAATGATTTTCTCGCACGGCCCGCACTGACTCCCAGCGCCGACGCGCTGTGCCAGCGCGCCACGACGCTCCTGCGCGCAGCGCGCCGTCACGCTCTGCCGATTGCGCACGCCCACACCGTGACGCGTGCTGACGGCGCCGACCGGATGCCGCATTGGCAACGGCGCGGCGTGATGGAATGCGTCGAGGGCACCCGTGGGGTTCTGCCGCCAGCGGCGTTGGCTCCCGTCGACGGCGAGCTGGTGCTGCGCAAGCGCTTCTTCAGCGCGTTCGGCGATCCGCGACTCGATCCGTGGTTGCGCGAACACGGTGTCCGCCGCCTCATCGTCGCCGGCGTGTATTTGCATGGCTGCGTGCGATCGACCGTGCTCGACGCGTACGAGCGTGACTACGAAGTCTGTGTCGCCGATGATGCGGTGGGAACAACGGAACCGCTGCACGCCGAGATCACTCGCAGCTATCTCGGTGAGCGTGCCGCGTCGTTTCGCGGTGTCGCCGGCATCATCGCTGAATTGGACGGGTCGGACGGGATGGAGGTGCGCGGCGGAGAGCGGTTGCCGGTTGCGGTGATTGCCGGCGCCCGGCGAAGCCGCGATAGCCCGCGACGGTTCATTCATCGCAATCCATGCCGAACCTCCGAAGTGCTGTCGCAGGTTCCGCTTGCTGATGCGGCCGAAGTGGAAGCGGCCGTTCACGCAGCGCAGCAAACGTTGGATTCGTGGGCGGCGCGCAAGCCGTCCGAGCGTGGCGATTGTTTGGAGCGCTGGGCGGACGAGATCGAGGCGCGGCGCGCGCAGCTCGTGAATCTCATCGTGCGCGAAGTCGCCAAGCCGCGCCGTTTCGCCGAGGAAGAGATCGGCCGCGCGGTTGCGCACGTGCGGATCGCCGCCGAATTGGCTCGCGATCCGGCACTGCAGTCGCAACCCGTCGCGCCCGGCGTCGCTGCCGCGCAGCGTCCGCTCGGTGTCGTCGGCCTCATCACCCCGTGGAACAATCCGCTGGCGATTCCGGTCGGCAAGATCGCCCCCGCCGTCGGGTTCGGCAACACCGTTGTCTTCAAGCCCGCGCCGGAAGCGTCGATGACGGCCACGGCGATCGTCGACTCGTTGGAGCACGTGTGCGTACCACCGGGCGTCGTCAATGTCGTGTGCGGTGATGCGGACACGGTGCGGGCGCTGTGCGGTGAACCGCGCGTCGCCGCGATCGCGGTGACCGGATCGATCGCGACCGGACGCACGGTGGCCGCGCTGTGTGCCGACTCGATGAAGCCGGTGCAAGCCGAGCTTGGCGGCAACAACGCCGCCATCGTCTTGCGCGACGCGGATCTCGACGCGCTGGTTCCCGGCCTGGTTCGCGGCGCCTTCGGGTTCGCCGGGCAACGCTGCACCGCGATCCGTCGGTTCGTGGTCGAAGAGGCGGTGCGCGATCGCTTCGTGACGCTCGCGCGTGCTGCCGTTGCAGCATTGCACATTGGAGATCCCGACGATCCGGCGACGGAGGTCGGCCCAGTGATATCGATCGAGAAGCGCGACCGCGTTGTCGCGTTGATCGAAGGCGCGGTTGCGGATGGCGCGCGGCTGATCGCGGGCGGTGTTCTGCCGCACGACTTGGCTCATGGGGCGTGGCTGACTCCGGCACTGCTATTCGAGGCCAATCCGCGCAGCCGCGTTGCGCAGGAGGAGACCTTCGGGCCGGTGGCGGTCATCTTGCCGGCACGCGATCTCGACGACGCCATCGCGATTGCCAACGGCGTGCCGCACGGACTGCTGATGAGCGTGCACACGCGTGATGCCCGCGCCCGCGCGCACGTCCGCGAAGCCGCGCAGGCTGGAATCGTCCAACTCGGCTCGGGCCCGCTCGCGGTTCATCCGCGGGCGCCGTTTGTCGGTTGGAAGGCGTCGGGTCTCGGTCCGCCTGAGCACGGTGTTTGGGATGCGGCGTTTTACACCCGCGTCCAAGCCGTCTACAGCGACGAATCGTGCTGACCCGCGAGGAACAAGAGACGCTCACGCGCGTCGGTCCCGGCACGCCGATGGGCGAGCTGCTGCGACGATATTGGCATCCGGTTGCAGCGACTTGCGAGCTGCGCGCAGGCGCGGCGCTGCCGCTACGGCTACTGGGCGAAGACCTCGCGCTCTTCCGCACCGTGACAGGGAGCATCGGGCTGCTCGATGCCCGCTGCCCACATCGCGGTGCGTCGCTGGCGTACGGTATCGTCGACGACTGCTCGCTCCGCTGTCCCTATCACGGTTGGCGATTCGCCGGCTCAGGCGAGTGCATCGAGATTCCGGCTCTCCACGCCAGCGAGGGGCTCCGCCAGCGTGCCCGGACGCGCGCGTATCACGCGGAGGAACTCGGGGGCCTGGTGTTCGCCTACCTCGGCCCGGAGCCCGCACCCTTGCTGCCACGGTACGATCTGTTTGTGTGGCCGGATGTGCTGCGGGACATCGGTCGCGCGATGGTTCCGTGCAATTGGCTGCAGATCGTCGAGAACAATGTGGATCCGACGCACTTGGAGTGGCTCCACGGTCATCATCTCGCGTCGGTTCGCGCAGCCAAAGGACTGAGTGTGCCGAGCCACTATCCACGACACCAGGTGGAAATCGGCTTCGAGGTGTTTCGTCACGGGATCATCAAACGGCGGGTGCTGGCGGGCGGCAGTCGCGACGATGACGATTGGCGGATCGGCCATCCGCTGGTGTTTCCGACGATGGTGCGGATCGGCGCGCAGCGCCAGCACCGCTTTCAGATTCGGGTGCCGGTGGATGACACGCACACGCGGATCGTTTGGTACTCGTGCTATTTGCGGGACTCCAAGTCAGCCGCGCCGGTTCAAGCGGAGGTGCCGGTCTACGATGTCCCCTTTCGCGATGCGCGCGGTGCCTTCATCACTGACTTCGTCGACGGCGGTGACATCATGGTGTGCGTGAGCCAAGGCGCGATCGCTGACCGGACGCGCGAAAAGCTGGTCGACACCGACGAGGGGATCATTGTTTTTCGGCGCCTGCTGCTCGAGCAAATCGAGCGCGTGCGCTCCGGTCACGATCCGCTCGGCATCATTCGCTCGGCGGAAGAAAATCACCTCATCGAGCTGCCGCAAGAGCGCGAGAAGTACGGCGCGGGGACGGCGTTCCTCACCGAGTCCTTGGCCATGAGCCACGTGCGCTACAGTCCGATCCTCAGGCAGATCCGGGAATTCCTCGGCATTGCGGACGAGTGCTGACGCTGTGCGCATTCTTTGCCATCAGCAGCATCTCACCGGCGTCGGACACTTTTTTCGCATGCACGCGCTCGCCTGCGGCCTCGGTGCGACGCACGAAGTGCACCTCGTCGACGGCGGGCGACCCGTGCCACACGACAAGGAGCCAGCGGGTGTGCAACTCGTGCGCGTGCCGCGGCTGGCGCGGGTTGGCGAGCAACTCGTCGCGGTCGAGCCGACCGTTCCGGTCGCCGAGGTGCTGCAGGAACGCTCGCGCATGCTGGCGCACGCCGTCGAGCGGATTCGGCCCGATGTCGTGCTGATCGACCAATATCCCTTCAGCAAATGGGAGCTGGATGCTGAGGTTGAAGGTGTTGTTGCCGTTGCTCGCCAATGCAATCCTGGGACGGCGGCCTGGTGCTCGCTGCGCGACATTGCCCGCCAAACTCGGCATGAGCGTGTGACCGGCGACGTCTATACCGCGCAGGTTCTGAAGCGACTCCGTGCCTTCGACGGCATTCTGGTGCATGCGGATCCGGCGTTCACGCGACTCGACGAACACTTCACCGGCGGTGCGAATCTGCCGGTGCCGGTTCGATACACCGGATTCGTGACGGCTGCTGGCGTGCGACCGGCATCGATGGGAACTTCTCGGTGCGTGGTGGTGAGTTGCGGCGGAGGCGTGAACGGGATTCCGCTC
This sequence comes from Binatia bacterium, assembly GCA_035541895.1. GTDB lineage: Bacteria > Desulfobacterota > Binatia > HRBIN30 > JACQVA1 > DATKMK01. Next base: position 23,901 of record DATKMK010000005.1, on the reverse strand, counting down.
TTGATCGCGACGATGACGGCGTTCCGCCGCCTCGCGAGCGAGTTCGTGTCGTGGCGACTGGTGGTGTTCGCGCCCGCCTTTGCCACTCCATCTGATCTCGCGGCGCTGGCAGAGGCCGGACAGGGCGCGCGCATTGATGTCCGACCTTTCTCCCCAGAGTTTCACGCCGTTCTCGGGGCCAGCGCACTTTCAATCAGTCGCGCGGGGTACAACACCTGCGTGCGCTTACTCCAAGCGAAGACGCGTGCGGTGTTGGTGCCGGACTCGGGCATGCGCGATCAGCAATTTCGCGCGCAGCGGTTTGCAGAACTCGGGTTGGCGCAGGTCGTCGAGAATGAACACGACGTCGACGGACTCATGCATGCGATGCGCTGCGCGCTCGCGGTACCGCCGCCGCGGCACGACCTCAACCTCGACGGCGTCGGCGGAACGCTAACGGCGATCGGTCAAGGCGCGACGTCTGCTCGGAGCTTCGACAAGTAGCGTGTGAGGATCGGGTCGAAGACGTCGTTGCGGTCGTGGTACGCGAAGTAGTCGACCCCGTCATATCGTTTCTTCCCTTCCTTCAACTGCGCCTTGCGAGCGAACTCTTCGCGTGACTTGATGGGGTAGTGATTGATGCGCAGGCGATGGACCGAAATCGTCGTGCTGGTGATGTCCGTTCCGGCGTACGGATCGAAACGACGGAGCGCCGGACCCAGCAAGCGGTACAGGGGGCGAAGCGACTTCTTGAAGCGCGGTCGCGGCGTGACCGCGACCGGCTGCTTGAGTTCGTCGACGGCCAGCGCGCCGTCGCGATACGCGAAGTGATGGCAGTTGAGCGGTCGCAACGCGCGGGTGGGATCGACGATGGATTTCACCCGGCGGTTGCGAATCCAGTCGGTCGGCGCGCGGTGCCGGAAGCGCGCGATCACGGGTTCGGTCGATGCGCGCTCGTGGCCCGAGGAGCCGTATACCTGCCAGCGAACGACGACGCCGGGAAACTCTTCGTACTCGCGCAGTACGGGAGGCAAGGTGTCGGCGTACGGTGAAAACAAGAACTCGTCGAGATCGGTGCAGGCCAACCAACGGAACTGTCCGCGCACCTGTTCGAGACAAGCGGCGTACGCCATCCGCGCGGCGCCGAGGTAGAACGGTTGCGGCCACGGACGCAGCGTCACGTCGCCGCGCGCGACGTACGGGGCGAGGACGGTTTCGGGCCCGTCGGTGCTGCTGTTGTCGAAGAGGGCGATAACGCGTCGGGGTAGCGGCGATCGAGCAGGTGCTGCCGCTGTCGCCCGAGGGCATCCAACAACAACCATGCCCGGGGCACGCCGTTGAGCCGCGCATTTGCCCGCTCGACGATGAAAGAAACGCGCACGATCAAGGCTCCGCTTCGCAACGTCGACTCAGCGAGTCGCCGTACCGCGGTGTCGTGTGGTGGTCAAGCGCGGCTACAACCGCTTCAGCATCGCGCGAGTGTATTCCCAGTTGAGCCGCTGGATGTTCGCGACCGAGATGCCCTTGGGGCATACGGCCTCGCATTCGCCTTCGTTGGAGCAGGCGCCGAAGCCTTCCTTCTCCATTTGCTCGACCATCGCCAGCACGCGGCGTTCGCGTTCGGGTTGCCCTTGCGGCGCCAGCACCAGGTGCGTGATCTTGGCGCCGACGAACAACACGGCCGACGCGTTCTTGCACGCGGCGACGCAGGCGCCGCAGCCGATGCAGGTGGCGGCGTCCATCGCGTGATCGGCAACGTCCTTCGGGATCGGAATCTCGTTGGCCTCCGGGGCGCTGCCGGTGTCGACCGAGATGTAACCACCCGCCGCGATGATGCGATCGAAGGCGCCGCGATCGACGACCAGATCTTTGATCACCGGAAACGCCTTGGCGCGCCACGGCTCGACGGTGATCACGGTGCCGTCGGTGAAGTGGCGCATGAAGAGCTGGCAGGCGGTCGTCCCGGGTTCGGGGCCGTGTGCGATGCCGTCGATCACGATGCCGCACGAACCGCAAATGCCTTCGCGGCAGTCGTAATCGAACGCGATCGGATCCTCGCCCTTCTTGATCAGGCCGTCGTTCAAGATATCGAGCATCTCGAGGAACGACATTTCCTCCGAGACGTTCGGCACGGTGTATTCGACGAGCTTGCCGGCCGCTGTTGAATTCGCCTGGCGCCAGACGCGCAATGTGACGGTGATGGCTTTCACGGCGGTCTCGCTCCTCTACTTGTAGCTGCGCTGCGACGGATGCACCGACTCGAACCGCAGCGGTTCCTTGTGCAGCTCGGCGGGCTGGCCGACGCCTTTGAACTCCCAAGCGGCGACGTAGGAAAAGTGCTCGTCGTCGCGCTTGGCCTCGCCCTCGTCCGTCTGACTCTCTTCGCGGAAATGGCCGCCGCACGACTCGGTGCGATGGAGCGCATCGGCGGTCATCAGCTCGCCGAACTCCATGTAGTCGGCCACGCGCAGCGCCAGTTCGAGGTTCTTGTTGACGTTGTTCTTCTCGCCCGGAACCTTGACGTTGCTCCAAAACTCATCGCGCAATTCACGCGCCTGGTGCAGCGCTTCGTTCAAGCCGGTCTCGTTGCGCGCCATGCCGACTTTGTTCCACATCACTTTGCCCAAGCGCCGGTGCAGCTCGGTGACGGTTTCCTTGCCGTTCACCTTGAACAGCCGGTCGATGTGTTGTTGCACCGCCGCGGCGGCCTCGTTGAAGCTGTCGTGCCCGGTGTTGACCGCCGGCAAGCTCGTGCTCGCGAGGTAATTGGCGAGCGTGTACGGAATCACGAAATAGCCGTCGGCCAAGCCTTGCATCAACGCGCTGGCGCCGAGGCGATTGGCGCCGTGATCGGAGAAGTTGGCTTCGCCGAGCACGAACAGCCCGGGAATGTTGCTCATCAGGTCGTAGTCGACCCATAAGCCGCCCATCGTGTAGTGCACGGCCGGATAGATGCGCATCGGAACGTTGTACGGATCCTCGCTGGTGATCTTCGCGTACATGTCGAACAGGTTGCCGTAGCGTTCCCGGATGGTGTTTTCCCCGAGCCGCTGAATCGCGTCGGCGAAGTCGAGATAGACGGCCAGGCCGGTGGTGCCGACGCCGCGGCCGTCGTCGCAGACCGCCTTCGCGTTGCGTGATGCCACATCGCGCGGGACGAGATTTCCAAAACTGGGATACTTGCGTTCGAGGAAGTAGTCGCGCTCGCTCTCCGGAATCTGACGTGGGGCGCGCTTGTCGCCGGGCTGCTTCGGTACCCACACACGGCCGTCGTTGCGCAGGCTCTCGCTCATCAACGTGAGCTTGGCCTGATAGTCGCCGGTGACCGGGATGCAGGTCGGATGAATCTGGGTGAAGCATGGATTGCCGAAGAACGCGCCGCGTTTGGCGCAGCGCCACGCGGCGGTGACGTTGCTGTTGCCGGCGTTGGTGGAGAGGAAAAAGACGTTGCCGTAGCCGCCGGTGCATAGCAGTACGGCGTCGGCGGCGTGCCGCTCGATCTCGCCGCTGACCAGGTTGCGGGTGATGATGCCGCGTGCCTGGCCGTTGACGATGACGAGGTCCAGCATTTCGCGGCGCGCGAACATCTTGACCTGCCCGATATGGACTTGGCGCATGAGCGCGCCATAGGCGCCGAGCAACAGTTGCTGACCGGTCTGGCCGCGCGCATAGAACGTGCGCGACACTTGCGCGCCACCGAACGAGCGATTGCTCAGCAAGCCGCCGTACTCGCGCGCGAACGGGACGCCCTGCGCGACGCACTGATCGATGATGTTCACGCTGACTTCGGCGAGCCGGTGCACGTTGGCTTCGCGCGCGCGGAAGTCGCCGCCCTTGATGGTGTCGTAGAACAGCCGATAGACGGAGTCGCCGTCGTTCTTGTAATTCTTCGCCGCGTTGATGCCGCCCTGCGCGGCGATGCTGTGCGAGCGTCGCGGACTGTCGAGAATGGTGAACGCGAGCACGTTGTAGCCGAGTTCGCCCAGCGATGCGGCCGCCGACGCGCCGGCAAGCCCGGTTCCGACCACGATCACCGTGTACTTCCGCCGGTTGGCCGGGTTGATCAACTTCATCTCGAACTTGTGGCGCTCCCACTTGGATTCGAGCGGACCGCCGGGAACTTTGCCGTCGAGCGTCACTGCTTATCTCCCCAGGAACACCAGAACCGGAATGATGGCGAAACCGCCGGCGATGATGACGGCGAGGGCTTGGCCGAAGCGCCGCAGCGGCTTGCGATAGGCCACGCCGAGCGACTCGAACCCGCTTCCAAAGCCGTGCCACAGGTGGAAGCCGATGATCACCATCGCGACGACGTACCACACCACTTCGAGGGGCTCGTGGAATTCCTCGATCACCAGACGGTAGAGGTCGCGCTGATGCGGATTGCCGGCAACCGCATAATGGGTCCCGTATTTGAAGGTAATGAGATGGATCGGGACGAACGCCAACACCACGATGCCGGTGAGAATCATGGTCGTCGAGGCCAGCGATTTGTGGCTGGTGTGACCGGCGCGCCGCTTCACCGCGTAGCCAATCGGTCGCGCCGCACGGTTTTGCAACGTCACGGCGATGCCCGAGATGAAATGCGCGACAAATGCCACCAGCAGGCCGATCTCGGCGACGTAGATCAGCTCGTTGGCGAGCAATTTCTCGCTGTAGTCGTTGAAGGCCGCGGCGCTCTTGAACACCAGCAGATTGCCGCTGAGGTGGATGATCAAAAAGAAAATCAGGAACAGGCCGGTCAGCGCCATCAGCACTTTGCGGCCGATGTTCGAGGTGAGGAATCGGATCAGCAGCGTCACGATGAACTCCCTCAATCGATACGTGCGCCCATCATCTGCGCGTCGCTATCATCTGCCGGGGTAGCCGAGCAACCCGCGGGTGAACGGATCGGCGGCGGTGAACACGATCATCACCGCCAGCCAGAAGAATCCGCTGCCGATAACCAGCCAGGTCAATCGGCTGCTGTAGCGGACGTGCATGAAGTACAGAATCACCAGCGTCGCCTTGGTGATCGCGATCGCCATCGCCACGACGTTGCTGAGCGGCCCGAGGTCGACGAACGCGACGGCGACGGTGATCGCGGTCAGCGCCATCAAACAGAGGAAGATGGCGACGTAGACGGAAACCGGAACCACGTGCGATGAGTGACGGTCCATGATGCACTCTCAGTGACGCCCGAACAGGTACAGCAACGGGAAGAGGAAGATCCACACGATGTCGACGAAGTGCCAATAGAGACCGCTCATCTCGATCGGGGTGAAGTACGCTGCGCCGTAGGTGCCGCGGCGCGCGAGCACCAGGAGGACGCACATCAGGCCGATCCCGATCACCATGTGCAGCGCATGCAGTCCGGTCATCGCGAAGTAGAGCGAGAAGAACAGCTCGGCATGCGGTCCTTCGGCCGCGTGCTCGCCTTCATAGGTAAACGCCGGGCCGGGGACCAAGCCTTCGTGAAACTTGTGAGTGTATTCGTATCCCTTGATGCCGAGGAAGACCGATCCGAGCACGATCGTCAGCACCAGAAACAACTGCAGCGCGCGTTGGTGGCCGAGCTGCGCGGCGTGCACGGCGAGCGCCATGGTCAAGCTGCTGCCGATCAGCACGCCGGTGTTGGTGGTGCCGAGCAGAATGTTGAGATGGTGGCTCGCGTGCGCGAACGCCTCGGGATAGGCGGAACGGTAGATCACGTAGGCGGTGAACAGCCCGCCGAAGAACATGATCTCGGTGACCAGAAAGACCCACATCCCCAGCGACGCGGCGTCCTTCTGCTGTTCCGCGTCGTCGAAGTGATGGGCGACGTATGCGACGGTGGTGTCAGCCAACTTTCACCTCCGAAAGCCCGGGCGCGGCGTAGTCGTACGGTTCGTGTTCGACCACCGGCGTGTGGGTGAAGTTCTCGGTCGGCGGCGGCGACGGCGTTTGCCATTCGAGTCCGGTTGCGCGCCACGGATTCGGCGCGGCGACCGCGCCGTAGCGGAGCGACCAGATCAGGTACACGAGCGGCAGCAAGTAGCCGACGCCGAGAATCGATGCGCCGGCGGTCGACATGACGTTGAGCACTTGGAACTCATCGGGATAGGCGTAGTACCGCCGCGGCATGCCGAGATAGCCGACGATGAACTGCGGGAAGAACGTGAGATTGAATCCGAGGAAGACGATCAGCGCCGCTGCCTTCGCCCAGCCCTCGGGATACATGCGCCCGGTGATCTTCGGCCACCAAAAGTGCAAGCCGCCGAGATACGCCATAATCGCGCCGCCCACCATGATGTAGTGGAAGTGAGCGACTACGAAGTAGGTGTCGGTGACGTGCACGTCGAGACCCAGAGTCGCCAAGAATAATCCGGTCAAGCCGCCGATGGTGAACAAGCCGATGAACCCGAGCGCGTACAACATCGGGGACTGCCACGACACCGAGCCGCGATAGAGCGTCGCCGTCCAGTTGAACACCTTCACCGCCGATGGAATCGCAACAAAGAAGGTAAGGAATGAAAAGATCATCGCCGCGTAGACCGAAATGCCGGCGACGAACATGTGGTGCGCCCACACCAAGAAGCCGAGGAAAGCGATGGCGAGACTGGAGACGGCGATGAACGAGTAACCGAAGATCTGTTTGCGCGCGAAGCACGGAATCAGCTCGCTGATCACACCCATTGCCGGGAGGATCATGATGTACACGGCGGGATGCGAGTAGAACCAAAACAGGTGTTGGAACAGCAGCGGATCGCCGCCGAGTGCGGGATCGAAGATGCCCAAGTGCAGCCCGCGCTCAAGCCCGACTAGCAAGATGGTGATCGCGATCACCGGCGTGCCGAGGATTTGGATGACGCTGGTGGCGTAGTGCGCCCACACGAACAACGGCAGGCGAAACCACGTCAGGCCAGGTGCGCGCATCCGGTGAATCGTGACGATGAAATTCAGTCCGGTCAGAATCGAAGAGAAGCCGGTGACGAACGCGGCGAGCGCGGTCGAGATCACGTTGGAGTTCGACGCCACCGTGCTGTACGGCGTGTAAAAGGTCCAGCCGGTATCGACGCCACCGGTCAACATGGCCCACAAACCGATCAGCGCGCCGATGATGTAGATGTACCAGCTCAGCAAGTTGATCCGCGGAAAGGCGAGGTCGCGGGCGCCGATCATCAGCGGGATCAAGAAGTTTCCGAGTACCGCCGGTATCGACGGAATCAGGAAGAAGAAAATCATCACCACGCCGTGCATGGTGAACAGCCGGTTGTAGGTGTCGGCCGACACGAAGTCGCCCTTGGGCGTCAGCAACTCGATGCGGATGCCGGCGGCGAACAATCCGCCGAGGATGAACATCACCGTGATTGAAGCCAAGTACAGGATCGCGATGCGTTTGTGGTCGGTCGTGAGCAACCACGAGCGGACGCCGTAGTTGACGTTAAGATAGTGGGTGCGATGGGTTTCCGTTGCGTCCATGATCTCACCCTTTGGGCGCCGCAGGTGCACCGGCCTCGCCGGGTTGTTCGGTCAACGTCTTAATGTACGCGATCAACTGCAGCAGACCTTCCTCGTTCACCAGCCCTTTGAACGTCGGCATGATCGGTTGGAAACCGGCGACGATCTTGGCTTGCGGATTGAGAATCGACTCGCGCACGTAGGCCTCGTCGACCACCGCGGTGCCGCCGCCTTGCAGCGACACGGTGGTGCCCCAGAGCTTGTCCAACGCCGGGCCGCGGGCGCCGGTATCGCCGCGGTGGCAAGTGATGCACCCGAGTTGCTGAAACAAATTTTCTCCCGCGGTCGCGAGCGACGCGGTCACCGACGCACCGCCGAGCCACGCTTCGTACTCCGCGGGATCCTGCACGACGATGTGACCGATCATGCCGGAATGTTCCGTGCCGCAATACTCGGCGCAAAAGAGATGATAGGTGCCGGTCTTCGTGGCCTGGAACCACAACGTCGTGTAGCGATTCGGCAAAACGTCCTGCTTCACGCGAAAGGCGGGCACGAAGAAGCTGTGGATGACGTCCTCGGAGGTCATGATCAGTTTCACCGGCCGGTTGACCGGGATGTGCAGCTCGTTGATTTCGCGCCGGCCTTCGAGGTGCTGGATTTTCCACATCCACTGCTTGCCGACCACGTACACCGGTTCTGCGTTGTCCGGCGGCCGAGCAATCGCCAAATAGACCTGCGCGCCCCAGAAGAACATCACCATCGCCAGCGCGAACGGAATGATGGTCCATGTCAGCTCGAGCGCGAGCGACCCATGAATCGGCCGCGGCACGTCGCTCTCCGATCGACGCCGGAACCGAACGGCGAACACGATCACCAACAGCGCGATCAACACGGCGAAGAATCCCGCGACGCCGACGAGGAAGAAGTACAAGGCGTCGACGCGGCCGGCAAGCGTGGAGGCTTCTTCGGGAAAGAGTGGCAACTTGGGAAACATTAGTGGGGACTCGTGCTGGTGACGGGTGACTCGGCTGCGTTGGGGCCGAGCACGGCTCTGAGGCGTCGCTTGCGCCGCGCATCGCGGCGAAACATCACGATCATGAAGCTCGCCAGCGCCACCACCGTGACCACACCGCCGGCGCGGATGATGTTGACGGCAACGGCGCTGTAGCGGCCGGCGACCGGATCGTAGTGGTAACAGAACAGCAACAGTTGATCGACGAGCGACCCGATGCGGTTCTGCGAGGCCTCGACCAGGCCGAGGCGCACGTCCTTCGGTGCGTACTCGACTCCGAAGAAGTATCGCGAGATCCGACCTTGCGGCGTCAAGATCATGATCGCCGCGGCGTGCGCGTATTGCTTGAGCGCGGGATCGTAGGTGTACTGAAAGCCGACTGCACGCGTCAGCGCTTCGATCGCTGGTTGATCTCCGGTAAGGAAATGCCATCCGGCCTCGGCGCCGGGGCGCCCGTAGCGCTTCAAGTAGGTGTGCTTCTTCGCTGTCGCCAACTCCGGAGTCTCGGTCGGGCTAAAACTGACGGTCACCACCTCGAACTCCTTGCCGACGTTGAACGACAGAACGTCGAGCGCGGCGGTCAAGCCGTTGAGCACCAACGTGCACAACATCGGGCACTCGTAGTAGACGAGGCTCAAGATCACCGGCTTCCTTCCGAAATACTGCGCGAGTTGCACCGACTGCCCGTTTTCATCGCGGAACACCAGATCGAGCGGGACCTGTTCGTTCAGGCGCTGTTCGATGCTGACGTTCTGCAGTGGGGCTGGTCGTGGGTTCTCGGCCCGCGCAGCCCCGCTGAAAAAGACCTGGGCGACTGCCACCGCCGGAATCAAAGCGCGCCCCCTCATTTGCTCGCTCCTGCAGCTGCGGAAGGCTCACTGCGAGTTGGCACGCCTCGCTGAAGCAGCAGCTCCATCGCCCGCGCAATCGGAATTCGCACAGCCCCGGTCTTTTCGTCGGCCCAGCCGTAGGTGCTGAGGGTGTCGTTCTCCCACGCGTGCAGCTTCTGGAGGTCCTGAATCGGCGCCGTTTGCAGCCGCGGCTCGGGAGGAAATTCGCGTCCGTAACTGATCGCGAGCGGATTGCGTCGCGGGCTCAGTTCCGCTTCGCGCGCCGCGTAGACGTTGAACAACAGACGCATGCCGACGAAAACGAGGACGGTGAGAACGACCAAGCCGATCGCGCTCAGTACGATCGGGCGAAAGGTCACATCGCGGTGCTCGTGGCCGCCGGCGCTGTGGGTGGAGTGGGAGTCGGCCATCTCGCTACGCCTCATGCGACGCGATCAGCAGAGGGAGTGACGGATCGTGCATCGGCACAACCGGCCGGCTCTTGAGCTGCCATACAAAGAACGCGAACCAGAGGCCGCCGACGCCGAACAACGCCACCGGGTCCAGCCAGTGGAGCGTGAACCCGGTCGGTGCGAAGGCGGGCGTGATCAGCCAGAACAACTCCATGAAACGCACGCCCATCAAGGCGACGGCGACGGTCGCGAGCGCGCGCGGGTTTCGCTTCACGTCGCGCGACAGCAGAATGAGGAACGGCAACGCGAAGTGAAACAGCATCAAGCCGATTCCAATAAACTGCCAGCCGCCTTGCATGCGGTGCAGGTACCAGGGGATCTCTTCGGGCAGGTTTGCCGACCAGATGATCAAGAACTGTGAGAGCGAGAAGTAGGTCCACAGCATCACGAACGCCAGCAGCAGTTTGCCGAGATCGTGGAACTGCTCCGGCGAGATGATGTCGGCGAGCGGGCCGTGGTCCTGCGCCAGCCACGCGGCAACCGGGATCACGAACGCCATGGCGGTCAACACCTGACCGCCCATGATGAGAATGCTGTAGATCGTCGAATACCAGTGCGGTTCGAGCGACATCGCCCAATCGATGGCGGCGAAGGTCATGGTGAGCGCCAGCAGCAGCAAGCCGCCGCGACTGAGGTTTTCGAGCCGGCGCGCGACGCTCGGGCTCGGCGCGCGATCCTGCTCCAGCGACCAGCGATTGAGGAAACCCGCCAACAGCAGCCATGCGCTGAAGTAGATCGCCGCGCGCACGATGAAGAACGGCACGTTGAGGTACAACGCCTTGTGCTGCAGGATCTCGTCGTGCGCGACGATTTCGGGCCGCGCCCACTCGTAGAGGTCACGGATGCCGAGGAGCAGCGGCAAGAACAGCAGCACCAGCAGCGGCAGCGTCCGCGTGCCGCATTCGAGCAGCCGCCGAATCACCGCGCCCCAAGCGCCGCCGGCGATGTGATGAATCATCAGAATCGCCATGCTGCCGAGCGCGATCCCGAACCAGAACAGGAACGCAATCAAGTAGGAGCGGAAGAACTGCTCGGGATTGACCACGGCGCCGACCGCGGCGAGCACGAGGCCGATCGCGCCGATCGCGAGCGCGGCGCGCTGCAGTCGCACCAGGCCGTGATCGCCGCCGAGCGAGAAGGACTGTTCGGTGGGTTTCTGCGTGCTCATCGAGTCCCCGCCGCTGCGGCCGCTGGTGCCGGTTGTGAGAGACGCGGCTGCTCCGCCGGCGGCACGTCGGCGAGCGTGGCGTGCTGGCTGAGTTGCAAGGCGCGCAGATATGCGATGATCGCCCAGCGATCGGGGACCGGCACCTGCGCCGCGTAGCTCGGCATTACGCCGAAGCCGTTGGTGATGACGTCGAAGAAATAGCCCACCGGCGCGGCGTGCAGCCGATCGATGTGAAACGACGGCGGCCGGCGATAACCGCGCTGCACGATCATTCCGTTGCCGGTGCCGACGCGATCGTGGCACGGCGTGCAATAGATGTTGTAGCGTTGCTGTCCGCGTTCCAGCGTCGCCTGAGTCACCGGCGCCGGAAATTCGGTGGCGAAGGCGGTCCCGACCTTGCCGGTGTACAAGAGCGCGTCGTCGTTGAGATGCCCGCGCGCCACCGTGTTCGGGACCAGCGGCCGCGACCCGCGCCCGTCGGCGAAGAACGGGCTCGCCTTGAGCGGCTTGTACTTTGCCTGATCGTGCATGTCTTGCCGGCACGCCGCGCTGCTCAGAAGCAGCACGGCGACGCAGATGGCATATGGCGTATCGCGTATCGCTCGGAGGCGATGCGTCGCGCGTGACATCCGACTGCCCGCATCCGTGGCTCGCCGCCGATATGCGATCCGCGATATGCGATATCCGCCGCTCATCAGTGCTCCACCTCGCTGATCGCGCGCGGGATCATGCGTTCGAGGAACCGGCGCGTGCCGTCGCGATCGAACAGCGGATCGGTCGCTTCGATACACAGAAAGAATCGCTCGCGCGTCGCCAGCGCGAAGCGCGGCACGTTGAATACCGGATGATACGGCATCGGCAGTCCGTTGAGCGCGAGCATGCCCAGCACGGCCGACAGCGCGGCGAACAACACCGTGCACTCAAAGGTGATCGGGATGAACGATACCCAACTGTGGAACGGCCGGCCGCCGACGATGATCGGGTAGTCCATCGCGGCGGTCCAATACTGCAAACCGTAGCCCGCGCACGCGCCGATGATGCCGCCGAGCAGCACGATCAGCGGCAAGCGGTTGTGGTGCATCCCCATCGCCTCGGCCAACTCCTCGACCGGAAACGGCGTGTAGGCGTCGAGGTGGCGATAGCCGGCCTCGCGCGCGTGCTTGACCGCGGCGATGACCTCGTTGAGGTCGTTGAATTCGGCCAGCAGGCCGTGAATCGGCGGCCGCCGCGTCATGCGAGATCTTCCTTAACCTCGGCTTCCGGCAGCAGCGTGCGCATCTCGAAGATCGAGATCATCGGCAAGAAGCGGATGAAGAGAAACAAGAGCGTGAGGAACAACCCCATCGTGCCGATGAACGTGCTCCAATCCCAGATCGTCCCGCTGTACATGCCCCACGACGACGGCAGAAAGTCGCGGTGCAAGCTGGTGACGATGATGATGTAGCGCTCCAACCACATGCCGACGTTCACCACCATCGAGATCGCGAACAGCGCGGCGATGTTGGAGCGGACACGCGCGAACCACAGGAACTGCGGCGTGAACACGTTGCAGAATATCAGCGCCCAATACATCGGCGCGTACGGCCCGTGGAAACGATTGAGGATCATGTACTCTTCGTAGGGACTTCCGCTGTACCAGGCGGTGAACGCCTCCATCATGTAGCCGTAGGCGACGACCAATCCGGTGGCGAGCATCACCCGCGCCATGTTGTCGAGGTGGCGCATGGTGACGAAGTCTTCCAGACCGTAAAACTTGCGCAGCGGAATCGCCAGCGTCATCACCATCGCGAAGCCCGCGTAGATCGCGCCGGCGACGAAGTAGGGCGGGAAGATCGTCGCGTGCCATCCCGGAATCACGCCGACCGAAAAGTCGAAGCTCACAATCGTGTGCACCGAGACCACCAGCGGCGTCGACAGACCCGCGAGCAGCAAATACGCGGTCTCGTATCGATGCCAGTGGCTGGCCGAGCCGCGCCAGCCCATCGCGAGGATGCCGTAGATCGCGCGACCGATGCGGCTGGGCGAGCGATCGCGCAGCGTCGCCAAGTCGGGAATCAACCCGACGAACCAGAACATCAGCGACACGGTGGCGTACGTGGACACCGCAAACACGTCCCACATCAACGGACTGCGGAAGTTCGGCCAGACGCCCATCGTGTTGGGATACGGGAACAGCCAGTAGAACAGCCACGGCCGGCCGAGGTGGAGGATGGGGAACATGCCGGCGCACGCGACCGCGAACAACGTCATCGCTTCGGCGAATCGGTTGATCGACGTGCGCCACTCTTGCCGCAGCAACAGCAGGATCGCCGAGATCAGCGTGCCGGCGTGACCGATGCCGATCCACCAGACGAAGTTGACGATGTCGAATCCCCACCCGACCGGGATGTTGACCCCCCAAATGCCGATGCCTTTGGTGACCAAGTAGGTTACCGCGACCAAAAACAGCATGAGCAAGCTGAACGAGATGCCGAAGCCGATGAACCAACCGATCGGCGTGCGAGTGAGGACGACCGCGCTGATCTTGTCGGTGACCGATTGAAACGTGTGACCGGGCTTGATGACCGGCGGCAGCACGCGATGGGTCTGCGACGACTCGCTCATGCCGTGCCCTCCGATTCGCTCAGGTCCGGATTGGGATTGCGCACGGAAGCCAAGTAGCTCGTCCGCGGGCGCGTCCCGAGACTCGACAGCAAGCCGTAGTTGCGCGGCTCCGCCTTGAGTTGCGCCACACGACTGTCGGCGTTGTTGATGTCGCCGAACACGATCGCCTCCGCCGGACACACCTGCTGGCACGCGGTGACGATCTCGCCGTCGCGGACCGTCCGATCTTCGCGTTTGGCGCGAATGCGCGCGTAGTCGATGCGCTGCACGCAATAGCTGCACTTCTCCATGACGCCGCGCGTACGCACGGTGACGTCGGGATTGGCCAGCAGCTTCAGACTTTCGACCTGCTGATTGGTGTACAGGTAGAAGTTGAAGCGTCGGACCTTGTACGGGCAGTTGTTCGAGCAGTACTTGGTGCCGACGCAACGGTTGTACACCATCTCGTTCAAGCCTTCGGCGCTGTGGACCGTGGCGTTGACCGGGCACACCACCTCGCAGGGTGCGTCCTCGCAGTGCATGCACGGCACCGGTTGGTGGTGCGTGCGCGGGTTGTCGAGATCGCCTTCGAAGTAGCGGTCGACGCGGATCCAATGCATCTCGCGGCCGCGCGCGACCTGATCCTTGCCGACAACCGGAATGTTGTTCTCCGACTGACACGCGATCACGCAGGCGTTGCACCCGATGCAGGCGTTGAGATCGATCGCCATGCCCCACGCGTAGCCGTCGTAGTGGTGCGGCGGGTACATCGACATGTCGGGCGGCGGCGCCTCTTCCAGTTCGCGCGCGAACTCGGGATGCCGCCGGTACTCCGCGAGCGATGCGCTGCGGACGAGGTGGCGGCCTTCCATGCTGTGATGGTGTTGCGTGCTGGCGAGCGCGTAGCGTTCGCCGGTCTTGCCGATCTCTGCGCCGGCGCCGAGCCACGGCGATGCGGCGGTCCGAATGCTGTAGCCGTTGAAGCCGATGCCGGTGCCGAGATTGCCGCTGCGGCTGCGGCCGTAGCCGAGATGGACGGTGACGCTGTCCGCCGCCTGGCCCGGCGTGATCCAGATCGGCGCGCGGACCGCGCGCCCGTTGTAGCGCAACTCGATCACGTCCTCGTTGGCGAGGCCCAAACGCTCCGCCGTCGCCGGACAGATCAGGGCGGCGTTGTCCCACACCAGCTTGGTGATCGGCTTGGCGAGTTCTTGCAGCCACCCGTTGTTCGCGAAGCGGCCGTCGCCGATCGTCGGATCGGGCCGGAAGACGATTTCCAGCCGCGCATCCGGAGCCGGGAGTTTGGCGACCGCGGACAGCCAGTCGGTGTTGAGTGTGACGGATTTGGGGGCCGCCGCGGTGTTCGGAATGACGCCGTCGTGCAACGCCTTGCGCCAGACGCGCTCGAAGTCGGCGTCGCCATGCACCGACTTCCAGTGATCGCGCACGAGATCGTAGCCGGAACGATCGGGTCGATCGGAGAACGCGGCGAGGATCTCGTGAAACGATTTGCTGCCCTCGTACAGCGGCGCGATCAACGGCTGAACGATCGTCGCCGTGCCGTCGAATGCGCGGATGTCGCTCCACGATTCGAGCGCGTGCGCCTCGGGAATGTGCCAATGACAGAGCTGCGCGGTTTCGTCGTCGTAGAGGCCGACGTGCACGCGCATCCCCACCTTTGCCAGGGACTCGGCGAACGGTACGTCCGCAGCGGCGTTGTACGCGGGATTGGCGCCGAGGATGACCAGCAGGTTGACCGCACCGGCCGCCATGTCGGTCACCAGTGTCCGCAGCGATTCCGCTTGATCGATCGGCTCGGCCTCGACCGGCTCGGTGTAGACCAGGGTCTTGCCGACATTGCCGAGTGCGTGGTTGATCGCATGCACGAGCGCGTGTGCGGTCGGCGACAGATGAGCGCCGGCCAGCACGAGACTGGTGCCGCGGTGCGCTTGCAGATCGCGCACGACCGCGGCGAGCCACTGTGCGTGCCTGCCGAGGCTTGCGGGTGGTTGCACGGATACGCCGAGTCCGGCCGCGATCGCGCGGGCGAAGTCGTCGATTTCGCCCGCGCGCAGCGGCAATCGATGATCGGCTTTGGCGCCGGTCGTGGACGGTGTCGGCTCGACGACGTAGAGCCGATTCATCGCGGCATGCTCACCCTGCACTCGCCGCTTGCGGGTGAACTCGCGGACGTAGCGCAGATGGCCGGGACCGCAGGCGAGAAAGTCCGCGTCGAGCGACAGAATCACATCGGCTTGATCGAAACGGTAGACGGCGTCGACCGGCTCGCCGAACGCCAGCCGGGCGCCGGCGCGAGCGGTATCGTGGTTGACCGGCTCCCATTGATGCCACTTCGCTTGTGGGAACGCGGCCAACAGGCTGCGGATTTGCGCCGCCAGCGTCGGCGAGGTCACGGTTTCCGTGAGCAGCCGGATTCCTGCGCCGCCGCGCTCGCGCTGGGCTTCGAGCGCGCGCTTGAGCGCATCGAGGAACGCGCCCCACGGACGAATCTCCCCCGCGCTGGTGATGACTTGCGAGCGATCGGGATCGTACAGCGTCAGCACCGCCGCTTGCGCGAACGCGTCGGTGGCGCCGAGGCTCGCCGGGTGATCGGGGTTGCCCTCGACCTTGGTCGGCCGCCCCATGTGGCTCTCAACCAGCACGCCGGTGCCGATGCCGCCGTGCGGCAACGCCGTGGCGAAGAAGAGCGGCTCGCCCGGTGTCACGTCGGTCGGCGGCTTGACGTACGGGACGACGTACTCGGTCGGCTGGCGCGTGCAGGCGCTCAAGCCGGCGAGCGCGAGCGAAGCGCCCATCAATTGCAGGAACTGACGCCGGTCGACGCCGTCGTGCAGCGGCGCCGCTTGCCGCGGAAATTCGTGATCCAGGAACGCGCGAAATTCCTCGCTCTCCGCGAGTTCTTCCAGGCTCCGCCAGTACTGACGGCCGCGACGGTGCGCGAGGCGTTGGCGAATCGCGGTCAAATCGATCGATGGCTGGTTCATGCTCGCGCGCGCCGTCCTATCGGTGACAGACCGAGCAGTTGGTGAGCTGCCCGACCTTGATGTGGTACTGCTTCACCAGCTCGGTGCCTTGCGTGAGCTGATCGCCGTTGGGCGGCTGCCAGGCCAGGTTGAAGACTTGATCGCGCGGACGGACGAACTGCTCCGGGTGCCGGTGACAGTTGAGGCACCACTCCATCTGCAGCGATGTTTCCTGCCAGGTGAGGTTCATTTGATCGACGCGGCCGTGGCAGCTGACGCAGCCGATTCCTTGGTGCACGTGAATGCTGTGATTGAAATACACGAAGTCGGGGAGATCGTTGACCTTGATCCAGTGAATCGATTGATCGTTGCGGAAACTCGCGCGCACCGGTTCGAGCATCGGGCTGTCGACCCAGATCTGCGAGTGGCAGTTCATGCAAGTTTTGGTCGGTGGGATTCCGGCGATCGCGGCCGTCTCCACCGACGTGTGACAGTAGCGGCAGTCGATGCCGAGCTCGCCGGCGTGGTGGCGATGGCTGAAGGGAATCGGCTGCTCGCGTGCGACGCCAGCGCGGGTCACGTAGCCGGAGCGATTGATCAGCGCGAGGCCCCACAGCGCGCCGCCGAGCACGAACAACGCGCCGAAGATGCTGAGCTTCGAGAACGTGTTCGTACTCGGGTGGAAGACTTGCGGCATGATTGGGTGTAGCGATTGGCGCGATTTCTATCAGGCGATCCGCTGACCGCCAATAGGTCAGCCGCCCAAATCGACTAACGACCGCTGAAGTCGACCTAATTCGCGCGGCGGCGAGCGGGCGCTTGACTTCGGTGGCGAGCTGGCACCAGTCATACTCAATCATGATGTCGAATCAGTCGGACGCATCGATCGCCCCGAAAATTGGGCTCGTGATGTCGGGCGGCGGCGCGCGTGGCGCCTACGAAGCGGGCGTGCTCGCCTTCATTTTTCAAGACCTCCCCGCACGCCTCGGCCGTCGAGTGCGCTTCGACATCATCACCGGCACCAGCGTTGGAGGAGTGCACGCGTGCTTCGTCGCGGGCGCGCAGCAAGATGCCGATGTCGGCACGCGCCTCACCGACATCTGGCGATCGTTGTCGCTCAACAAAGTATTCGCGGTCGGCGCCATCGATCTGGTGCGGGTGCCGTGGCGCCTCATCGGCTTCGGCTCGCCCGGCGGCGTGCTGCCGGCGCGGGCCGCGATTCCCGAGCGGCAACCCGGGCTCTTTGATACGGCGTGGTTGGAAGAGATCGTGTCGGAGCGCATCGCGTGGCCGCGGCTGCGCGCCAACATCGAAAGCGGCGAACTCCAGGCGTTGGCGTTGGCCGCCACCGAAATCGCCACCGGCCGCTCGGTGGTGTTCGTCGACACGCACGGCGGCAGCGTGCCGCGCTGGGCGCGCGATCCGTTCGTGGTTGCTCACCCAGCCCATATCGGTATCCCGCATGCGCTCGCCTCGGCGGCGATTCCGTTGTTGTTCCCCGCGATCCGCATCGAGCGCACGTATTACTGCGACGGCGGGCTGCGTTTGAACACGCCGCTCTCGCCCGCGCTGCGCTTGGGCGCCGATCGAGTCCTGGTCATCGGCCTGCGCCACCAACGCACGCCCGAGGAAGAAGACCGCATCGCGCACCGGCGCGAGGGCAACTTCAGCAGCACCACCTACCTCACCGGCAAGGCGCTCAACGCCTTGCTGCTCGATCGCATCGAGTACGATGTCGATCGCCTGCGATTGTTCAACGCCATCCTCGAAAGCGGCGTGAAGACGTATGGTCCCGATTTCTTGTCGCGCATCAACGAACCGATCATCGAACAGCGCAACACGCCGTATCGCATCGTGCGCGATTGCTTCTTGCGACCGTCGAAAGATCTCGGCGACGTCGCGGCCGAGTGTCTGCGCCATCAAGGTCGCAGCCGCGGCCTGCGCGATTGGCTCAGCCGCAACGTCGCCCGCTACGCCGGCCGCGGCGCGTTGGGCGAAGCCGATCTGCTGTCGTATCTCTTCTTCGATCGCTGCTACGCTGATCACCTGATCGAACTCGGACGGCGCGATGCGGCGGCGCGTGCCGACGAGCTGATCGAGTTCTTGTCGTGACGGCTGTGTCGCTAGTCAGCGCGCGCGCTGGAACAATACGAGATAGGCGTTGCCGGGATCGGTCGGGCTCGCCGTACGACCGTGCGGACTCATGTCGCGAATCTCGCCGACTCGATGACCCTGCGCGGCGAGTTCCTTCAACGCCGCGACCAGATCGCCGACCTCGAACACCAGCACCGGGATACCGACCGGCGCGCCCATCCCTTCGGTTTCGCTCGCCAGCGAACGACACGTCGCCGGCTTGAAACTCCACCCAGCGGTCGCCGTGGCGGAACTGCAACGTCAACCCGAGCGTCTCGTCTTCGAATTGCATCATGGTCGCGAGGTGGCCGGAGCTTCTTGATCTGCATATGCAGCCGTCTCCCTCTTTGGAGCGGCAGGCTGGCCACGACTCTGCCAGGCGCAGCCACCACATTTGCTCACAACGGGACTGTCTCGCTCGCACCACTCGGCGCGGTCGCTGCGATTGACGTCCTTGATGCGGTGTTCTGCTTCCAGAACGTTCCGTCCGGGACGTACACCCTGAGTGACCAACCTCGTTGCAATCCGTTCGCTTGTCGCCCTGATCAGACCTCGGTTTCCGTCGCGGACCGAAACTTGGATGTGGTCATTCCCGCAACCTGCATCGGCGACGGCTGCACAGTGATCGTACCAGCCGGGAGCGTAGCGCAGGAGTACGGCCTTGAGCACCGCGTCGGCGATGAGCTGATAGCCACGGGCGTTCGGATGGAGGTTGTGCGGCAACTGCAGCTCAGGCCGCGTCGCCACCAAATCAAGCGGCAGCGAAACCAGCGCAACCTTCTGCTCGCGAGCAATCACCTTGAACAGGCCGCGGAACCCGCGCTCGTAGGCGGCGCGGCCGCCTGGAGGGAGCATCGTCGCCGCCAGCAACACGGGAACGCCGTGGTCCTTCGCGAGCGCAATCGTCCGGGTCAGGTTGGCGCGGATCTCCTCCAACGGCAGACCGCGCAGCCCGTCATTGATCCCGAGTTCGAGGATCAAAAGATCGGGCTGCGCCGGCAATCGTTCCTGCAAACGACTCATACCGCTCGCAGAAGTTGAGGCCGTGACGCCGGCGTTGATCACGCGCGCGCCGGTGTAGCCAGCCGCGTGCAACCGGTCTTCCAGAATCGCGGGATACGCCTCAGCCTCGGCCACCCCGAATCCTTCGGTGAGTGAATCGCCGAGGCACAGAACGGTGAGCGGGTGATGATTGAGGCGCGAGTCGGCTCTGGTGTCGTCGGGAAGGAGCAAACCGAGGGTAAGAGTCGCGATTGCGGGCAGCGTTGTCAGACGCATGTGATCGTGTCTGTCGGCAGATGCTTCGCGCTCAACTCCGTGGCGCACCATCGTGCGCTTCGCCGATCGCGGCGCGCTGGGCGAAGCCGATTTGTTGTGGTCGCTCTTCTTCGATTCGTTCAAGCAGCATTGGCCGCAACATGAAAGAAGCCCACCACGAGTCAAACACTTCACCCCAACCCGTACAGGGCGGGCTCATGCGCGTGTAGACCGCGATCACTCCGGCCGCGATCGACACGCGCCGCGGCAGCGTGAAAAGACGAGTCCCCTGCCGCTGATGATTTCCGGATACAGTGGGCCGACGAATTCCCAAGCATCGGAGCGCTGCATCACCGCGGTGCACCGGGCGCTGCCGACCGTGCAGGCAAGCAGGGTGATACCGCGCGCATCCGCCGCCTCGGTCGGATCGTCGTCTCCCGCAAGGTATTCAAGGCGGTTCGAGAAGGAGCTGTTCCACAGCGGTGCCGGTTCGCGCACGTCGTCTCCGAAGGCGATGGTGGTTCCGCCGGCGAGTACGCGATCGCGGAAACGGGCCGCCGGTGCGAGCGCAAACGCCCCGTACTGCGGCGCCAGCTCTCGCTCGGACGGTGACAGGGCTGCCAACGCCCGAATCTCTGCGGGCGAGTAGAGAATCGGCGGGTCTTGCCGCAGCAACACCGCGAGTTGCAATCCGATCGCGCCCGCGAGTACGAGATTGCCGGCGCGCCGCACGGTTCGGCCGGAGAGCGCGGTTGCCGCCACCGCTCCGGTGCACGCCAGCACGAAGCCGAAGTAGCGGGCGAGCCGCGTCGCCGGAAAGGCGACGCAAAAGCTGCTCGCTGCGAGCAGAACGATTGCAACCGAGATGAGCCGCGTGCGCGCGCGCCTCGTGTGCGTTCCGGCTGCGTGCGTGCGCAGCGCATTCGCCGCGACCTGCGCCAGCGCCACCAGCGCCAGCGCGAGCCCCACGGTCGGCATCGCATAGCCGTAGTTGAAGGCCGGCCCGGACTCGATCGGCAGATGCACCTCGATGTAGTGGCTGAAGTTGGTGTGGTACGGGGCCAGGGGCTGGAAGATCAGGCCGATCAGCTCGTCCCACCGAGGCGTCATCTCGAAGTCGCGCGCGGGATTGACCAGCGGACCGGGGAGCACCCTGCCGAGCAGCGGGAGCGTGACGGAGATCGGATACAGCGGATTGCCGTAGACCACCGCGTTGCGCAACGGCACCACCAGCGCAATCGCCGCCGCCGACACCGCCATTGCATAGGCGACGACCCGGAAGCCGAGCGACGGCGCATCCACCTTGGCGGCGTACACTCGCACCAACGCGACCAGCGCCAGACAGACGCCGGGGGGAACCGCGTAGAGCTTGATGCACGCGGCGAGGGACGCGGCGGTGACAGCAAGGAGAGCGTGCCCGGCCGACACGGGGCGGGCGAGCGCGAAACACGCCGCGACCGTCAGCAGCGCACACGCGTGCAAGTCGACGTACGTGCTCTGGGCGTATGAGATGAGACCGGGGGTGAGTATCACCACCGTCGCCCACCCGAGCGCGCGGCGGCGCTCGGCGCCCAACACGCGACCGAGACGATAGGTCGCGAGCCACAGCATTGCCAATCCCAACACCGACGGCAGTTCGATCAGCGCGCGGCTTCCGGTGACGAGTACCAACCACGCCGACATCAGCTCGGAGCCGCGGAGGTTGCCCTCGACGAAGAACAACCGCCGCGGCAGCGGCGGCATCTGCAGACCACCTTCCTGGATGGTGAACCCGGTGATCGGCTCGTGATACCAAGGTGCGTCGTACGCTCGAAACGAGGGCGCGAAGTAGCACGTCAGAATGAGCCACGCCGTCAGCGCGACGACGCCCAACACGATCACGCCTCCCGCGGTCACGTAGCGCCGCGGAGCGACCAGACGCCGGATGTCGCGGCCAAGTTGGCGTGCCGCGTGCCCCAGCTCAGCGATGATCTCGGCTCGCAACCGAGGCGAAGTCAG
Organism: Binatia bacterium; assembly: GCA_035541895.1. GTDB lineage: Bacteria > Desulfobacterota > Binatia > HRBIN30 > JACQVA1 > DATKMK01. The sequence goes on along the minus strand of DATKMK010000005.1, from coordinate 2,065 downwards.
CGCCGCCAAGAGCGCGATATCCGCGCCAAGGGTTCCCCACGTCACACTCGAAAACGAGAGGCGCGATCCGACGGCCAACGCATACACCGGCGCCAGCGTCAGCAGATGCCCGCACACAACCATCGCCAGCAGCCGCTCGGAGGTGCGGCGGATGCCGACGACCACTGTCAGGACCGCGCTCGCCAATGCCGTGACAGCCAGCAGAGTCAGCAGCAGGACGAACCTCGACGCGGCCATCGGCCGCTGTCCGTATCACGAGGTGGCACGTTTGCGAATGCGGGATTTGGAATGCGGAATGGGGGATGCGGAGTGCGGGATCAACTGCTGCGTTGGAACAGGACGAGATGCGCGCTGTTGGGATCGACGACCGTTGCGGTTCGGCCGTGCTTGCCCATGTCGCGAACGTCGCCGGTCCGATGACCGCTCGCGGCGAGTTCGGCGCGCGCCGCGTCGAGGTCAGCGACCTCGAACACCGGCACCGGCACGCCGACCGGGGCGCCCATGCCCTCGGCTTCGCTCGCCAGCGCGAACGACACCTCGCCGGCTTGAAACTGCACCCACCGATCGCCGTCGCGAAACTGCAACGGCAGCCCGAGCGTCCCACCGTAGAACTTCACCGCCGCGGCGAGATCGGCGGCGACGAGGTAGACTTGCCGGAGCTTCTTGATCTGCACCGCGCTCACGTTTTCGCGATCAACTCGCCGAGCTGCTCCAGGCCGCGCGTGAGGCCTTCGGGATCGAAGGCCGGGACTGCGGTCATGAAGCGGATCACGCCGAGATCTTGCAGGCGTTTCGCGCCGTCGAGCGTGGGCATCTGACGGCCGGCGCTGATTTCGATCGTCGCGGGATCGCGGCCGAGTCTTTTGCACTCGTCGCGCATGATGCTGAGAATCCACTTGAGCTGCTCGTCGTCGCTCACGCCGGGATAGAAGCCGTCGCCATAGCGCGCGGCGCGCCGCGCGGCCAACTCGGTGTGGCCGCCGACGACGATCGGTACGCCCGGCTTCTGCATCGGCTTCGGGTGCGATTCGAGCTTGCCCCAGCGGAAGAACTTGCCTGCGAACGGTTCCGGCTCGTCTTTCCACAGCGACCGGATCGCGCGCACGGCTTCCGCCGTGCGCGCGGCGCGCTCGGCGAACGGAATCCCGAGCGCCTCGAATTCCTCCGCCAGCCAGCCGACGCCGATGCCGAAGATCGCGCGGCCGTGCGACAGCACGTCGAGCGTCGCGACTTCTTTGGCAACGTAGATCGGATGACGCTGCGGCAAGATCACGATGCCGGTTGCCAACCGCAAGGTCTTGGTCACCGCCGCGGCGTAGGTGAGCGAGAGCAGCGGATCCGGCAGCGGCATCTGCTCGGGCGCCGGCATCTTGCCGGACGGGTCGTAGGGATACTTCGACTGGTAGCCGACCGGCACCACCACGTGTTCGACCGCCCAGATCGACTCGACTCCGACGCGCTCCGCCGTGGTGGCGAGATGGGTGAGCATCTCCGGAAACGCGAACGGTCCGACGTTGACGTACAGCAATCCGAATTTCATGGGCGTTCCACTACTACGAGTGCAGCGGCCAGTCGATCACGCGAGGAACGCGTCTAGGCGGGCTGCTTGTCGCGCGGCCCCCATTTGAGTGAGCGCCGTGTGTGCACGGCGCAAATGATCCGCGCGTTGCTGCGCTTCACCGCGCAACCCTGACAGCGCCGCGCGTTCTACGAGGACGAACGCCGCCAAGTTGCGCGCGCCGGTCTCGACGATCAGGCGGTCGGCGGTCGCGAGGCCGTCGTCAATGCGCGCCGCCGCGTTGGCACCAGCGTCGGCACGCAGCGCCGCGTTGACGCGTACGGCCGCAAGATCGCCCCGGAACCACAAGGGTTCGAGTGACGGCCAGAGCGCCATGGCTCGCCGTTCGCCTGGCCGTCGCCCTGTTGCGCGCGCGCCAACGCCGACTGCAGCACGTGCATCTCGTCGTCGCGACCGACGAAGCGCGAGAGGCCGCGGGCGCGCGAGCGGTCGAAGCGGGTGCGCAGCGTGCCGAGTCCCTCGAGCGCGTACGCGTGGACGGGCGCG
>DATKMK010000004.1:0-2328 GCA_035541895.1 Binatia bacterium | reverse complement strand
GTGATCACCGTGTTCGTCCGCGCCGTCCCTTCGGCATACGTGACACCGCCGGTGCACGCGCCCGCGGCGGTGCTGGTGAAGTCGATCAGCGCGACGCTGCCGTTCTGGTCGTTGTACTGAAACGGGTTGTCATCCAGTTTGGCCGACACACTGCTTCCGCCGGTGGTATCGAAGCGCAAATTGCTCACGTAGAGCCGGAAGTCGCTGACCTCTACGCTGTCGGTACCGCTCGTTCCAAAGCCACCCATCGTGTCGCCGCAATGCACGACATTACTGCCGTCGACCGCCGCGAACTGCAGTGTGAACGGTTGCGATTGTGTTCCATTGCCGTCGTCGTCACCGCCGCAGCCGGTGGCGGCAACAGCCAGTGCGATCACCGCAACGGCGCCAGTCAAGCGAACTGTCTTCCTCATACGAACCCCCCTCCGTGTCCGCCGAGGCTATCCAAACCCGTTGGCTGCCAAAATGCGGCAAAATGTCGCACGCCACTCTTCGACGCGAGACACCGCCGCGGCGGGTCACCTCACTCATCGAGCGCCGCCGCTCGCGGCATCCGTCGAACCTCGCCCGAGCAAATCGACAGCTCGGCACCGGGCGGAACCAAGTGACGTTCCCGGGTGTCGTCGCCAGCGCAGTGGACCTGCAGCTCGCTGGCGTGCTCACTCAAGTTGCGGCACACGGTGCAGTTGTCGGCGTGCGTGCAGCGCCAATCCGTCGGCGTGGCAAACTCGATCAGCATCTCGCACAATGCCTCGACCTGCCGATTCGGAACCAGTGCCGCAAGACACTGCGACGCGATCGTGCGAGGCATGCCGGAGCCCGCGATCAGCGCGCCAAACATGAGCACGAAAGCGTGACGGAATTGATGACTCTTGCCGTGCATTGGCGAGACCTTACCCGGAGCGGTTGACTTGCATAGTGCGACCAAATGCCGCGGGATCGGCGCTCGACGACATCACAGCTGGGCCAAGTTCTCGCTGGCGAACTCCCAGTTCACCAGATGGTCGAGCCACGCGTTGACGTAGTCGGCGCGCCGATTTTGGTAGTCGAGGTAATAAGCGTGCTCCCACACGTCGATCGTCAACAGCGGCTTGAGATTGTGGGCGATCGGTGTGTCGGCGTTTGAAGTCTTCAGAATCTGAAGTTTGTCGGCGCTAGCGATGAGCCACACCCAACCGCTGCCAAACTGACTCAACGCCGCCTCGGAGAACGCCTTCTTGAATGCGTCATAGCCGCCGAAAGCCGCGTCGATCTTCGGCGCCAGCGGGCCGGTCGGCGCGCCGCCGCCCTTCGGCCGCATGCTCTTCCAATAGAAGCTGTGGTTCCACACCTGCGCCGCAGCATTGAACAACGGCGCCTTCTCTGGGCTGTCGGCGGCCGAGGCAACGATCTTCTCGAGCGGCTGGCCGGCGAACGGTGTCCCCTCGATCAACTTGTTGGTGGTGTCGACGTAAGCCTTGTGATGTTTGCCGTAGTGAAACGAGAGCGTGTTGCTCGAAATGTACGGATCGAGGCCGTTGTCTGGATAAGGCAACGGCGGCAGGTCGATCGAGCTAGCCGCACGCGCCGGCCGAGGCCCCATCGTCGTCGCCCCGACGGCCGCTACGACCGCGGTCGTCCCCATCACAAACTGTCGGCGTGTGAGATCGTTCTCCATGCTGATTCTCCAGGCTTCGAACGCGAAGGTGCCCTACCTGCGCAGACCCGTCGACTGCGTCGTGTAGCCGCAAGTCCGGGGCATGGCGATGCGACAAGTTGTCGCAGCGTCCTGCGCAGCGGCGCGGTCGATGCCGGATTGCTCTACCGCCCCGGGACCGGTCATCCTGGAACGGGTTCTTCCTTCCGGGAGCGCCGGCATGAGCGCCGAGCTGCTAGCCCGAGCTGGCGAGCCATTCTTCACCACCCGCGCGCCCGGCAAGGGTATGGGGCTCGGACTCTTTCTCACCCGCACACTACTCGATCGACTCGGAGGGCGGCTCGAACTGGCCTCCACTCCGGGAGTCGGCACCACGGCCGTGATCCTTTTACCGCTGGCCCAGGCGGCGACAATTCGCCGCATTGTCGCCGAGGCCGATGCTGATGCAGCCTGACCCCTTGGTGAAGAACGAGGACGCCACCGGAAAGCGATGCCCCGCCGAGGGCGCCTTGATCCTCGTCGTCGACGACGACGAGCTGTTTCGTGAACGTCCCGCGCGTGCGTTGCGGGATCGAAGATACGAGGTGAAGACGGCCGGGGGATTCGACGAAGCGCTCAGCGTGTGCGAAGGCGACTCACCGGAATATGCCGTGATCGATCTGCGCATGCCCGGGCGTTCCGGAATGGAGCTG
>DATKMK010000003.1:0-2388 GCA_035541895.1 Binatia bacterium | reverse complement strand
TCGTTACCGAAACTGGCGATATGTTGACCTTCACCGGCGTGCCCACTGCCGAGACGCGTTTCGGCGGCCCCGGTGAAACAGGATTCCTCGAAGTCGCCGCACAGACCGTACCGTGCAAAAATCCGCTGATTCCTGACAAGCCGTGTTTGCTGGTACGCGATCGCCACTTCGACGAGCAGGGTTTGCCGAGCGGAACACCCGGTGAATGGCGGCCGCTGGATCAGGATATCGAGGGTTATTCCCACACTCCTGGAATCCGCAATGTGCTGCGCGTAAAGCGTTATAGCGTCAAGAATCCGCCCGCCGACGGACCTTCCGTGGCCTACGTGCTCGACCTCGTGATTGAATCGGAACAGATCGGCAACTAGGGCGGGCTTCGCGAATCGCCACGCTCTGCTCCCGCGCCCGCAGACACGGCCAAACGCACGCGACGAAACCGCACCCGGCCCGAAGGCCAGCAGCTTGCCTACCAGGCGACTGCCCGGTTCAGCGGCGGTATGCCGCGAGCGCGTCGCGCGCCTGGAAGGCGCTGTATGTCAGTTGCGCGGCGGCGAGGCCCGCGATTCCGAACGTGCGGCTCAGGCTGAACGCCGAGAAACCTTCGGGCACCGGCACGCCCAGCGCCAACGCATCGGCCAGCACCTCGCCCGCAACCGTAGTGGGCGCCATGCCGTGGCCGCCGAATGCGATCGCATGCCAGACGCCTTCGGCATCGCGGCCGATTTGCGGCATTTTGTGTCGCGCGTAGCTCATCAAGCCGCCCCATGCGTGCTCGATCTTCACATCGGCCAGTTGCGGATACACGCGTGCAAGGTCGCGCTTGAGCAGTCGCACGATGGCATCCGGACCGCGGTCGAGCACCGAGATCCGGCCACCCCAAAGGATGCGCGTGTCCTGCAGCGGACGATAATAGTCGAACGCGAAACGCGTGTCGTAGACCGCATACGGCGCGTCGATCGCATCGGCCAGGCGCGCGCCAAGCGGCTCGGTTGCGATCACGTAGGTCGCAATCGGCAAGATCGCGCGCTCGATGCGCGGGGCGACGCCGCGAGCGTAGCCTCCGCCGGCGAATACGACATCCTTCGCGGACACGCTGCCGTGCGGCGTGCGCACGACGTACCCCGCACCATCCCGCTCGATCGCACGCACCGGAGATTGCTCGTGCACTCGCGCGCCGCCTTGTTCGGCGGCGTTCGCAACACCGAGCACGTATTTCAGTGGATGAAAGTGAAAAGCGTTGGGCTCGAAGAGGCCACCGTGATAGCGCGAGGTCTTCAACTGTGCTCGCAACACGTCCTTTGCGACCGGCTCCCAGTCGACCCCGAAGTCGCGCTTCATCAGCTTGCGGATGGCATCGAGCCGCGAAGGATCGTCGAACCAGTTCGCAAGTACGACGCCCCGGTCGACGATCTCGCAGTCGATTCCATACCGTGCGATGCGCGCGCGAATCAGTTCCACCGCGTCGACCGTGAGCCGGTATAGGTAGCGTGCCCTGTCGTGACCGAGCCTGCTCAGCAAGTCGGCATTGTCGAGGCTGTAACCGCCGAAGACGAAGCCGCCATTACGACCCGACGCGCCAAAGCCAACGCGTTCGGCATCGAGCACGACGACGTCGCGCACACCGCGCTCAACGAGCCCGAGCGCGGTGTTCAATCCGGCGAGGCCGCCGCCGACGATGCAGACCTGGGCGTCCGCCTTGCCGGTCAGTTGCCGATAGTGACGGCGAGAAACGGTGGATTCGTAGTAGTTGCTCATGCAATTCGGGGATTTCGAAGTGACAAGATCGACTCGTGCGACGAAGACGAACTGGAACTGTACTCGAATATCGCGAGGCGAGAGTCATCGACAAGCGCGCGGACGGCAGGATCCGGATTCGTCCGGGCAATGCACATGCCAGTCGCTTATCGACTTGACTGCTCAAATCACCGAAAATCGATCTGGGAAGTGATTCGAAAGTCGATTGCCTCCCATTCACGAGAACCCCGATGTCCACAGAGTCGAGCCCTGTTCTAGTTCGCGCCGCCACGGAAGAAGACTGGCAAACCTTGAAGGTGATCCTCCTTGCCGCGCTGCTTGACAGCCCTGCGGCTTTCGGCCTGAAGTACGACACCGCGGCCGCGTATAGCGAGCGGCAATGGCGCGACTGCGCCTCAGAACGGACGCAGCCGCAATATCTGCTAGCCATCGAACAAGGGCACGCAGTCGGTCTTATTGGCGACGCGATCAATCGCTCCCACGAATACAACCTGATTGCCATGTGGGTTGACCCGAACTGCCGGGGAATGGGAATTGGAGATCGCCTGGTCGCTGCAATCCAGGCGCGCGCGATTGGACGCGGACATCGAAGAGTCGTGCTGAAGGTTTCGCCGGACAACACACACGCTGTGG
>DATKMK010000002.1:0-8696 GCA_035541895.1 Binatia bacterium | reverse complement strand
GGTGGCACGCGCTCTCCGTGCGCGTCTCGGGGGCGGTAGGTTACGAAGCACGCCCGGTGGTTGACCCACGCACCGGACCTTGTAAGGAACCGGCTATGGATGTGAGAAACCTCAGCGGCAAGACTGCGCTCGTGACCGGAGCCGGCAGCGGCATCGGCAAAGAAACCGCGCTGGCGTTCGGCCGGCGCGGCGCCAACCTCGTCATCTGCGATCTCAACGAAAAGGGGCTGGCGGAAACCGAGCAACAATTGCGCGAGCTCGGCCGCGACGTGCTCGCACGTCGCGTGGATGTCGCCAGCCGCCGCGACATGCGCGACTTTGCCGCCGCGGTGCATGCGCACGTCGAGGCGGTGGACATCGTGATGAACAACGCCGGCGTCGGTCTCGGTGCCAGCTTTCTCGATACCGATCTCGACGACTGGGAGTGGATTCTCGGGATCAATCTGCGGGGCGTGATTCACGGGTGCCATTTTTTCGTACCCCCGATGGTCAAACGCGGCCAGGGCGGACACGTGGTCAACGTCGCGTCGGCGGCCGCATTCATGGCCAGTGAGCCCCTGTCCGCGTACAGCACGACGAAGTTCGCCGTGCTCGGCTTGTCGGAAGCGCTCCGCGCCGAGTTGGCGCGGTATCGCATCGGCGTCACCGCGATCTGCCCCGGCATCATCAACACCGCGATCACGCAGACGTCGCCGATGCGCGGGGCGATGACCGAAGCCGCGCGCAAGGAGATGGTCGAGTTGTACCAACGGCGCAACTACGGGCCCGAGCGCGTTGCCAAGAACGTGCTCAAGGCGATCCAACGCAACCGTGCAGTCGCCCCCGTATCGCCCGAGGCGTGGCTCATCTACTACCTGAAGCGCAGCGCGCCGTGGTTGGTCGCGCGCCTCAGTCGCGCCGGGACCCGCCGCACCCTGCGGACAGCCGAGTAGGCCCGACAGCTCACCGTGTGCCCGTGCCGCTGCTAACCGACTACGATATCTACTTGCTCGCGGAAGGCACGCACTTTCGCAGCTACGAAAAGCTGGGCGCGCATCTGGTCGAGTCCGATGGGCAACGGGGGACGCGTTTCGCGGTGTGGGCACCGAATGCCGAGCGGGTGTCGGTCATCGGCGACTTCAACGGCTGGGACGCATCGCGCCACCCGATGTCGCTGCGTCACGCCGAAGCCGGGATCTGGGAGTGTTTCATCCCCGGCATCGGCCAGGGTGCCTTGTACAAGTATGCGGTGACCTCGAAGGTCGAGGGCCATCGCGGCGAGAAGTCGGACCCCTACGCGTTCTTCAGCGAGGTGCGCCCGCGCACCGCATCGATCGTCTGGGATCTCGGCGGCTACACCTGGGGCGACGGCGATTGGATGGGCGCGCGGCCGTCCGCGAATGCCGTCGAGCGACCCATGGCGATCTACGAGGTCCATCTCGGCTCCTGGATGCGCGTGACCGAAGAAGCGAATCGCTGGCTGAGCTACCGCGAAATCGCACCCAAGCTCGCCCAGTACGTCCGCGACATGGGCTACACGCACGTGGAGGTGCTGCCGATCGCGGAGCATCCGTTCGACGCGTCATGGGGGTATCAGGTGACCGGCTACTTTGCCCCCACCAGTCGGTTCGGCACCCCGCAGGATTTCATGTTCCTGATCGACACGCTGCACCGGCACGGCATCGGCGTAATCGTGGACTGGGTGCCGGCGCACTTTCCCGGCGACGCGCACGGCCTCGCCTACTTCGACGGGACGCATCTCTATGAACACGCCGATCCGCGCAGAGGTCGCCATCGCGATTGGGACACCTTGATCTTCAACTACGGCCGCTGGGAGGTGATGAACTTCCTCATCAGCAACGCGCTGTTCTGGCTCGATACCTATCACATCGACGGTTTGCGCGTGGACGCGGTCGCGTCGATGCTCTACCTCGACTACTCGCGCCAGCCCGGCGACTGGATTCCCAACCAATACGGCGGCCGCGAGAATCTCGACGCCATCGCCTTCCTGCGCCGGTTCAACGAGCAAACCTACGGGCAGCACTCGGGTGTCGTCACGATCGCTGAAGAGTCCACCGATTGGGGAATGGTCTCGCGGCCGACGTACGTCGGCGGTCTCGGCTTCGGATTCAAGTGGGATATGGGGTGGATGCACGACACGCTGCAGTACCTGTCGCGCGACCCCGTGCACCGCAAGTATCACCACAACGATCTGACGTTTCGGATGCTTTACGCGTTCACCGAGAACTTCGTACTGGCGCTGTCGCACGACGAAGTGGTGCACGGCAAAGCGTCGTTGCTCAGCAAGATGCCCGGCGACGATTGGCAGAAGTTCGCCAACCTGCGCGCGATGTTCGGCTACATGTATACGCAGCCGGGCAAGAAGCTCATGTTCATGGGAGGTGAGTTCGGGCAGTGGAGCGAGTGGAGTCACGATCGCAGCCTCGATTGGCACTTGCTCGAGTTCGCGCCGCATCGCGGGCTGCAGCGCTGGGTGCGCGATCTCAACACGCTCTACCGCGCCGAGCCGGCCCTCTACGAGCTCGACTGCGACGGCGCCGGCTTCGAGTGGATCGACTGCCACGACAGCGACGGGAGCACGCTCAGCTACCTGCGCCGCGACAAATCCGCCGAAAGGATCGTCGTCATCGCCTGCAACTTCACTCCGGTGCCGCGCCGCGACTACGTCATCGGCGTGCCCCACGGCGGCTTTTGGCACGAGCGGCTCAACAGCGATGGCGAGATCTATGGCGGCAGCAACATTGGCAACGCCGGCGGCGTGGAAGCGACGCCGAGCGCGGCGTACGGCCGCCCTTATTCCCTACACATTACACTTCCACCGCTGGCCGTGGTGGTGTTCGGCCAATCCTGACTTCGCCACCGATGCCGTCCCCGACCGTGAGCATCCGCTCGGAGCGCCCATCCGACTACGAGCGCGTTCGAGCGATCCATGAAGCGGCGTTCGGGCGTCCGCACGAAGCACGACTGGTCGACCAACTGCGGGCCGCCGCGAGTCCGATGTTGTCGCTCGTCGCCGAGATCGCGACACACGTCGTCGGCCACGGGTTCTTCTCTCCGGTCACGATCGAGCCGTCGAGGGCATGCCTGTCTGCTGGCGGACTCGCGCCGGTCGCGGTCGATCCATCGCACCAAGCGGCCGGCATCGGTTCGGCGCTGATTCGCCTGGGATTGGAGCAGTGTCCGCATCTCGGCTGGCAGGCGATCTTCTTGGTCGGCGATCCGGCATACTACTCGCGCTTCGGATTCGTCCTCGCCGCACCCATGGGCTTCACCTACGGCGATCCGTTCTTCGACCGGGCGTTGCAGGTCGTCGAGCTGAGCGCCGGCGCCGTGCGCGGCTGCCATGGACGCGTGTGCTTCCATCCGGCGTTTGCTGCAACCGGCACCGGCTGAATCCGACCGTAACCTTTTCTCCCGCTCATCGGTTATGATGGTGCAATCATGGCGAGTGGGCGGGCTCACCCGGCGCAGCCGGCGCTGCCGGACGAGCGCGCGCTGATCGAGTCGGCGCAGCGCGATCCCCGTCGCTTCGCCGATCTGTACGAGCACAACTTCGAGCGCGTGTACGCCTACGTGATCCGCCGCGTCGGCGACCGCGATCTCGCGCAGGATCTGACCGCCGACGTATTTCATCAGGCGCTCGCCAACCTCGGGCGTTTCGAGTGGCGCGGCGTACCGTTTGCCGCGTGGTTGTTCCGCATCGCCGCCAACGCCGTCGTCGATCGCGCCCAGCGCAGCGCCCGCGAGCGAACGCTCGCGCCGGCCACTGATCCCGAGGAGGTGAGCGCGGAGGACATCGAGGAACGTGCTCGTTTGTTCCGTTTGGTGAACGAGCTGCCCGACGACCAGCGGCGGGTGATCGTCATGCGGTTCGCGGAGCAACGCAGTATCCGCGACGTCGCCGCCGCAATGCGCCGCAGCGAGGGCGCGGTGAAGCAGTTGCAGTTTCGCGCCCTCGAACGACTGCGCGGGCGCGTGGGGATGAGCAATGGCTAAGCGCAGCATGAGCGAGCAACTCGACGAGGCGGTGGAGGCGATGATGACGCGTCCCGGAACGCCGCCGCCGGACCTCAACCCGCGACTCACGGCACTCCTGCGCATCGCCGCATCGCTGCGCGATCTCCCGCGCGAGGACTTCAAGGCGCAGCTCAAAGCCGACTTGCAACGGCGCGCCTCGACGAGCGCCGTGCCACCGATTCCGGCGGGCTATCATTCGGCCACGCCGTGCTTGGTGCTTCGCGACGCGCCCGCGGCCATCGAGTTTTACAAGCACGCGTTCGGCGCGCGCGAGCTGATGCGGGCAACCGATCCGAACGGCGACCTCGTGCATGCCGAAATCGAGATCGGCGATTCGCGCATCGCCATCGCCCCCGAGATGCCGCAATGGGGCAATCTGAGTCCGCAAGCGCTCGGCGGTTCGCCCGTGCCGATCCAGCTTTACGTGGAGGACGTCGATGCCCTCGCCGAGCGGGCCGTAGCGGGGGGCGCAACCATCCTCATCCCGGTCGCCGATCAATTCTATGGCGATCGCAGCGGACGCTTGGCGGATCCCTTCGGACACCTGTGGATCGTCGCCACTCACACGGAAGACGTGTCACCCGACGAAATGCGGCGACGTCTGGAAGCCTGGACGCCCGAGTCGGCGGAGACACCATCGGCTCAACCCGAGACGCCACCCTACGTCGTCGAGCCGCATCTGCCGGTCGCCGGTGCGGCCAAACTGATCGACTTTCTCACGCGTGCGTTCGGCGCGGAGGAGATCTCGCGCCATCTACACGCGGACGGAACGATTGCGCACGCCCAAGTGCAGATCGGCGACTCGCGCATCGGCGTGGGCGATGCGGCAACGGCGCCGTCGCCGACCGCCTTGCACCTGTACGTGGAGGACGCCGATGCGACCTATCATCGCGCGGTGCGCGCCGGCGCCACCTCGCTGTACGAGCCGACCGACCAGGACTACGGCGATCGCGAGGCGAGTGTAACCGATCCGTCCGGCAATCGCTGGTACATCGGCAGCCATCGCGGCCCGCACCACGTGCCCGAAGGGTTGCCCACCGTGATGTCGTACCTGCACCCGCATGGTGCGCCGCGCCTGATCGACTTCATGACGCGGGCCTTCAACGCGACCGAACTGTTCCGCGCGCAGTCGCCCGACGGCATCGTGCATCACGCCAAGATCCGCATCGGGCAATCGGTGGTCGAGATGGGCGAGGCACAGGGTCCGTTTCAGCCGATGCCGACGGTCTATCATCTGTACGTCGATGACACCGACGCTGCGTTCAAACGCGCGCGCGCCGCCGGCGGCATTGCGCTCAGCGAGCCGGCGGATCAGCCGTGGGGGTTCCGCAATGCCGGGATCAAAGATCCGGGCGGCAATGAATGGTGGATCAACGCGCCGATCGCGGCGCCAGTCGCCGCCGCCTCGGTCGAGTTCCACAATCTGACCCCGTTCCTGACGGTGCACGATGTGCACAAGACCGTCGAGTTCCTGCGAGCCGCCTTCGACGCAACCGTCGTCATCTTCGATCGCGGCGGCGATCCGCCGCACGATCATGCCGAAGTGCGCATCGGTGAGTCGATGTTGATGATCGGCGAGGTCGTTCCCGGCGTTCAGGCGACGTCGTCGGGCCTCTATCTGCGCGTCGCCAACGTAGATGCTGCGTACCAACGCGCACTGCGGGCGAAGGCCGCGTCAGTGCAGGCACCGCGCGACATGCCGTGGGGAGCACGCATGGCGCACGTTCGCGACGCGTTCGGTAACTCCTGGTTTCTCGTCGGACCGAAGAACGAAAAGGCTCGGTGAACCCCTCGCTGGCAACAACGGCGGCCACGGAGGGCCGCCGCCGGGACCTTCTGAGCAGCACCGGTCGATCTCACCGGGGAGTCGCAGCCGGTGTGTTGTTGGACTTCAGATACTCGATGATCGCGCGCGCTTCGGCGTCGCTGAGCAGCGGTCGGAAGTGCGGCATGACCGGCTTCTGCTCCGCCAGCATGTGCCAGACCGTGGTGCGCAGTTCGTCCGAATCGTGCGCTTTGAAGAACGCGCGATCGAAGACCACCTTCGGCAAGCGCATCACTTCACCGGATAGGCGGACGCCCCGTCCGTCGTCGCCATGGCAGTTGGCGCAATAGCGCGAGTAGAGCTCAAATCCCGGGGACAACAGCCGCACGAACTGGGCAAGTTCCTTCGCCTCGTCGGTGGTCACGCGCGGGGTCAGCGCCGGCATGTGCTTGCGACCATGGCGAACGGCGGTCGTCAGCTCCTTGTCGTTCATCGAACGCTGGAACTCGGGATCCGATAGATCACGCGGACAGCGCACGCCGCAGGGCAAGATCGTCCCCGGCTTGCCGGTGGGGCCGTGACAGAGCTCGCAGCGATCGATGTAGCGCTCCCACCCTGGAGCCACGACATCCCACTGGATCGACGGCAGGCGTTTGAGGTGCGCGACCAGATCTTCCACGCTGGTCGCTTGCGCCCGCAGCGCGGGCAAGTCCAATCCCAGTTCGAGCGCGCGACCATCGCGCAACCGCCGTACCAGATCGTTGGTCGAATACTTCGCCAAGAAGCCTTCCTGCAGATTGCGCGGCGGCACGGCGAAGATCGTCGCGTCCGGTCCGTCACCCTTGCCCGTCGGTCCGTGACACGAGAAGCAGTACTGCTGGTACATCCGCCGGCCGTCGACGTCGGCGGCGGACGCGACCGCAGCCGTCAACCCGATCAGGATCAGCGCATGAGCGATCGTACGCATCGAAGTCCTCCCCGGCATCAGCCGCCGGCCACGCGTTGTCACACAACTGCGAGCCACGTTCCAACTCAGGCAGCCCCGATTGCCCCACGCCAAGGCAGTCCGTCAACCGCCCAAAGCGTCAGCGGTTCCCGCGGCTGAGAACCACGGCCGACCAACCAGCGCAGGGCTGCGAATCGCGGCGCCCATGGACAAAATGATCGCGGCGCATGAGCCTAGGCACGATTCCGGCAGTCATCTGCGCACAACGAGTTGTGAGCGGGAGCAGTATGTCGACGAATTCGGGCAGACGCCGACTGATCATGGACGGCAACGAGGCCACCGCCTCGGTCGCCCATCGACTCAGCGAGGTGATCGCGATCTATCCCATCACGCCGTCGTCGGCGATGGGCGAACTGGCCGACGAGTGGTCGGCGCACGGCCGCACCAATATCTGGGGCGCGGTTCCGCGGGTCACCGAGATGCAGTCCGAGGGCGGGGCCGCGGGCGCCGTGCACGGCGCGTTGCAAGCGGGTGCGCTGACCACGACGTTCACCGCGTCGCAAGGCCTCCTGCTGATGATCCCGAACCTCTACAAGATCGCGGGCGAGCTGACGGCGTTCTGCATGCACGTCTCGGCGCGCACGCTGGCTACGCATGCCTTGTCGATCTTCGGCGATCATTCCGACGTCATGGCCTGCCGCCAAACCGGCTTTGCCATGTTGTGCGCCGCCTCGGTGCAGGAAGCGCACGACTTTGCCTGCATCGCCCACGCCGCCACGCTGCGCGCGCGTGTGCCGTTTCTGCACTTCTTCGACGGTTTCCGCACCTCGCACGAGCTGAACACGGTGGAACTGCTGAGCGACGACGACCTTCGTGCCATGATCGACGACGATCTCGTCGCCGCGCACCGCGCGCGCGCCCTCACTCCCGACCGGCCGGTGTTACGCGGCACGGCGCAAAACCCCGACGCGTTTTTCCAAGCCCGCGAGGCGTGCAACCGCTTCTATCTCGATTGTCCCGCCATCGTCGAAGACACGATGGAGCGCTTCGCCGCGCTCGCCGGCCGGCGCTACCGCCTGTTCGACTACGTCGGCCATCCCGCGGCCGAACGCGTGATCGTGCAAATGGGTTCCGGCGCGGAGACGACGGAAGAGACCGTCGCCTGGATGGTCGAACGCGGCGAGAAGGTCGGCTTGCTCAAAGTGCGACTCTACCGCCCGTTCTCGCTCACTCACTTCGCCGCCGCACTGCCGCCGACCGTGCGAGCGTTGGCGGTGCTCGATCGCACCAAGGAACCGGGCGCGCTCGGCGAACCGTTGTACTTGGATGTCGTCACGGCGTTACGTGAGGCACAGGACGGTGGGCTCACCTCGTTTCCGAGCCCGCCGAGTGTCATCGGCGGCCGGTACGGCCTGTCGTCGAAGGAGTTCAACCCGGCGATGGCCAAGGCGGTGCTCGACGAGCTGAAGAAGGACGCGCCGAAGAACCACTTCACCATCGGCATCGAAGACGACGTCAGCCACACCTCGCTGAGCTGGGAGCACAGCTTCCAGGTCGTGCACCCCGAGCGCGTGCAGGCGGTGTTCTACGGCCTGGGCGCCGACGGTACGGTGAGCGCCAACAAGAGCTCCATCAAGATCATCGGCGAGGAGACCGACCACGCCGCGCAGGGCTACTTCGTCTACGACTCGAAGAAGTCGGGCGCGATGACGGTCTCGCACCTGCGCTTCGGGCCGGGGCCCATTCGCTCGGCGTACCTGGTGCAGCAGGCCAGCTTCGTCGGCATTCACCAGTTCCAGTTCGTCGACCGGCTCGACGTGCTCGAGCTGGCGGCGCC
The DNA here is from genome assembly GCA_035541895.1 of Binatia bacterium. GTDB lineage: Bacteria > Desulfobacterota > Binatia > HRBIN30 > JACQVA1 > DATKMK01. The sequence goes on along the minus strand of DATKMK010000002.1, from coordinate 131 downwards.
CGGCGCCGTGGTGCTGCTCAACTCGCCCCACCGGAAGGACGAGGTGTGGGGCCGGCTGCCGCGCGAGATGCAGCGGCAGGTGCTGGAGCAAAGGCTCGAGCTCTACGTCGTCGACGCGGCGGCGGTGGCGA
>DATKMK010000001.1:0-112898 GCA_035541895.1 Binatia bacterium | reverse complement strand
CCGCGGTGAAACTCGAGACCGGGAATGGGAAGGCGCAGGCGGGACATCGACGCCGCAACCAGATCTTCGAAGACGCCGTTCATGCGCGTCGTTTCGGGACCGAGCTCGACGCCGACGAAGATCGACGCGGCGATATCGAGGGTCAGCTCCTTGAACGCGCGGAAGGCCAGGAAGCCGTCGCGGCGGTCGCGCCAACCATCGACGCCGCGAGCGATCATCGGGTTCATGCGTTCGAGGTAGTGCCGCAGTGCCGGGCGGATGAACGCCGCGTGCATGATCTTGCGGTGCTGCTTGTGCTCCTCGCCGTCGCGCAGCAGCAGACCGTTGGGGAAGATGCGCCCCATGATCGCCATCCACGGCTTGCGCGATGAGAACAACTCGTCGCGATCGAGCAGAACGAAACGGTTGGCGTCCGGCCCGAAGAGATTCACCAGTTGGAAGAAGCCGGCGCTCTGCGACACCACCGGTCCGTGCTGGTCATGCAACCGCTGCAAGCGTGACAGCATGTCGATGCGCTGCGCCTTGCCGCCGAACAACGCGCGCAATGTGTCGAGAAATGGGGCCTTGGGAATGTCGGTGCGCAGCTCGGAGGCCGCGGTGGTGGAGATGGACATGCGCCCACTTCGCCGAAGAGTCCGTCCTGGGTCAAGGGGTCACGAGCAAGAAGGGATGAAGCGTCATTGGCATCCCCCGCTACCCATGCCGCGGGACGGGCATGGCGGACCGACACTACTCCATCGCGATCTTCTGGGTAGTGGCTCGCATCAACGGACGCGATCGAGTAGGGTTTCGACACCGGACACTATCCAAATCAGCGATCCCGCGACGCTGCGGGAAGGAGGCGCAACATGAGCGGCGAAAGAACCTGCAACGGCATCTGCTTTTGCGGCGCGGTGCAGTTCACGGCCAGCGGCGAGTCGGCAGCGATGGGCTATCGCCATTGCGAATCGTGCAGCAGATGGTCGGCCGGGCCGGTCTATGCCAGCGAAGCGCTCCGATGTGCGCTGCACAAACGTCAGACACGTTGATTCGGGACAGGTTAGCAATTGGTGCTCAATGATCGGCGCGATGCTCGACGCGGTCGTCGACTCGGTCCCACGCTTCGCGCGATCATACAACCCGAGCGCCGCACACCGATGAGCCGCCCGCCGACGGTCGAGGAAACACCTTGGAACCGGTGGCGCCGGCGCGCGGTCACCGTCCCACTGTATTTGAGCATGGGAATCCTCAGCGTCGCGCTGCTGCCGTTAACTTCGTTGCTGGCGCTCGCCGCCGACGCGGTCCGGCGCAACCATCAGCTCGTCACGCTGCGCTGCGCGCTCGGACTCACGCTCTACCTGGTCTGCGAAGCGGTCGGGATCGTCGCAAGCTTCGTCCTCTGGATCCTCAACGGATTATGGCCGGGCGGTTCGGTCGATCGCGAGGTGACGTGGAACCTGATTCTCCAGCGGGCGTGGGCGCGCGCGCTTTTCACCGGCGCGACGCGAATCTTCGCCATGCGCGTGGAGGTGACGGGCGCTGAGGCAGTGCGTCGCGGACCGTTGTTCCTGTTCAGCCGACACGCGAGCACGCTCGACAGCCTGTTGCCCGCCGTGTTCGCCTCGGATCCGCACACATTGAGGCTGGGCCACGTGATGAAGCGCGAGCTGCTGTGGGATCCGTGCCTCGACATCGTCGGGCAGCGTACTCGCAATGCCTTCGTACGCCGCGGATCCAACGAGCGCGACAAAGAGCTTGCGCTGCTCCGCCGGCTGGCCGCCGCCATGGGCGAGTGCGACGGAGTGTTGCTGTTTCCGGAAGGGACTCGCTTTTCCCCGAGCAAGCGCGAGCGGGCACTAGCACACCTCGCGGACACCCGGCAGACCGCTCGCCTCGCCCGCGCACAGCGTCTTCACCACGTACTCCCGCCCCGCCCCGGTGGAGCGCTGGCGTTGATCGAGGCCCGACCGGACGTCGACGTCGCGTTCCTCGCGCATGCCGGCTTCGAAGGCACGGCCAGCCTGAACGAAATCTGGAGCGGCAAGCTGATCGGGCGCATGATTCGGTTGTCGTTCTGGCGAGTGCCGAGCGCCGAGATTCCACCAGCCGCCGAGGCCCGCATCGACTGGCTCGATCGGCAATGGGAACGCGTCGACGCCTGGGTCGCGACGATTCCGTGAAATTGCCTCTGCACCCATCGCCGTGCCTTCGGCATAGATTTCCATGTCGATCATCACCTGCCGTGGCTTTCTCACCTCACCCATTTGAGCTAAGCAAGTCAGCTCGCAATCTCGCACGCCATGCCGACCGACACGGTTTCTCGGAGGACGAGCAATGCCAGCTAGCCCTAGCCTCGCCAATGCACGCAAGCGCTCTCGTATCCTGTGGCGCGTACCTCTCGCCGCCTTCCTGATGCTGCTCACCTTGCGTGAGACGGGATTGGCTCAGCAGTCGTGCGATACCGGCAACCCGTGCATGGCCGGTCTGTGCGAGCCCAACGGCTCGTGCATGGCCGTGCCGGTTGCCAACGGTCTAACGTGCGACGACGGCAACCCGTGCACAACCTCCGACCAATGCATCGGTGGACAGTGCACCGGCAGTCCGGTCGCCGACGGGACCTCGTGCACGTACCCATTGCTCGGCCTGTGCGTGAGCGCCGGGGTCTGCAACACGATCGTCATCCCCCTCGGGCCCTCACTTTCGATCTGCACCGCGATGCCGGTGGTGTGCCCCACACCGGTCAGCAAGTGCGAAGTGAACAACTGCGATCCCGCGAGCGGACAGTGCGCGACGATTTCGATCACTTGCATCGATCAGTGTAGACAAGGCGGGCAGTGTGACGTGGACACCGGAGAGTGCATGTTCGCAACCAACGCTCCGGACAATACGGTCTGCAACGACGGCAACGTTTGCACCGGCAACGATCGCTGCGTCGCCGGCCAGTGCGTCGGTACGCCGGGCGCAGTACTCAACCCCACCGCCACGCCGACTCCGACCGCGACCACGCAAGCCCCGGCTACCGCCACGCCCTCGCGGACGAGCAGCGCGACATCGACCGCGACTGCGTCGTCGACCACCACTGCAACTCAAACGCGAACGCTCACCGCCTCGGCGACGCAATCGCCGACGAACACAACCAGCCCGACTCGCACCGCAAGCGTGACGGCCACCAATAGCGCCACCACGACGCCGACCAATACGGTCTCACCGAGCAGCACGACCACTCAGACTGCGACGAGTGCACCACCGACGGCGACTACCACGCCGCAGGCCACCGCCACACCGACCAATACGATCCCGCCGGCGGCGACTCGGACCGCCACCAACGTTCCGCCGACGGCGACGCCGACGACGCAAGCGTCCGTCACCTCGACGAGTACGATCACTCCGAGCCCTGCACCCTCTTCTACTGCGACGCACCTCCCCACAACCACAGCCACAACTCAGCCGTCGCCCACCTCGACGAGTACGACAACGCACAGCCCCGTGGCTTCGAGTACGCCAACGAGCCTGCCCACCGCCACCGACACGTTGCCCGCGTCAACTCCGACGCCCACCGTGATGGGCGCGGCGTCGCCGACTCAAACGACGAGTGCCACACCGGCGGTCGCAACGGAGACTCCATCCGGCACGATGCCCCCCTCAGCCACGCCGGTAGCCACCGCGACCCCGACCGGTATCCCGTGTGTCGGAGACTGCGACGGCAACACCAAGGTGGCCGTCGACGAGTTGGTGAAGGGAGTGAACATCGCGCTCGGCACCCTGGCGCCCAGCGCGTGCAGCGCATTCGACTGCCACGGAGACGGGCATGTGACGGTCGACTGTCTGGTCAAAGCGGTCAACAACGCGCTCGATGGCTGTCCCAGCTAATACTCAGATGCGCTGAGATCCCGAGCACAAGGTTCGCGCAACGCGACTCAGGAGTTTCAACCGAACGGTTCGCCACCAAGTAGATGCGATCGGCGGGTCATCTCCGTCATGGCAGCCCTGCGCCGGGGACAGCTACTGCGAAGGTCTCGATTTTCCCGCTCGCGTGGGCTCGGCAGTACTCCGGATTGGAATTGTCCGCCGTCAGGACGAACATCGTGCGCCGGTCAGTTCCGCCCAGCATGCCATCACGCGCTGGCCGTGCACGTCGGAAAACCACAAGTGACCATCGCGCCAGCGCGGGCACTCAGGAAAGTGCAGTCCGTCGATGAGGATGTCTGGCGTCATGGCGAAGCACTACCACACACACCGACGCGATAGCGATGCAGTCATCTACACGCCGGCGTGTGCTGCCTCTCCGCAGCAAGCAACCTGATCGAGATCACCTTCCGACCGCGAGATTTCGGGTCCGCAAGTGCGTGCGATTCTCCCGCGCACAGAACCACTTGATTGCTTTGGTGACGCAAGGCCGATAGGCGCGACGAGTCGGCCTTTTCACACCTGCGAACGTTCGTCGACTTCGCTGCCGCCTGCCTTGCGCCACACGCATGGTACGGCGTTGGCTGCTGCCGACGCGCCGCTAGGAGACACCCGCCGTGCACTCCAAATCGGGAAGCGGCACCGGCGCACGGCGCAGCCGCCGCGAAAGGAGAAAGCACATCGATGAAGACACATCTCTACGCACTGTCAGTGGGCCTCGCGTTGTGGTCGGTCGAAGCGTTGGCCGGTCCGGATCCATTTTCCGGCTTCATTAGCCCGGTATCCAACCCGGTGAACTTCGAAGATCCACGCGCGACGACAGAGGTCAGGCCGATTTATGCCTATCATCACATCGCGCAAGACTTCGCCACCAACGGCGGCGACGCGCACGTGGTGGCCTTGCAGCTGCGCCTGGCGTTGACCGACCGTATCGCCTTCATCGCTACCAAGGACGGCTACACCTGGATTCGCCCGGGAGCCAAGGGCGCGGATCCGGTCGAAGGCTACGGGGACTTGGCATTCGGCTTCAAAGGCGTGCTGTACCGCGATGCCGCTCAGCGCACGATGGCGACGTTCGGTTTTCGTTACGAGGCCCCATCGGGAAACAAGGAAGTGTTTCAGGGCCAGGGCCGCGGCCAACTGAATCCATTCCTGTCGGGACTGTGGGGCACTGATCGCTTGCATTTACTGGCCTACACCGGCCCGCGCATCTCGATCGACGGCGACGACTCGAGCTACTGGGATACCTCGGTGCACGCCGACTATCGCTTCGAGAATTTCTTTCCGCTGCTCGAAGTAAACTGGATTCAGGTGACGCAATCCGGGCGGCGCCTGGCGATCAATCAGGAAGGCTTTGACTACTTCAACCTCGGCGCAACCGGGGCCAAGGGCACCGGCGTGGTCACCATGGCGATGGGCGGCCGCTGGCGCGTGTTCGACGACGTCAAAGTGTTCGGCGACCGGCTCGGTGCGGTCGATTTCGGCACGGCGTACGAATTCCCCCTGTCGTCGCGCAAAGACCTGTTCGATTGGCGCATCACCACCGATCTGATCTTCCATCTCGAACCAGGCGCGTTGTTCAGCTTCTGACCATCCCTCCCGTTCGACGCCGGGGTCCCTGCTCGCAGAGTCTCGGACCCGGCGTCGAACCCGTTCTAACCTTGATGTGAAAAAAGACCTTCGCCACAGAGACGCGGAGGCGCAGAGAAGACAAGGGATTCTCCTCCGTGTCTCTGCGCCTCGGTGGTGAGTCTTCTTCTGTCTCATTGGGGCCAAACCCCGCGTTGCTGACAAATGGTTGGAGAAATCCTGACATAGGTCATTCCTCAAGGCGGCCGTCGCCGTGTACGACGCGCGCTCAAACTAACGGTTGTTAACCTGGCGGCGATGAGGAGGTGACGATGGAGTTCGGGATTTTCTCCCAGATGCACGTACCCCCCGATGAAAGCGAGCACGACCGCTTCATGCGCACCGTCGACGTGTCGATGGCAGTCGACGCGGCGGGGTTCAAGTACGACTGGTCGCCGGAGCATCACTTTCTCACGCACTACTCGCACCAGCCGTGTCCCGAAGTCTACCTGCCGTTCGTTGCTGCCCGCACCAAGCGGCTGCACGTCGGCACGGCCATCGTCAACATCACCGCCGCGGTGAACCATCCGGCGCGCGTGGCGGAGCAAATCGCGACGCTCGACCATCTGAGTCAGGGCCGCATCGAATTCGGCACCGGGCGTGGCTCGTCCTCCACCGAGTGGGGCGGCTTCGCGATTCCGACCGCGGCCCAGACCAAGCCGATGTGGCGCGAGTCGCTCGAACAGATTCCCCGCATGTGGCGCGACGAGCCGTACGAGTTCGAGGGCACGTACTTCCGCATGCCGCGCCGCAACGTGCTTCCCAAACCGTACTCCAAACCGCACCCGCCGATGTGGGTGGCATGCGCCAGCCCGCAGACGTTCACCGAAGCCGGCGAGCTGGGAATCGGCTCGCTCTGCTTCACGCTCGGGACGCCCGACGAAGTCGCGCCGCACATCCGCAACTACAAGGCGGCGATTCGGCGCTGCGAGCAGCCGATCGGTGCGTTCATCAACGACAACATCGCTGTGACGACGAACATGTTCTGTCTTCCCGACGGCGACGAGGCGCGCTACCTGCTCTCCCGCGCGCGGACGGAAAAGTACACCGAGCTGTTCTTTCAGTGGCTGGACTCGATCCCGCGCCCGGCTCACATGCCGCCGCGGGGACCCGTCAGCATTCCCGCGCCGACGCCGGCGCAATTGCAGGCCCGCCTGCAAAGCGGCACCGCGCTGGTCGGGTCGCCGGAAGAGATTGTCGCCGTCATTCGCATTTGGGAGCAGCTCGGCGTCGACCAACTGATCTTCTCGCCGCTGACGATGGCGATGGACCAGAAGGACGTGCTGCGCTCGATCGAGACGTTTGGCCGGCATGTCATCCCGCAGTTCGATACCGATCCGGTGCACCGCACTACCCGACAGCGCGAAGCCGCGCTGGCCAAGCGCTCGGCGGCCTAGCGGAGAAGGAGGTCCACATGGGCATGAACGGATTTCATGTCATCGATGCCGATGGTCACGGCGGCGAAATCGCCGGCTGGCAGAAACGGATTCCGGCGGCTTTGCAGCCCAAGCTTGAAGAATGGAGCACGCGCTGCAAGGCCCACTATGCCAGGCTGACGCTGCCGGGCGGCGGTCTGTCGCGCCGCGGCGATCAGTTCGGCGGCAAATCGCTCGTGACCCAGGCGGAGATTCGCGCCGGCATGTACGACCCGGCCGAACGCATCAAAGACATGGACCTCGAAGGCATCGACGTCACCGTGAACTTCACCGGCGGCGCGGGCGAAGAGTGGGCGCTGCTGGATCGCGACTTCGCCATCGCCTTGTGTCGCGCGCTCAATGACGCGAAGGCGGAATTCAATCGCCACAACCCGCAGCGGTTCAAAGGCGTGGCCATTCTACCGATGATCGATCCGGCGGCCGCGGCAGCCGAGTTGCGCCGCGCGGTGAACGACCTCGGACTGGTGGCGATGGTGACGCGCCAGCACGTGCGCGACAAGAACCTCGACGACCCGTCGTTCGACGTGCTGTGGGCCGAGGCCGAACGCTTGAACGTGCCGGTCTGCCTACACGGCGGCGGTCAGGCGCCGGACCAAGTGCCGGTCGCCATCGATCGTTTCCACACGCGTCTCGAAGTGCACGCACTCACCCATCCCTTCGGCAACATGATCGGCATCATGTGCTTCACCGTCGGCGGCATTTTGCATCGCTTCCCCAAGCTACGCGTCGGCTTCATGGAATCGGGATGCGGCTGGCTGCCGTTCTGGCTCGAACGACTCGACGAGCACTACGAGCGCATGCCCGAGCAAGCGCCGGGCATCGATCGCAAGCCGAGCGAATATTTCCTCGACGGCCGGTGCTTCATCGGCTGCGATCCGGACGAACGGATGATCGGCCACGTGGTGCAAGTGCTCGGCGATCGACAAATCATCTACGCGTCGGACTACTACCACTGGGATTGCCGTTTCCCGGACACCGCGCGCATGATCGCCGAACGCAGCGATCTGACCGACGCCAACAAGCGGCGCATCCTCAGCGAGAACGCCGCCGCGCTGTACAACCTGTAGCGGAGGATCCGCGCGTGGACTTCGACATTCTCGACCCCCAACTCTACGCCACCGATCCGTTCCCCGTGTATCGTTGGTTGCGCGCCAACGCGCCGGTTTACCGCGACGAGAAGCATCAACTGTGGCTGCTGTCGAAGTACGCCGACGTCGCCTACGTGTCGAAGAATCCAAAACTGTTCTGCTCGCGCTTCGGCGTCACGCCGGATGCCGACGTGATGATCTCGCTGGTGACCATGGATGATCCCCGGCACGCGCAATTGCGCGCGATCATCAGCCGTGGCTTCACCCCGCGCATGGTGGCGCAGTTGCAGCCGCGCATTCGTGAAGTCGTCGCCGCGTGCATCGACGCGGTGATCGAGCGGGGCGAGTGCGACTTCGTCCGCGATCTGGCGGTGCCCGTGCCGATGCTGGTGATCGCCGAGCTGATCGGCATTCGCCCCGACGATCGCGACCGATTCTGGCACTGGTCCGATACTATGATGTTGGCCGCGGGGCAGCACGGCAATCAACCGGTGCTGGAAAAGGCAGCGGCGGCGTACGTCGAGTACGCCGACTACTTGCAGGAGGTTTTCAGCGACCGCCGACAGAATCCCCGCAGCGATCTGGTCAGCGTGCTCTTGGCCGCGCAGCAAGACGGCCGCCTGACCACCGACGAGCAGAACCTTTCCGCCGATGAGTTGCTGCAGTTCATGACGCTGCTATTGGTTGCCGGCAACGAGACCACGCGCAACGCGATGAGCGGCGGCATGCTCGCGTTCTGCGAACACCGCGGCGAGTGGCGGCGGTTGGTGGACAATCCGGCGCTGGTGCCGGCGGCGGTCGAGGAAGTCCTCCGTTGGGTCACCCCGGTAGTCGGATTCCGCCGCACAGCGACCGCGGACACCGAGTTGCACGGCCGCGCCATCCGCGCCGGCGACAAGGTGTTGATGATCTATCAATCCGCCAATCGCGACGAAGACGTCTTCGACGAGCCCGACCGCCTCCGCATCGATCGCGACCCCAACGAACACCTCGCCTTCGGCATCGGCACGCACTTCTGCCTTGGCGCCAGCCTGGCCCGGCTCGAACTGCGCGTGCTGTTCGAGGAGCTGATTCGGCGTTTGCCCGATCTCCGTCTCGCCCCGGGCGCGCACGCCGAACGCCTATCGTCACTGCTCGTGCGCGGCATCGCCCGCATGCCGATGGTGTTCACACCGCAGCGGGGTCGAAGTTCCGCCGCAGCTCACGACTCACAAATTCCCGAGTCGCATTAGCGCAGTGAGTGCTCGTATGGCGACTCGGAAGTTTGACGACAAACGCAAGGGCCAAACGAGCGGCTTCACGGACATCGCAACCCCCTCACCCTGAGCCTCTCCCTCAGGGTGGGGGTGAGGTGATGAGTTGTTCCACTGATTTCTGACTCCGAAACTAGTGAGGCGGCGGTGGGCCAAGCGCCAACGCGGCTACATCTTTGAAGCGAGGGTTGTCCCGGTACTCGTGTGCACCGCATACCGTAGCACCGCCACGGCGTCAGCAGGCGCGCGTCGGGACCGAAACGCGACGTGCTGGTCGGGGCGCACGAGCAACGCGCCATCCGACTCCATGTGCGCAACCGACGCCCACCAATTGCTTGGGTCATCAACCTCGCGGCCGATTTGCACGATCTGCAGCGGAACACCGAGGTCAGTCGCCGCCTCGATCCAGGTCGAGCCCATCGGTCCGACCAACAGCGCAAAACGCTCGGGTGGAATCAGATCGAGCGTCGACACACGGCGGCCTTCGAACTCGACCCAGCCGTGCGGCAGGCGCGATCCCGGTCGACTGCTGGGGACGAAGTCGCGCACGGGATTGTCGACAGCCGGCGGCGCACTCCCGTCGGAGATGATCGTATCGCTCTCGTAGACGTAACCGAGTTGCAGGCCGAGCATATCGAAGTGCTCGGCCTGATGCTCGATCGCAGCCTGCACTTCGCGGCGGCGAGTCGAGTCGGCGAGCATCGCAGCGAAGTTGCGTTGCGCCTGCGGCGGCTCGGCGTTGGTGCCCATGACCTCCGGCACTTCGAACAAGCGCGCCGCGTTTCGAAAACTCTGCTCGGCGTTGTAGCGCGCGATCGGCTGGCGCTCCTGTTCGTAGCTGTCCAGTAGCCACGGATCGGCCCAGCCTTGCTCCACCGCCGCGATTTTCCACACCAGATTGTGCGCGTCCTGCACCCCGGTGTTGAGCCCGAGGCCGCCGCTGGGCGGGAAGCGATGCGCCGCATCGCCCGCAAGGAACATCCGACGGTCGCGATACCGCTCGACGACCTGCGACGTCATCATCCACGGGGCGATGGTGCGAATCGCCAGCGTCACGTCGGAACTCGCAATCGCCCGGCGCACGATGGCTTCGCAGTGCGCGGCATCGTAGCGCTCGATCGATTCGCGTTCGGGATCCCACATCTGCATAAATACCCACTCACGATCGATGTCGTGCGCGACGAACGTGCCTATGCACGACGGCTCCGAGACCCAATACAACACGCCCGGACACTCGCGCACCAGCCCCCGCAGATTGGCTTCGAAGTGAATCATGATGAAGGCTTGAATATGGTCGGCGCCGATCGGTTGGATACCGAGCGACCTGCGCACCGGACTTCCCGCGCCGTCGGCGGCGATGACGTAGCGACTGCGCACCTCGTACGACTCGCCGGCGTTCAGATCGCGAACGCGGGAGGTGATCCCGTCGCCATCCTGGGTCGCACTCTCCCACTGCTGTGCGTAGGAGAGTGTCGCGCCGCCTGCGTTCGCGAGCGACGCCCCGAGCGCCGGTTCGAGGCGATGCTGCGATAGATTGCGCAGCGGTGTGGGAGTGAACGCGAGCATCTCGTCCCCTTGCCGTTCAAACGGCAGCCGGCCGAGCACCTCGCCGCCGAGTCGAGTCACCCAGTACACCGACCCCGCGTCGCGCGGATCTTTCGCCGCCGCGAGGATCGCCTGCATGTCCGCCCCCGCCTGACGCCAGATCTCGAACGTGCGCGCATTGATGACGTGCGCAGCCGGCGCGCGCTGCGGCCCCGGCCGGCGTTCGATGACACGACACGCAAGGCCTTGGCGCGCCAGCAACAACCCGGCGGTCAGTCCGGTCGGCCCGCCGCCGACGATCAGCACTGGCGTTTCAATCGACCGCATAGTTCCGACCTCTGACCCCGACCCCTGGTTCAAACAATTCCCGGATAGGTACCGCCGTCGAGCTGCAGATTCTGTCCGGAGATGAACCCGGCCTGCGCCGAGCATAAGAACGCGCAGGCGTCGCCCACTTCTTCGGGACGGCCGAGCCGCTTCGCCGCGATCGAGTTGCGGATCGCCTCGTACGACTCTTCGATCGAGCGGCCGTTCAGCGCGGCGGTGACTTCAGCCATGAAGCGCTGCCGTTCGGTGTCGATACGCTCGGGCAGAATGTTGTTGATCGTCACGTTGGCGTGCGCCACTTCGCGCGACAACGCTTTGCAAAGCGAGGTCAATCCGGCGCGCGCACCGGTCGACAAGCCCATCGGCGCGAGCGGCGCCTTCACCATCGCCGAGGTGATGTTGACGATGCGCCCGAAGCGGCGCGCGATCATGCCGTCGATCACCGCGCGAATCAGCGCGATCGGCGCCAGCATGTTGGCGTCGAGCGCGGCGATCCACGCGTCGCGATCCCAATCCTGAAACCGCCCGGGCATCGGCCCGCCGTTGTTGGTGATCAGAATGTCCGGTTCGGGGCACGCCGCGATCAGCGCCGCGCGCGTCGCCGCGAGCGCCACGTCGCCCACCACCACCTGCACGCGCACGGCGTTCGCCGCGCGAATCTCGGCGGCCGTCGCTTCAAGCGGCTCTGCATTTCGCGCGTTGACGATGACGTGAACACCCTCGCGCGCCAACGCCAGCGCGCACGCCCTTCCGAGCCCTTTACTCGACGCACACACGATCGCCGATCGATCTTTGATTCCGAGATCCATCTCCGCTCTCGCCCTTAGAAATCCAAGTCCGGCGGCGGCAGCGGCCCCCATTGGTTCATGGCATTCAAGAGGTGATGAGAGCCGGGCGGCGTGTCGGCTTGGAGCAGATCGCCGTCGGTCCAGTGCTCGATGGTGAAGCCGAACGGATCTTTCCAATAGTCGAAGATCTGTCCGCCGAGCACATGGCGCCCGATGCCCCAGTACGGCCGCCCGCCGTGCGCGTTGGCGTTGAGGTGATCGTGCCCGACCATCAAATCGTCGAAATCCGCGACTTCGAACGCCACGTGACCGAGTTTCACTTCGGGCGTTTCGAGCAGCAGCAACGTGTGATGGTCCGCGGGCTCAGCCCCGCGGTCGCAGCGTACAAAGCGTCCCATCGGCTTGTCGGGGGCTTCCATGTAGAAGTCATCGGAGATCAGCAGTCCGAGCGTGTCCTGGTACCAGCGAACCAGTCCCGCGAGATTGGTGGTCTTGAGCGCCGCGTGCCCGAAGCGCTTCACCTGCGCCGGTCCCGCCGACACCCGCTGCAAGGTGCCGACACGCGGCCGATGGCTGCCGGTATTGAGCTCGGGATGGGAGCGGAGGGACAGCGGCTCGAGCTGGGCAATGCCGCACACCACGTCGATCTGACGACCGTCGGGATCGGTGAGATGAACCGCCTCGCCGCCGCCCGGCTCGTCGAGCGTCTCGACCTTCTTACCCGTCGCCGCTGCCAGCGTGCGCAAATCGTCCCGACGGGCAGCCTGAAACGCCAAGCCGAGAAATGCCGGCTCGCCCTTGTGCGCAACGTAGACGTGATGCGCACGATCGGTCCCGCGCATGTACAGCGCGGTTTCGGTGCGCGCCGAGCGCTGCATGCCGAAACCGGTGAGGAACGCTTCCATGCGATCGAGATCGGGCGCGCGAAATCGCGGAAAGGCCGCGTCGACGACCTTGATGACTGGCGCTTTCATTCCATCGCTCCTGCGCAACGTGTTGTCATGGTCCCACCTATACTCCGGTGGCCGCCGTCATGCTTTGCCGGCGCGGCCAAGTTTCTGGCCCAACGAGACAGATGTGCAGGCAATCGTCGACGCCGCGACGCTTGCGTTGCGTTCCGCCCCAACGCATGGTGCCGCCGGATGACCGCGAGCACACCGAAATCGCCGTCGACGCTGGGGAGCTGGAGCGCGGCAATCCTTCGCGCGCTCGAGGCCCGTGGAATCGACGCCCAACAACTGGCGCGCGAGGCCGGCATCGATCCGGTCGCGCTGCAATCGCCCGATGCACGGGTGCCGCGCGCCGCGCTCACTCAGTTGTGGCACCTCGCGGTGGCCGCCACCGGCGATCCCAGCTTCGGACTGAGCGCGCCCCGCTTCGTGACGCAGACGAGCTTTCACGCGCTGGGCTACGCCGTGCTCGCGAGCGCCACGCTCAAGGAGGCGCTCGAACGTATCGTCCGCTACCGTCGCCTCATCGGCGACGTGGTGCAGTTGAGCCTCACCGAGCGGGGCGATCGCTACCGCTTCACCATCGACGTGTCGGCGCCGCCCGGGGCTCCTGTTGAGGCCGTCGACGCCATTGCCGCCATGACCGTGCGGCAAGCGCGGCTGCTGAGCGGAGATCGGAGCGTGACGCCGCTGGCGGTTATGCTGCAGCGGCCGGCACCGGCGGATGTCCACCCCTTCCGCCGCCTCTTCGGCGTCGAGGTCGCGTTCTTGCAGCCGCTCAACGCGTTGGAGTTCAGCCGAGCCGAAATGGAGAGGCCGCTGCCGGCCGCCAACGCCGAGTTGGCGCGCCAGAACGAGCAGATCATCGCGAGCTACCTGGCGCGTTTGCAGCAGCCGCGGGTGTCGACTCGGGTGGAAGATGCGGTGCTCACCGCGTTGCCTGATGGCGCACCGTCGAAGCAAGCGATCGCGCGCCAGCTCGGCATGAGCCCGCGCAATCTGCAGCGCCATCTCGCCAACGAAGGCACGTCGTTCAAGGATCTGCTCAACAACGCGCGCGTCACGCTCGCTCGCAACTACGTGAGGGAAGGACGCTTGTCGGTCACCGAAATCGCGTTCATGCTCGGCTTCGCCGACACCAGTACATTCTCGCGCGCGTTCAAGCGGTGGACCGGCACGTCGCCCCGCGACTACGCGAAGCGGTTGTGACCGCGGGGTCGCAAACGGGTGGCGCGCGACCTCCGGGTGCGCTCCTGCATCACTCCGCGCTCCGGGGCGAGCACGCCGACAGGCTATGAACTCTGCACCTTCGTCGCGCGCACTCGCGGCGGGCGCTTAGCGTGCGCGGGCTTGCGCGCGACCACTTCCGCGCGCTCGGGAATTTCGCTCAGCTCACGGAACGACGCTTCGATGTCGTCGACGAAGTCGTGCAGATCCGGCAGCAGATCCCACTCGGCGGTAAAACCCCAACACAGCTGGCCCGCGTAGCTGAACAGCACGACGCCGAGACAGAGATAGTCGGTGAGCGGGATGAAGCCGTAGTTGTCCACCATCTTGGCGCCGAGCATGTAGAGCGTCTGCTGCGGTCCCGGGACGTTGGTCACCACGAGATTGAACGGCAACGCCCGCGTCGCCAGCCGTGCGCCCATCGACAGCAACGTCGACGGCGTCCATTCGCCGACTTGCGAGAGCACTTCGGCGCCGAGAGCTTGCTTCGAGTGCTTGAGGTGTTCAGTGGTCCGACGAATGGTATCCAATCGACGCAGCGGGTTCGGCTCGCCCAGCGGCATCGGCACCATCCACGCCGAGACCCGATTGCCGAGCGTGCCGCGCTCGTGTTGGTTGCGGACGCTTACTGGTGCCATCACGCGGAAATCCAAGTTCGCGACGTCGACAGCGCGGCGCCGCAGGAACCGACGCAGCGCGCCCGCAACCGTTGCCAGCACGATGTCGTTGAGCGTACCACCCAGGCGATTCTTCACGTCCTTGATGCGCGTCAGGTCCATCGCCAGCCAGTCGAACCGGCGATGCGGCCCGATGCGCTGATTCAACGGCGTCTCCGACACCCGGCGTATGCCGGTCCCGAGCATCTCGCGCAACGCACCCAGCCGAGCCCAGAGGTCCGAATCGGGATTCCGCGCCTCTTGCAACACCGTGGGAATCGCCTGCACCATGTCGAGAGGAATCCGCGCATAGCGCGTCAGCGCATCGCCGGCCAGTTCCATCCGTGTCGGCGGCGGGCGCGGCATCCACCGCGGCGCCGGTTCGAACTCGGTGCTCGGTGCCATAGTCAGCAGCACGTTCAACAAATCGACGCTCGACATCCCGTCGACCATGCAGTGATGCACCTTGCTGATCATCACGAAACGCGACGGATCCTCGAGTCCCTCGACGATCCAGATTTCCCACAGCGGCTTCTGGCGATCGAGATGCTGGGTCATGATCCGCGCGGCGAGCCGCTTCAGTTGGCGCTCGTCCCCCGGCTTGGGCACCGCGGTGTGGCGGACATGGTAGTGGATGTTGAAATGGTCGTCGTCGACCCATACCGCGTTGTTCTCGACCGGTACGGACAGCAAGCGCTGGCGATAGCGCGGGATGAGATGTAGGCGTGAGAGGACGTACTCGCGGATCTTGTCGATGTCGACGCCGCCGTCGGTGGTCTGCAACGGTCCGGCCTCGAACGTCGCCGCGCCCGCGATATGCATCGGACTGTTGGGCGCCTCCATGATCAAGAACGAGTTGTCGAGAAACGTCAGCCGTTCGTACGAGTACTTGGCCATCTCACGCTCCTATCGTCGCGGCGAGCCAACCATACCCGAGGCCAGCCTCGAACGTAAAGCGTAGCGCCCCCCGGACGTCGGGGGCCGCTTGAGTTTGCACCGGCGATCGTCGACGATGCACGCCACTGAGCACGACACAGGAGGAGCACGTGAAAATCTACGACTCGATGGGACCCAATCCCCGCGCGCTGCGCATGTTCCTGCTCGAAAAGGGACTCGACATCTCGAAGATCGCGGTGGATCTACTGGGAGCGGAGAATCGCCGCCCGCCATACACCGATCGTAATCCCAGCGGCCAAATTCCCGCTCTCGAACTGGACGATGGGCGGGTCATCGGGGAGACGGTCGCGATCTTCGAATATCTCGACGAGCGCCATCCGAATCCGCCGCTGATCGGTACGACGCCGGAAGAGCGCGCCGAGACCCGCATGTGGCAACGGCGGATCGAGTTGAACATCACCGAGCATCTCTACAACGCATTCCGCTACGCCGAGGGCCTGGCACTGTTTGAATCGCGGGTGCACTGCCTGCCCGAAGCGGCGGAAGGGCTCAAGACCATCGTGCGCGAGAAGCTCGCATGGCTCGACTCCTTGATGAACGGCAAGCCGTTCATCGCCGGCAATCGCTTCACCATCGCCGACATCATTCTCTACTGCGCGCTCGACTTCGGCTCGACCGTCGGCCAAAGGCTCGATCCGGCGCTGAAGCATCTCGGCGGCTGGATGGAGCGAGTCGGCGCGCGACCGAGCGCCGCCGCCAGCCTCCACGAACTGGCGCCGGCCATGGGCATGCGCGGGTGACTCATGCCTGAACCTGGACGCGCGTTCGAGCGGCCGACGCTCGTCGAACGGCTGTTCAACCGCGCAATCGGCGCGCTGGTCGGTCTCGGCATCGGTCCGGCCCACATGCGGGTGCTCGAGGTTCGCGGGCGCAAGTCGGGAAACCTGTACTCGCTGCCGGTCGACCTGTTGGTCGTTGACGATCGGCTCTACCTCGTCGCGCCGCGCGGCCACGCGCAGTGGGTTCGCAACGCCGAGGCGAGCGGTCACGTGACGCTGCGGCGCGGACGCCGTGCTGAACGGTATCGTCTGTGCGCGCTCGCGCCAACGGAGAAGCCGGCGATCATCAAGGCGTACCTGGACGCGTTCCGCCGTGAGGTGCAGCGATTCTTTCCGGTGCCGGCGGGCTCACCGGCCGATGCGTTCGTCCCGCTTGCCGACCGCTACCCGGCCTTCGAGCTTGTGCGCGGTGCGTAGGCCGGCTGGTCGGCCGCTGGGTCAGGCGAGCGCGCCGTCGCGCAGGTAGCGAATCCGCTTGTGCACGTCGGTGTTGATCGAGTGATACGATTCGGTGAGGTTGCCGGGGGCGAACAGCGTCTGCCGCGTGTGCTCGACGTCGTCGTTACCGATGGCGTCGGTGAAGATCGGCAGCAAATACTCGACGCCCAACTTGGACGGCCGCATCATCGCCGGGTCGTACATATCCGGATGCATCGAGCGGGCGTGAATGTAGCCCCAGCGGTCGCGGAAGCGATTGGCGTCGTAGTCTTCGACGTAGAATCCGCGCGCGCCAGTGTACTGTAGAATGGCGACGGCGTTGTTGCGGCCGTCGGTCAGCATCTCCACCGCCTTGGCGCCGAGCTGCGCGGCGTAGAATCGGTCGAACAAGATCGGGCGGCCGCCGCGCTGGGTGTGGCCGAGCTTGCGGACAAAGATCGCTTCGCGCGCCGACTGCCCGCGGCGGTAGCGCTGGAAGTAGCGATCGCCGATCATGTGGATGAGCTTCGATCGCAGCGCTTCCGCCGCGCCGCTCAGTATGACGTTGCCGGCCGGATCGGTGGTGCGCGTCTCGGCACCCAGTTCGCGTCCGCTTTCGTCGACGACCCCTTCGCCGCACACGATGACGACGTTCTTTTGCAAGTCGTACAGATGCTTCACCCGCTCGCACAGCCGCTCGATGTCGAGCGCGTGCTCGGGGATGAGCGTCACGTCGGGCCGACCGTAGGCGGCGCCGAGTGCGATGTATCCGGCGCGCCGCCCCATCACCTCGATGAGGGCGATGCGACGATGACTTTCCGCGGTGGTGCGGATGCGTTCGACACCGGTCGCCGACACGAACACCGCGGTGGCGTAGCCGGGCGTGACGTAGTTGACGATGTGGTCGAGGTCGAACGTCGTGCTCGATTTGCTTCGCTTGTAGCGCATGCCCGACTTGGCCTCCGGGTCGGCCACTCGCACCCAATCATCGGGTTCGCTCGAATAGTTGAGGCCGAGGTCGTTGTCGATGGTCTTGGGCGCGAGCACGACCGGCAACCGCTCCGCCAGCGGCTGCAATCCATTGAGGGTTCCGTCGCCGCCGACGCAGATGAGTCCCTCGATGCCCAGCGAGTGCAGGCGGGATACGATCAGATCGAGATCGTCGCTCTTCTCGGGATCCACGAAGTCGCGCGACGACCCGATGAGCGACCCGCCCTTGGTGGGATCGAGTTCCGGAATTTCCTGAAACAACGGATTCAGATGAACGTGCGGAACGCGCGGATTGAACAGACAGTTGAAGCCTTTGATCAGCCCATAGAGTTCCACTCTGAGCTGATTCGCGCGCATCACGGCACCGTGGATCGTGGCGTTGAGCGCCGGGGTATCCCCTCCGGCGGTCAGTATGCCGATGCGCTTCACAAACCCCCTTCCGCGCTAGCGCGCCGCGCGGGAAAATTGCAAGGCGCGTGCCCTCAATCCGGTTCAGTGCTTGGGCGCCGTCGACACCCGCACCGCGGGCGCGGCTCGACTCGTTGCCCACAAACTACGCAGCGCTGAGCACCTTGCGGGCGCCGGCTGCGGAATGCTCTTGCACAATCGAGGCGACGGCGTGTAAGCGAGCGAGACCACCTTTCGAAAGGACCGGGCCCATGTTGTTCATGATCATCGAGCGCTTTCGGGACAACGACATGCTGCCAATTTACAAGCGGCTGCGTGGCGAAGGCCGCCTGCTTCCCGACGGTCTGAGTTACGTCGATAGCTGGGTGGAACCGAACTTCAGCCGCTGCTTTCAGTTGATGGAGTGCAGCGATCTGCGGCTGCTGCAAGAATGGGCGTTGCGGTGGCGCGGGTCGGGGGCAACCTTCGAAATCGTCCCGGTGGTGAGCAGCAAAGACACGCGCGAGGTCGTCGCGCCGTGGCTTGACACAATCTAGCGACGCTGCGACCGCGCCCTTCGACGAGATCAATGGCCCGCGTGACCGCTCGACGCCGGGCTGCCGGCGGCGGCGAATTCGCCGGTCAAGATCGGGACGGCGATGCGGCAGAGAATGGTGAACACCAGAAAGCCGATCGAAAAAATCGCCGCGCCGATGCGCAGTTCGTGAATCGTGGGCGTGTACTCGTAGATCTCGCCCAGCGTGTCGGGCGTGAACGCCGGCATGACGAGGCCCATGCCCTTCTCGATGTACACGCTGGCGTAAATCAGCAAGCATCCGAGGTTGAGCGTCACGATGTTCCGCCGCGTCGCCGGAAAGAGGAACAAAAGGAAGGCCGAAATGCCGCACAGAACGAACGCCCATGCGTACGGGACCAAAGCGTGATGCCCGTGGATGCCGGTGAACAAGTACTGAAAGTGGATCAGATGCTCGGTGGCCGAGTAGTACTCCTTGAACAGTTCGGCGCCGAGGAGAAATAGATTGAGGAACATCGCGTAGGCCATCAGCTCGGCGACCTTCCAGATCGCCGCGTCCTTGATCGCGATGCGGGTCGTGCGCTGCAGAATCTGGAACAGGATCACCATCACCGCCGGACCCGAACAGAAGGCGGAGCAGAGAAAGCGCGGGGCCAGGATCGACGCGTTCCAGTAGGGCCGGCCGGGCAGGCCGGCGTAGATGAACGCCGTGACCGTGTGAATGCCGACTGCCGCGGGGATCGAGAACAGCACGAGCGGCACCACCAGCCGCGGATTGTACGGTCGCCCCTGCATGCCGCGATAGAGAATGTGGGTCACGATCACGAGGTTCAGAACCAGATAGAGATTCAGCACCAGCACGTCCCACGCGAGCACCGAACTCGGAAAGTTCATGTGGCCGATGACCGGAATGAGATGCCAGAAGCGATCGGGCCGGCCCATGTCGACCGCAACGAACAGCAGCACCATTACGATCGCGCTGATCGCGAGGATCTCGCCCAGCAGCGCCACCTCTTTGATCGGACCCCAATGGTAGATGTACGCGGGAATCACCAGCACGACGGCGGCGGCGGCGACGCCGACGAGGAACGTGAAGTTGCCGATGTAGAACGCCCACGACACTTGGTCGCGCATGTTGGTGACGATCAAGCCGCGCTGAAACTGTTCGATGTAGGCGAGCCCACCCCAGCCGATGAGCGCCAACAGGAGCGCGAGCCAAAGCCAGTACGCGATGCCGCCGCGCAAGACGAAGCGAGTGCTGGTGGTGACGAATTCGATCGGTCCCATGGCGCCTCGGTCACAGTCCGTAGAAATAGTAGAACTTCGGCTCGGTCTTGAGTTCCGCTTTCAGGACGAAGACGCGCTTGTCGCGCAGGATGCGAGAGATTTCGCTTTCGGGGTCGAGCAGATTGCCGAACTTGCGCGCCCCGACCGGGCAGATCTCGACGCACGCCGGGTAGCGACCGGCACGCGTGCGCTGGATGCAGAAGGTGCACTTTTCGACCACCCCGTGCGGCCGCGGCCGATTGCCGAGCGTGTGCATGTTGGGATTGAGTTCGGCCGCCGGCAGATGCGGCTCGCCCCAATTGAAGTGGCGCGCGCCGTACGGGCAGGCAGCCATGCAGTAGCGGCAGCCGATGCACCAATCGTAGTCGATGACGACGATGCCGTCGGGCTCTTGCCAGGTCGCCCCGACGGGGCAGACGCGCGTGCACTGCGGCGTGCGGCACTGCTGACACGCAACCGGCAAGTAGAAGTGGTCCGGGTCGGGAACTTTCTCCGGGTTATAATAGGGATTGCCCGCCTCGAAATCGATGCCCTTGTCCTTCTCCATCTCCAGCACGCGAATCCACTGGATCTGCGGATCGCGCGACTGATTGTTCTCCTTCACGCACGCGTAGACGCAGCGACGGCAGCCGATGCAGCGCGACAGATCGAGAGCGTAGCCGAAGACGACGCCGGGCTGCGCGGGCAGTGCCGACACCGACACCGGTTGTCCGAAGCGCCGCGTGTAGTCGGCGCTCAAGCGCGCCATCCGCGCTTCGAGTTCCGTCGGCGACAATTCGAGGAAATGCTTCTGAAAGAAGGCTTCGCGCGCGTCGCTCGAACAGCCGGCGAGCACGCCGGCGGCGGCGAGTCCCACCGCCGTGAGGAAGTCGCGCCGACTCAGCGTGACGGGATCGACCTGGGTCTCGTCGTCGGCTGGTCGGTCAGTCATGGGCCTCACGCGCGGGAGCCGCAGCGCCGGCCGCGGCCGCGTCGTCGTGCCGCAGATATTGCGGTCGAATCGGCGGCGGCAGTGGTTGCAGCGATGCGAAGTGGGGACTGTGCGGATTGTGGCAGTTGACGCAGAGGAGATAGCGCTTCGATCCGTTCCAGTAGCCGGAGCGCTTGCCGTGAATGCCGTTGCGCCAGTCGCGATACTGGGTGCCGTGGCATTGCCCGCACAGACGGTAGGACTCGGTAAACGGAACCGGAGCCCCGCTGGCCAGACGGAGTTGGTCGCGATTGTTGGCGTCGTGACAGTCGAGGCACCAGCGGTGCTCTTCGTCGTGATGCAGGACAATGTCGTTGTGCATGCCGTCGAGTTCTCGCCGTTCGGTGTTGGGCGGAATGCCCTCGTGACACGACGAGCACGGGAAAATTCCTTCGCTAAACGGCGGCGCGGGCACGGGGAAGGTCAGCGCGCTGTCTCCGCTCCCGCCGGGCGGGAGCGCGATCGCGACCGCTTCGGATCCGAATACAGCGGGGAAATCCGCCGGGCCAAAGGCTTGGTTGGCGATGACGCCTTCCGGTGGGATCACCGGTTTGGAGCGGACGATAGCCGCGAGAATCGCGAGCACGGTGAGGGCGGAGATGACCAGCAGCGGAATCAACGCATTCGAGCGGGCGATCGAGAACTCGGTTTCACGCTCAGTGCCATCGTCGTCGTGCGGTTCTGGTAGTCGGGAGTCCGCCATGCAATCTCTCACTTGCCGCTGCGACGGGAGCGCAAGTACTCCACCAAGTCGCGCATCTCGTCGTCGTCGAAGAGCGGCCACGTGGCCTGTGCCTCGCGCACTTTGTCATCCAATGTGGGGGCGTGATTCCACATCGCCGCCGTCCACGTGAGCGACGATTGCAGTGCGGAAGAACGAGCCAGGTCCGCGGCGGTGGTGGCGCCCTCGCCGGCGACCGCATGGCAGGTGGAGCAAGCCTTCTCTTGCAACACCTCGCCGCCGCGAGTCGCGTTGCCGTTGTCGGCCATGTATTGGGCGAAGTAGAGGTACGCGAGTAGATCGGCGATTTCGCGGTCGCTCAACTGCGGGAACGCGACCCCCACTTCCTTCATTTTGGCCCACATCGTCGGTCCGTGATTCCACATCGCGGCAGCGACCGCGCCGACGTGCGGCATCGGCCGGCGATTGCCGAGATCGGGGCCGACCGAGCCGCCGGCGCCGCCGATCGAATGGCATTGGATGCATCCCTTGCTTCGGAAGAGGCTCTTGCCGACTTGAGGATTGCCGGCCTGCGCGTACTCGAGCTCCGGCGTGCCGTCTTGTTTGGCGTCGCCACGCAGCAACGCGACGATGTCGGCGATGTCGGTCTCTTCCAGACGCGGCCGCTCGATCTTGAGATCGGCCATCTTGCCGGCCATCCCGGGCCCGTGGTTCCACAAAGCCTGCGCGAGGAAGAACGAAGAAGCGAACTCCTTGAGCTCATCGAGCCGCGGCCCAATGGTGCCGCCCTGCCCGCCGACTTGATGGCAACGCGCGCACGAACGCTGCGTGAAGACCTCGCGTCCGCGCGCGGCGTTGCCGGGTTCGCCGAAGAAGCGAACGTAGAACAAGTAGCCGGCGAGCTTGCCCATCTCCTCGGCCGACAGTACGGGCCGATCGATTCCGCGTGCCTGCATGACCCGCGTCATCGCCGGACGGTGATTCCACAACGTGCCGGCAAACTGCATGATGTCGCGCCAGGATCCGACCCGTGCGAGGTCCGGGCCGGGATGCGCTGCGTCGCCGGGGGCACGGATCACGTGGCAATGGCTGCAGCCTTTGGTTTCGAAGATTCGCTTGCCTTCGAGCAGTGGTTGGCGCGGGGGCGTTTGCCGCGGATCGGCGTCCTGCGCCGGGGCGGCGACGCAGGCCAGCGTGAGCGCCAGCCCCACGAGAATTACACGGGTCACGCCGGCGAGGCGGAAGATCCTGCCTCTTGCTGTTGGCTCAATTCCCACTCGCACGGCCCAGATTCCGCCTCTCGCTCAAGCCCGTCGACAGCAAGGAACTTGCCGACCGAATCAAGCAACGGACCGGGCTGTCGAAATATCCAACAGGGCCTGACGATTCGCATCGATGGGAAGAAATTCGACCGAACGCTCTCGCGCGGCAGCCAAAGGATGTGCCGGCCGCCGCGTTTGACTTGCCGCGCTGCAGTGTCTAGCCGTTGCTAAGAATCACGTCGGCGGAGGCGCACGAATGCGCGCCGACGAACCGAGACCCTAATCGATGCGTCTGATCCGAAGCCTGCTTGCGACGCTTGCGGGCAGCCTCAAGCTGAAGCTCGGCGCCCTGCTCGTGGCCCTTCTCGGCCTCACGATCGGGATTGCGCCGTGGAGCGCGATCAAGGTGCAAGAACGACAGTTGCTCCGCGCATCGACCGACCGACTGCGTTCGCTGCACGAGATGCTGACCAAAACCATCATCGCAACGTGCATGCTCACCGGCGACCCGAAGTCGGTTCAGCAAGTCTTGGAAGCGGCGGCCGGTCACGCCGACATTGTCGGGGTGCGGCTCTTCGACAGCGACGGCCTCATCAAGTACTCGTCGCACTCGTCCGAGCGCGGCGCCCGCATGAATCGCGCCGAACTGTCCGGATACTATGGGCACGCAGATCCGCTCATCGTCGGCGACGCGCGCGCGCCGATCCATACGCTGGTGCAGCCGTTCTTCAATCAGCCGGCCTGTCACGAGTGTCACGGATCGGAGCAGAAGATTCTCGGTGTGCTGCAAGTGAGCTTGTCGCTTGAGCGAATGACCACTCAGCTTTCGACCTTGAAACGACTGGCGTTGGTCGCCACGCTGCTGACGCTGATGGTGGTCGCCGTCGGTGTCTGGCTCGCGCTGACGCTGCTGGTCGATCAGCCGCTGCAGGAGCTGGTCGGGGTGATGCAGCAAGCCGAGCACGGGGATCTGAGCGTGCGAGCGGAGGTGCGCAGCCGCGACGAGATCGGGCGGCTCGCGCGGAACTTCAACGAGATGATCTCGCGCTTGCAATCGGCTCAAGGCGAGATCGAAAGCTATCACCAAGAACAGCTCGCCCGCGCCGATCGCTTGGCGACCATCGGCGAGATGGCGGCGGCAATCGCGCACGAAATTCGCAATCCGCTCACCGGCATTCGCGGGGTGTTGTCGGTGCTGAGTCGGGATTTTCCGAGCGACGATCCGCGTCGCGAGGTGGTCGGCCAGACCAATTTGCTCATCGACCGTCTGAACAAGTCGGTCGAAGACATTCTGCACTACTCGCGCCCGTCGCTGCCGCAGTTGCAGTTGGTTCGGTTGCAGGACGTCGTCGACCGCGCCCGCGCGCTCATCGAGAGCGAAGCGAAGAAGAAGCGGGTCCAGTTGATGACCGAGACGAAAGCGCCGCCGCCCGGCACCGATGACACGGCGGTGGTGAGCGCCGATCCGTATCAAATTCAACAGGTGATCGTGAATCTGTTGATCAATGCAATTCAGGCGACGCCGGCCGACGGTCAGGTCTCGGTACGCATCGAAACCAATGAGGGGAGCGAACCGCGCGAGCTCCGGCTCGTGGTGTCAGACAGCGGCAAAGGGATGACCGCGGAAGAGGTTGCCAAGGCGTTTCAACCGTTCTTCAGCACCAAAGCGCAAGGGACCGGGCTGGGGCTGCCGATTGCGAAGCAGATCGTCGAACAGCACCGCGGGCGCATCTCGTTGCATAGTGAGCCGGGTAAAGGTACCTCGGTCATGGTCATGCTGCCGATCGCTGCACCGCCGAGCGAGGACGCGTAGGCGCTCGATCATGCCGAAGGTCCTCGTCATCGACGACGAATCGATGATTCGTTGGTCCATCGAGCAAACCCTTCGTGCTGCCGGATGCGAGGTGTCGGCGGCCGAGACGGCTACTGAGGGGATGGCGCTGTTTCGGCACCAGCAACCCGACGTCGTGTTCCTCGACCTGCGTCTGCCGGATACCGACGGACTGTCGTTGCTCAAGGAAATCAAGCAGGAGAGCAGCGAAACCGCGGTGATCCTCATGACCGCCTTCGGCGAGATTCGCACGGCGGTCGAAGCGATGCGGCTGGGGGCGTTCGACTATCTAAGGAAACCGTTCGACTTCAATGAACTCGAAGTGCTGGTCGAACGCGCGATCGAGACCACTCATCTCAAGCGCGAGGTCGGCGAACTGCGTCAGGAGCGCAAGAAGGCCTATCGACTGGAAAACATCGTCGGCGAATCGGAGAAGATGAAGCAGGTCTTGAACCGCCTGGAAAAGATTGCCGAGAGCGAGGCGAGCACGGTGCTGGTCCGCGGCGAGAACGGCACCGGCAAGGACCTCTTTGCGCGGGCGATTCACTATCGGAGCCGGCGGGCAGACGGACCGTTCCTCGACCTCTCGTGCACCGCAATGCCCGAGACGCTGCTGGAGAGTGAGCTGTTCGGCTACGAAAAGGGCGCGTTCACCGACGCCAAGGCCATGAAGCGCGGTCTGCTCGAGTTGGCCGATGGCGGCTCGCTGTTTCTGGACGAAGTCGGCGACATGCCGCTGGTCTCACAGGCCAAGTTTCTCAAAGTGATCGAGAACAAGCAGTTCAAGCGACTGGGCGGCACGGTCGATCTGCGCGTCGATATTCGCATCATCGCCGCGACCAACGTCGATTTGGAGGCCGCGGTGCGGACCGGGCGGTTTCGCGAAGACTTGTTCTATCGACTCAACGTCATCCCGATCACGCTACCGCCGCTGCGCCAGCGGGTCGAGGATATTCCGTTATTGCTGCAGCACTACGTCGGCAAGTACAATGCCGAGTTCCGCAAGAACTTCCGCTCCGTCGATCCCGAAGCCTTGCGGCTCTTGGTCGCCTACGCGTGGCCGGGCAATGTGCGCGAGCTGCGCAACCTGGTCGAGCGGATTCTGATCCTCGAAAAAGGCGACACCCTCCTGCCCGAACACCTGCCGCCCGAGATCACCACGGCGACGCCGACGTCGCTGACGCCAGCCGGCGTGCGACCGTCGGACGGCCAATTTCGATTGCCGCCGACGGGCATCTCGCTGGAAGAAGTCGAAAAAGAGTTCGTTCGGCAGTCGTTGCAATTGGCCGAGGGCAATCAAACTCGGGCGGCGCAACTACTCGGTATCAGTCGCGACGCCCTGCGGTACCGTCTGCAGAAATTCGGCTTCTTGCATTGAGTCCACTCGGGGTAGCGGAATTTTCCGCTTCCACTGTGGGTTCTTCCGCTTCGAGCACACTCGCGGCTGTTGGTTCGAAATCAGCCGCGGAGCGGTACGCGAGTTGCTGACACGCTACCGGGGCATTGGGTGCGGGATCCAATCAGCGCAAGGGATTCCTTGCCTGCATGCCGGAATCGACGAACGGGCATGACCCACGTGCTGGTGATCGATGACGAGTCCACGATTCGGTGGTCGATCGAGCAAACCTTGCGGGCCGCCGGCTACACAGTGGCGCTGGCAGAAAACGGGACGGAAGGGATGCGCCTGTTCCGGGAACTCGATCCGGCGGTAGTGCTGCTGGACGTCCGCTTGCCGGACGAGGACGGGTTCACGCTGCTCGATCGCATGGTCGAGAGCCGGCGGGGCACCGCGGTCATCGTCATGACGGCCTTCGATGACATGCGAACGCCCGCCGATGCGATGCGCCTGGGCGCGACGGCTTATCTGAAGAAGCCGTTCGACTTTGATGCGCTGGCGGCGGAGGTTTGCAAGGCGCTGGAGGCGTACCCGGTCGTTGGGGGGGGCGATGCGAATAGGTCGTGATTCGATCGGTCGGGGCACTTTTTCTGACCGTTCGGCATCATCCTATGATATGGTGCTCGCCCGAGAATGCCACGCTGTCATGACATCTCGAAAGACGAATCTCCGGCACTCTTCGCGCCTTCATCACTGAGAAATTTTTCGCAGTGTCGTGGGGGATTTTTCTCACAGATGGCCGCGATCGAGCTACTGCACCGCTGTCGACCATCTGGTCGGAAGGTCACGAATGGCGGCACACATGTTGCGTCCTAGCGGCTCCGACGACCTGGGAGGAGGAGCAGCAAGCCATGAGACCCATGATCGGAGAGACAAGGAGTTGGCGAATCATGACTAAAAAAACTGGAACTGTTCTCGTGATGGCCCCGCTCATGGCAGTCTTCGTTCTCGTGGCTGGCCTGATGCTGGGCGTCCAAGGCGCCGGAGCCGCGCCGATCAACAACGTCTGGCTGGGGGACGGTGCCACCGGCAGCTATGGCGCGTGGACCTTGCCGCAGCAGGGCGTCTGCCGGCCGGACCCGACCCAGGCAACGCGGCCGGAGTGTTTGACCCTCCGGTTGCCGGCCACCAGTTCCGCCCAATGCACGGCACTGGGCGGAAGTTGGGCGACCAGCCGTGTGTGCAACGATCCCGCAACCGATCAAACCAGTTGCATGAGTTCGGGCAGCAATCGGGTGTGGAATGCGCCGGTGTGCGCCCTTCTCGGGGCTACCACATCGGGAGCGTGCGGCACGGCAGGCGGCACCTGGATCGACAGCAGCTATTGCAACAACGCCCTGTACACGGATTCGGGGAGCTGTGCGAGCCACAACGCCGCCTGGCTTACCTACGGGCGATGCGTCGTCCCGGCTGCCACAACACCCACCCTGTGTGCGGCGGTGACCGGCAGCACCTGGTTCAACGGTGTTTGCGCAGTCGACCTCTCGGATGTCGACCGCGTTGAGCCGATCTGCGAGCAGCAGTACGCCGGTGTCTACCCTGTCACAGGAGTGTGCGCCGGCAACTGGATCATGCCGCCCTCGTTGGCGTACAGCCCGCCGATGTTGACGCTGAATGGGATTGGAAGCTCCGGCGTCGGGGGCGACCTCTGCTTGCGGTGTCACAACACCACGACCGAATGGAACAGCTACGAGGCCAGGTATGTGAACGACTACCTCGATACGCTTCACAAGCCCAACGGTGTCGTGTGCGGGCGCTGTCACGGTGTCGGCGTCGATACCGTGGGCAGCGGGGCGTGTACGATCTCTTGCACCACATCAGCCGTCTGCACGCGTGCGACCAATTCCGGCAGCCCCGGCCCGGGCTGCGGTGGCGTGTGGGATTCCGGAACGTCGACGTGCTTCTTCGCGGCCAACTCACCTACTGCAATGACTTCGTACTCCTTCGCCTCAACCTCCGCAGCGTGCACCGCCGATTCGGGTTCGTGGACAAATGCCTCACCGCCCTACTCCATCACCACCGGCCTCAGCAGCCACAACACCAACATGACGTCACCGGACGCCAGCAGCGGCTACTGCACCAATCCACTATGGGGCAACATCACCGCCTGCACCGCCAACGGCGGACAGTGGTTGCAAGCCTGCAGCAAAGCCGGCGGGTGCAGCAATGTGTCGTTAACCGATTCGCTCGCATGCCTGACTCCCGGTACGTGCAGCAACGTGACGTACACGAACTTCTTCGATTGCTGGAACAACGGTGCGACGTGGACTTCCACCAACACGTGGACCGCGTACTCGACTCAAGCTACGTGCTTGGCGAATAGCGGGACCTGGAACAACTCGACTTGCACGGTCGGCGGCGGCACCTGCGGCTACGCGACTGCCGGCGACTGCACGACCGCCGGTGGCATGTGGCTAACCAATGGCACAACCTGCTTCTTCCCGAGTCCGGACGGGCCCGCGGCGGCTGCCTGTGCCGCGGCCGGCAAGACTTGGACAAACAACTGGACGGACTTCGACACCTGCGACGACGCCGGTATTTGCAGCAATACCACCGTTTCGCTGTCAACGGCCTGCTCGAACGCAGGCGGATCGTACTCGGCTGGGACATGCACCGGGTCCGGCAACACCGGAACGGCGGCAGCTATTGTCTGCACCTATGGCGGTGGAACTTGGGACAGCACCAACCGGCTGTGCACCAACGTGACGCAGGCCGCGTGCTTGAGCGGCAGCGGCACCTGGACCGTGGGCAAGTGGACCGGGACCAAGAAGCAGTACGGTCCGAGTATCACCTCTCTCTGCATGCAGTGCCA
The DNA here is from genome assembly GCA_035541895.1 of Binatia bacterium. GTDB lineage: Bacteria > Desulfobacterota > Binatia > HRBIN30 > JACQVA1 > DATKMK01. Next base: position 83,809 of record DATKMK010000001.1, on the reverse strand, counting down.
CCGGCAGGAGACCGCTGGTGTACCGAACGAGAACCCAGGAATGACGCTGAAGGTCGGCCGCCAGGACAACACCGTGAAGTTGCTCAACCCGGCGGCCAATGGGTTCGGCGCGATCGGCAACGAGTTCTTGAACAGCCCGCACGGGCTCTACACCGGCACGTTCGCCAAGATTGGCAGCCTTGGTTGGGTGCCGTCTGGGACGGGATATCTGAGCTACTTCCAACTTGAGGATCAAGAAGTGAACGGCGTCGGCGCAGGGTGTACCGGCTGCCACAATCCGCACAAGAGCGTGGTCAACGACGTGGAAGGCGCGTTGAAACCGTGTCAGGAGTGCCACGCCGGTCAGTACGTGGTCGATCTGACCAAGATCAACCACCTCGCGACCAAAGGTACCCCGCTTGATCCCAACACCGTTGGCACCGGCGAAGCGGCGCCCTGCATCAAGTGCCACATGCCGGATGGCATGCACATGTTCCGCATCAACGCAGACGCGAACTACTCAACCTTCCCCGCGTCGGTCTTCGGCCTGCCGGGCTCGCCGGCGAATGCCAACAGCGAGCCGGATCCGCAAATCAGCAACGCTGTCTGGGTGGACATCGACGCGGCCTGCGGTCAGTGCCACGGCGGCGGCAATGCCCACGCAACGACCAAGGGCAGCATCAGCTCCGGCAGCAATGCGCTTACCGTGGCCGATGGCACCGGCTTCGCCCAGGGCACGCGCATCAAGATCACGGGTGCTGGACCCTCGGGTGGTGACTTGCAGACTTACGTCCAGTCGGTGTCGGGCACCTCGATTACCTTGGTCGGCGACGCGTCGACGACGATCTCCATGCAGTCGGTCGAGGTCAACCCGGTCGCCAACGGCGCGCCGTACTACACCAAGGCCACCCTCGCCGGCGTGGCCGAAGGCATGCACAGCTCCGCAGGCGTGGCGTATGTCGTGAACTTCACCACCAGCATCGACTCAGGTAATCCGCTCAAGGTGAACGTGAACGCCCAAGTCGATTGCAGCCCCAGTGTTTGCCCGAGCTTCGTCTACTCGTGGGATTGGGGTGACACGAATACCAGCGCCGGCGGTCCGACGAACAACCACACCTACGCCGCCGGCGGCATTTACTCGATCACGCTGACCGTGAAGCTGAACGTCGTGCAGAACAACAACACGACGGTCGGAACCAAGACTCGCAGCGTCAATTTGGCCAGCAAACAAGCGCCGCCGGTGGTTGGCAGCACCTGCACGCCGGACCTGAACAAGTGGATGGTCATGCTGACCGACTCGTCGACCGGCACTGGTCCGCTCAACGTCGTCGTCGACTGGGGCGACGGTTCGCTACGGTCGGTCGGTGCGGCGCTCGGAGTGTACAACCACACCTACGGCTTGCCGGGGACCTACACGGTTAGCCACAAGGTGATCGACAACAAGACGCAGGCGGCCAGTGATACCTGCGGCCCGTACACCTTCGGGTACTACACGATCAGCGGCACGGTGAAGGACAACGGCGGAACCCCGTTGGCATCGGCCACGGTGGTCTTGAGCGACCCCGCCAACTGGTTCAGCAAGACCGTCTACACTTCGAGCATGGGAACGTTCTCGTTCGGCGGCCTGCGGCCGAGCACATACACACTTTCCACCTCCAAGACCGGCTACACGTTCCCGGCGCCGCTCTCGGAGACGGTCGGACCGATGCAGTCAGGAATAGTCATCAGCGCGAACCCGTAAGCGTTGGACGAGGAGGCTGGCGGGGAATCCCCCGCCGGCCAGCGGCCGAATGAAAGAGGCGGACACCATGCAAACTCGGGAGATTGGAAGAACCATGAAAACATACGCGCATGCATTGATGGTTGGTGCCTTCGGGCTGCTGCTCGCGTCCCCCGCTTGGGCCTTCTTGCCGGTGCGAGGCGGATACGCTCCGGATACCGGGATCAACAATACGGTCCACGATCTGAGCACCGCCCACAACGGCATGAGCTACGAGGCCACGCCTGCGGACCCGCTCAAGCGCATCTGTATCTTCTGCCACGCGCCGCACAACACCTACCGGTTGAACGGCACCGGGATCGGCGCCGGGCCGGAAGCGCCGCCCGAGTTCGACTACCTGCCGCTGTGGAACCACTCGCTCGAAGGGTTCAGCACGGCGTTCCTGCCGTACGACAACGGACCCGGTGCGCCGCAGACCGGCCCCAAAGCCTCGCAGGCCATCATCAACGGCATCACGCTGGGCAGCAGTTCGCTGCTGTGCTTGAGCTGTCATGACGGGAGCATCGCCGTCAATTCGTATGGCAACGGCGATCAGCTCAGCCAGTCCACCGGCACCGCCAAGATGAGCAGCGCCTACGTCATCGGCAAGGACAAATACCTCGGTAACCATCACCCGATCGGCTTCGACTACATCCTCGTGAAGGCCGGCGACAACGAGATCCGCGACGCGGACAATACCTTCCTGACGCCGACCTCCTTCATTCGCGACCATCTCTCGGGTGCCGGGAATCGGCGAATGGAATGCACGACCTGTCACTCGGTTCACAACAAAGGGAACAACGGCGAGACCCTGTTGTGGCGCAGCGATCAGAACAGCGAGCTCTGTCTGACCTGCCACGACAAGGGGCTGTACACCGCGCCGTAACGGCGGCGCTCGCACCGACTCAGCAAGAGGGGAATGCCGTCATTCCCCTCTTTTTTTTTCCTGACGGTTGGTGCCCAGACGGATTACCTTGAAAACACAGACGGACGTTGTCAAAACCGGGGCATGAGACGGATGCCCGATCGCGACACGGAAACCGATCGCCGGCGACCAGCCGTCGCGTCGACGCTGGTTCGCCCATCGATCTTGGTCTGGTGGTTTGGGTTGATGCTGCTCGCGCATGGCTGCGCCGCGCCGCGCAAGAAGGAGCCGGCGGTATTCTTTCCCTCGGCTCCAGATCTGCCGCGCATCCAGTTTCTGACGGCGTTCAGCGGACTGCGTGACGTGCAAGAGCAGTCGGCGTTCAACCGTTTCGTGGTCGGCGAACTCCAGGATGTCCGCGTCGACAAGGCCTACGGCATCGCCGTGTACGACGGAAAACTCTACGTCTGCGACACCAATGCGACCATCTTTGTGTTCGACCTGAAGAGCAAGACCTTTGCGGCGATGAAAGGCACCGTCGGCCCGGGAACGCTCCGCCAACCCACCAACATCAGCATCGAACCCGACGGCACCAAATACATTGCCGACCCGGTGCGAGGACAGATCGTCGTATTCAATCGCAACGACGAGTACGTCACGGCGTACGGTCAGCCGGGCGACTGGCGGCCGGTCGACGCGGTGACGCTCGAAGATCGCGTGTACGTGGCCGACGTTGCCCACGGCCTAGTGAAGGTGTTCGACAAGCACAGCGGGGAGATGGTCAAGGCGATCGGGGACAAGGGCGCTCCCTCCGAGCGCCTCGACCGGCCGACCAATCTCGCCTTTGACCGTGAGGGATATCTCTACGTCACCGACGCTGGGCGCTTTCAGATCGTCAAGTTCGATCGCGACGGACATTTCAAACGGACGTTCGGCCGGCCGGGAGACAACTACGGACACTTCGCCCGACCCAAGGGCATCGCGCTGGATCGCGACGGTCGCTTGTATGCCGTCGATGCCTCCTTCAACAACGTCCAGATCTTCAACGGCGACGGACGATTGCTCATGTTCTTCGGCGGCACGGGCGACAAGCGCGGCGGCTTCGTGCTGCCGGCAAAGGTCACGATCGACTACGACAACTTGCAGTATTTCCAGCCGTACGTCGAACCCGGCTTTCGGATCGAATATCTGATCTTCGTTACCAGCCAATTCGGCGACCGTCGGGTCAACGTGTTCGCGTTCGGACAGCAGGAAGGCGTGAAGTATCTCTCCGACGTAGAGCTACGAAAGCAGATCGAAGAGCAGCGGAAGCGAGAACAGGAAAAGGCACAACAGCCGAAGTCGGAGCCGCCGAAGTTGCAGTAAGCTGGGGGAGAGAACGCGAGTGTTCAGCTTCTCATGAAGAGTTGGACCGTGTTCACGTGTGCCGGCCTGCTGGCGATCTTGTCGGCAGGCTGCGACGCGACCGCTCGTTATAAGGTCCTCTCGCTTTTGTTCGACGGAGTGCCGCCGCCCCCAACGCCCACACCGATCATTCCGACCGTTGAGGCACCGGCCGACCTGGTCCGTCAACGCGCTCGGCACAGCGAACACGGGCCGTACGCGGCACACCTCTGCAACGCCTGCCATGACGCGACGGCCACCAACGCGCTGATCGTGCCGGGCGACCAACTGTGTTTTCGGTGCCACGAATTCAAGACCGATAAGAAGTACGTCCACGGCCCACTGGCGTCGGGCGGGTGCACCGCCTGTCACGATCCGCACAACTCGCGCTACCGGTATCTCCTCGTGTCCGAGTCGGACACCTTCTGCCTCCATTGTCACGAGCCTCAAGCAGTTGCGAAGAACCCGGCACACGCGGGTACGGAAGAGCCCTGTACCGTCTGTCACGACCCGCACATGTCGGACAAGCAGTACTTGGTGCGATGACAGGCTGAGATGACGATCGGGGTCGAAGGAAGGGCGGGCGCGGTCTGGCGATGGGCGATCGTCTGTCTGTGGTGCGCGAGTCTCAGCCTGGTTCCCTCTGCAGCCCGCGGTGACTGGTCGGAGTTTGCGCCGCGTTCGCTGGAGAATGGGGCGTTCTTCGACGCGTACACCTCATACGAGCGCGACAACCTGACCAGCAATGGTCGCACCACCAACTGGCACGATACCTTCTTCCGAGAGCGCATCAGTCTGTACTCGGACGGCTACTCCTACCATCCGCGATTTGTGCAATACCACTTCTCGATCGCTGGCTCGTTGCGTCAGGAAAACTACGAGAACTCGACCATCGGCGACCAAGGATGGCAAGACAGCACGGGCTTCGAATATGACTTGGCGCTCCATTTTTTGCCCGAGCACCCCTACAACCTGTCGCTGTTTGCGGCGCGATTCGAGCCGGTGGTTCCCGAGCTTTCCGCTTCCACGAGCACTGCCGTTCAAGATCACTACGCGGTGCTGTTTCGGTACAAGGAGCGGCCGTATGCCGCGCGGTCGTCGTACATATACGATGACTACGACTACGGCTCGGTGACATCGCGAGTCTCGAAATACAGCCTGGACGGCGACTACGTGAATCAGTTCGGCGCCACCGACATGTTCGCCCTCACCGGCGCCTTCAACCCGTCGTGGTTCAGCAACTCCACTGGACTCGACGGTGATTCCATGGAGTATCTCGCAAGCAACACGATCCGGTGGGACCGCCTGCGCGTGTACAACACTTTCAACTACGACACCTTTCATCAGAGCGATCCGCAGTCGACGGATTTCGACAGCGACCAGCTGGGTGCCTACACCTTGTGGACCGCCTACCTCCCGCTCAACTTCAGAAGCGACGCCTCCTACCGCTATCAAGACAACAGCAGCAGCACGGACCTCGCCACCGGACCGGCGCAATCGTCCTTCAACCGCAACAAGACCATTTTCTTCGACATCTACCATCGACTGTACGAGAGTCTGGATACCAACTACATTCTCCAACACAGCGACCAAAACTCGGCCGGCGGCGAGGTCACGACGCTGGGAAACTCGCTGACCTTCAACTACGCGAAGCTGATCCCGCAGGGCCGTCTCCTCTCCGGGCTCAGTCTCGGCCGCACCGATACGGATAGCAGCGGCAGCGCGGTGAGTGTGGTGCTCGAGCCGCACGCGAACGTGGCGGTCCCCCCGGGCACGTTTACCCTCGACCAGCAAAACGTCGTGCAGAGCAGCATCAATGTGTATCTGAGCGTGGAGGCGCCGACACCGGAAATCATTTACATGGCGCCGTCCACCTATTTGGTGTCGCCCGCGCCCAACAACACCGTCGAGATCCGAGTGATCGCTTTGCCGCCGCACGATCCGCCGTTCGCGATCCCGGGGACGTTCACGTTCCTCGTCTCCTACGACATCAGCCCCGGCAACTTCGAGCTGCGAACCGACTCGCTGGCGGCGAATGTCAGCGCCCAACTATACAACAACGTCTTCAATCCGTACTTCAGTTATTTGGTTGTGCAGTCGGACGTGCTGTCCGGGACGTTTTCCGGCACCCCGATCGACTCGACGACCTACACCGCCGGCATGGTCGTGAACTACCCGCCGTGGCGGCTATTGGGGGAGTTTCAAGACTTTCACTGGAGCGTCGGCCCGTATCGCTCGTGGCGTAGTGAGGCGCAATATGTTGCCGAGCTGAACGATACGACGAGCTTGTACGCGACGGCCTCCTATCTCAACAAGGACTATTACAACGGGCAGTCGGGTTACAGTAACGGACCGTACACCGAGGAAACGGAGATCTTCGGCGCCAACGTGCAGAAGCAGTTCTTTTCGCGCAGATTGGTCGTAGGTGGTGGCGGGTCCTACACGCACGTCAGCAGCTTGGTCGATACCGACGGGTACTCGACCTATGGTTCGTTGACGTGGCACATTGGCAAGTTCGATCTCATCGCCGGCGGAACCGCATACGGGTATGACTCCTCCGGCTCCACCATCACCACGCAAAACCGTGATCACCAGCGCTTCTACCTAACCGTCCGCAGACGGCTCTTCTGAGATGGCCGCATGACACGACGCAATCCGCGCACACAACTGCGAGCTTGGGTAGGTTGCCTGTGCTGCGTCCTCTCGCTGGTGTCGGCCTGCGCGTCGAAGTGGACGGTCAACACGGTGCACCCCGAGGTCGCACTTCAATGGCCGTTCCAGCCGAGCAAGGCCAAGGTCACGTACGTGAAGTCGCTGACCGGTTTCACGCCCAACATGGGATCCGCTCGATTGTTGCAGACCATCGTGTTCGGTACCGAGGACGAGCGTAACTCGTTCCTGGCTCCGGTCGCGGTTGCCGTGGGTCCGGACGGTCGAATCGCGGTCGCCGATATGGGCCGACGGAGCGTCCACCTCTACCTTCCCGGATCGCAGCGGTACCTGCAACTTGCGGCGACGGAGCAGGGCGGACTCGTTTCCCCGGTCGAGGTGACTTTTGATGGCGAGTCGCAGCTGTACGTGTCCGACTCGAGTGGGCGGGTGGTCGTGTTCGGAGCCGACGGAAAGTCAAAGGCCGTGCTCGAACACGCCGGCGGAGAGACGCTGCGCCGCCCCACCGGTCTCGCGTATAGCCCAGAGAAGAAGTTGATCTATGTGGTCGATACCCTTGCCAACCGGGTGCATGCGTTTGCGACCGACGGCCAGTTCGCGTTTTCGTTCGGCGAGCGCGGAGACGCTCCGGGCCGGTTCAATTTCCCCACCCGCATCTTTCGCTCGCCTGCCGGCGAGTTGTACGTCACCGACTCGCTCAACTTCCGCATCGCCATCTTCACCGAGGAGGGAAAGTTCGTCGGCTCGTTCGGTCACCACGGCGACGGCTCGGGCGATCTCGCGATGCCGAAGGGGGTGGCCGTCGATCGTGACGGAATCGTTTACGTGGTCGACGGGCTGTTCGACAACGTTCAACTCTTCAATCGCACCGGCGACTTCTTGTTGACGGTTGGCCAGCGCGGCTGGAACTTCGGCGAGTTTTGGTTGCCATCGGGAGCATTCATCAGCGCGAGCGACGAGTTGTACGTGTGCGACACGTACAATCGTCGTATCCAGGTGTTTCAGATCGCGGAGGCATATGCGGGCAACGCCTCATAGAGACCGCAGCGTGCCGATGCGGTTGGGGGTCGTGGTCGCCTGGTGGCTCGCGACGATGTCACCGGCCACCGCCCAAGCGCCCGCCGACATGGTGAACACCAAGCACAACCTCGCCGTTTCGGGACCCGGGCCGATCCGCGCGGCCACGGAAACTCGCATCTGCATTTTCTGTCACACGCCGCACAACGCCACGCCGCTGTCGCCGATCTGGAACAAGCAACTCGAGCCGCGCTCGTATGCCGTGTACACCAGCCCGACGCTCAGGGCCGGGCCGCTGCAGCAGCCCACCGGCCCGACCAAGCTGTGCTTGAGCTGTCACGACGGCACGATCGGGATGGGAGCGGTGGTGAACCCGTCCGGCGGCATCACGATGGCCGGTGGCGACCTGCTCCCGCCCGGGAGTCTCTCGAACTTTGGCGTCGACTTGTCCGGGCATCACCCGGTTTCTTTCTCGTACTTCAGTTCACTTCCCAACGACGAGTTGGTCTCGTCGCTGCCCACTGACCTCACGTTCGGCGGCACGGACCAGGTGCACTGCAGCACCTGCCACGATCCGCACAACGACACGTATGGGAAATTTCTCCTCAAGGACAACCGCTACTCCGCGTTGTGCACCACCTGCCATCGCCTCACCGGGTGGCCGACTTCCGCACACGCGACCTCAAGCGCACCGGTCGTTGGGATTCTGCCCCGGCCACCGAAGACCTGGCCCAACTATCTGCAGCTGGCCGAATGGGGATGCGAGGCCTGTCACACTCCACACTTCGCGCCCACCGCCGAGTACCTGCTGAATTTCACCGACTCTCCGCCGGCGTTCTCGTGCACCACCACCGGGTGTCACAGCTCGCAGCCCGGCCCGCCGCATCCCGCGAGCATCGTCGTCGGCGCCGCGCGGATCGGAGTGGCGGCGCAAACTCCACCCGGTACGGTCGACATCGCGCAGCAAATGCAAAAGCCGTCCGCCCACCGTCAGCCGGCCGCGGCGTCGTACGCGGTGTCCTCGCCGAGGGCGATCGGCCGCTCCGGTATCCCGACCGTCGGATGTCCCGATTGTCACAATCCGCACCAGCTCACGAGCGAAACGTCGGAGGCACCCTATGCGTCGGGGATGGTTCGCGGCGTGAGCGGCATCGATCGCAACGGGGTCGAGCTGCGAACAGCACACTACGAGTATGAAATCTGTTTCAAGTGCCACAGCGACAATTCGCTCGACGTCGCGTACATTCAACGCGTCGTCAGCATCACCAACACGCGCTTGGCGTTCGATCCGAGCAATGCCTCGTACCATCCGGTCGTCGCCATCGGCCGGAACATGAACGTCCCGAGCATTCCGTCGCGCTTCGAACCGGCGATGACTCCGTCGACACTCATCTATTGCACAGCCTGCCACGCCGACGACGCGACCGGCTCCCGCGGACCGCACGGCTCCGCGTTCCCGCCGATCTTGAAGGAGCGCTACGAGACCGCCGACGGTACGCCCGAGAACTACGAGAACTACGCCCTGTGCTACCGCTGTCATGATCGGTCGAGCATCCTGCGCGACGACAGCTTCAAGCCGCGCACGAGCGGCCGAACGACGGCCAGCGGCGGCGGCCACAGTGGGCATCTGAAGAACGGGGCTACCTGCTCCGTCTGCCACGATGCCCATGGAGTCGGCGAAGCCAGCGTGGGCGCGCCGGTATCGACCGGATCGCATCGATACCTGATCAACTTCGACACGCGGTTGGTATCGGGGAAGACGAGCGATGCGGTGCCGATCTTCGAGTCCGCTGGCACATCGTCGGGAAGCTGTAGCCTCTGTTGCCACAACGTCTTGCACGACCAGCGCGGCTGTGGCGCGGCGAGCGCAGTAAAGGCGTTCGGTGCGCCCAAGGTCGCGGCCGCCGCTCATATGGCGGCCTCATCGGGCGCGACCGGCCGGCCCGGCGTAGCCGTCGCCGCACAACTTTGCGCCAATGCGCGGGTGGTCTGCGGCGTCTACCCGTAGCGTGTCTCACGATCGAACCAAGGTGCAGAGAAGGGATCGACGCATGACCTCGAAGAACAAGCGAACCCGCCTCCCGTTGCTTCCGATTCTCCTGTGCGCGCTTTCGGTCGCTAGCCGCGCGGCGACGGCGGATGAAGGGTGTACCTCGGAGAAGTGCCACACCACGCTGCTCAAAGGCTCGACCGTTCACCCCATTGCGGAAAATTGCGAGACCTGTCACGAGTCGGTGGCGACGCCGCATCCCAAAAAGGGGCAGAACACGTTCAAGCTCACACAAGAGCCGCCCGACCTGTGTTACACGTGCCACGAAAAATTCGGCGACAAGAGTCTCATCCATTTCCCCGTCCAGAACGGGATGTGCACGACCTGCCACAATCCCCACTCGTCGAACCAAGAAAAACTCCTGGCGCAGCCGCAGAAGGATCTGTGCGGGACCTGTCATGCGGATCACATCGGCTTCAAGGTTCTCCACGGTCCCGTTTCTGCCGGAAGCTGCACGGCCTGCCACACACCGCACGAATCCAACACGAAGCACTTGTTGGTGAAAGAAGGCGAGGATCTCTGCTTCACCTGTCACCTCGATATGCCCGAGGTGTTGAAGAAGAAGAACGTGCATCCCGCCCTACAGGGTGGGTGCACGTCGTGCCACAATCCTCACGGCAGTGATTTTCCGAAGATGTTGCCCCAGGAGGGGCAAGAGGTCTGCTTTCTCTGTCACCCGCAAATCGCGGACATCGTCAAGGACGCGCCGGTCGGGCATCCGGCACTGGTCATGGAGAAGGGCTGTGCCTCATGTCATTCGCCGCACGCCAGCGACAACGAGAAGCTGCTGCTCGGCCCAGTCAAAGACATTTGCACCACGTGTCATGACAGCATCATTCCGAAAGACGCGACGGTGTTGCACGGGCCCGGCAACGACGGCAAATGCACGCGCTGCCACGAGCCACACGGCAGCCAGAACGACACGCTCCTGGTCGCGAAGTTCCCGGCCGACACGTATGTGCCCTACACCGGCACCGAGTACCCGCTGTGCTTCAACTGTCACAAACGGGATCTGCTGCAGTACCCGGAGACCTCGTTTGCGACCAACTTCAGAGACGGCGAACGAAACCTGCATTACCTCCATGTGAACAACAAGCTGAAGGGGCGGAGTTGCCGTCTATGTCATGCCTGGCACGGCAGCAAGAATCCGGCGTTGATTGCGGATACGGTACCGTTTGGGAAGTGGAGCCTGCCGTTGCGCTTCGCGAAGACCGACACTGGCGGCAGTTGCGCGCCGGGATGTCACAGGCCACAGTCGTACGATCGCAAGAGCCCGGGCAAAAAGCCTGAGACGCAGGCGCCGAAGAAATGAGGCTCAGCGCCTAGAGCCCGCCGCGTACTGCGCGTACGTGCAACGGAACGACGCCCTTTTCGTAGCTCACGACGTTGCCTTCGTTGAAGTCGACCGCCCACGCGAAGGTTGGCAAGTCTTGCTGTGTCGTCGAGGACCAATAGAAGATCCCGTCGAACGCCGTGCAACTGCACTCGGTCACCTTGCATTTGTCGGCGCAGTTCGCATCCGAGAAAGCCGGCTTGATCGACGGACCGTAGCGGCCGGTGTCGACCAGGCTCTCCACCTCGCGCCGGTTCGGCAACCGCCAGTCGCAGTGCCCGGCAAAACACGGCGGCGTGTTCAACAGCGGGAGCTTCCCCATAAAGAGTGCGTACCATGTGTAGGTGTTGTCCTGATCGTGCACGCTTCCGTCCCGCGAGAGCTTCTCCCATTGTAAGCCGGTGACGTTGTCGATGATCGTGCCGTCGCTGTTGTCGGTGTAACTCAGCGGCGCGCCGCTCCGCACGGCTCCGTCCTGGCCGGCCGGGGCCCCGGGGCATGCGCCGAGGGTGCCTGAGCCCTGATCGCACTGGGTCTGTCCCGTGCTCAATAAGCCGGCGGCGATACCCCCGCACGCACAGCTATGCGTGTCGAGCTGACACCCGCCGCTGCACGCCAATGTTCCGCCGGTGAATCCCAGCGTCTGGCACGACGCGCCGTTCAACTCGCTGCCGTCGCACTGCTCGCCGACGCCCGCTTCAATCATTCCGTTTCCGCAGGTTTGCGTTGAGTCGCAACCGTTGAGGGCGGAGTTGACGGCGCGGACCAGTTCGTCAACCGTCACCATGTTGTTCCCGTCGACATCCCCGGGACATCCCGCATCGGCGGCACCGACCGCAATGCTTAACGCGAGAGACACCGTACCGAGTCGCAGCACGTAGCCAATCATTGGTCGACCTCCCCGTAGTCGGGGAGTAGCGCAAATCGATGGTGAGAGAAATCCCAAGTGATGGTTAGCGCGCCGCCGGCCGATCCCGGCATTTGTCATGTCGGTTGGGTGCGAATGCCGCCGTTGAACGCAATGGGGTCCAGCGCTCCCGGCTTTTCCTGCTGCGCGCATGTGCTAAAAGAACGCGGGTTTGGACCGAAGACGAGTCAATTGGCAAAAGAAAGGAGACCAAGGAATGAGGAAGCTGGTGACGCGAGTCGGACGTAGTGTGGTGCTGCTCAGCGCCGGGTGCCTGATCGGCTCGATGGTAATCTCATCGGCCTGGGCGGACGATGCGCAGCAGGTGTTCGCGAAGAATTGTGTATCGTGCCATGGGGCGACCGGAAAGGGCGACGGTCCAGCGAGCAAAATGTTGAAGCCGCCACCGGAGGATTTTGCCAAGGCGCTAACCGGTATGAGCGACGCAGACATTGCGAAGATCATCAAGGAAGGTGGAAAGGCCGTCGGGAAGGCTCCCTCCATGCCGGGTTACGGCTCCAAACTCAACGACGAGCAGATCAACGGCCTCGTGACCTTCATCAAAGGCCTGAAGTAGACCCGACCGCAATTCAGACCGATCGCCGAGGTTCAGGCACAGCGCGCCTGTGCCTGAACCTCCCGATTCGTTCGTGCCTCGGTGCGCAAGTGCTGCCGCGCGCCGCACAATGCTCTTTCGGTGCGCCGCACAACGCGCTACGCTCGGTCGCGAGGGCATGCGTGGGGCTGACCAACGACTTGTCAAGTTTCGTGGCGACGGTGATTCGTCTCGGTCGCGGGATCACGCCGCGCGTGATCGCGGCGGAACGAACCGGCCCGGCGCCAACTCTCGAACTGTACGATTTCGAAGCCTGTCCCTATTGTCGCAAAGTGCGCGAGGTGCTGTGTGAACTGGACCTCGATTATGTCGCACACCCGGTCGCGCACGGCAGCCCGCGTCGCGATGAGCTGATCAAGCTGGGCGGCAAGATGCAGGTCCCGTATCTCATCGATGCGACCACCGGAACGCGCTTGTACGAGTCCGCCGACATCATCGAATATCTCAACCAGACTTATGGCGCCGGCCGCCGAGCCGGCTGGTCGCTGCCGATCCCGAGCGTGCTCGACACCCTCGACTCGTCGTTGGCCAGTGCTGTTCGCGCCGGGCGCGGCTCGCGATGCCGGGTGCCGCCGCGGCGTCAGCGCCTCGAACCGCTGATACTGTACAACATGGAGGGTTCCCCCTACTGCCGCAAGGTGCGCGAGGTGCTGAGCGAGTTGGACCTCGAACACGTCGTGCGCAATCTTCCCAAGGGCAGCGCGAAGCGGGCCGAATTGATCGAACGCGGCGGCAAGATGCAGGTGCCGTACTTAGTCGATCCCAATACCGGCAAGGCACTCTACGAGTCCGACGATATCGTCGAATACTTGGAGATGCTGTACGGCACCGGCGGCCGCGCGGTTCGGTCGCGCCGCGCGGCGCCCGCATCCGCCGTCGCCGAACACCCGGCGACCTAACAGGTTGCTGAAAAACTCTCCGGACACCCTTCGACAGGCCCAGGGTGAGCGGAGAACTTCAATGAAATCGGGGAGGGGATCCGCTCATGCTGAGCGCGTCGAAGCACGGGGCGGGGTTTTTCGGCAACCTCCTAACTTACTCGTTCGCGCGCGGCGGGGCGCGCTCGATGCGCCGCAGTTTGATCGCCAGCAAGATCATCACCACAGCAATGATCGCCAGCGGGAAGATGAGATTGCGGCGGCGCGCGTACGCTTCCGCCAAGGCGGCTCGTGCGACCGTGCCGGTTCGTTGCGCCAGCTCGAAGCCGGGCTTGGCGACCTCGTCCACCGCGGTGGCAGAGAAATGGTGCACGCCGGTGCGCGCTTGAATGAGCAAGGCCCGGGCGTTGCGGAACTCGTAGCGCGTGTCGCTGACTTCCATCCCGAGCTGCTCCGCGCGCTCCAACTGGCTCTCGGCGTGCTCGATGTCGCCTTTGAGACGATCGATGGTTTGGCGCATCGCAGTTGCTTCACGATAGCCCTTTGAATCGCTCGTGTGACACGTCCCGCAGAGCGCGCCGTCGCCGACCCCGAGCATGGCGTCGCTGGTGCGCTGCACGCCGTGATTGCCGTGGCACGTGACGCATTCGGGGAGATTGAGGCGATCGAAGGCGGTTTTGTGCGGACTCGCAATGAAGAACGTCGCATTGTTCACGTGGCATTGCCCGCAGACTTCCGCGATCGATGAGGTCCCCGGCGGCGACGCGCCGTGATTGTCATGACAGGTTGCGCACGTCGGCGCGCCGAGGTCGCGCTTCTCCAACAGCAGCACGCCGTGCACGCTGGTGCGGTACTGCGTCTCTTGAGTGGCGGGGATCTTGTACTCCGCCATGTACGCCGCGTCCGAGTGGCAGTGCCCGCACGTCGACGGCACGTTCGCGCGGTACACCGGCGAGTCGGCTTGGTGACCCGAAATGATGCCGTGGACGCCGTGGCAACTGATGCAGGTGGCGACTTTCTCGTCGCCCGCGGCGAGGCGCTTGCCGTGCACGCTGGTCCAGTAGCGTTCGCGTTGGTTTGTCGGCAACCCCGGATTGTAGCGGCGCATGAACTCCGCATCGCTGTGGCAGCGCCCGCACAAGTCTGGAATGTCGCGCCGCTTCGGCTTACCGCGAAAGCCCGTTTCCGGAGCCATCGCGGTGAGGTCCATGATCGTCGGGTCGCCGCCGTGACAGTCGGCGCAGGAGAAGCCGTGCTTGGAGTGAACATCGTTCGGCATGCCGGCAACCGGCGCCCCCAGCTGGTCGGTGAGCGCGGAGTGACAGGTGACGCACGAATCAACTTTGTCCTGGGCCGCAGCCATGCCGGCGCAGGCAAACAGCAGGACGATCGTGGCAGCCCAGCGCATGGTTCGTTCAATACGGCTTGACGTAAGCCAGCGTCGTCATGGTCGCCATGTACAACAGCACGCCGATGCCGATCGCCGTGAAGATCGGGCTGGATTGGCCACGGGCCGCGCGCCGATCGAGAAACGGCACAAGCAGAAAGAACAAGCCGCCCAGCCCCGACGCGGTGATCCCAACGATTTCGCCCTCGATGCCGAGTACGCGGCTCGGGATGTACTTGAGCGATTGCGACAGGAACGTGAAATACCACTCGGGGCGAATTCCGGCGGGAGCGGGCGCGAACGGGTCGGCCTTCATCCCGAGTTCCCAGGGCAGGAACGTGCACAGGGCCAGCAAGACGCCGAGCACGCCGAGCCACAGAATCGCGTCGCGAATGATGAAGCCGGGAAAGAAGGGAATCGTGCGCGGCGCCGTCTTGATCGCGAGCGGCTCGCTCATGCCGAGCCGCTGCACCAACAGCAGGTGCACGCCCAACAGTCCGGAGAACACCGCTGGCAGGAGCGCGACGTGCCACCCAAAGAACCGTGTCAGCGTGGCGCCGCCGACGTCCTCGCCGCCGCGGACGTAGCGCAGCAACGTGTGTCCGATGCCGGGAACCGATCCGACGATGTCAGTGCCGACCTTGGTCGCGAACAGCGCCAACTCGTTCCACGGCAGCAGATAGCCCGAGAACCCAAACGCCAACGTCAGTCCGAGCAGGCCCATCCCCGTCATCCACGTCAGCTCGCGCGGCGGACGATACGCCTTCATGAAGTACACGCTGAACATGTGAACAAATGCGCTCAGCACCATCAGATTCGCCGACCAACTGTGCAGCGAGCGGATCAGCCAGCCGAACGGCACCTGCGCCATGATGAAGCGGACGCTCTCGAACGCCGCGTCGGGCGTCGGCTTGTAGTAGATCAGCAGCAGAAGACCGGTCGTCACCTGCACGCTGAAGAGGAACAGACTGACGCCGCCGAAGTAGTACCAAACCGACGAGCGGTGATGCGGGACCGGCTTGTGGCGCAGGAAATCGAGCGCCGCGCTGAACCCGAGTCGCGCGTCGAGCCAACCGACGAACCCCGGCGCTTGATCAAGCTTTGAGCGAGACAACGACGTCGTCTCCCTTGACGGTGACCTCGTACTGATCGAGGGGTCGGGGCGGCGGGCCGCTGACGTTCTTGCCGCTCAGGTCGAAGTGTCCGTTGTGGCACGCGCACCAAATCTGTTCGAGGTCCGGCCGGTACTGCACCGTGCACTGCAAGTGTGTGCACACCGCGCTGAGCGCACGCCACTCACCGCCGGCGGTGCGGATCAGAATGCCCGGCCGTGA
Source organism: Binatia bacterium (assembly GCA_035541895.1). Classification (GTDB taxonomy): domain Bacteria; phylum Desulfobacterota; class Binatia; order HRBIN30; family JACQVA1; genus DATKMK01. Next base: position 67,631 of record DATKMK010000001.1, on the reverse strand, counting down.
ACCGAAGCGGAATACCTTGCCGGTGTTGCGCGCGAGGTCGGAAACCTTGGCTGCCACCACGCTCGACGTCGCGCTCTCGCTCACCGGCGGCGGCGTGATGTAGCGCCACACCGGATAAATGACCGCGGCGGCAAAGGACAGCAGACTCCCCGACAGCAAGAGATCAAGCAGACTGCGCCGCGAGATCTCGTCCGGCTCGGTCGCGCTGGCCATCGTCGCTCTCCGTTCGGTGCGCTGGCCGTGCAACCCGCCCAGCCGACACCGCGCTCGCGGGCTCCAGTGCCCGAATGCTTGCCAACAAGTGCAGCCCTTCATAGCGCATCCCCGCACCGTGATCTAGGTCATTGCGCGACGGGTTCTCGCAAACGTGAATTGGTCCCGTCGGAAGCGAGAATAGGCCTGGTGGGTGCCGCCGACTCGGCGGTTGTTCCACCAAGATCAGGCGCGGCACGTGCGTTGCTGCCGTGAACAACCGTGTTGACCCGGTGGACCCTCCGGTCGTGCGTGTGTGTGATGGGAAAGGCGGTGAGCCGTGCGGCCTCGGCTTCCAAATCGTGGACAGCTACCCTGATTGGCGCAGTAGCCCTGGCGATCGTTGTGCTGACGCCCTCGCCCTCACGCGCCGAGACCGACGCGTGCCTCGCCTGCCACGGGCAGGAAGGCATGACCGCGTCCGACGGGCGCAGCATCGTCGTCGACGGTGCCAAGTTCTCCGCCAGCGTCCATGCGCCGTTCGAGTGCACCGGCTGTCACGCCGATCTGGAGAAGACCGACTTCCCGCACAAGGAGAAAGTTGATCAGGTCAACTGCGGCAAGTGCCACGAGGATGTCGCCAAGATCTACGCCGGCAGCCTGCATGGCCGCGAGGTCAGCTCGGGTGCGCCGCTCGCGCCGCGCTGCTGGAATTGTCACGGGGCGCACGACATCGTCGAGGTGAAGTCACCCAACTCGCGCGTCGCCCGGTTCCGCATCCCGTTCGTCTGTGGGTCCTGTCACAAGGAAGGGACGCCGGTCACGCAGACGTACGACATCCCCCAAGACAAGATCCTCGAACACTACTCCGAGAGCATGCACGGTGAGGGCCTGTTGAAGCGCGGCCTCACCGTCGTCGCGGTCTGCAGCGATTGCCACACCGCGCACAACGTCCTGCCGCACACCGATCCCCGCTCCAGCATCTTCCGCGACAACATCCCGCAACTGTGCCGCAAGTGCCACGGCCAGATCGAGACCGTTCACCGCCAGGTGATCCGGGGCGAGCTGTGGGAGAAGGAGCCGAACAAGATCCCGATCTGCGTCGATTGCCATGCGCCGCACAAAGTTCGCCGCATTCTGTACGAGGAGGGCATTGCCAACGAGCAGTGCTTGAAGTGTCACGACAACCCGAACCTCACCGTCGAACGCGACGGCAAGACGATTTCGCTGGCGGTGAGCCGCGAAGAGATCGGCGGTTCGATTCATCGCAACGTCGCGTGCGCGAAGTGTCACACCGGCACCGATCCGTTTGCCGCCGATCGGCCGTGCGCAACCGTGATTACCAAGGTCGACTGCTCCATCTGCCACGCCGAGGTGGTCAAAGAATTCTCCACCAGCATCCACGGCATGCTGGCAGCGCGCGGCGACGGCAATGCGCCGGTCTGCAAAGACTGCCACGGCGTGCACAGCATCCGTGGTCACAAGGACCCGAAGGCGACCACCTTCGCGATGAACGTCCCGAACCTGTGCGGCCAGTGCCACCGCGAAGGCCAGAAGGCCGCCGTACGATACAAAGGCAGCGAACCGAATCCGGTTGAGCGCTACGTCGAGAGCATCCACGGCAGGGGGCTGATGCAAAGCGGCCTGTTGGTGACGGCGATGTGCGCCGATTGCCACACCGCCCATCGCGAGTTGCCCGCCAGCGACGAGCGTTCGACCGTCAACCCGAAGAACATTCCGCAGACGTGCGCCAAATGCCACAACGGGATCTACGAGAAGTTCCGCGCCAGCGTACATTCGCCGCTGGTCTACAAAGGCGACAAGCGGCTCCCGCAGTGCGCCGATTGCCACACCTCCCACCAGATCACGCGCGCCGATACCGACGGCTTCAAGCTCGCCGTCCTCAACCAATGCGGCCGCTGCCACGAGGAGGTCACCAAGAGCTACTTCGAAACCTTCCACGGCAAGGTGTCGAAGCTCGGCTTCGGCGCCACCGCGAAGTGCCATGACTGCCACGGTGCGCACGACATCCTGCCGCCGAACGATCCGGCGTCGCATCTGTCGCGCCAGAACATCGTGGAGACGTGCGGCAAGTGTCATGCCGGTTCGCACCGGCAATTCGCCGGGTACCTCACGCACGCGACCCATCACGACAAGAACAAGTACCCGATCCTGTTCTACACGTTCTGGTTCATGACCACGTTGCTCGTCGGCACGCTCTTGGTTGCCGGCGTGCACACGCTGTTGTGGTTGCCGCGCTCGTGGCAGATGATGAAGGAGCGCAAGGCGCAGGAAGCGCAGTCGCACGGAAAGGAAGTACGGCGGTTCCCCGCTCGTGCCCGCCAGCTCCACATCCTGGTCATCATCAGCTTCCTCGGCCTCGCGCTCACCGGCATGACGCTCAAGTTCTCGTATCTGCCCTGGGCCGCGGCGCTGTCCCGTTGGCTCGGCGGCTTTGCCGCCGCGGGCATCATTCACCGCATCTGCGCGCTCATCACCTTCACCTATGCGACCATCCACGTCGTCGACGTAATCCTGCAGAAGAGTCGCTCGGGCCAGACCTGGGCGCAGTTTCTCCTGCACCGCGAATCGCTGCTACCCAACCTGAACGATCTCCGCGAAGCGGCGCAAACCGTTCGCTGGTTCATCGGCATGGGCCCCCGCCCGCGTTACGGCCGGTGGACCTACTGGGAGAAGTTCGATTACTTCGCGGTCTTCTGGGGCATCATCATGATCGGCTCGACCGGGCTGGTGCTGTGGTTTCCCGAGGCGTTTACGCTCTTCCTGCCGGGGTGGGCGATCAACGTCGCCACGATCATTCATTCCGACGAAGCGTTGCTGGCGGTCGGCTTCATCTTTACCGTGCACTTTTTCAACACCCACTTCCGGCCCGACCGGTTTCCGATGGACACCGTCATTTTCACCGGCAGCATCCCGCTCGAAGAGTTCAAGGCCGATCGCCCGCGCGAGTACGAGCAACTCGTCGCCTCCGGCGAACTCGAAAAGCACTTGGTCGAGCCGATGCCGCACTACGTCGTGCGCGGCTTCCGCATCTTCGGCGCCGTCGCGCTGACGATCGGGCTGGTCCTGATCTTCCTGATCCTGTGGGCGCAGGTGTTCGGCTACCGCTGATTCCTGCCGCGCCGCTACTTCTAACGCATCTGACAGTCGAGGATCTTCGAGTCGGCGATCGCGCCGATGAGCAGGCGTTTGCCACGCACGGCGCCGACGCTCGCGGCGGAAATTTGCTCGCCGAGATTGAGATACACTTCGTCGATGCGCGCCGCTCCGTCACGGCTCGGCACGACGTGCAGAATCTGCGACGGCGCGTACGGCGCACGGCCGCCCATGTAGCGCACCAGACTGAAGATCTGCGGGTGTGAACCGATCCACAACGAGCCGTCGGCGTCGACTTCGATGTTGTCGACGCCGCTGTCCATCGGAATCTCTCCGCGCCGGCGCAATGAGCCGGACCGCGCGTCGCGATCGTACACCTGGACCAGCTTCCCGATCGTCGAGGCGACGTACACCGTTTGCTGATCCGGGCTGACATTGATGCCGTTCGCCAGAGAGATCCCGGCGGCGACCTCGCGGAAGCTGGTGCCGTCCCACATGACCACGTTCGCCCACGGCCGGCGGCCATAGTCCTCGATCGTCCGCATTACACCCGATCGATAGCGATGGTCGTTGGTCACGTACACTTGCGTCGGCGTCACCGCCAGCAAATCGTTCGGCGACACGAGCAACGGATCGGCGAGCGTCGTGCGATGGGTCAGGCGTCCCTCGCCCACGTCGTAGATCTCGATCGTGTGCCGGCCGCCCGTGTGATTGATTACGAACAGCGTGCTCGCTCCGTCCGGCGCGACGTACAGACTGATACCGTGCGGGCGGAAATCCGGATCGGCGTCGGGCGTGACATTGACTGGTTTCGGAGTCGGCGCGTTGAGATCGTAAGCGTAGATCGCCCCGTGCGCCGGCTGCCCCGCTTGCGTCGCGAGCCGATCGCTCGACGAAATGTACGCCACTCCGGTGCGTGGATGGATGGTGAGATCCTCGGCGCCAATCACGCCGTTGACGGCGGTGCAGGTTCCGTTGAAGTGGGGCGTCAGCGTCTTGAACTGGCCCGCGGCGTTGAGTAGCCACGTGAACCAGCCTCCAATCGCCACCACTACGATCGCGATCGCAATCAATACCCGTCGCATGGCGCCCCCCCGCCGATGTTCGTTGTCGACCCTTTACGTCGTCCGCATCTGTTCGCGCAACCTGCAACGTTCGAGATACGTCCGCCGGACCAATCCAGCGTCGCGGACAAAGTGCGCCAACTCGTTGAGCAGCAGGGCTTGCGGGCCGTCGCACAGCGCCTGCTCCGGGCGCGGATGGAAGTCGACCAGGACCATATTGGCGCCGGCGATGATGCCCTGCGCCGTGACGTGGTGGATGTCGAGCAACCCGTCGGGCGCCGCCTCCTTTTTGCCGACGGAGTGCGAAGGATCGATGCACACCGGCAGGCGCGTGAGCCGGCGCACGACCGGAACATGCGCGAAGTCGACGAAGTTGCGGTGCGGATCGCCGAGGTTGGTCTTCATCCCGCGCAGCGCGAAGATGATGCGATGATTACCGCTGGTAGCGATGTACTCGCAAGCGTTGAGCGACTCGTCGAGCGTGATGCCCATGCCGCGCTTGAACAGCACCGGGAACTCTTGTTGCTGGCCCACGACCTTGAGCAGCTCGAAGTTCTGCGCGTTGCGGGTGCCGATCTGCAGCATCACGCCGGTCGGGTTACCGGCAGCGCGGAGCGCGTCGCGAATTTCGCCGACGTGCGATTCGTGCGTGATCTCCATCGCGATGACTCGGATTCCGTACGTGCCCGCCAGCTCGAAGACGTACGGAAGACAGGTCTTGCCGTGGCCCTGGAAATCGTACGGACTGGTGCGCGGTTTGTAGGCGCCGGCGCGGGTCGTCGAGATCCCGCACTCCTTCAGCGCGCGAAACATCGCCTCGGTGTTGTCGCGCGTGTCGACTGCACACAAACCCGGAAAGAGATGAAACGTGTCTTGGCCGAACTTGACGCCGTTGTATTCGAACCCGATGGCCTCGGCCTGGCCGTGATGTCGCCCGATCGAGCGGTAGCGCTCGCGGATGCGGATCACCTTCTCGACCGCCGGAAACTCCTCGAACGGCTCCACCGGAATTGTGCTCGTCGATCCGAGCAAATAAATCTCCGTCAACACCCGCAGCGCGCCCTGAATTTTGCGCACTTCCGCGTGCACGTCCGGGTAGCGCTCGGCCATTTGGATTACCCGCTGCACTTCCGGCGACTCGGGCAGAACGTCGTCTTTCATCACGATGATCATGGGTCACTCCGTCGCGCTGTGGTGATAGGGGTTGTTGCGGGCGGTGGCAAGTGCCGAACGCGATCGCGGTCTACCGTATCCGAGACGACGGAGCGTACGACGCTCAACTTGCAGAGCCCAGAGGCCGTCGCATCGCGATGCACAGCCCACCATTTGCATCGCAGCCCGATGCCGTTGGCGTGTAGCGATTGCGTGAGGCCGGCGCACAGTGACGCGGCCCATTGCCGAGCGCAGCGGAAGTCAAAGGGAGTCCGAGGGAAAAGCGGCGTTTGAGCTTTCACTCGGGGGGCGCAGGGCGCAGCCCGCCGGCGACGGCGGGAGAAGCCGGACGCGCGTCAGCGATACCGCGGCATCACCTCGGCGGCGAAGCGCTCGAACACATCGAAGTTGTACGGCGACAGTGTCACGACAAAATGCCTGACGCCGGCAGCAACGAACGCGTCGATCTGCCGACAGACGTCGTCGACGGTGCCGAGCAGCATCCACTTGCGCGCTTCGTCCTCCACCAGCCCCTGATACATCGCGTAACCCTGAATCAACGGCGCCACGGTCGAGAGGTCGTCGGTGATGGCGGTCGGCACCAACACGCCCTTCTCGATCGCCTCGCAGTCGCGCTGCTCCGTCTCGCACAGGCCGCGAAGAATTTCGATCTTGCGCCGAAACACGTCCGGCGATCCGAACGAACTCCACGCGTCAGCGTGCCGCGCAACGATCGGCAACAAACGCTTCTCCCCTGCCCCCGCAATCGTAATCGGTGGATGCGGTTGCTGCACCGGCTTGGGCTCAGCAATCGCCGCCTGCACGCGATAGTGTGCGCCAGCAAACGCTGCGTACTGATCGTGCCACAACCCGCGAATCACGTGCAGCGCCTCGTCCAGTCGCTCGCAGCGCTCGCGCACGGTGCCGAACGGCAGGCCGAACATGCTGTGCTCGGGTTCGTACCAGCCAGCGCCGATGCCGAACTCCAACCGGCCTTTGCTGATCACGTCGACCGTGGTTGCGATCTTCGCGAGGATCGCCGGGTGCCGATAAGTGTTGCCGGTAACCAACGCGCCGATGCGGATGCGCGAGGTATGCACCGCCAGCGCGGCGAGGCAGCTCCACGCCTCCAGCGTCGGATCGAACGGATCCATCATCACGGCGACGAAGTGATCGTAGGTCCAGGCCGTGTCGTAGCCGAGCGCCTCCGCGCGTTGCCAGATGCGTACGATTTCGTCCCAGGCGGCGAATTGTTGACCGGTCTGAATGCCGAAGCGAATTGCCGACATGGTTTACCGCCCCGCTATTTCGCGCTCGATCCAACTGCTGACGACCGGAAACACTTCTTCGGGAGCGCGACGGCCGAAGACCAGATCGACGTGGCCGTAGTCGGCGTGGTCGCCGTGGCGGGCGGCGAACTCGCGGTACTGCTTGCGCGTCGAGCCGATGCGGTCGTAGGCAAACCCGACGACCTCGGGCGACGCCAAGCGATCGCTGGCGCCGGCGATGACGAACACCGGCGTGGTGATGCGCTGGAGATTGGCGCGATAGTCGATCGCGTCGTCGCCGGAGCGAAACGTGCCGGTCAACGACCAGCGGATGAACTGTCGCAGCTTGCGGCGCGGCACGTTGCAAATGAATCGGTGCAGCGCGGCGCTGAAGGCACGGCGGTCGATGTTGGCCGGGTTCATGCCGAACTCGGCGGCGCGCGGCGAGCGACTCGCCAGCAGCCACAACGCGCTCAGCACGTTCTGCTGTGGGAGATATTCCGGCAGCGGCATCGCCAACAAGAGGCCGCCGATCGTGCGCGCCAACGACGACGCGGCGCTCGGAAACGCGACCGGCGACGCCATCGTGACCAACCCGGCGATCGACTCGCGCACCGTTGCGTCATGCCCAAGCGCGGCATACATGACCATGCCGCCCATACTGTGACCGATCCACACCGGCGCACGGTCGCCGGCTCGCGCGCGCACGTGCGCGATCGCGGCGGTCGCGTCGTAACGAACGAGATCGTCAAAGGTCCAACCGCGCCGCCGGCGGCCGGAGGCCGGCTCGCTGTAGCCGCGCCCGCGCAGCTCGAGCACCCAGGCATCGAAGCCGCGCCGGGCGAGAAACCGTGCGAGCGAATAGTCCTCGTCGAAGTCGATGAAGTGCCGATTGCACGCATACCCGCCGCAGAGGATCACCGGCGGCAAATCGGCGCGCGTCCCGCAATAGTGATGCAGCGCGAGATCCCATCCGTCGCTGGTGCGAGCGAACTCGACGGTCGCGCGCGGACTGGCGACGTCACCCTCGGTATTCACTCACGAACACTCCCCGGCGGCGGCGCACCGTATCGTCGATCAAGCGTTGCACTCGCTGTCGCACCATCTCGTTCAATCGATCCACCTGGCGTTGATCGTCGGCATCGGCCGCCGTCGCCGGCAACTGTATCGGATCGCCGAAGCGGATGTACAGCTTGGCCGGCAGCGGCAGCGGGCTCAACAACCACGGAAACAGCGGTACGCCGAGAGCGCGCGCGACCGCGGGAAGGTTGCCGAGCATCACATGCGTCTCCTCGGCACCGACCACTGCTAGCGGGACGATCGGTGAGTGGGTTCGCAACGCGATCTTGATGTAGCCCCCGCGGCCGGGCGCAAAGCCACGGTGAGGCAGCACCTGATACCGCTGCGTGAGATAGGGGCGCTCCATGTCCCGCGCGCCGCCGGGAAACAACAGCAACATGTGACCGGCGCGCAGGACCGTTTCGACGACCTCCGGCTTGCCCACGACCGCGCCCTGGCGACGCAGAAACGACTCGACACTGCTCACCTGCGCAAACAGGTTGTCACCGACCGCGCGCGCGTAGCGGCCGGTGGCGTCGTGGATCGCAACCAAGGTGCACGCGGCGTCGTATGGAATCACTCCCGAGTGGCACCCGACGATGAGCGCACGACCGCGGGGGAGATGATCGGCATCGATTGCCTGCGGCCGAAAGTAGGGCCACAGGACCGAGCGGACATAGCCGAGCCAGCGCGCCGCCGTTGCTTGATCGAAGCCGAGGCGATCACGCGCGGTCCTTCGCCGGGTCCTTGCAGTGCCTCCGCTCACGGACCCGGTGGCGCGCATGGTCGTCACGCCGCGCCGCGCGCCGTCACATCGCTCTCGGCGTAAACACCGCTGCCGCCCGGCTGAAAGCGATCAATCAAGAAGCGCTCTTGCGGCTTCTCCGACGCGGTCTTAGGAATTTCATCGACCACCTGAAGGTACGAGGGCACGAAATTCGATTCGAGATGCGCGCGACACCACTGAAACACCGATGCCGGAGAGAATTCTTTGCCGGGCTCCGGAACGATCGCCGCGACGACGTCCTTCTCGCCCGGCGCCCCCGACGCGGCGGGAATGCCGTAGACGAACACGTCGGAAACGGCGGGGTGTTCGGCGATCGCCTTCTCGACGAAACCGGCGTTGATGAAGTCGCCGTTGTGGCGGATGCCGCCGCCCTTGCGATAGTCGAAGAAAAACCAGCCGTCGGCATCGCGATGGCCCATGTCGCCGCTGCGCAACCAGCCGCCGGCGGTTTTCGCGCGCGAGGCTTCGTCGTTCTTGAAGTACTCGACGCTGGCCGACTCGCCGGTGGCGGGACGCGACACGATCTCACCGATCACTTCGGGCGGGCATTCGTTGCCTTGCTCGTCGACGATCTTCATTTCCAGACCCGGCGCCGGCTTTCCAAAACTCCCGACCGGCCCCTCGCCGATCGGTTTGAACGCCAACCCACCCTCGACCGCGCCGTACCACTCGAAAACGCGCACGCCGAAGCGTCGTTCGAACGCATCAAACAGCGGCGCGGGCATGCCGGCATCGATGACCATGCGCACGGGGTTGTCGGCGTCGTCTGCCCGCGGCGGCTCGCTGTAGACCGCCGTCGCCATGCCGCCGAGCATCGAGAACGTCGTACAACCGTAGCGGCGGCAGATGTCCCACAAGCGCGACTTGGTGAAGCGGCGACTGAACACCGCGCGCAATCCCATGTTCAGCGACGGCCCGAGGGTCACCGCTTGGGCGTTGCCGTGGGTGAGTGAGAGCCCGGTGTAGGGCCGGTCGTCGGGGCGATAGCCGAGCAAGCCGCCGAGCATCCCGAAGAGACCGAAGCGCGCATTCGGAAACACCACACCCTTGGGATCGCCGGTCGTGCCTGAGGTATAGATGATCTGCAGCGGATCGTTGGGAGCTTGCAGGCGCACGTCGACGGTCGCCGTCGGCTTGCTCAACAACTCGCGCATCGACTCGGCATGATTCGACGACGGAGATTCCGCCGCTTCGCCGGTTTCGAGTGCGATCACCCACTTGAGGTCGGGCAACGCGGCGCGGACATCGGCGATGAACCCGAGGCAGTAGTCGGCGCAAATCGCGCCCTTGCAGCCCGACTGCCGCAACATGTACGCGAGCTTCTCGCCGCGCGTGCGCGGGTCGATCGGGACGAACACGCAGGCGCTGATCGACGCGGCGATCATGGTTTCGACGAACTCGGGATGATTGCGCATCATCAGGGCGAAGCGTTCGCCCGGCGCGAGGCCGTGAGCGATCAGTGCGGCCGCGATGCGATTGGCGTTGCGCAACAGGTCGGCATAGGTGCGGACCTCGTCCGTGCGCGATTGCGGCAAACTCCAACATTCGAAGGTGAGCACATCGAGGTCGGGCTGCCGTTCCGCCCGGGTCGCGATCAGATCGGCGAGAATCAAGTCACTGCGTTCGCGCATGAGGCGCCTCCGGTTCGCGGCTCACCGTATCAGGATGGTCACACACATGGCCGCTGCGTCGGTGCCGATCGCGCCGCCGCCGTTGTGGGCGAGCGCAACCCGCGCGTTCGCAACTTGCCGCGCCCCGCAGCGGCCCTGCAACTGCTCGGTCAGCTCGACGATCTGGGCGATGCCCGTCGCGCCCACGGGGTGCCCCTTGCGCAGCAAGCCGCCCGACACGTTCACCGGCAGGCGCCCGCCGAGTTTGGTGGCACCGGAATCGACCAGACGGCCGCCCTCGCCTTTCTCGCATAGACCCAGCGACTCGTACGCCATGAGTTCAGCGGGCGCCGACGCGTCGTGACACTCGATGACCTGGACGTCCTGCGGCCCCACGCCCGCTTCGGCGTAGGCCTCTTGCGCGCACACTTCGACCGTGCCCGGCTCGTCGGCGCCGTGATCCCAGCCCGAGTGCAGCACGCTGGAGACAACCCGAACCGGGTTGCGCAAGCCGAGGGCGCGGGCTTTGCGCTCGCTGATCACTACCGCGGCGGCAGCGCCGTCGCCGATCGGCGAGCACATCGGACGCGTCAGCGGCTCGGCGATCATCGGAGCGGCGAGCACATCGGCAACCGTCAACACGTCGCGGAACTGGGCGCGCGGATTCAAACTGCCGTGGTATGAATTCTTCGCGGCGATGGCGGCGAATTGCTCGACGGTGGTGCCGTAGCGATGCATGTGCGCGCGCGCCGCCGCGGCGTAGATGTCCATGAACATCGAGCGCTTCTCGCCGGCGCCGCCGCCGGCAGTTTCGGCGCCCTGGGCTTTGGCGCTTTCGCTCAGGGCGGCGAGCAGTCCGCTCATCATCTCGACGTCGACCGCGCCGCTGAAGGCGGCGAAGCTCTTGCGTTTGTCGGGGTGGTAGAGCTTCTCGACGCCGAGCGCGAGCACCACGTCGTAGAAGCCGGCCGACACCATCGCGCAGGCTTGATTGAGGGCGGTCGACGCGCTGGCGCAGGCGTTCTCGACGTTCACCACCGGAATGCGCCCAATGCCGATTCCGCGCAGGATCACTTGGCCGCGGATGCATTCCTGGCCGGTGACGAGCCCGGCGGCGGCGTTGCCGACGAAGGCGGCTTCGAGGTCACGCGCCTCGATCCCGGCATCCGCCACCGCCGCTTGAATCGCGGCGGCGCCGAGCGCCTTGAGGCCGGTGTCCATGTGCTTTCCGAATTGGGTCATCCCGACCCCGGCAATCACTGCGTTGAAGCGCATCGTTCGTCCCTCTCCCCGCGAGTCGCGGAGTTTCCGCTCAGATCAGCCCGTGCCCCTTAATGCCGAGCGCGTGTTTCAAGTAGTTCAGTTCCTCCTCGCGCCACGGCAACGGCGCGGCATCTTGAATCATCTTGTCGTCGCGCAGTTCGCGCACCACTTGCGGATCGCGCGGGAACGCCGTGCCGTAGCGGTTCATGTGAAAGAGCGTTTCGAATGGCAACCGCGGTCGCTGCCCGCCGGCTTCCGGGCTTTCGGCCGGATATCCAACCGTCTGTAACAACAGGACGCGGCAGCAATCGGGCAGACCGAGGTTGATGCGGATCTGATCGAGGTTGGGCGAACCGAGACAGCAGGTACCGAGTCCCAACTCGTACGCCATCAAGGTCGCCTGCGCGATGCCCTGGCCGCAATCGACTTCACCCAGCCCGGGTTGCTTGAGGTGTTCGCGGATGTTGTCGAAGATCGGGATCAATTGCTTTTCCAACGCCTCTGTCTTGCCCTCGCCGAAGCCGAGTGCGCCCGCCGCCAGCAGCTCGCGCAGGCGATTGGATTGGTCATCCACGGCGGACACGTCGATGTACCAGACGATCACCACCGGAGCGAGGCGGATCTGGAATCCCGCGATCGGCGCCACCAGCGAGTCGACGACGTCCTTCGACGCGCGGTCACGGAAGACCACGACCGCGCGCAGACTGTTGACGTTGCCCCAATGTGAAGCCAGTCGCGCGGCTTCGAGCATGCATTGGATTTTCTCGGGCTCGACCGGTTTATAAGGCAGCAGAAAGCGAATCGAGCGCCGGCGTCCAATCACTTCACGCAGTTCCATCGCGGTCTCCTTGGCTACAGTTTCGCGGCCCCGACCAGACTAAGCACATCGTTGCAGCCGTCTTCGATCATCGACGCGCGAGCATCACGAAGCATTTTTTCGATCGGATATTCGCGCGTCAGGCCGTTGCCGCCGAAAATCTGCAGCGCGCCGCTTGCGACCTCGAAGGCGGTGTTGGTGCAGAAGACTTTCGACGCGATCGAGTACTGCACCAGAGGCGGGTTGGTACTGTTGTAGAGCATCACGCGCCAGGCCAGCGAGCGCGCGGCTTCGACTTGCATGAACATCTTGAACAGGCGCGCTTTGACGCTCTGGTGTTCGAAGATCGGCACGCCGCCTTGCACCCGTTCCTTCGCGTAGGCCAGCGCGAGTTCCAATGCCGCACGCGCCAAGCCGACGAAGATGGCGCCCATAGCGGCGTTCGCCATCGTGAGCACGCCTTCGACCACGGTCGAGTACACCTCCGGGCCGACGATCATGTAGTCGGCCGGAATCCGCACATTGTCGAAAAAGATCTCGCCTTGGTTGAGCGCGCGCTGACCGAGCTTGTCGAGTGGCTTGCCGCGCGAGACGCCCGGGAGGTCGAGTGGCACCAGGCAGACGCCGCCGCCTTTGAATCCTTGACTGGGATCGACCGTGCAAAACAGCGTCGCCACGGTTGCGATGGTACCGTCCGAGACCCACGCCGATTTCTGGCCGTTGACGACGTACTCGTCGCCATCGCGCTGCGCGGTGCAATTGGCTTTGAGCTTGGGATCGCCGAAGTGGCGCTCGGTCACGGTCAACGAATCGCTTCCGTGATCTGGTTCGGTGACCGCCCAGCATCCGATGTCCCGGTTGTCCGCGCCACCGTAGCGCTCCATCAGGGCGGGGCGTCCCGACATCTGCGCGAACATCTTGTGGAAGCCGGCGACGCCGAGGCTGATCGCCAAGCCGGAATCGCCCCAGCCCATTTCTTCGCTCACGATGAATCGCAGCCGGGTCCGTTCGAGCGGCGTCAGCTCGCCGCCGGCGTAGTCGAGCGCGTCGAGATTGAGTGCCGCGTGCTTCTTGAACGCATCCCACAGCGGCGACGTCGGCGCGATGACGTCGGCCGGGTCGGGCAGGCGATCAAGTATCTGGCCGACCGGACGCAACACCTCTTCCGCGAAGCGATGAGCGGTCGCACGGATTTCCCGCTCCTGGTCAGTGAGCGACACCTCGATATCCGTCAACGGCATTTCGGCCTCCTGCCCTTGGAGGCCAATCTACCGACCGGTAGGACGGGCGGTATGATCGATGTCAGTGGATTGGCTGACGGATGCCTGGGCGGCGCGCGCGAAGGTCTCACACGCGGGCGTCAAGCATCGTGGCAAGCGTCCGGCCGCGCAACGCAGCCTTACCAGCGGTGTTCGCGGTCTCCAGTACCGAACGGACGCGGGCATCGCATTTCGGTGGGATTGCAGCGGCGTCGATCAACGTGACCACGTCGTCCAGAACGATCGTCGACGGATCCCGCGCCAGGATGTAGGCGTCGTGCCGGCCCTCAATGACGGCCAACAAGCCTGCGTCGCGGAGCTGTGCGGCGGTTTCGGCTACGAGGGTCGTATTGAGCTGCAGTCTCCGCGCAACCGCGACGGCGTCGACCGGACCGCCGCCGATTCGGAAGCGATCTGCGGCGTCGAGCAGCAGATGGAGCGCGATCAGCGACCGCGGGGCGAAGCGGCCGGTGCCGCTGGCCTCGACGCCGAACTCGCACACCGCCGCCATTTCCGCGCCGGCCAGCACAACGGCCCAACTCACGTAGATCCACACCAGCGTGACCGGCAACTGTGCGAGCGCCCCGTAGATAGCGTTGTAGCGCGCGACGCCGATTTGCAGCGCGACGTACTCGCGCTGCACCACTTGCCAGACACAGCCGGCGACGACGGCGCCGACCGCGAGCGCCGGCAGATGCGGCCGGCGATTGGGCATCACACCGTAGAGAATGCCGATGGCGACGATGTTGAAGAAAATCGGCGCGTGGCTCAAGAGTTGAAGCGCAACCGGTCCGATGTATTGCTGTTCCAGCAGCCAGCGCAACAGCCGTTGTTCCTGCGCAGATGAGGTCAATGCCACCGCGGCGAGCAGCAGAAACGGGGTCAACAATACCGTGCTGACGTAGTCGGTGGCTTTGCGCCACCACGTGCGACCGTGATGCACGCGCCAGATGTGGTTGAAGCTGCGTTCGATGCTGCCGAGTACCGAGAGCACCGTGCCGATCAGCGCAACCGCGCCGAGCGCTCCGAGCGTACCGACGTTGGTGCGATCGATGTACGTGAGCACGCTCTGAGTCACGTCTGGACTGAGCGACAACTGCGACAACAGCAACGGCTCAAGCCGCCGTTGCACACCCAGGCCTTTGAGGACCGCAAACATCAAGGCCAAGATCGGGACCAACGACAGCAGCGAGGTGTAGGTCAAGGCCGAGGCGTGCAGCAGGCACTCATCCGCGTAGAACCGGCGGATCGTCACGCCGACGAAACGCCCAATCCGTCGCGGCAACGCCGTGTCGTGATCCGCGGCCATCGACCGCGCACTGTACATCAGCCGTTCGACGCCGCCAACGAGAACGGCGGCCGCCGGGTCAGGGTTTGGTGCGGCTGCAGTCGGGGGCTCCCACGTTGGCGATGAGTTGCGCGAGCAACTGTTGATCGTCGCGGCGCAGCGCGCCGATGTGTTCGAGACAAAAGCACAGGTGTGAGCGCGCGGGATCGGGATCGGAGAGGGCAATGTATGCTTCGGCCAGGCGCAGACGATTTTCGGGAACATCGGGACGGGCTTCCGCCAAGCCTTCGAGCAGTTCGACGCCGGTTTCCGAATCGCCGTGCTGAAGCAACGGCGCCGGCGCCATCACGTACAAGGTGCCAAGCAGTCGGGTTGCTGCCCCGTTGCGAAAATTCGGGTCGAGCTCGCGGCTGCGGCGCGCCGAGCGTTCGATGTCCGAGACCAAGTCTGCCGCCAGCAGTCCTTTCTGCTGCACCAGTCGGCCGGTGATGGCGGCGCGCGCAAACTGGACCGAGGCCGTGTCGTCGGTGCGTCGGTGAGCGATCTCGTACGCGTACTCGCGATCGGCCGGGGTATCGCGTCCGTCGCCGATCAGTGCCTCGAGCGAATCCGACAGCGCCAGGATGTCCCCGTCGGCGACGATCAACTCATGATGCGCCGGCTTGCGCGGCGCGCACCCAGCGATCGAAAAGACCGTCGCGACGAGCAGCAGCGCGTACGGCCGCATCCACGTTAGCGTCATCTCATTTGCCATAGGCCATCAACACGGCGCCATAGTCCGCCGCGCTCGCGAGGTGGAGCGAAACGATTCCGACCTCCCCGCACACCCCATGCTCGTTATGGTCGCAGACGTCGTCGAGCTTGTCTTGAAATTTCTTCCGCTCAGCGGTCGGCGCCGATGGAAATGCTACCACCGCCATCGGTGGAAGCTCCGCACTCTTCCACACCGTTCGCACGCCATCGGCACCCTCGATGTGGCTCAATTCGGCGACCTGCGCATCATCGACCAATGCACACAGCACTTCGTCGCTCAACACCTTCTTGATCGTTTGGAGGGGACGCTGGGTCGGTTCGAGCTTGAAGTCCGCAAGCTTGAATTGTCCCGCGGCGACGACGCGTTCAATGAAACGCGGATCATCGACATGATCGCTGGCGAGCGGATTCCCCTTGCATTCTGCCAGACTCGTCGCCGTTTTGCTGATCAGCGCGTACTGCCGTCCGCCGACCAGCGATACCGCAACCTGCCCGATCACCTCGAAATGATACTTCTCCTTCAGGGCGAGGAACGCGGCGAGTGAGAAAATGCCGTAGTGTGGCTTCTGCGCCTGGATGAACGCCTCGGCCGCTGGACGGCTGGTGAAATATCGGCCGCTAGCCGAGACCCAATCGTTTTCCTCTGCCGCCATCGCAACGAATCGATCGAGATAAGGTTGTGCGAGGGCCGGGCTGCCGACCCCGTGTTCCTTCAGCACGACAATGCCGACGCCGGAATCGCTCTGGGCTCGTGCGCCCAAGGCTGAGAACACGACGGCAGCAAGCACGACGACACCAACGAATTGACGCACGAACAGGCCTCCTGAATGAAAAGCGCGGGATGTGGGCGGGCCACGGGATGCTCACGACATCGATGAGAACAGCGCAACTAGGCCGCCCGCAGCTCAGAGGTACAGTGAGGACAGCGGGTCGCCTTCAACGGAATCGATGCGATGCAAAATGGGCATTCCTTAGTCGTCGGCGCGGGAGCCGGAGCCGGCGGCTTTATGAAGCGATTGACTTGTTTGATGAGGAGAAAAATCGCGAACGCGACGATCAAGAAATCCAACACCGTATTGAGGAACAATCCGTAGTTCAACGTCGCCGCGCCCGCAGCCTTCGCGGCGCTCAAGTTCGGATACGATTGGTCGGACAATGAGACGAACAAGTTCGAGAAATCCACTTTGCCAAGCAAGAGACCGAACGGCGGCATGAGGATGTCGTTGACAAACGAGGTAACGATCTTCCCGAAGGCCGCACCGATGATGACGCCGATCGCCATGTCGAGCACGTTGCCGCGCATGGCGAATTCCTTGAATTCTTTGAACATCACTGCCCTCCTTTTGAAGCGCCGCGCTTCCGGTCCGACGCAGCCTAACGGAACCGAGCCATGACGCAAGCGTCGGAATCGGCTTCGCCGTCGGCGACGTTACGCGGCTGGAGCCAGTCCGATCGGACAGCTGACTCCGGTGCCCCCGAGGCCGCAGTACCCGGCTGGGTTCTTTGCCAAGTATTGTTGGTGGTACTCTTCCGCGTAGTAGAATTCCGGAGCGGCGAGGATTTCAGTGGTGATCGATTCGTAGCCGGCAGCGGTCAACACGGGTTGGTAGGAGACACGAGACGCTTCGGCGGCGTCACGCTGCCCGTCCCCGTAGTAGTAAATCCCCGAGCGATACTGGGTGCCGACATCGTTGCCCTGGCGCATGCCCTGCGTCGGGTCGTGGTTCTCCCAAAAGACCTTCAGCAGCGATTCGTAAGTAACGGTCTTCGGATCGAAGACGACGCGCACCACTTCATTGTGGCCGGTGAGCCCGGAGCAAACCTCTCGGTAGGTTGGATTCGGCGTGCTCCCGGCTGCGTAGCCGACGGACGTCGAGTAGACGCCGGAGACCTGCCAGAACTTGCGTTCGGCTCCCCAGAAGCAGCCCATGCCGAACAGCGCCAGCTCGGTTCCCGCCGGAAACGGGGGCTCCAATTGCGTGCCCAGCACGAAGTGAGCGTGCGGGACAGACATGCGCTCCACTCGACCGGGCAACGATTCTTCCGGCGGTGGAATCCGCAGCTTTTGCTTGGCGGTCCACATACGCTTGAGTCAGATAATCTATGGTCGGATCGGTTTCACCGCGCGACGCCGGTGCGGCACTCGCAAGCCCGCGCCGGCGTCGCGGCGTTCAACGTTTCGCTCTCACTCGCTACGGATACGCAATTCGACGCGGCGGTTTTGGGCGCGCCCGTCATCGGTCTTGTTGTCAGCCACTGGTTGCGATTCCCCGAAGCCTTCGACGCTGATGCGGTTCGCGGCGATGCCGCCGGCGACCAAGTAGTCGCGCACCGATTTTGCTCGTCGCAGCGACAGCGCTTGGTTGTATTCGTCGGTGCCGCGGCTGTCGGTGTGACCCTCGGCCACGATGGTAACCGTGCCTTCGGCCTTCAACGTCGCAATCGCTTCGTCCAACACCGGCCGGGCGTCGGCCCGGATATTGGATTTGTCGAAATCGAAGTTGACGCCACGGAGAACGATTTTCTTCTTTGCCGGAGGCGGCGGCGCTGGTTCGGCCTGAGCAACCGGCTTCGGCGCCGGTGGTGGCGCCGGCGGAGCCGGGACCGCATTGTAGACCACGCTCAGCGCGCCGATGAGATACTGGACATCGTCACGCGTGCCGTTGCTGCCAGTTGCCCGTTGATCGAGACGGTTGTAACGCAGTGACGCACCGATCAGAAGCTGATCGGTAACCCGCGCGTTTATTCCGCCGCCGGTCGAGTAGCCCCACGACGTTCCATCGATCGGAGACTGCGGCGCCAAACCCGTAAAGACACCGGCTTGATAGGTCGCGTAGAGTTCGCCGCCCCCGAATGGCAACGCAACGCGGGGACCAGCGTGCGCACCCAAAGCCCACGCCGTGTCGTTATCACCAACTCCGATGCGATCCTTGGTTGGCAAACCCAACAAATCCACTTGGGCAACCGCGCCGAGATACGAGTTGAACATGTATCCGGCGAACGGGCCAAGCACACCACCGGTGGTCGTGCGGTCCTTGAGCTCCTTGAGCGGACCAACAAACCCCAGATCGGTGCCAGCGATGACCCCTTGTTCAGCCGATGCCCGGCGACCGCTCACTGCCACCACCGCCAGCATCACGACCGTCACCCATCGCGAGACTCGTTTCATTCCTTCCTCCTTCCACATGGTTGTGTCCCACCCCTTGACCGCCATCATCTCCTACCAACCCCTCGTTCCACACCCTACGTGCGAGCGCCCCTGGCCGGTCCGACGAAGGCGTCAGCTTTTACCACGGATCTTTGCGGAGGGTCCATGCCCGCACTCCCCCCCATTCAGGGGGCACAGACCCGACCGACGATCGCCAAGGGCAAAATAGCACGAGAGTCGGTTTGCCATCCAGGGACGCGCATGGAAGCCGCACAGTCAAGAGCCGCGCGGCTTCCATAGTGCTTCGGGTCATATTGCCTTGTACAAACTAGGTGATATGTAGGAAAAAAACGCCACGCGAACGGAGGATGACATGAGACGCAAACTCGGGTGGATCGCAGTTATTGGTCTCTTGCTTGGGGGTCTTAGGCCACCGGAAGTGCGCGCCGTACAAGGAACGATAGCCGGTCTGGACCTGGGAGCCGCAGTTCCCGTCGACAAATTGAAGGATCGCGAAAACACCGGCGGAGTCTTCAGCCCGTTCCTCGGCTACATGGCGAACGACTACCTGGGATTCATGGGGCAGGCTCAACTCGTCGGCATGCCGTTCGAAAACCGCGTCGGTACGAGCGACAGCGACCTGTGGGCCTTCGGTGCGCACGCGGGCCCGCGGATTGCGATTCCCTTCAAGCTGCCGGCAGAAGCCGAACTCTACGGCACCGGACAGGCCGGCATTTTCACCGGGTTGTCCAGTCAAACGCCGCTGAGTCACACGTCGTGGGGTTACTCCACCGGTGCCGGGCTCAACGTTCGCATCAGCGATACGTTGTTGTTCGGTGCGTGGGGGCGCTACAACTGGCTCGATCAGCGGGTCACCCCAGATCATAACGTGCAATATGTGACCGCCGGGCTCGGCCTCACCTACAACGCCGCACCACCGCCACCTGCCCCACCGCCACCGCCACCTCCCGTTGCGCAAGCACCGAAGCCGGCACCGCCGGTGAAGAAGAAAATCGTGCTGCGGGGAGTCAACTTCGACTTCAACAAGTCCAACATTCGCGCCGATGCCAAGCCGGTCCTCGACGAAGCGATTGCGACACTGAAGCAGGAGGGCACGATCTCGATCGTCGCCGAGGGCCATACCGACAGCCGCGGCACCGACGCCTACAACGAAAAGCTGTCGCTGCGCCGCGCGAACGCGGTGCGCGATTACTTGGTCAAAGGCGGCATCGACGCAAACCGTATCAGCATCGAGGGCTATGGCGAATCGCGACCGGTCGCGGATAACAAGACCGATGACGGACGCGCACAAAATCGCCGCGTGGAGCTGCGCATCCGCGAGTAACTGATCTCCTTCCACCGCGAGGTGACGGCGGGGCGTTCCGCCGTCACCTCGCCATGATCTTTCGCCTGTTGCTTTACGCGGCGTGCCGATGCGCCGAAGACTGGCGCGGTTGATGCGCCGAACCTTCCCTCACCCAGCGTTGCACGACGGAGCGCACATATTCGGGCTCCAAACCAAAGAGATGACACAGTGGAATGAACGAGAACGGCCACTCGATGTCCTCCGATTCGATCCACTCGAGCGCTCGCTTGACACGGAGCCGGTAACTCGGATCGCCCTGGCGATCACGTACTTCGACCAAAGCCGACGCGAACACGGCTCCCGCAAGCTTGCGCTCCGGCGACCAGTTCGATCGCGAGGGCAACTGCGTCGGCAGGATCTCTCCGCTCGTGAGCAGACTTTCGATGCCACGCCCCTGGTTCGCTGACTCATTGCCCTGATGCGCTGAAACGTTTGTTCTCACGTCGGTCTCCCCTCGCTCGCTCCCCTTCCGAGCAGTGTTTTTTCAACTCTGGCACCGCTAAAGAGCACGATTCGCACCACGCTGCCCAACCTCACCAATAAGTGCAGGTTACCCTCCACATTCTCAGCAATCAGAGAAACCGAAGTTACCAATGCGAGACCGACCTAGCGGGTCGACCCTCGCGCAGGTGAGTTCAGAAGCTGCGCCTTATGCGGCCATCCACCAGAGATCGGGGACACCGGGTCGGGCCCGCGGTGCCGCACACGCACCGAGGCGGGCAAGTTCCCCCAGAATGGCTTCGATCGCAGGCTCACATGCACACCGCACGCGGTCGCTCAACCCGGCTCCCAAGGTCAATCGCTCGGGAATGACCCCGACAACCAGCACTTCGCGCGGCGCGTCGCCGGTGAGATCCATGAGCCAGAAGGCGTCTTGAACCGCTGGATCGTGCGGGCTCACGCGCGGATTGAGCGGCAAGCGATTCAGGTCGTCCCGCCCATAGAAGCGCAATTCTCCGGCTTCACCCTTCGCTGCAACCGCGTCGACTAGGATGACGGCTTCCGCCTGACTCAAGTGAGCGGTGAGGCCGAGCCCCGGAGTTCCGAGATCGGCGACCGTGACGTTGTCCGGCAATTCGTACCGAGCGCGTAGCTGCTCGACGACGTACGGGCCGACCCCGTCGTCGCCGAGCAACACGTTGCCGAGACCGAGCACCGCGATCGTCGCTGGCGTCGTCACAGGACCTTCACCGTTGCGATCGTCCGCCCCTCGACATCGAGGGTGTGACACGCACACGCCATGCACGGATCGAACGAGTGCACGGTGCGCAGCACTTCGAGCGGCTTTTCGGCATCGGCCACCGGGTTCTTGAGCAACGACGCTTCGTACGGCCCCGGCGTGCCGCCCTCGTCGCGCGGGCTGGCGTTCCACGTCGTCGGCACTACCGCCTGATAGTTCGCGATGACTCCGTCCTTCGCCACGACCCAATGCGACAGCGTTCCACGCGGTGCTTCGTGGAAGCCGACGCCCTGGACCTCCCCTTTCGGAAAGCTCGGGGCCCGATAGCTCGTCGAATCGCCGCCGGTGATGTTCTTCACCAGCAGTTCCCAATGCCGAAGCGCCAGCTCGGAGAGCACGACCGTCCGGATCGCGCGCGCCAACAGGCGGCCCATCGTCGAATGCATCTTGTCGATCGTGATCGGCCGCTTGGCGATCTCCGACACTTTCGCCAGCGCGATGTCCGTCCACTTCTTCATCAACTCGTTGCCGAGCGCGTAACCCACCAACACGTTGGCCAGCGGACCCACCTGCATCGGCTTGCCCTGGAACCGCGGTGCCTTGACCCACGAGTACTTGCCGTCGTCTTGAAAATCCGTGAAGTCGGGCTTCGTCTCGCCCTGCCACGGATGCTGTGCGCCGCGCCCCTCGTAGTAGCCGTGCGTGACGTCTTCGGTGACTCCCTTGCGAAAGTACTCGTCACGCGAGCTTGTGATCGGATGCACGCTCGCGAGATCGCCGTCGAAGATGGTGCCGCCCGGCAGATCGAACTTGGTCGACGCGGGATCGAGTGCCAAGTCGGGTACGCTGAGATAGTTCTTCACGCCCGCACCGACGTCGAACCAGTCTGCGTACAGCGCGGCGATGGCGATGGCGTCGACGAAATAGACCTGCTGCACGAACGGAATGACCTCGTCGAACAGGTCCTTCATCATGTACAGCCGGTCCATGTTGAGCGCGCCGAGGCTGTTGAGATTGATCGCATTCATCACCCCGCCAACGGCGACGTTCTGAATGTGCGGTGTCTTGCCGCCGAGGATGCCGACGATCTGATTCGCTTTGCGTTGGAACTCGAGCGCTTGCAGGTAATGCGCGACCGCCAGCAGGTTCACATCGGGCGGTAGTTTCATCGCCGGATGTCCCCAGTACCCATTGGCGAAGATCCCGAGCTGCCCGCTCTGCACCAGGCCGATGATTTTGGTCTGGACCTGCTTCATTTCCTTGTCGGAGTTGCGCGTCCAATCCGACAAGCTCTCGGCGAGCGCAGCTGTTTTCACCGGATCCGCTTGTGGGATCGTAGTCACATCGACCCAGTCCAGCGCCGACAGGTGGTAGAAGTGCACGATGTGATCATGCAGCGCGTGCGCAATCAGGATCAGATTGCGGATGTATTGCGCGTTGAGCGGAATCTCCATGCCGAGCGCATCTTCGACGGCGCGGACCGACGCGATCGCATGGACCGTGGTGCACACGCCGCAGAACCGTTGTGTGAACAGCCACGCCTCGCGCGGGTCGCGACCGAGCAGGATCGTTTCGATGCCGCGCCACATGGAACACGACGCCCACGCCTTCTGAACCTCTCCGCCGTCGACCACGGCGTCGATGCGCAGATGGCCTTCGATCCGCGTGATGGGATCCACTGTAATGCGAGCCATAGTTTGCCTCCTATCGCGCGGGCGCGGGCAGCGGTGCCCCGCTCATGATGGGGAAGACTTTGATGACAATGATGTACCCGGCGATCTCGCCGGCGACCAAGCCGGCGGTAATCAGGATTTCGGTCAGATTCGGAAAGTAGAACCAGTGGGCTCCCGGCTGGAAGGCCACCAGGAACACATCGAAACGATAGAGCGCGCCGGCCAGCACCATGAGCATCGCGGCGCGGAACAGGTTTCCAAGATCGTGGCGCTGACGATCGGTCGCCAGCAACACCATCGACGCGGCAAACAGCGCCATCTCGAACAACGCCAACACGCTGTAGAAGTCGAACGCGAAGAGCGCGGCGAGCTGTCCGCGCACCGCGATGTCGACGATCCGGATCACGAGATACAACCCGATCAACGGCTGCATCACCAGCCCTAGGCCAGCCAGCATCGGCGTCTCAGGCTTGCGGCGCAGGAACAGCGCCGACAGCGAGCCCTCGATGACCACCGCGCCGAAACCCATCGCGACGCACGAGAGCAGGAACAGCAGCGGCAGAAGCGTGGTGTTCCATACCGGATGCAGCCGCGGTCCGCTCAACAGCAACAGCGAGCCGAGCGCCGACTGGTGCATGGTCGGCAGCAGCATGCCGAGCGCGGTCAGCCACAGCAGACTTTTCTTCATGACCGGCAAGCCGACCTCGCCGACGCGGCGAATGAGCTGGATGCCGCTCGTGCGCGCTCGTTCCAAGAAGGCGGGCGAGAGTTCGAGCCATAGCACGATGGTGTACGTCATGATGCAGAGCGCGACTTCGAGCAGTACCGAGTGTACGTTCCAGTGCCAGAAGAACGGGAGTTGGTAGGCGATCCAGGGCCGGCCGACGTCGATCATCACCGAGAGGCCGGCGATGGTGTAGCCGAACGCGCTGGTCACCAGCGCCGGCCGGATCAGCGGATGATAGTTCCCGCGGTTGAGGATGTAGACCAGAATCGCGATCCCGTATCCGCCGCAACTCAGCGCCGTGCCCGTGACCACGTCGAAGGCGATCCACAATCCCCATGGATAGCCGTCGTTGAGGGCGGTGGTCGCTCCCAACCCCGCGGCAAAACGCCAGACGATGAGCGCGCCGGCGAGCGCGGCGAATGCGAGTAGAATTTGCACCGGGCGCGTGAAGATGGTGCCGCCAAGCGGCTGCGGTTGTTCGAGTGTAGTCATGATCGCCGCTCCTCTTCGCCCTCGGCGACGCCACCCTTCTTGCGATTGCGCAGCATGACCGCGGCCAGCACACCGTACAGCGCTACCGGCGCGACGAACCCTTGATAGATGGTGTGCTGTACGGTGCGCACGGTCTTGGGCACCGATTGATCGCGGTACGCCGGCAGGCCGAGCTTCTCGAAGTTGACGTGCGCGAGATACAGCACCTGGGTGCCGCCGACCTCTTCTTCGCCGTAGACTTTCGGCTGATAGCGATCCGGATACTGAGCCAGCCGGCGATGCGCCTCGGCCAGCAAGTCCGCGCGCTTGCCGTAGATCACCGCACCGGTCGGACACACCTCGCAACACGCCGGACCCTTTTCCGGCATGCGATGGCGACACAGCTCGCACTTCTGCATCTTGGGGACGGCCTTGCTCCATTCGAACTTCAGGACGTTGAACGGACATCCCATCTCGCAATAGCGGCAACCGATGCAGAGATCGGCGTTGTACGACACGATGCCGTGCTCGCCCTTCTGCAGCGCGCCGAGCATGCACGCGCCGACGCAGGCGGGATCGAGGCAGTGCATGCACTGGCGCTTGATGAACGACTGCTCGCCGCTGTTCGCGTCGCGGTAGAGCTTGATGATGTTCTTCGTGTGCTCGTTGAGATCGAGCGGCATGTGCCAGCGCCCGCTCGATAGGCTGGTGTCGGGCTCCAAGTCGTTGGCGCGATTGCACGCCGACATGCAGGCCTTGCAGCCGATGCACTTGGTGGCGTCGTACAACATTCCGACCGCATCCGGTGGGGCCGCGATCGCCGCCGCCGACGCCGTGGACGGCGTGACCGCCTTCGCCACCGACGTCGCCGTGGCGGCGGCCATCACCTTGAGCGCTGAGCGTCTGGAGATGGTCATGGCCTACTCCTGTTTCTTCGCAGGCTCCTCGCCGGCTCCGGTGCCCACTTTCCGCGAGGCCATGTAGCCGGCGCCGATCAGCGCGCCGCCGATCAACCCGGCGACGCCCGCAGCGACCGGGCTGACGTTGCCTTGCTTGGTGAACACCGGCGCGTAGGTGTCGGGGGGCGTGGCGTCGTGAATCTTGACGGTCTGGAACATCGGCACCTTGAACGCGAGGTGCTGCTCGGTGCAACCGACGCACGGCGCGCCGATACCGATCGGCCACACGTCCGGGATTTCGTTGAAGTGCCGCGTCGAGCAGCCGGCGTGGGTCTGCGGCCCCTTGCACCCGAGATGATACAGGCACCAGCCTTGCCGATGTCCGGCGTCGCCGAACTCCGCAGCGAAGCGCCCGGCATCGAAGTGCGGTCGCCTCGGACAGTGCTGATGGATTTCGCGATCGTAAGCGAACTTCGGTCGTTTCAGATCGTCGAGCTCCGGCAACGTGCCGGCAGTGGCGTACTGCAGCACCGTGCCGAGCAGATTGTACGGATTCGGCGGACAGCCTGGAATGTTGACGATCGGTTTGTCTGTGATGATCGAGTCGACGCCGACTGCGTCGGTCGGATTCGGGTCGGCCGACGGAATGCCGCCCCACGACGCACACGAGCCGATGGCGATGATGGCAGCCGCCTGCTTGCCGACTTCCTGCAGGACGTCGATGGCAGTCTTGCCGGCATGCATCATGTACACGCCGTTCTTTTTCCGCGGGATCGCCCCCTCGACCACCAAGACGTACTTGCCGGCATTCTCTCGCATCGAGGCATAGAGCGCCGCTTCCGCCTGCTTGCCGGCCGCCGCCATGATGGTCGCGTGGTAGTCGAGCGAGATCAGGTTCAGGATCAACTCCGCGAGATCGGGCTTCGACGTCCGCAGCAACGTCTCCGTGCAACCGGTGCAGTCCTGAAAGTGGAGCCAGATGACCGACGGTCGCCGGGCGGCGGCGACTTCGCGCGCGACCTCGGACGCCCGCGCCTTGCTGGTCAACGCGAGCCCGGCGGGTGCGGCGACCATCAAGGAAGCGCAGAATTCGAGAAATTGGCGGCGGCTGACGCCGCACCGGACAAGGTGTTGGCCGATGGTCTCCGCGTCGTAATCGAGTGCTTTTGGTAGGACCATGCAACACCTCCAGTCCAAAGTTCGTCCGGCTCAGTGGCCGGGTGCGTCGGCCGCCCGCATGTCGCGCGGCCGCGCGCGTAGTCGTTCAATCCATTCAATCCAATCGCCGACGCCCGCGCCGCTGCGCGCTGAAATCGCGATCGTTCGCGGCGTCGGCATCACCTGCGCGAGCGCGGCCGACACCGCCGCGCAGTCATAGTCGGGCAGCGCGCTCAGCAAATCGGTCTTCGTCAGCAGCACGAGATCCGCCTTGCGAAACATGACGGGATACTTGAGCGGCTTGTCCTCGCCTTCGGTGACCGATAGCGCGACCACGTTCACCGCTTGGCCGAGATCGTAAATCGCCGGACAGACGAGGTTGCCGACGTTTTCGATGAACAGGTAGTCGGCCGCATGCGCGGTCTCGTGGTGCAGCGCATGGTGGACCATCTCGGCGTCCAAGTGGCACGCCGAACCGGTAGTGATGGCGGCGGCGGGAATGCCGACGGCGCGCAGACGATCGGCGTCGCGTTCGGTTTCCAGATCGCCGGTGATCGCGGCGAGACGGCGCGTGCGGCCAAGGGCTCGCGCCGTCGCCTCGAGGATCGCCGTCTTGCCCGCACCGGGCGAGCCCATCAAGTTGATCGCAACCAGTCCGTGATCTTCGAAATGCGCCCGATTGTGCGCCGCGGTGCGGTCGTTGGTCGCGAGCAGACGCTCGTGAACGTCGACCGGCACAATCTTCGGATCGCCGCAGCCGCACACGTCGCACATTAGGGCACCTCCAACTCGATGCGCTCGAGCACCAAATCATCGCCGCGCGCGAGCCGTGCGGGAAAGCCGCAGTTCGGACAGACCAACTCGGCGCCTGCCGGCACCGCGGTCCCGCACGCGCCGCACCGCCACTCGGTCGATTCGCGCGCGATCACCAATTCGGCATCGGCGCACAGCGTTCCGGCCCGCAATATGTCGTACGCGCTGGCAAACAGATCGGCTTCGACACCCGACGAATGACCGATACGGACGCGCACGCGATGCACGCCGGTGGCGTGCCGCGCTCGGGCTTCCTCCTCGACCCGCTGCACCATCGACTGAACCAAGGAGTATTCGTGCATGGCGACCTCAACAGATGCGCGGCAGTTGCTCGCCGGACAGTCGATCGAGACGTCGATGACTGCCGATGCGCGTACGCAGCACCACCCGGCCGGGATCGTCGGCCACCACTTCGCCGATGCGACACGCCGTCTCGCCGTCCGCGGTCGCGCGCAACGCATCCAGGGCGGCCTCGGCTCGATGTGGCGGAACAATGGCGAGGAAGCGTCCCTCGCATGCCACGTAGAGCGGATCGAAGCCCAGCACCTCGCAGGCCGCCCGCACTTCCGGCCGTACCGGCACGGCGGCCTCGTCGATTCGGATGCCCGCGCGCGAGGCGTCGGCGATCTCGCACAACGCCGTGGCGAGGCCGCCGCGGGTGGGATCGCGCATCGCCTTGGTCTCCGGCGCCACGTCGAGGAGCGCCCGGACGAGCGGGAGCACCGGAGCCGAGTCGGAGTGCAACGTGGTCTCGAACTCGATCCCGTTACGCGCCGCCATCACGGCAATGCCGTGATC
This sequence comes from Binatia bacterium, assembly GCA_035541895.1. Classification (GTDB taxonomy): domain Bacteria; phylum Desulfobacterota; class Binatia; order HRBIN30; family JACQVA1; genus DATKMK01. Next base: position 39,769 of record DATKMK010000001.1, on the reverse strand, counting down.
TCCTACGGGACCCGAGACCAGGACGACATCCCCGGCTACGGCTCGGTCCGGGGCGACATTCACGCCCGGACGCATCCGACCGATGCCCGACGTGTTGATGTAGACGCTATCCCCTTTGCCCCGCTCTACCACTTTCGTATCACCGGTCAGAATCGGTGCTCCTATCGCTGCACTCGCATCGGCCAGCGAGGCGATAATCCGCCGCAACTGGTCGATGGCAAATCCCTCTTCAAGGACTAGACCAACGCTGAACCCTATGGGTTCTGCGCCGCAGACGGCGAGGTCGTTCGCAGTTCCGTGAATGGCGAGCGAGCCAATGTCGCCGCCCGGAAAAAACGGCGGGCTGACCACGAAGGTGTCGGTCGAGAACGCGAGGCGCTCGCCGCCGACCTCAACGACGGCACCGTCTCCGAGGGCGGAGAGCGCCGGGCTGTTGAACGCCGGCAGGAATAGCCGTTCGATGAGGTTGGCCATTTTGCGGCCGCCGCCGCCGTGCGCCATCTGAACAATCGCATCGTCATCAATCGGCAACGGGCAGGCGAGCAGCGATTCGAGACGGTTCGACATAGCCATTATCCTCCGTGCGCCACGGCCTTGCGACCGTAGTGGAAGTAGGCCGCGCAGGCTCCTTCCGACGAAACCATCGTGGCACCGAGGGGATGCTCGGGCGTGCAACGAGCGCCGAACTGCGGGCACTCGGTCGGCCGGATCCGCCCTTGGAGCACCAAGCCGCTCAGGCAGTCGCGCGGCTCCTCAACGGCGAGGTGCTGCAGCCCAAACACCACCTCCGCGTCAAATGCCCGATACGCCGGCGCCAGCGCGTAGCCGCTGGCCGGGATCTCGCCCAGACCGCGCCACTTGCGGTTCGCGACCGCGAAGACCTCGTCGAGCACATCGCGTGCGGACGGATTGCCGTCGGGGCGCGCGACACGCTCGTACTGGTTTTCGACTCGCGCTTCGCCCGCTTCGAGCTGGCGTACGGCCGCCAGCACCCCACGCAGCAAGTCGAGCGGCTCGAAGCCGGTCACGATGATCGGCACCCGATAGCGCGCTGCCAACGGTTCGTAGGCGCGATAGCCGGTCACGACGCACACGTGCCCCGGCGCCAAGAGTGCTTGGATGACGCTGTCCGGGTCCGAGAGCAGCGCGGTCAACGCCGGCGGCACGAGCACATGCGCCATGAGCAGGGAAAAGTTGCTGATGCCCGCTTGGGCAGCACGGTAGACGGCCATCGCGTTGGCGGGCGCGGTGGTCTCGAAACCGACGGCGAAGAAGACGACCCGCCGATCCGGCTCCCGCGCGGCGATCTTCAGCGCATCGAGCGGCGAGTAGACAATGCGCACGTCGGCCCCGCGCGCTTTGGCCGACAGTAGATCGCCGGTGGAACCCGGCACCCGCAACATGTCGCCGAACGAACAGAAGATCACGCCCGATCGGGCCGCGATCTCCAGCGCCTTGTCGATCTGTTCGAGCGGCGTCACGCAGACCGGGCAGCCTGGTCCGTGAATCAGCCGGATGGTCGGCGGCAACAACTCGTCCAAGCCGAACTTGAGGATCGAGTGCGTCTGCCCGCCGCAGACCTCCATGATCGTCCAGGGTTGCGTGGTCGCGGCGGCGATCTGATCGATCAGAATGCGCACCGCGGCGGGATCGCGATATTCGTCGAGGTGCCGCACGTCAGCCGCCTCGGTCGCCGGCCTCGGCGATCAACGCGAGCGACTCGTTCGCCGCGCCTTCGTCGACCACGGCGATCGCGAAGCCGACGTGCACCAAGACGTAGTCGCCCAATTGCGCCTCGGGCACGTAGGCGAGGCACGCCTCGCGGGTGATGCCGCCGAAATCTACCCGCGCCATACGCAGATCGCTGTCACCCTCGATCGCGACGACCTTCCCTGGTACCGCCAGACACATGTCATGCCTCCGCGTTGTCACACGGCGCTTGCCCGCATCTGATCATGGCGTCGGCGATGATCGCCTGCCCGAGGGCGACGCCGCCGTCACCCGGCGGCACGCGCTCGTGCGAGACCACATCGAAGTGGGGAGCAAGCGTGCGCCGCATCGATTCGACCAACCACGCGTTTTGAAAGCACCCACCGCTCAGCACGACCGGGAGGCGACCAACTCGCTGAGCGGCGCGACCCACCAGCTCGCATCCCGCCGCCGCCAACGTGGCGTGGAAGCGTCCCGAGATCGTCGCCGCCGAAACGCCATCCAACAGATCGCGAACCGCCTCGCGCAACGCCGGCCGCAGGTCGATCTCCACGATCGGGGCATCGTCGATCGCATACGAGTAGGCGTAGCCATCATCGGCACGCGCTCCCGACAGCTCGACGGCGATCTGTCCCTCGTAGCGCGCCTCGCTCTTGTTGAGCGCGAGCGCACCGAACGCATCGAAGAAGCGCCCTACTCCGCGCGCGAGCGGCGTGTTGAACTGGCATCGAATCATCTGTCGAACCTGTTCGATCTCGCGCCGGTCGATCTGCGCAAAGAGCGGCAAGCGCTCGAGCGGCGGATCGCCGTCGAACGCCTGATCGAGCAAGGCCAGCGCGATGCGCCACGACTGGCGGATCGCGCGGTCGCCCCCCGCCAACGGAATCGGACGAAACGTTGCCAGTCGCTCGAAGTGCGCGGGGGTCGCGACCAGCAACTCCCCGCCCCACGCGGTGCCGTCGAGTCCGTAGCCGGTGCCGTCCCACGCCAGACCGATCACCGGCCCGTCGATTTGGTGCTCGACCGCACACGCAATCACGTGGGCATGATGATGCTGCACGGCGATGCGCGGCAGATCAGCGCGCCCCACCGCATAGCCCGTGGTGAAATACGACGGGTGGAGATCGTGCGCGATCACCTTCGGCGTGAGGCCGACGAAACGCTGGAAGTGCTCGACACTTTCCTCGAAGGCGCGACAGGCTTCATCGGTCTCGAGGTCGCCGATGTGCGGGCCGAGCCAGGCGGCGTCGTCCGCGACGAAGCAGAATGCGTTCTTAAGGTGCGCACCGCACGCCAACACCGGCTGCGCTACCGAGCGACGGAGCGGCAATCGCCCCGGCACATATCCCCGGCCGCGGCGCAGCACTACCGGGCGGCGGTCGATCACGCGGGCGACCGAGTCGTCGCAGCGATTGGCGATCTCACGATCGTGGAGCAGGAAGCAGTCGGCAACCGCCCCCAGGCGATCGAGCGCAACGCTGTTGTCGCAGACCATCGGCTCGTCCGAAAAGTTCGCCGACGTCATCACCAACGGCCGACCGACCGCGGCCAGCAACAGTTCGTGCAGCGGGGTGTACGGCAGCATCAGCCCGAGCAACGGATTGTTGGGTGCGACCTCGGCCGCAATCGGCGAGTCCACGCGACGCTCGACCAACACAATCGGCCGCTCGCCCGCGCTCAGCAACCCCGCTTCGGCGTCGCCGATCTGCGCGACCCGTTGTGCGTCGGCGAGGGTCGGCACCATCACCGCGAACGGCTTCTCGTCACGGCGCTTGCGCCGGCGCAATCGCAGCGTCGCCGCGGACGAGGTCGCGTCACAGGCCAGATGGAAACCGCCAAGTCCTTTGACGGCCACGATCAGTCCGGCTCGCAGCGCCTCTGCAGCGTCCGTCAGTGGATCGCCGTTCAGTCGATGTCCGTCGGCGTCGGCCAGCGTGAGGCGCGGCCCACACACCGGACACGCGTTCGGCTCGGCATGAAACCGCCGATCGGCCGGGTCACTGTACTCCCGCCGGCAGTCGTCGCACATTGCGAACGAGTCCATCGTGGTCTGCTGGCGATCGTACGGAACATCGCGACTGATGGTGTAGCGCGGGCCGCAGTGGGTACAGTTGATGAAGGGATACCGATACCGGCGGTTCGCCGGATCGAGGAGTTCGCGCCGGCACGCCGCGCACGTCGCCCAATCCGGCGGAATCGAGACACTGCGACGACCCTCGGCACGACTCTCGACCACTTGGAACGTGGTGATCGGTTCAAGCGGAATCGTGGCGCAACGGACCTCACGCACACGCGCAGCGGGCGCCGGCGGGTGTCCGAGCATGCTGGCAAACTCCTGCAACACCGGGGCATCGGCAAAGGCCTCGATCGTCACGCCCTCGGCGTGGTTCCAGACTCGCCCGCGAATCCCGGCGGCGGTCGCCAGCCCGTACACCCACGGGCGATAGCCAACGCCTTGGACCTGGCCCCGGACCTCGATGCGAAGACCGATCGCGCCTCCCGAGTCGGCTTCGGCGGGATGCATCAGGAGCGTACCCATGTCACCCCGCCGGCGCTTCAAGAAGCGGGCCGGACCGCTCGTATCAACTACGCGCTGATCGCCACCCCGCTGGTTGTGTCATCTGTGAGAATCTCAAACGCGGCTCGATGTGCCGTCGATAAGACCTCGGCCTCACCATGCTTGGGGAGGAGGCGCACCTCGCAGGCCGCCAACTTGCTGTTGAGGCACTGCTTCGTCCCGCCGGGAGGATTGTAGTAACGCAGCCCGACGAACGCCGCGCGCGGCGCTTCGATCCGTCCTTCGATGCGAAGCCGATCGTTTTCGCCTCCAAAGGTCCACGTGAAGTAGCGAACGTTTGCCTTGGTTCGCAGCGTTTGCGCCAAGCGGTTCAATGCGATCTCCTGCCCGCGATGGCGCAGTACCAGCGGCGTCATCGGCGGGGTCCACAGCGGCCCGATCTTGAGTCGCGCCGTCGCCACTTCGAGAAAGCTGTCGGCGTACGAGTCGAAACCCGCTACCTGGCCCCACGCATAATGATCTGTGTGCCGGCTGCCCCAGTTGTGGTTCTGGCTGCCGACCCAGCCGTCGACGGTGATCGCTTCATCGTCGACCGTCAACACACCGTCGTAGACCGCCAGCGGCAAACCCACGAGACTCTTCGCCCTGGGTAGAGCGGTTCGATACATCCGCAGCGGCAACAGAAACAGCGGCGGCTGATCGCCGCGGAAGCGCAAATCCCACGCAATCGCGTGGCCCGTTGACGCTGCCGAGCCGGCGAGCCGTCCGGGTTCGAGCCGCGCGTCGGCAATGGTTGCCGCGAACTCGCGGCGACTGAAACGGCAATGCGCGATCGGCACCTCGGTCTTCACCGCGACGTGTCGGTTGGTTTCGCCGTTGAAGACGACCGCCCACAACTCGCCGATCGCGCGCTCCGGCTGCCCGGCCGGGCTGAAGACGGTGTAACGAATCCAGAACGCCAAGGGTCGCGTCGGGTGATTCGCGCGCTGGAAGAAACTCTCGTAGTGAGCGCTGCGCTGCCCCGGCTCATAACGCGCGAAATTCGCTTGCCGTCGCGCGACCTCGAGGGAATCGTCCACGACGTTCCCGCGGTTACGCCGCGACCGACGCGGGTCGCGGCAACGTCTCCGCGGGCGTCGCCTGCAGCCGCGGACACGCAGCGATGCCGGCGGCGATGCGCGTGGCCATCGCCATGATGGTGATCTGCGGATTCACACGGGTCGAGGTCGGAAACACGCTGGCATCGGCGACGTACAGGCCCGCGGTGCCGTAGACCTCTCCCGACGGCGCCACCGCACAGGTCGACGGATCGCTGCCCATGCGTGCCGTACCCATTGGATGAAACGCCATCATTTCGAGGTCGCGCGGTCGGACGGCTACGCGTTCCAACGCTTCGGCCTCGGCCATCGAGCGAATCACCGGTTGCTGGCGCACGCCGGGATAGACTTCGCGCGCTCCCGCCGCGAAGAAGATCCGCGCGCACAGCGACACCGCGCGCAACAGTCGGCGCGCATCGTCGCGATTCATCCAGTACCAGACCAGCGACTGTCCGCCGGCGGCGAAGACGCGCCCAGTGGTGGTGTCGCTGATCAACGCGCCGAACGAGGCGAGCCGATCGAAGGCCGCCATCCGTTCTTTGTGGGCAAATCCAAATCCCGGCAGCGTCGCCGCTTGCAGCGCCGGCGGCACCACCATGCCTTGTAGAAAGATGCCTTCCGATTCGAACTCGTGGACGTGGTAGCTCTGCGGCACGCCGTCCCACGCCCGCACCGGTTCGTCAAACAACGCCAGCACCCGCGTCGCCGGATGAATTCGCAGACTGCGGCCGAGCGGACGACGGCGGATACCGCTACGCGCGAGCAGCACCGGCGTCAGCAACGCCCCGGCGGCAACGACAACGCGATCGGCGAGCACCCACACACGCGCACCGTTCCAGCGACCATCGGGGTCGAGGCGCTTGGCGACCACGCCGACGGCGCGGCCGTCGCTGAGGAGCACGCGCTCGACCCGCGCGCGCGCGTGCAATCGCGCGCCGGCGCGCAACGCACGCGGAACGTACGACACATGCATCGCCTGTTTCGCATCGCGCGGGCAGCCGAACGCGCACACACCCGTCCCGCGACAACCGGCGGCGTTGCGTGGAATCGCCTCACCGTGAAACCCGAGCGCTTCCGCCCCGCGCCGAAACAGGCGTGCCGCGGGGCCGAGCAAGGGTTCGGGAACCGCTTGCACGTGAATCGCTCGCTCGACGCGCTCGAACTCCGGGGTGAGGCCGCCGGCGGCCACGTTTGGAATCCCGAACTCAGTCTCCCATCGGTGCAACACCGCGTCCGGCGCGCGCCAACAGGTGCCGGAGTTGATCGTGGTGGTGCCGCCGACGGTCCGCCCGAGCGGAATGCCGATGAAGGTGTTGCCGATCGCCCCGGTCATGCCGCGATCGCGGTAGAGCATGCGGATCTGCTCGAGCGGCCGCGCGGTGAAATCGGCGGCGGTGTGGGCATCACCTTCCTCGACCATGATCACGCGCATGCCAGCTTCCGCCAGCTCGGCGGCGAGCACGGCGCCGCCGGCGCCCGTGCCGACGACGGCGACGTCGGTGTGCTCGACGAGATCGCCGGGCTGGTCGTCGGGACGCACGATCATGCGGTCGCCTGTGCCCGCGGCACGCGATCGAGTGGATGCGGGTAGCCGAGTTGCGCTTCGATCTCTGGGCGCGAGTAGAATTGCGTCATCATCAGAATCTTCAACATGTGCACGAGTTGCCGGCGCGGCATCCACGACGACTGTTCCCACTGCTCGAGCGTGCTGATGCGTTCATCCAAGGACAGCCGCGAGAAGCGCCGCCAGCGCAGCGGCGGCAAGAAGAACGGGGAGAACTCGAACAGCCACAGAATTCGCCGGAACCCGCCCACTGCACCACCGCCGACTCCGGCGACAAACGCGTCGATCTCGCTCGTCATCGCGTGCTCGCGCGCACCCGCCGCAAACGGTCCGCCCGACGGCACCATCGCCTCCGCGATGGCCTGAACGATCGGCTCAGGCGTACGCGCACCGCGCGCTTCCGCGCGCGGTTGGTCGTTGGGCAACGAGGGGATGACGAACCAAATGACGGCAGCCGTCAGTGCGATGCTGCCGTCGACCAGGAAGTTCAACAAATACACGAAGGCCGGCAGCGAATAGTGGTAGAAAGCAAAACTGCTCAGCGAGGTGGTCGCCTTGCCGAGCACGAGCAACGCGACGAAGTCGCGATAGCGCCGCAGATCACGCTGGGCGTAGTAGGCCAGCACCGTGACCAGCGCCATGTACCCGGTCGCCAGCGACACGTAGAAGCGCAGCTCCGACACCGGCGCTTGCGGAAACCCGCCGAACCACGAGCCCATCCAGTTGATCGACCGCACCGTGGCATCGGGCGCGAGGAAGAATTGCGTCCCGACGACGGCGAAGGCCACGGCGAGAAATCGCAGGACCACGCGGCACCACCACTCGGCCGACCGCTCGCGCAACGATTGGACTGTCATCACTGTCCTCCTCGGGCAACCCACACTCGCCAACGCCTCTACTGCGCTGAGTGCGGTGACGCAATGACCGCCCTCATCGCGCGACCGCGGTTACTCCTCCAAGCGAACCGGAAATCGTTCGATGTAGAACGCGAATCGCTTGCGCACGTCGGCGGGAGCGATGCCGAAATCCGCGCGCAGATCGTACTGCACCCGCCCGTGCTTCCCGCGCGCGTTCTCGGCCATGAAAGCATCGAGCTGGTGGCGCGCCCCGGCAGTCATTGGCAGGCCGGCAAGATCGTAGATGCGCGCGACCATCCCGACGTCGTCGGCCATGAACTCGTGGAACAACACGTCGATGCTCTGCGATGGCGGTACGCGCTCGCGATCGTGCACGCACGCCCGCAGCAAGCGCTCGATGCGATCGATCCAGTAATTCGCGATGTCGGCGAGATCGACGCGGGCGCGGCGAATGCGTGCACCGTACGCCAACATCGTGATCGCCGATTGAATCACGTGCACCGGGTCGCGATGCGTCAGCACGACGATGCCATCGGGAAACGTTTCGATCAGCGGCCCGAGCTGTTCCAGGTGTTGCGGCGACTTCAGTATCCAGCGATCCGGGCCGCGCAGCCACTGCAGCGCTTGCAGCGCCTTCTTCAGATACCCGTAGCTCGGCCGCAGGTCGCACGCGAGGTAGAAGTCGCGCCAGCGCGGCACCCGCGCGTACCATTCGAGGTTGTAGGTCGCGAAGTCGAGCTCCTGCACCTCGATTTCTTCGTGCACGTGCTCGGGCGTCATGTGATGCATCGCGCGCAAGAGCGGTAGGACGCGATCGCTGCGCTCATAGCTTTCGCGACAGCGATGCAGCCGCGGATCGATGCCGGCGTCGTCGGGGATATCGTCGGCCCCAGGAAACGGCTCGAGGCTTTCCCAGTACGGCAGCGAGCGCAGCCGGGCATCGGCGGAGATCAGATTGACCAGATGCGTGGTGCCCGAGCGCGGCAGACCGGCGATGATGATCGGCCGGCGAATCGCGACGTCGAGAATCTCCGGATGGCGCTTGACGAGATCTTCGAGTCGCAGACGATTCGACAGTACACGCACGCAGTTGCCGAAGACGGTCGCGCGCCCGAGCGCGTTCAGCTCGCGATCTTCGTCGGCGGCCGCCAGCCACACGCACAGGCGGGCGCGGAAATCGTCAGGACCGAAGTCGCTGAGACCCGTCCGCTCACGTGCGGCGGCAAACACCGCCTCTTCGGTGAACGCGATGCGAACCTGACTGGCGCCAGCGATGGCGGCCTGCTGCGCCGGCGTCAGGATCGGTTGGGCGAGATCGTCGATACGAATAGCGGCGGGCAGCACGAGAACGTCACTCGCGGTAGATCGTGTCCGGACTCCAGTACGCGCGCATGGACGTGATGCGCCCGTCATCGTCAAAGGTCATGACGTCGAGCGTCTCGATCACCATGCCTTTGGCCGTGGTCGGCCGCGCGATCATCGCCGCGGCCGCTTCCCTTCCGGCAACGCGGACGCGACCCTCCAGCTGTAGATCGACCATACCCGCCGAGGCGCGATAGAACTCGCGGATCGCGTCGCGCCCGCGTTTGGGTTCGGAACCGACGGGATCCTCCACCGTCGCGCCCTCCGTATACAGCAACGCGACCGCCTCGAAGTCGCCGCGCGTAACCAACTCGACGTAGCGTTGAAACACGTTGCGGATGTGTTCGGCTGTGACGCTCATATCGTCCTATCTCACGCGATCGAATAGCCGCCGTCGATGCGCAGGGTCTGGCCGGTGATGAAGCGGGCCGCCGGGCTGGCGAGGAAGAGGACGGCCGGTGCGACATCCTCGGGCACGCCCCAGCGGCCGAGCGGCATGCGCTCGAAATCTTTGCGGGTAAACTCGGGAAGACCCTGAATGCGGGCCGTCATGTTCGAGCGGGTGAGTCCCGGCGCAACGGCATTGACGCGAATGCCGTTTGTCGCCCACGCTGCCGCCAACGTCTTCGTCATTTGCACGATCGCCGCCTTCGCGGCGCCGTAGCCGGGCACCGCGGTGATGCCGAAGAACGAGGCCATCGAAGCGAGATTGATGACGTTGCCGCCGCCGTCGAGTTCGCTGCAGCCGAGCTTGTCGCGGCACGCGGTGGCGAGGCGAAAGGCGCTGAACAGGTTGATCCGCACCGATTCCTCGAACACGGCGGGTGTGTACTCGCTCTTGCCGCCGGGCAGGTTCGCACCGGCGTTGTTCACCAACACGTCGAGCGCCGGCAGCGAGTCGGCGAGTGCCTCGATCGCCGCCGCGTCGATGATCTCAAGCTGGCGATAGTCCAAACCGGAGAGGTCCGCGTCGTAGTCACCGGCGGCGGCGCGACGGCCGGTAATCGTGACGTGCGCGCCGGCGTCCGCGAAGGCGCGCGCGATGCCGGTGCCGATGCCGCTCGATCCGCCGGTGATCAACACGCGGACGCCGGAGAAATCGAAGCGGACTCGGTTTTCGGCGTTCACTCCCACACCTTCTCCCAGCGGAGGGTCTCGGCCGATCGGTAGAGCGCGAGGGCGACGCGCAACTCGCCGACCGCCATCTCCGGCCCGGCAGCGGGCGGGCGACCGTCGAGCACGGCGGCAGCGAAATCGGCGAACTCACCCGGATACGACCGGTGGTAGCCGCCCACCTCGCCAATCGGCTCGCCGGTGGGGTGTTCGTCGGTCCACAAGAGCACGCAGCCGGATCGCTCGATGGTGATCTCTCCCCGGCTGCCGGTGATGCGAAACATCGGCTCGGGAACGAACAGGTCGTCCTTCATGATGCCGTCCAGCACCCCGATCACTCCGGAGCAAAAGCGGAGCAGCGCGCGCGCCATCGACTCGCCTTGCATCGCGGCATAGGGGCGCCCGAGCGCGCCGACCACTTCGTCGATTTCACCGAGCAACATGCGCAGCGGTCGAATCCAATGCGACCCGGTATCGAGCGCGATGCCGCCGCCGGCGACCGCGTTGTCGCAGCGCCACGGCCGATCGCCGCCGTAGAACGCCGGCACCGGCGGAATCGCATAGCTGCCGCGCACGGTGACGACCTCGCCGATCGCGCCGTCGTCGAGGAGCCGCTTCGCCGTCAGCACCTCGGGCCAATACTGCGTGTTCTCCGCCACCATGAACACCGTGCCGGCGCGACGCCAGGCCGCGAAGATCCGTTCGCACGCGTCGAGCGTGGTGGCGACGGGCTTCTCCAGCAACACGTGTTTGCCGTCCGCGAACGCTCGCGTGGCGGCCTCTTCGTGCAGATGATGCGGCAACATCAGATCGACCGCATCGAAGTCGCCGCTGGCGAGACCTTCCTCCAGACTGACGAACGCGCGCGCGCCGGTTTCGCGCGCCAGCGCTTCGGCGCGCTCGCGGTCGGCATCGATCACCGTGGTGATCGCGATCTCCGGCACCGCCTCGCGGATCGCGAACAGGTGGACCCGCGAGATCGCACCGCAGCCGACGAGCGCCAACTTCAGCGTGCGCGGCATCGGCGGGTTGGAGCGGATTGGCTCGACGGCATCATGCATGAGCGCGCGCTGGGACGATGCGCCAACGCATCGGCGCGCGCTTGATGCCGCCAACGAAGCTCGAACGCACGCGTTCGACCGGGCCGGCCAGCTCGCACGATTCCAGCCGCTCGCGCAGTTGTGCGAACGCTTGTCGCAGCTCCAGGCGGGCCAGATGCGCACCGAGGCAAACGTGCTCGCCCATACCGAAGGCAATGTGCAGATGGGGGTCGCGATCGATGCGAAACTCGAACGGATCGTCGAACACCTCTTCGTCGCGATTGCCCGAGGGATAGAAGAGGCACACCGACTGTCCTGCACGGATGGTCTTGCCGCGCAGCGAATAGTCGCGCGTCGCCGTGCGCGAGAATTGAATCACCGGCGTAATCCAGCGCACGACTTCCTCGACGGCCCCGTCGAGCAGCGCGGCATCGCGGCGCAGCTTCTGCCATTCGCCCGGATTGTCGAGAAACGCGAGCATCCCGCCGGTCATCGCGTTGCGCGTGGTCTCGTTACCGGCCACGACGAGCAGGAAGTAGTACGAGAGCAGCTCGATCGGCGGCAGCGGGGCGCCGTTCACTTGCCCGTTCGCCACGACGCTGACGATGTCGTCGGTCGGCCGAGCCCGCCGCTCGTTCGAGAGGTCGTTGAAGTAGTTGAACAGTTCCATGCGCGCGCGATCGAGCGTCTCGTACGGCGTGTCGCCGTGCTGAAACTCGGGGTCCTGCGGCGCAATGATCTCGTTGGTCCAGCGGAACAGCAGCTCCCAATCGCGCCGCGGTACGCCGAGCATCTCGGCGATCACCGCGATGGTGATGCGCGCGGTGATGTCGCGGACGAAGTCGCCGTCGTCCTTCTTCGCCGCGTCGTCGAGCACCTCCTGTGTAACCCGCGACACTTTCCCGTCCATCGCTCGAATGGCGCGCGGCGTGAACCAGCCGCTGGTGACGCGGCGGTAGCGCGCGTGATCGGGCGGATCCATGTTCAATAAGTGGCGCGCGCTGCCCTCGGGCGGCGGCGGCAGATCGTTGGTGAAGACCGCGAGGCGCGGCGCGTTCAAGAAGGTCTCCGGCTGCTTGCCGATCTCGACGATGTCGGCGTGCTTGGTGATGGCCCAGAACGGATCGACGTTGGCCCGCTCGTACCAGAACACCGGATCGTTGCGGCGCAGCCACGCCCATTCGGCGTGCGGATAGCCGTTGCGCTCGTAGTGCTCGGGGGTGACAAGATCGAGGGTTGCAGGATCAAACTCGCGGTTCGGGGCCGGCATGGTCACACTCCTTGTTCGCGGCGTCGAGACGCCCGTCATTATGCCAATCGGCGCGTCGGTGTCACGCCCATTCACTCACGTCTGATCCGCCAGGACGCATTTGGTCCGTTCGATTTGGTAACGCAGCCAGCCGGTTTCCCAAAAGTTGATCCCGCCGCGCGCAGCCAACAATCGCTCATGCGCCGCGAGATAGACTTCGCGTGCTGAGCGCGAGGCGGGCTCGGCGGTCAGCGCCACCTCAGCGAGGTGAATGGCCTCGATCGCAGCACCGGCGGCCAAGCGTGCGCGTGCGCGTTCAGCGACCGCCGCCGCGCCGCCGGCCAACTCAACGATGTCGTCATACACCGCGTTGGGTAACACCGGATACAGCTCGGTGGTCGAGCGCTGATGAAACCAGCCGGCGTAACCTTCCCAGATCGCGCGCACTCCCCACGCCACGCAGCCGTATCCCTGGCCGACTTCGAGTTCCGCCGGCAGCCGAATCTCCCGCATCAGGGTGAAAACATCCCGGCCTTCATTCATGCCTCGTACGGTCTCATCATGGACGTACTGGACGGCATCGCGCAGACGGGTGAGCTCGGCGTAGATCAACGCAGCCCCGCGAATCGGCGCGAAGTGACCGGTGAGCAGCAGTTCGGGTTCGAGGGCGAGTACGCGATTGACGGAGTCGATGAACGGCAAAGCGAAGCGATAGCGATCGCCGCGCAACGTAACCAGATTGGGGAAATGCCCAAACAGCGCGCCGAAGACGTTGCCGACGAACGCGATGCGATGTTGCGGCAGCCACACGCACATCGAATCGACGGTCTCACCGCCGGGCGTCGCGATCAACTCGAAGCGCAGATCGGCAAGCGTGAACTCGTAGCGATCCGCGAACGCGATCGTCGGTTCAGGTCGGGCTTGGACGTGTCGATTTCCCTCGGCCTTGCCCACGGCGGTCGGAAAGAACGGCGCGCTGTGGGCGGCGCGAAACGGATGGATGCGCGCGTCGTCATCCTGGCACGCGCGATTGTTGGCCTGTGCAATGATCTGGGTGCCCGATTCGCGAAAGAGATCGACGCCGCCGACGTGATCGACGTGCGACTGGGTCAGCAGGATATAGCGCACCGGTCCGCGATCGACCGCGTCAAAGTTGCGTTTGTGCACCGGCGCTTCGAAGCCCATGCCGGTGTTGACTATGACGCGGCCTTCGCCGGTGACGACGAGGTACGAATTCGACAGTCCCTCGGAGAGCCAGACGAAGTCGCCCACTCGTGCCGCTTCGGTCTGGCTCGCCGGTCGAATGTCGAAGCCACCGGGGCGCGAGCGATACAGCGGTTCGGTCATGCCGCTGTCTCTAGCCCGGGTGCCGTTCCGGCGCCAGCGCTGACCGAGCGCGATTCAACCGCCGCAGCTTACACGTCGACGACCGCCGTCACCGGGCAGTGGTCGCTCGCCTCCGTGTGATTGAGGCCGACGGTCGGGTACCGCTCGCCCCCGGCTTGTTGGCACTTGAGACTCAGACCCTTGCGGACGATGTCGCGACCGCTCACCTGGAGTTGCTTGTCGACCAGGATGTAGTCGAGCCGGCTGACGGAGTCGTCGGACTCATAGTAGTGACTCCAATTCTCGGCGACCCCGGCGAACGCATCGCTGAGTCCCTGGGCATTGATCAGCGGCAGTAAGCTCTCGCCCGCCCGCTTCTTGGCTTTGTTCTTGTTCTGCTTCGCGCCGGCAACATCGGCGTTGAGGTCGCCGAGCACGATCGGGAATTTCCCTTGCTGGCGTGCATCGGCAGCCAGCGCGACGACCCGCTTGGCTTGCAGGGCGCGGCGGCTGTCGGCTTCCGGTGTGCCGTCTTGTGCCTTCAGATGGTTCACCAGAAACGTGAGCGTCTTCTTGCCGACGGCGACGTCGATGCACAAGCAATCACGTGAGAAGATCGCGTTGGTCGCGGGGTAGCCGATGGCGGATTTGGGGCCGCCGGAACCGCGAATCACCGCCTTGCCGCCCTGCCCTTCGTCGATATGAGTCTGAATCCCGGTGATGTGCCCGTCGAAGCCTTTGCGCAGCAGGAACCCGACGTCGATACCGCGCGGATCGTTGCCGTCGATCAGCACCATGCGATCGAAGTAGTTCTTGAGATACTGCGAATTGAAGATCCGCAGCGTGTAAAGATTTTCGACTTCTTGCACCGCGAGCACGTCCGGCTTCGAATCGAGGACGGCGCGCGCGGTGTTGTCGCGCTGCACCAGCGTGGTTTCGTACGAGACCAGGTCACCGGCGCGGCTGGCGATCGAGGCCAGTCCGACCGCCTGGACGATCTTCTCGTAGCTCCGATTCTCCCACGGCACATCCAGCAGCGCGTAGCGGTTGAACAGGTTCTCGACGTTGAACGTGGTCACGCGGATCGACGGCATGGCTTCCTCCTCTCTCGATGCCGCCGCCTTTTGCTTCATCGCCGGCGTTGTCAATCGCCGACATAAGACCCCTGTTCGTTCAGCCACGCCCACGTTCGTTTCACGGCCTTTACATAGCGAGTGGACTTCCTAAACATGGCGACAAAGGAGTTGCGATGAACGCGCCCTCGTATACGTCGATGGACGATGCACTCGCCCGGTTGTCGGCCTACGGTCCGGATTTACGCAACGGCCTCACCAACCATGCCCCGATGGCGGTGGAGGCGTTGTGCGCGCTTGGACGCCCGGATGCCGTCGCGCCGTGGGTGGAACGCTATCGCTCAGGCATGCTGCCACGGCCCGCCGCTCGGCGGCGGATCGCGCGCGAGGACTGGCGCAGCGCGCTGGCGCAATCGGATCGGGTCGCGGACTGGAACGACTTTTTCGCGGCGGAGCTGCGTGACGCATCGTGGCGCGACGTGCTCAGCCGCTGGGCGGCACGACTTGCTCCGGGCATCTGTGCGTCGGCCGCGCATGGCGTGATTCGCGTGGGCCACGCGGCACGTAGCCTAGCCGAATCCGAAACGCCGCATCGGCTGCGCGAGTTGGCTGATGCGTTGGCGTATTGGGCGGCGAACTATCAGGAATTGCCGACGAGTAGGCGCGTCGCCGATCGTTTGCGTCGGCCGCGCGAGGCGATCGCGGAGGTCGCGGTGGTCCCGCCGAGTCAGCGCGTGTTTACCGGCACCATCGTCTCGTCACTCGAAGCGCTCAGCGACTTCCCCGACTTTGCGCCGGTGATCGGTCTCGTCGACGTCGGCGGCGAAGTTCGCGACGTCGCGTCGGACCTCGCGGAAGTGTTCGCGCGGGTCTACCTCGCCAATACGCACGACGTGCTGACCGCGATTGTCTTCATTCATGGCGTGACGGCGGTCGCCGCTCTCGACAACCTCCTGCCGTACCTCGATGATGCGACCGCTCGCACGGCGCTGCGATTCGCATGGCAAACCGGCTGTGGCCTGTACGCCGCATTCGGCAGTCGGCCCAAGCCGGAGACGGAGATCGAGCCGCCGCGGGAAAGCGAAGACACGTTGATCGATATGGCCATCGGGCACGGCGACGAGCACGCGATCAAATTCACCGAAGCTTGTCTGAGATTCCACGCGCTCCGTTCCTCGCCTACCTACGTGGCAGCAGCCCGACACGCCTTGGACGTACTGCCGCGGCCATAGCGTCGGCTCGCGCCGACGACGCGGCGCGAGCCGGGGAGTGGACAGTTTGCCCGCGATCGAATATCCGCTGGGTGCGGCGACGCGAGGGTGCGCGTCGGCCGGACGTTCGATGAGGAGGTTTCAATGGCAGGCATCGTCCGCTACGGCAGTTACGTTCCCTATTTTCGTCTGACCCGGGCGGTGATCGGCGGAGGGAAAGGTGAGCGTGCGGTCGCCAGCTTCGACGAGGATGCGGTGTCGATGGCCGTCGAGGCGTCGCGCGACGCGGTCCGCGGCGGCGTCGCGATCGATACGATGCTGTTCGCTACGCTCAGCCCCGCCTATGCGGAGAAGCTCGACACCGCGACGCTTCAGGCCGCGCTCGATCTCCCGGAGACGGTCAGCTCGGTCGCACTCGGCGGCTCGTCGCGCATGGGTCTCGCGGCGTTGTTGTTGGGACTCGACCTTGCGGCGGCGGGCAAACGAGCGCTCGTCTGCGCCAGCGATCTCGTCACCGGCGCGCCGGGCAGCACGCGCGAGAGCCAAGGCGGCGATGCCGCCGTGTCGTTCGTCACCGGGCCCGACACCGACGCGATCGCCCGCGTGATCGGACGCGCCTCCGCGACCATCGAAATCCTCGACACCTGGCGGCTGCCCGACGATCGCTTCGTGCGGCAGTGGGAGGAACGTTTCACCGCCGACACGCTGGGTCCGGCGATCGCCGAGACCACGAAGCGCGCACTGCAGAGCGGCGGCATCGACCCCGCGACTTTGACGGCCGTCATCCTCGACGGAACGAATCCCCGCTCGATGGCCGCTCTGCCGAAGGCGCTCGGCCTCACGCCCGAACAGATCGCCGACACCCTTGCCGCCACCGTCGGACGCAGCGGTTGCGCCCACGCCGGGCTGCTGCTGGCGCGCGCGTTGGACGGGGCGAAGCCCGGTGACCGCATCCTCGTGGTGTGTGAAGCCGACGGCGTCGATGCCCTGGTGCTCGAAGTGACGGATGCGATCAAGCCGGCGCCGCCGGTGCGCAAGGTCGACCGCTGGATCGCCTCGAAGCGCAACGACCTGGCGTACAATACCTACCTCAAGTGGCGCGGCATTCTGCCGTTCGAACCGCCGCGACGTCCCGATCCCGAGCGGCCAGCCGCACCGCCGATGCGAAGGCACGAGCGCTGGAAACTGGCGTTCGTCGGTTCGCGTTGCACGCAATGCCAGACCGGCCATCTGCCCCCGCAGCGGGTGTGCGTGAAATGCGGCGCGGTCGACCAGATGCGCGACGAGCGCTTCGCCGATACGTCGTGCCGAGTCGCGACATACACGCTCGATCACCTTGCCTACACCCTGCAACCGCCGGTGGTAGCGGCGTTCGTCGACTACGAGGGCGGCGGCCGCTTCACCTGCGAGCTCACCGACGTCGAGCCGAAGGCGGTCGCCATCGGCAATCATCTGGAGATGACGTTTCGGCGCTTGTTCACGGCGCAGGGAGTCCACAACTATTTCTGGAAGGCACGCCCGGGCCGGTGACCAACTCGTCCTGGCGCAAAATGAAATCGGACGGTAGCTCTAGTCGCTGAGTCGTTCCAATAGTAGGATTGGACGAACCGAGCGCAGAGGAGGACATCATGGCTAGCAAAGGCATCAAGGACCGCGTCGCCATCGTCGGCATGGGCTGCACATCGTTCGGCGAACATTGGAATAAGGGCCCCGATGATTTGCTTGTCGAGGCGGCGCAGGAAGCGTACCGCTCGGCGGGCATCGATGCGGACCAAGTCGACGCCTACTGGCTCGGGACGATGGGCAGCGGCATCTCCGGCCTGATGCTCTCTGAAGCGCTGAAGATTCCCTACAAGCCGGTGACGCGGTTGGAGAACATGTGCGCCACCGGCAGCGAAGCGATGCGCAACGCTGCCTACGCGGTTGCCAGCGGCGCGTACGATCTGGTGATGGCAATCGGCGTCGAGAAACTGAAGGACTCCGGCTACTCGGGCTTGACCGGGGCAAGTCCGCCGAACGACGGCACCAACTCGAGCATGACCGCGCCGGCGACCTTTTCGCTGCTCGCGCCAGCGTATGCCAAGAAGTTCGGCGTCAACGAAGACGAGCTAAAGCAGGTACTCGCCCGCATCGCGTGGAAGAACCACAAGAACGGCGCGAAGAATCCGAAGGCACAGTTCCGCAAGGAAGTGCCGATGGAAACGATCTGCAAGTCCCCGGCGGTCGCCGGCATGCTCGGCATCTTCGATTGCTCCGGCGTGAGCGACGGGTCGGCGGCCGCGATCTTGTGTCGCGCCGAGGACGCGCACAAGTATTCGAAACACCCGATCTTCATCAAGGCGTTGTCGTTCGTCGCCGGCCCGGCGGCCGGCTACTACAGTCAGGAGTACGACTTCACGACCTTCCCCGAAGTCGTCGCCAGCGCGCAAGACGCGTACCAGCAAGCCGGCGTGAAGGACCCGCGCGAAGAGATCAGCATGGCCGAGGTCCACGACTGCTTCACGCCGACCGAGCTGGTGCTCATGGAAGACATGGGCTTTTCCCCGCGCGGACATGCCTGGAAGGACGTGCTTGCCGGCCGCTTCGACGGCGACGGCCCGCAACCGGTCAACCCCGACGGCGGGCTGAAAAGTTTCGGACACCCGATTGGCGCCAGTGGACTACGGATGATGTACGAGATGTGGCTGCAGCTCCGCGGCGAAGCCGGCGCGCGGCAGATCAAAAATCCCAAACTCGGCATGACTCACAACCTGGGCGGCGCACCCGGTCGGTGCGTGAGCTTCGTGTCGGTGGTCGGGAACTGATTCGCTCTCGATGGATCGACTGCCGCGTACGCCGATCCAGCTCGACACTGCGTTCCATGACCCGGCGCAGGTGGAGCGCGTAATCGAGGCGCACGCGCCGTATTGGCCGGTGCAGCGTTACTTCGCGAACGACGCCGAGTACGCCGCGCTGGCGGGCCGCACCGACGCCGCGCCGATGGTCGTCGCGCCCGTGTTTCGCGGCAACTGGGCCACCGAAGGCACCGCAGCACCCGACATCGAGCCACTGTTGAACCACGCGGCATTCATCGACGCCGCGCAACGCCTGTTCAACGCCGAGATCGTGCGTCCGCACAACGTCTACGCCAACCTCACCTGGCAGTTGCCATTCCCGCAAGGCATGGGTCACACCGACGTGCCGGCGTTTCGGGGCATCGATCGCTCGCGCTATCCGATCACGTTTCTCACGATCATGGGACTCTCGGGTCTGTTCGAGGACGTGCGCGTGCAAATCGCCACCGCGGTCGCGTGGCTGTACGTCGGCTGCGACGGCGGGTTCGAGTACTGGTCACAGGGACCGGATCAACCGCCGATCGTGCACGAGGGCGCGATCGACAACACCGCGATCGTCGGCGACAACGACTTCATGTGGCACCGCGTGCGGCCCACCGGCCGTCCCGAAGACGGCATGGTGCAGTTGAGCTTGGACAGCGAACTGCTGCGGCGCGACGGCCAGTGGGCGATCCTCGACCGTGGGCGCACGTTGGCAACGTTCCCACGCGAGCGGATGCGCGTCAGCGTGTCGTGGAAAGCGAACGTCTTCACCCGCGACGACGACCGGCGCCGTTACGACGAGCACGACGACGACATCGATCTCGCCGAGGTACGGCGTCGCCTTTCTGCAGATCTGCACCGGCGCGGCATCGAGTTCGAATTCCCCGACGATCCGGTCCGTGATCCCGGGCTCATTCGCCTCCTGCAGCGGATCTACGTGCACCCGCCCAGCGTGTTTGCCGCGGCCTGAGCCTCGCCTCGCATCTTTGCCACAGCTGTCATACGTCGGCTGTCATGAAGACCCTGACGGTCTGCTTGTCGGCCACGCTGGCCTCGGACGATCGCGTCAGTTTCGCCCGCCGTGGTTCACGTGCGAATCCGTGCTCTCCGAAGCGTTTCTCCTCGTCGGGCAAGCAGTGCGGCTGACGAGACCGTCCGGGTGGACAAGCGGGCGGAGAAATGGCAGGGAGGCGCGGGCTCGAAAGAGCCCTTGTGAATCACAAGCGAGGCTGAATGAAAATCGGGGTGCCTAAGGAGATCGCCGCGAACGAGCGTCGTGTTGCGCTGACGCCCGACGCCGCCGCGGCGCTGATCAAGTCCGGCCTGGAGGTGATGGTCGAAGCCCACGCCGGCGACGCGGCGTTCTTCTTCGATGCGGCGTTCGAGAAGGCCGGCGCGCGGATCGCCGCCGACGCCTCGGCGCTCTACGGTGAGGCTGACGTCGTGCTCAAAGTGCACAAGCCGATCGAGCAGGCGGCGCTCGGCCGCCACGAAGTCGACTTGATGCGCGAAAATGCCGTCCTGATCGGGTTACTCGACGCGCTCACGCAGCATGACTTGGTGCGGCGGCTGGCGGCGCGGCGCATCACGAGCTTCGGCATGGAAGGCATCCCTCGCATCAGCCGCGCGCAGAAGATGGACGCGCTGTCGTCGCAAGCCAACATCGCCGGCTACAAAGCGGTCCTCATCGCGGCCGAATCGCTCCCAAAATTCTTCCCGATGTTGATGACCGCCGCGGGGACCGTCTTCGCCGCGAAAGTGCTGGTGATCGGCGCCGGCGTTGCCGGGCTGCAAGCCATCGCGACCGCACGCCGACTGGGCGCGCAGGTCTGGGGCTACGATGTGCGTCCGGTGGTCAAAGAGCAGGTCGAGAGTCTCGGCGCAAAGTTTCTCGAGTTCGACCTCGGCGTCACCGACGCCGAGGACAAGGGCGGGTACGCGAAGGCGCTGTCGGCCGACGCCAGCCGCAGGCAGCAGGAGATGCTCGCGGAGCGGACGAAGGATTTCGACGTGGTCATTACGACGGCGTTGATTCCCGGCCGGCCGGCGCCGCGACTCATCACGAAGGAGACGGTCGCGGCGATGCGGCCGGGCTCGGTCATCGTTGATCTCGCCGCGGAAACCGGCGGCAACTGCGAAGTGACGCAACGCGATCGCGTCGTCGTCACCGGCGGTGTGAGCATCCACGGCCCGACGAATCTTCCGGCGACGATGCCGATTCACGCGAGTCAACTCTACGCGCGCAATGTCACGGAGCTACTCAACAGCTTCGTCAAGAACGGGCAGGCGGCATTGGACTTCGAAGATGAGGTCATCAAGGGGAGCTGCGTCACGCACAACGGCGAGGTCGTGAACGATGCGGTGAAGGCCGCGATGGCGCAGGCAGGTGCGGCATGACGAGCGAGCTGGAAATCGGTCTGTACATCTTCATGCTCGCCGGCTTTCTCGGCTACCACATCATCACGCGCGTGCCGCCGCTGCTGCACACGCCGCTGATGTCGGCGACCAACGCGATCGCCGCGATCTCGCTCGTCGGCTCGCTGGTGGTGGCGGGGCGCGACTACGGCGACTTTCAGTACGGCTGGATTTGCACGCTGCTCGGCTGTCTCGCCGTCACTTGTTCGGCAACCAACGCTGTCGGCGGCTTTCTCATCACCGACCGCATGCTCAGCATGTTCCGGCGGGCCGAGGAGACCAAAGGCAAGCCGGCCAAGGATAATCACCTGTTCCTGGCCGTGGGAACGATCGCCGTCGCCGCCGCGATCGGGTTCATCATCTGGTCGAAGGCGCGCGGCGGCCACGGCTTCGGCGGACAAACGCTGAAGTACTCCTACATCATTTCGGCGATAATGTTCATTCTCGGCCTCAAGGGACTGAGCTCGCCGAAATGGGCGCGGCGCGGCATGCAGTTGGCCGCTGCGGGAATGTTGCTGGCCGTGCTCGGCACGCTCTTCAACGAGGAAATCAAGCATCACCTGTGGATCCTCGTGGGCTTCGTCATCGGCGCGGCGGTGGGCGGCGGCATGGGTTTGCGGATTCCGATGACGGCCGTGCCGCAGCGAACGGCGTTGTCGCACTCGCTCGGCGCGCTGGCCGCGTGCCTCGTCGGCATCGCGGAATTCATCCTCTGGGATCGCTTCGAACCCATGAATCGCGTGAAGTTGACCGCGCTGGATTTCGAGGTCGTCGTCGGCGCGCTGACCTTCACCGGCAGTCTAATCGCCGCGGCGAAATTGCAGGAACTGCTACCGGGCCGCCCGATTACGTACAAAGGTCAGAATGTCCTGAGTTTCGCGGTGCTGGGCATCGTCGGCTTTGTCGCCGTCTTTCTCGTCGCCGCGCAGACGCAGACCCCCGCGTTCTACTTGATGGTCGGACTGGCGTTCTTCTTCGGCTTGCTCCTGGTTGTACCGATCGGCGCGGCGGACATGCCGACGGTGATTGCCCTGCTGAACTCGTACGGCGGCCTGGCCGACGCATCGATGGGCTTCGTGTTGATGAACAAGATTCAGATCATCACCGGCTCGCTCGACGGCACGTCGGGATTCTTGCTGGCGCTGCTGATGTGCCGCGCGATGAACCGTTCGGCAATGAACGTGTTGTTCGGCGCGTTCGGCGCGATCACTTCGGAAGACGAAGCCGCCAAAGCCGCCGAGGCCAAGGGCACGGTACGCAGCCTCACGCACGAAGAGGCGGCGGTGCTGTTCGAGACGGCGCAACACGTCATCGTCGTGCCCGGCTATGGTATGGCGGTGGCACAGGCACAGCACGCCGTGGCCGAGCTGTCGGAGATCTTGCGGGAACGCGGCGTCGACGTGAAGTTCGCGATCCATCCCGTCGCCGGCCGCATGCCGGGTCACATGAACGTGCTGCTCGCGGAGGCCAACGTCCCCTACGAGCAACTGGAGGAAATGGAAGCGATCAATCCCTCCTTTCCGCAGGCCGACATCGTGCTCGTCGTCGGGGCCAACGACGTCACCAACCCCGCCGCCAAGAACAACAAGAGCAGTCCGCTGTACGGCATGCCGATTCTCGAAGTCGACCGCGCCAAGTCGATCATCGTGCTCAAACGCAGTATGCGTCCCGGCTTCGCCGGCGTCGACAACGATCTCTACTACAACGAGAAGTGCATGATGCTTTTCGGCGACGCCAAGGACAGCATCACCAAGCTGATCAGCGAGATGAAGTCGCTGCTGTGAACCGCGGGGCGCCGCCTCAGCCCACCATCTCGTGTCTGAGTTGCGCCTTCAGGATCTTGCCGTTGGCGTTGCGCGGTAATGGCTCGCCGCGCAACTCGATCCGCACCGGCACTTTGAAGCTCGCAAGGTGCTGCGCAACGTGGCGCTGCAGATCTTCTTGTGTCACCGTTGACCCGCTGCGCACTTGCACCACGGCGGCGACCTCTTCGCCCAGCACTTTGTGCGGGAGGCCGATCACCGCAGCATCGATCACGTCGGGATGATCGTAGAGCACGCTCTCGACCTCGACGCAGTAGACGTTCTCGCCGCCGCGGATGACCATGTCCTTGGCGCGATCGACGATGTACACGAAGCCTTCATCATCGACGCGGCCGAGATCGCCGGAGTGCAGCCAGCCGTCGGTGAAGGTCTCGGCGGTCGCTTCCGGTTTCTTCCAGTAGCCCTTCACCACGTTGGGGCCCTTGATCCAGATCTCGCCGACTTCGCCGACCGGAAGATTGCGGCCGTCAGGTCCGACGACGCGAATCTCGCATACCGGCACCGGCACGCCGACGCTGTCGGGCTTGCGTTCGTAGTCTGCGGCGGCGTTGAATGTGCTCACCGACGAGGTTTCGGTGAGGCCATAGCCGTTGCCGGGCGTGACCTTGGGAAACGCTTCTTTGATGCGGCGCACCAACTCCGGTGCCGCCGGCGCCCCGCCGTAGGCGACGCTGCGGACGCTGGACAAATCCCGGGTGGAGAAACTCGGCGATTCGAGCACCTGCCACACCATCGCCGGCACGCCGCCGAAGCTGCTGATGCGCTCGCGTTCGATCAGTTCGAGCGCACGCTCCGCGTCCCACTTGTACATCATCACCATCTTCCCACCGAACGCGGTGTTGGCGGCCAGCACCGAATGGCAGCCGGTGGCATGGAAGAACGGGACCGAGATCAGTTGCGCGTTCTGGGGCTGATCCGCCGGCGGCGGAAACGGGGCACCGCTGCGCAACGCGCCGCGCGCTTGCGCGAATGCCAGGCTGAGCAAGTTGCCGCAGATATTGCGATGCGTGCCGAGCGCGCCCTTGGGCCGCCCGGTTGTGCCCGAGGTATAGAAGATCGTTGCATCATCCTCAGGCTCGATCGCCACGTCGGGCATTGCGAGATCGCCGCCGGCAGCGGCGATGAGAGCGGCAAACGGGACTGCTTTTGCCACCGCGGCGTCACCGCGCGCAACGACGACTCGCTCGATTTTCAGCCCGCCGAGATGCGGCGCAACCCGTTTGGCGCGATCGACATCGCAGAAGAGAAAGCGCGATTCCGAGTCGGTCAAGCCGTATTCGAGTTCCTCCCCGGTCCACCACGCATTGAGCGGCACCACGACGGCGCCCATCGCGGCCGCCGCCCAGAAGGCGATCGACCACTCCGGAAAGTTCCGCATGGCGATCGCCACTCGATCGCCTTTGCGCAGTCCCCACTCGTCGACCATGCGTCGCGCAAGCGCCGCGCACTGGCGATAGTGTTGCTCGAACGAGGTGCACTCGTCTTCGTACACCAGAAACGGCTTGTCTCCGTGCACCCGGCTCATTTCGAGCACCATGCGCAGTGACGGCGGCGCGTTCTTCCACGTCTTCGTACGAATCCCGCGAATCTCGCGTTCCTCGATCTCGAACATCGCCCCGGGTTGAGTCAACATCGCGGTGATTTCAGCGATTGATGGCGCCATGGAAAACTCCCCTTCCCGTTTTCACTACTCTGAGTCGTGGCGAAAGTGTAGCAGCGCCAGCGACGGCGTCACCACCAAGTCGGCGCGTGCGTTCCCAGCGGCACCGGAGGCGACGCCCAACCAGGCGGGGTGGCGCTCATGCGCAAGATCGGGCCGAGGCGCGCCAACGGACCCCACGCCGAGTCGGTGGTGATCTCGTACGCCTGGATGACCGCCGGATCGAGACCGGTGGGCGTCGCGTCGGGCGACACGCGCGGAAGCGACAGCATCCACATCGCGGTGCGCGTCAGTGACACGCGCACATGCCAGCTGCCGCCCTCGCTCGCACGTCGCGCGAGCGCGCGCATCACGCCGAGCGCCGCGAGGTGGCCGGTGGTGTAGTCGGTCACCGCCGCCGGCACGATCGCGGCAGATTCGGTGCCACCGTGTTCGTACGCCATGCCGCTGACCGTCTGCGCAAGTTGTTCCCACCCCGGTCGCTCGGCCCACGGCCCGTCGTGGCCGTAGCAATTGATCGACACGGCGATGATGCCGGGTCGCCGCGCGGCGAGGGCTTCCGGGCCGAAGCCGCGACGTGCGAGCGCACCGGCGCGGTAGCTCTGCGAGAAGACGTCGGCCTCACTCACGAGATCGCCCAGCCGGACGACGTCCTGGGCTCTATCCAGGTCGAGGAAACACGACCGCTTGCCGGGATTGGTGTCGATGACGAACGACTCGATGAACGGGAGGCGTGGGCTGCGCACATGCAACACGTCGGCGCCGTGCTCGGCCAACGTGCGAGCGCAGGTCGGACCGGCGAGCACGCGCGTGAGGTCCAGCACCCGCACCCCGCTGAGCGGTCGGGCGCCGGCGGTTCGGGCGTCCGGGCCTGACAGCGGTCGCGGCTCCGCCTCGCCGATGCGCAGCACTTCGACGACCGGAACGCGCGCCAGGACGATGCCCTGCGGATGCGAGTTCCATTCATCCGCACTGCGCAGCCGTGCGCCACAGAGTCCGCGCTGAGCGAGCGCATCTTCGAGATCCGGCGCATCCCAGTCGCCGACGGCGCGCGCGATTGCCGACGCATCATCGCCACAGCCGAGCAACGCCAGCGTTCCCTCGTGGAGCTTTGGGAAGCCGCCGTGCAGATGAATCCACCCGCCGTCCCGCGTTGGATACAATGCCACCGTCGGCGGTGGGACGCGCCCCGGCGGAAGCTGCGGTGCGCGCTGGAAGACGAATGACAACAACGAGATGGCCGCGGCGCGCACGTCGATCTCGCTGCGCTGCGGCTTGCGACCGCCAAGCGTCCACAACTCGTTGCTCGCGATACCGACTGCGCCGAGCACCGCCGCCGCGGCGGCGCCGACCGGAAAGCGGGTTGCGAGCACCGGATCGTGTCCGGTGACAACGAGCGCGCTAGCACTCGGTGCCTCGCAGTGCCCGAGCGTCGCAAGCAAAGCCGCGGTCCATGCGACGGGAGTCAAATCTTCGTCTGGGTGAGTCATCGCGCCGTCCGCTAGCATCGGACAATTGTCGCGGCGACGCAACTTCACTTGAGACGCGCGTCACGCAGTGGCAGAGTCTGGCGACGCATCGGGGGGGGGCCTTGCGCGATCATGTCTGCAACCGACATCGTGGCGTTCTGCGCGCCGGAACGCGGGCACCTGCAGCGTTTGCTTCCGGTAATCGCGGCATTTCGGGGTCGCGGCATGACGACGCACGTGTTCACCGATGCGCGCTTCCGAGTTCCGATCGAGCGGGTGGGCGGCCGATTCGTCGACCTCTTCGCGACGCGCCCAATCGAAGCCGCCGACGCCACGTCGATTCCGGTTCCATGTCGACACGTGAGTTTCGCCGCTCACTATCTCGAATTGGTGGCGGAAGAAGTTGCCGGGATCAGGCCGGCGCTGGTGGTCCACGACACGTTTGCCGTCATCGGACCGGCAGTCGCCACGCGACTCGATCTGCCGTTCGTCAACATTTGCGTCGGCCACAATCTCGAGCCGCGCGCCACCGTGCGGGCGTTGCAGCGGAGCCCGCGGGTGGCAATCTCGCCGGAGTGCTGGCGCGCGGTTCGCCGTCTGCGCGAGCATTGCGGCATGCCGAATGCGACGCCGTTTTCCTACCTGGAGGGCATGAGCCCGTACTTGAACATCTGTTCCGAGCCGCCGGCCTTTCTGCGCGACGATGAGCGGCCCCCGTTCGAACCGCTGGCCTTCTTCGGATCCCTGCTGACCTCCGAGCTGGACGCACAAGCCGCCGATCATCCGGCGATCACCTTTTCCCAATCCGGGGACGTCACCCTCCGCATCTACGCATCGTTCGGCACGGTGGTGTGGCGCTTCTTTCCGAACGAAGCCATGGCGGCTCTTGCCGCGCTGGTGGACGCGGTTGGTGATCAGGACGGCGTTGCGGCCGTGATCAGTCTCGGCGGGCACGCAACCAAGGAGCGAGAGCAGGCCCTCGCGCGTCAAAATGTCGAGGTCGTCGACGACGTCCATCAGTGGGGGCTGCTTGAACACGCATCGGTGTTTCTGACTCACCAAGGCCTCAACTCGACCCACGAGGCCATTTATCAACGCGTGCCGATGATCGCGTATCCGTTCCTCGGCGATCAACCGGGACTTGCGCAACGCTGCGTCGAGTTCGGGGTATCGGTTCCGCTGGCACCGTCGCTGCGAGCGGCGGTCAGCGCGGCCGATGTGCGGGCCGCGCTCGCTCGCGTAGCCGCTGAATCGGCCTTGCTGCGGGCGCATCTCGATCGGACGCGCCAGTGGGAAATCGACACGATCGCCGCACGATCGGCGGTGATCGATCGCATCGAGGGACTGATGCGACGGCAATAAACTCGTTACGCAAAGGCAGGCGGCGTGGCGGTTACGACAGGTTGTGGAAAACCTTCTGCACGTCGTCGTCTTGCTCGATCGAATCGACCAGCTTGAGCACGTCCTTGGCGTCGTCTTCCGACAACTCCACCGGGGTGACCGGAATGTACTCCGACTCCGCCGAGATCGGCTTGATCCCGCGGTCTTCGAGCCCCTTCTGGAGGCGACCGAAATCGGCGAACGCGCAGCGGATGACGAGCTGCGGCTCGCCCTTCTCGCCCGTGCTCTCGCCCGCCTCTTCGAGACCGTGGTCGATGAGATCGAGTTCGAGCTCATCTTGATCGATGCCCGCCGGATCGACGCGGAACACGCCCATGCGCTTGAACAGGAAGCCGACGCTACCGGTCGAACCGAGATTCCCGCCGCCCTTGTTGAAGAAATTGCGGAGGTTCGAGACGGTGCGCGTCGGATTGTCGGTGGCGGCTTCGACCAACACCGCCACGCCGTGCGGCGCGTAGCCCTCGTAGAGGATTTCCTCGTAGTCGGTGGTGTCTTTGCCCGCGGCGCGCTTGATCGCCGACTCGATCTTGTCTTTCGGCATATTGACCGCGCGCGCATTCTGAATGACGCGGCGCAGCCGCGGATTGGATTGCGGATCGGAGCCGCCGCTCTTCACCGCGATGGCGATTTCCTTGCCCATGCGGGTGAACGCCTTCGCCATCCGGTCCCAGCGGGCGAACATTGTGTGCTTACGAGTTTCGAAAATTCGTCCCATGGTCGTTTGTCGTACGGTGGTGGTCGGTCAGGCCGAACGGTTGAACTGGCTGATGCGTATAGCCGAACCACGCCTTCGGCTCAATCGCCTGTCGACGCGAATCACGCCCGGGTCGCGGCACCTCGGGTTCACGAACGGGCGTTCGCCTAGTGCGCAGAAGCGGTGGCCAGCCGATCCAGGAACGCAAGGGTCGCGGCGGCCGCGTTGTCGGCCGCAAGATGATAGTAGGTGAAAAACTGCAGCGGGTAACCGGGCAAGCCGAGCGGATCATCGGCGCCGTCCGAGACCGCGCGAAACGCGATCAACGGGATGCCGCGCGCGGTCGCCTCGCGCGCGATGCCGGCGGTTTCATTGTCCGTAGCGATCGGCATCTCCGCCGCAGCGGTCGCGTCGATTGGAGATGCCTCGGAGACATCCGCCCCGACGGCGTTCCCCGCGATGTCGCAGCCCAAGACATCGCCGCCGCGGGGCTGGCACATGGTCGGGGTGTCGGGAAACAGATCGGTGCTTTGCCCGGTACCGCCGACCGCGATGATTGGGACAAAGGGGAGACATACGGTTCCGTCCTTGGGGTTCGGGCGCACCGTGCACTGTTGGAGTTCGACCACGCCCGATGCCGCAACCTCGGCGGCGATCTTGAGCCATGGTTCATACACCGCGTAGGTCGCGTCGCGCTGATACGTCCAGCCGCTCGGCACCGTCACATCGCCGATGCGCAGCGTGCTCCCAGCCACCGCGGAAACGATGATCCCGCGCACCCTGAATTGATCGAGCAGCGCCCGCGTCGTGTTGGTGGCATTCGCCAAGCCGATCCCGGTGAGACCGATGATCACCGGTAGACCGCGCAGCGTTCCGATGCGAAACACGCGCCCGTTGACCACGGCGGTCTCAACGACCTCGGCCTGCGCCACCAGCGGCGCCATTTCCGCGGGAAACGCGCTCAGCACCGCGAGCGGAGCCGCCGCACCGCTTCCCGTGACAGTCCCGCCGCACGCGCATACCACCACCGCGAGCGCCGCGACCAAAACAGAGCGACCCGTCATCTCGGCGATCCTACACGCAGGCGCCGCCGGTTGTCACGGCGAGCAGCCGCTGAGGCTGCGTTGTACTGCAGCCACGATCTCATTCACCGCAACCAACCCGTCGCCGTCGACATCGGCAGAGGCGCAGAACGATGGATCGAGGTTGCCGAGTGCGATGGCGACCATCACGACCAATTCGTCGACGTCGACCTTGCCGCTGCTGTCACAATCGCCGACGCAGCCAACCGCGCAGCCGGGGCCGTCGAAGCCGCCGCAGGTCGGCGTAGGCGTCGGCGGTGCCGGCGACGGCGTACTGGTCGGAGAAGCGGTCGGCACCGAAGGCGTCGGGGACGGCGAGTCGGTGGGCGTCGGCACGGGTTGGCTGCGGCGCAAGATCAGATCCGCACATTGATAGTAGATGTCGTCGCCGGGGAGCGTGTACGGCGGCTTGTCGTACATTACCTGGATCAGTTGGAGCGTGCACCGATCGCATTCCAGGTCCGGCAGGGTGATCTGCGCGCCGCTCACGCCGCCGTAAATGGTGTCGGGAATATCGTCCGCCAACACGGTCGCGTTCGGATAGAACTTGAACGTCGGCGTGCGCGAGCTGCACCCGCTCAGGCAGACCGGATCGACGAAGTCGCCGTCCCCGTCCATATCAAATGAGATGCGGAAGTGTCCGGGGTGATTGATGTACTCGTCCCACTGGACGTAGATCGATGCGCCCGGTTCGAGCACCGTCACGTTGGTGCTGCGGGTGCCGCCGGTCACACCGCACGGGCCCTGCTTGAGAACGTTCGGACCGTAGCGTGATGGCGGGTAGATCAGTCCGACGTGCGCCACCGCCGGCGACGCCATGGCCAACGCCAAGCCGATGCCCGCTACTCGCAGCGCCAGGTTCACGCTCCAACTCTAGGAACCTGGGCAACCTTTGGCAATCGCGCGCGACGTCTGCTCAGTAGATCAGGGTAGCGGCGGCCCTCCGTGGCCATCGGACAGGCACGGAGATCGCCCACCCCTACGAGCGGTACGCGGCGGCTTGGATGCCGTAGAGCTCGGCGTACTGCCCGCGTTTGGCCATGAGTTCGTCGTGGGTGCCGACTTCGACCAGACGCGCACCATCGAGCACGACGATGAGATCGGCCATGCGCACGGTGGAAAAGCGGTGCGACACCAGGACCGTGATGCGCCCGACATCGCTGCTTGTAGAGCCGTTGGGCGTCTGTCCATTTCGCGCCGCGGCGGCGTAGCGTTCGAACAGTGCGTGCTCGGTCTCGGCATCGAGCGCTGCCGTCGGTTCGTCAAGCACCAACAGCAGCGGCTCGTCACGCATGAAGCCGCGCGCCAACGCCAGTTTCTGCCATTGGCCGAACGACACCTCGACACCATCGGGCCAGGTCGGACCCAGTTGCGTCTGCAACCCCGCGGGCAGCTTCGCGACAACATCGCCGGCCCCAGCCCGCTCCACCGCCGTCGCCACGGCGGGTTCATCATCCGCGCGGCGAACGTCGCCGAGGCCGACGGTCTGGCGCGCCCGCAGCTCGAAGCGCGCGAAGTCCTGAAACGCGCCCGCCAAGTGTTCGCGCCACTCCGCCGCGCGCACGCGAGCCAACGGGGTATCGTCGAGGTAGATCGCCCCGGACACCGGTTCGTACATCTTCGCCAGCAGCTTAACGAGCGTCGTCTTGCCGGCACCGTTCTCGCCGACGACGGCAACCACCGCACCTGCCGGCAACAACAGCGAGACATCTTCAAGCACCACGTGAGACGTGCCTGGATAGGCGAACGACACGTGCTCCAGACGGATGCCTTGCCGCAAGGTCGCCGGCACCGCGCGGTCCGCGTTGACAAGCTGCAATGCCGCGTAGTCTTCGAGCCAGGCGAGCCGGCGCGATCCATCCATCCAGAAACCGCGCAGGAAACTGATCTCGCCCACGGCCGCTCCGATGTACGAGGACAGACGCGACCCGGCGGCAAGCACCAGCAGCACCGACGCCGGCGGGGCCCCGACGCCGGACGACACCAACACGACCGCGCCAACGTACGCGCCACCGAACACCGCCCACGCCAGCGCGTGCCAAATCGCAGACGCCGACCGCGCCGTGGATACGAGCCGATACGCGCGTTCCCAGGCTTCACGGCGCCGGTCGACGAGACGCGCACCGATTCCGGCGACGCGCACCTCCTTGCCCGGCGATGCGGTCGTCGCCACCGTGAACAGATGGCGAGCCAGGCGGTTCGGCTGCGCCGCCCGCTCGTTCGCAGCTCGCTCGACCGCCGGCCGCCACGTGGAGGTCCACACCGTCGGCAGCGCGAACACGGCGAGCAGAATCAACCAGGGATGAATCGACATCAGCAACGCGACGGTCACCGCGAGCCGCAGAATCCATGCGCAGGACGCGAACAGCGACATGTACATGTGATCGAGGACGAACACCTGCTCGCGCAGCATCGCGAGCCGGTCGAGGTAGTCGGGCCGCTCGTGATGCGCGATGGTGACGATCGACGCTTGTAACTGCGCGACGTGTGATTCCAGCGCAATCGTCACCTTGTCGCGGAAGCGCCGTTGGACGCGCGTGCTGACGGTGCGGAGAAACCAGGTTGCCGGCGACGAAACGGCGAGGCCGATCGCCGCCGTGAGGATCAAACCGGGATTGCTCGCGAGTACACCTTTGCCAAGCAGCGCGAGCCACAACGCCAGCAGCGCGTCGGGCAGGGCCGACAGTTGCGACAGCACGAAGGCAATCAGCATCAGCCGCGGTTCGTGCTTGTACCCAAGCCTGCACAGCCGCCACATCGACCGCAGCGCCGGCGGCAGGGCGTCCGGCTTCGGCGCTCCGGCGGCTTCGCGCTCAGTTGAGGACGTCATAGACCGTCCCCTCTTCATCCGCTTCGCCGCCGAAGCGTTGCGCCTGCAGGTCGAACATCGTGCGATAGCGACCACCGCGCGCCATCAGCTCGTCGTGCGAGCCCAGCTCCACCACCCGCCCGTGTTCGAGCACGCAAATGCGGTCGGCATGTCGCACGGTCGAGAAGCGATGCGAGATGAGAATTGTCGTGCAGTGGCGCGTTGCCGCTAGAATGCGGTCGAAGATTTCGGCCTCACCGCGAACGTCGAGCTGCGCAGTGGGCTCGTCGAGCAGCACGACACCGGCACCGAGTTGGACGGCACACAGGGCGCGGGCGAGCGCGATGCGTTGCCACTGCCCGCCGGAGAGGTCGGTGCCGCCGTCGTAGCCGCGCGCCAACACGGTGTCGAGCGCGGCGAGCTTCTCTGCGCCGGCAGCCGCGAGCGCCGCGCGGATGATCTCGTCGGGCGCGCCGGACGGCGCAACGTTCTCGCGGAGAGACAACTCGAAGCGAATGAAGTCTTGAAACACCGCCGTCAGCCGCGACCGCCACGCCGCGACATCAAGGTCACGCAGATCGGCGCCGTCGACTTCGATCGCGCCGGATTGTGGGTCGTAGAGCCGACACAACAGTTTGGCGAGCGTGGTTTTGCCGGCACCGTTTTGCCCGACGATGGCGAGCGAGGTGCCCGCCGGAATGGTCAGATCGAAGTGTTCGAGCACCGGTTGGCCGCCGGGATACGCGAAGGTCAGGTCGCGAAAGCGTACGTCGCGCGCCGGCAGTCCGGTTGCGGTGCGCTTACCGACCGGCAGCGTTCCCGCCGTGCGCATCGCCGGCTCCAACCGCAACACCGCTGCTACCGGCGCCGCCGAGCCGTCCAGGGCCCAGTTCAGTCCGCCGAAGGCGATCATAGAACTGCCGAGCGCCGCTTGGGCAAAAATGATCACCTGCGCCAGGCTCAGCGTGCCTGCGGAGACGTCGCGCGCCAGCATCGCAAACACCAAGACGTTGGCGGCGAGCACCAGCGCCATGCTCAGCAGGAGCGGCTTCTCGCGCAATCGGGTGGCTTCGTACTGCAGCGTGTGCAGCAGCGTGCGTCGATTGATGAAGCGCTCGATGGTCCACGCCGCCAGACCGAACAATCGCAGCTCCTTCGCGGCCGGCGCGTCGACCGCCAAGCGATAGGCGTACTCCGCGTCGCGTTGGGCGGCGCGCACCGCGTCGGTGTTGCGGTCGTGCCAGATCGCGCTTTCGCGCAGCAGCCAGTGGGTCGCGAGCCACGCGCCCGCCAGAACCACTGATGCCCACCACGCGAATCCGAAGAGCACAAGCGCCGATGCCAGGCCCGCAATCATCTCGACCAGACCACCGGCGATGAAGTCCATGGAAATCGACAGCGGTGGGCCGGTGATGCCGAGGTCGAAATCACGCGCGACCGTGAGATCGCCTGTCAGCTTCGGATCTTCGAGATGTCCCATGCCGGTTGGACGCACACAGGCTTCGGTCAAGCGGTCGTACAGCCATGCGGCGGTGCGATCGCCGAGGTTGGAACTCACTGCTTGATGAATCGGCGTCAGCACCTGCAGCAGCACGAACACGATTCCCACGAACAGCAACGACACGAAGGGGTGGTCGCCGCGCTGCACCGCTCCCACGAGCGCACCCATGGCGATCGCGAACCCGGCGGGAAGCAGACCGCGCAGAATCAAGACGATCCACCACGCGACCGTGAGTCCGGCATCGGCCTTGGGAAGGATCGCGAAGAACTTCCTTTCCTGACGATCTCGCCAGCGACTGAGCATTCTACCCACTCATAACCGCCGGACCGGCCAAAAGTCACGCCGGAGCCTGACTTCGCACAGCCCCGCCTTCGGCCACAACCAGACGTCCAAGTCCAACGTTGCAAACGCTGGATCGCTGACTTTTCAGTCGCGTTGCCGTATCTTTGATTAAACCTAGTGAGGCGGCGCGCCCGTTATCGCGTCGACACAGGAGGCGGTGCTCATGATCCAAATTGGCGCACCCTTGGCGCACGATTTCAGCGACCCGCTCAGCGTTTTGAGCGATTGTCACCGGCGGATCGAACACTTTCTCAGCGTGCTCGTCACCGTCACACGGCAGTCACGCGGCGGTGCGCTCGACTCGGAACAACGCGACGCGTTGCAAGTCTCCCTGCGTTACTTTGCGGAAGCAGAACCCATGCACACCGCCGACGAAGAAGAGTCTCTCTTCCCTCGCCTACGTGCGGCCCACCACGCTCAGGCGCCCGCGGCGATTGCGATCGCCAACCGACTGACCGATGAGCATCGGAACGTCCGCGCCCATCACGATCGAGTCGCCGCGCTGGTGCGGCGTTGGCTGGACGACGACAGCCTTCCCTCGGACGCGATCGGCGATTTGGCGAAGGATCTCGACGCGCTCGCCGCGATCTATCGTCGTCACATCCCGACCGAAGACGAGGAGCTGTTGGCGCTCGCCCGCGGCATCTTGAGTGCCGGCGACGTGGCCATCATCGGTCGGGAGATGGCCGCGCGCCGCGGTGTCACCCCCTCGCCCGGACCGGTTTATCGTCTACTCGCTGACGATCACGTTCGTCTCGATGCGCTGCTGCGCCAGGCCGTCGCGAAACCGGGCGAAATCGATCGCGCCGCGTACGCGGAGTTCCGCAAGGGGCTGCTCAAGCACATCGGGATGGAAGAAAAGATTTTGCTGCCGGCCGCACAAAAGGCACGCGGCGGTGAGCCGCTGCCGATCGCCGGCAAGTTGCGACTCGATCACGGCGCGCTCGCCGCGTTGCTCGTGCCGACGCCGACCCTGCAGATCGTCGGCACGATTCGCACGATCCTGACCGCGCACAACGCAGTCGAGGAAGGACCGGGCGGCGTCTACTGCGAGTGCGAGCGGTTGGTGGGCAACGATCTCGATGCCTTGCTGGCGGGACTGCGTGCCGCACCGGAGGTGCCGGTTCATCCGCACGTTGACGGCGAACTGGTCGTGAACGCCACGCGCCGCGCCGTGGCGCGAGCCGGCTACGATCCCGACGCGCTGCATCTGTGACTCGCTTGGTCGACCACTCTACGCCAAGGAATGGAAGAAACGGATCGACGCCCTGCTGGCCGAAGCTCAACACGTTTTGCAGAAGGGCCTGACACCTGAGGAAGCCCGCGCACTGCAGAAGGGTTACGAGCACCGCGACGGCGGCAAGCCGTGAGCGGCTTCGGGTGTAGCCCCGGAACCGCTGACTCGGAATCCGCACCGACCGTCTTGCACTAGGGCTGGTGCGCGGGCAATTCTATCGCCCGACGGATGAACGCGTCACATGAGGCGACGCGGAATGCGCCGTCGACTTCGCGCAAGGAGGGCGTGTCATGGCATTACAAGGTGGATGTTACTGTGGTGCGCTGCGCTACAAGGCTGAGGGCGACCCGCTCTTCAAGGGTCAGTGCCACTGCCGCGAGTGTCAGTACATCTCGGGCGGTCACCCCAACGTGATCATGGCGGTGGCCGAACCCGGCTTCAGCTATACCAAGGGCGCGCCGAAGCAGTTCCGCCGCAGCGATCTCCCAACTCCGGTCACGCGCGAGTTCTGCGCCGAATGTGGCACGCACATCTTGGCCAAGTCACCGGCCATGCCCGGCGCGTTGATCCTCAAGGTCGGGACGCTCGATGACCCGAGCGTGTATGGCACACCGCAGATGGTGATCTTCACCAAGGACAAGCAGAGCTTCCACCACATTCCCGAGGGTGTGCCGGCGTTCGAGCGGACGCCGGGCTAGGATTCGCATGAGCATACCGGTTCCAGCCGACCGGCTGCGGGCGGCGATCGACGAGCGTGATGGGACGGCGTATCTGCTCACGGTGTCCGATGACACCCATCCGCACGCCGTCCACGTTGCCGTGAGCTGGGACGGCGACGCGTTGGTAGTGGCCGATGTCGGCAGCCGCAGCGCCGCCAATGCCGCGGCCCGACCCGCGGTGACGCTTGTCTTCGCGGTACGTGCCGAGGCCGACTACACTCTGATCGTCGACGGCAGCGCCGTGGTCGAGTCGATCAAGGAGGGGCGTCGGTTACGCATCGAGCCGACCAAAGCGGTGCTGCATCGGCGTGCGGCAGCGCCGAACCCCGCATCGCCATGCAGCGCCGACTGCGTTCCGATTTTGCCTCGGTAGCGCAGCAAAAATCGATTAGGCTCGTCAACCTAAACCTGGCACCATGTGCCGCAGTGAACCAGTTCACTGAACAGGGGGATCTCTTCAGGAAAGGCAGCGAGCATACCGTTGAACGATGCGTCGCAAGCTCAAGCCGTTCGGCTTCGTGTCGTTTGCGACGCCGGTGAGTTTGCATTTGCGCCGGCAAAAATACCGGATCGATAAGGACACCGACCTCGATCGTTTTCGCGTCCCGCTCGACGCCGGCGTCGAGGCGGCCCGGCGGCACGCACGTGCGTGCCGCCGGTACACCGCTGTGAACGCGCTCTTTAATCGTCGCTGGCGACGACGTTGCAGATCGGATACCCGGTGGCATTCGGCGGACTGAGAACACCGTTCAGATCGCACGACACGACCATTCCATGCGCGCTGCAGGTGTCAGGCGCGTAGACGAGATACGCCTCGTACAGGATGATCGATGTTCCCGCAGCCACCTGCGTTCCCCACGCTGTCACGCACGCCGGCGGAGGATTCACAACGCAGCTACAGGTCGTGCGATATCCGCCTCCCCGCCCACTCCCTCCGTGACAGACGACGTGTTGCCCGGGAGGGCACGTGACCGCCTGCGCTGACGCGCCGAACAGCAAGATTCCCAGCAATGCCAACTTCTTCATGCTCTTCCTCCTCGTTTTGGCCGCCCAGACAACCCGCTGAGAAGTTCAAATCGGTTCTCGAGCGTCGCAGTTGCAAAAGCACCGCGACGCCCGCGATCTCGCGCGGACGGCAGCACGCGCATCGCCGCGGGAAACTACACCCGGACCGGTCCGCTCTCTTCAGTATCGAAAGATGCAGCGACCTCTGAGATTGCTGCGCGCGTGGCTCTTGTTCTTCGATGAACCAATACGTGGCCGCGCCGGTGTAATCGCTGACCACGCTCGACGGCTTCGGCTGCTGGGGGCACGACGCCCATTGGTTCTCCGATGTCGTGGGCGTTCCTCTACCGGCACAAACAACATGAGCATGAGCCCGAGCGTTGTTGGCGCATCTTTCCGATTGCCGCGTCCGCGCCCGCGGCAAACCTCGGGGCGCTCTGGTCCGACGCGTGTCGTGTTGGAATATCGCTGGTGAGAACGCGCTGCCGTTGTTCGCGAAACCGGGCGCCACCAAACCCGTCACGGAGCGTCTTCGGTCTGGCCGGCTCGGTGTGGAAGGAACAGGATGCAGGCCGCAATGAACACGAGCAGGACGGCGGAACCGGTGTAGCGACTGAGGGCCAAGCCTCCCGCTTCATGCGGCTTGTCCATGAAGTCCCCCACGACGGCACCCAAGGGGCGCGTCAAGATGAAGGCCGCCCAAAACAGAAACGTCCGCGAAATCGTAGTCCAGAAGTAGAAAGCTAGGACTGCGGCGAGCAGCAGGCCGAACAGTGCCATGCCGCCAGCGTAACCTACCCCCGCGTCATCGGCCGTCCAATCGCCCAGCGCCGTTCCCAGTGTTTGGGAAAACATGATGGTGACCCAGTAGAAGCCCTCCGATTTCGGGCTGCTGACTTCGGTGACCCTCACCGAACCCAGAGACCAATACCAAATCGCCAACGACCCCAGCAGCGCCGCAAACAACAGCGACGCCCCGCCGGCGTAGCCGATTCCGAGCGACCGATCCGCAAAATCCGCCAGGGTGGTTCCCACCGTGGTTGTGGCGACGATCGTCGTCCAATAGATGCCCGGATGACAGCGAACCGCTTTGATCTGGAACGTCACTGCAACCAAAAAGATCGCCGTGAAGATCGCGGTGCTGACGAGGTACCCCAGCCCCATCGACATGGACAGCGCGTCGCCCCCGATTTCGCCCAGGGTGGTTGCCGCAATCTTGATGATCCAAAAACTCAGCACCAACTCGGGGACTTTGCTTGCGTGGCTTCTATGTGCGTTCACCCCGGTCTCTTCGGTCATCGAACGAGTACCGCAACTCTACGCGAGGTGGCTGGCTGCCCCTGCACCCGCGGCTCAGGATTCAGAACGGCAACGAAAAGCCAAACTTTCACCGGGCCGACGCCTTCCGCGCAAACGGCAAGACCGGCAGCGCGCCGCTGCACGCCATCAATGTCACGCTTTTCCCGACACTCGCCGCTGCTACATGATCGCGCCGGCAAGGGAGGTCGCGGCTGCGACTCGTTAGCCTCCCAGGCTCGACTTCACCTTCTTCAGCACGTCGATATTCTTTTGCAGGCCGTCGACGTGCTGTTGCATTTCGACGATTGCACTGCCGAGCTGCGCGGCGGAGCCCAGCGCACCGCCCGACTCGCCTGCCTTCTCCAGCGCCGCCTTCCCGAGGTCACCAAGTTGGGCATCGGCCGGATGCCGATTGACCGATCCCGCGAGAAAGCCCGCCGCAAATGTCGCAGCAAAGGCGCCCAGCCGCATTACCCGAACGATCCGTCTTTGTCTCATCGCCGTCTCCCTTCTGGTGTCGGAATGTCGATCTACGCGCCAGCTTCTTCCAACCAGCGCACGCCGTCAAGGACACGCACCGTGGCAGATCAAGATGGGCCGCGAGCGGGCACGGTGTAAGCTTTGAGTCGTCTCGGATTCGGAAGAAGATTTTGTTCCTTCCGCGCCGGCGTTGCCGGGCGGCTTAGAGGGCGGGGGGAGAATCGAAGACGAGGGAAGAGGGAGACGACGGTAAACCAGACGATGAAGAACCAACAATTTAGCGTTCGCCCGTTTTCGGCTAATTCACGTCATCTCCTTTGATTTGGGCACCCGGTGCTCACGCCACGGCTCGAATCACCGCGCGCCGTCGATTTGGTAGAGCGGCACGGGCCGGCTGAAGCCCTTGAACTCGTGGTCGCCCAGGCTCGACGCCGCGACGCGGTCGTCGACCGCTGCGTGCACGCGGTTGGTGACGAGGATCGCTCCGCCGGGTGCCATCGCGCACACGCGCGCGGCGAGGTTCACGACGGTGCCGATCGCGGTGTACTCGGTGCGGCCCTCGAAGCCGATCTCGCCGCAGGTGGCGTAGCCGACGGCACTCGTTCCTTCGGCGCTGCGCGCCTTCGGACACCGCCCGGCTTGGCCGGGCGGCTTGGATGGGGCGGGGTTTTCGGACTTCTTCGGTCATTGTCGGAAGAGTTGAAGGCGGGGGGAATCGAACTTTTGGGGTAACCTATTGATTCTTCGGCAGCCACAGTCGCCCCGTCAAGTATGTTGCCCCCAGAGTTGCCCCCCACGCCCCTCGCACTGGCCCGCGGCTCACCCCGGCATCGATCGCGACCTGTGCACCTCGCGCGGCGCCGCAGTGACCAACTCGCGCAGGGGGACGCGACGACG